>CAMDBM010000008.1:0-68970 GCA_945889085.1 Ferrithrix thermotolerans DSM 19514
GTCAGGGCTGCGGCGGGGGCTCGACCCGACGGGCGAGACTGAGCAACTGTTTGCGCACCATGATCCCGTCGCCGGGTTCGAGGACGAGGCGCTCGAGAAGTACCCCGCCGGGCATGTCGATCCTGGCGCGGGCGCGCGTGACGAGCCGCGTTCCGCCCCCGGCCGGGCGGAGGTCATAGGCGAGGGTGAAGCCGATCCGGCGGCCGATCCGACCGCGGGCCGCAAGGCGGATCACGAGCGAGTGGGGCGGATCGACGATGGTCGCTTCGAACTCCACGGGGCCGCCGGGTATCGAGTCGCCCGCCGATACGTGCTGCCATTCGTCGACGATGGACCGAGCACTACGCCGACCGAGATTGTCCAGCAGGTCGTAGCTGTACCAACCGGCACGTCCGAATCCCATCTGGCGCAACCAGGGGAAGACGTGTTCGGGAGCAGACGCGAGGCTGATGGATCGGGTTGCGACGATGCGGGCGCCCGGGCACAACTCGTCTCCGGGAAGGGCACTGGCAATCTCGTCGGGTGTCGAGCCCCAGTTCCGCAGCATCACCAGGCGACGGTACCGCAGAAGGTTTCCGTGCGGCTCGGGTTGCCGCCACCGGCTCAGTTCCGGAGTGCGTAGCCGACCGACACCGAGGCGGCCAACGCCACCCACACGTTGTACGGCAGCAGGATCGCGCCCGCCCAGGTGCGAGTGTTCCAGGCGGCCACCACGATGGGCGCGGTCAACACGGCTGCGGCGATGAGGGCGATGGCGGCCGGCCACAACGAATGGCCGACGAAGAACAGGCGCGCCCAGGCGAGCGCCGCGGCGACGCTGAGCGCCAGGCCCACCAGCCACACCGTTCGGGCAGCGGCCGATCCGCTGAGTGCCACGGCGATACCGGCGGCGATGAGCGCGGCGAAGTTGTACGGCCAGATGATGCCGAACACGGCGCTGGGTGGTTGCCAGGGCGGTTGCTCGAGCGAGCGGTACCAGGCGTCGCCAGTGGTCACCCACCGGCCCGAACCGACGGCGTAGCCGACTACCAGCGCTGTGCTGGCGACGGCCGTCGAGATACGGGCGATTTCCATACGTCACTGTGCCATGGCGAGCACCTGCGGTCGTACCGGCCCCTTCGTGGTGGTTCAGAACTGACATTGGAGGCGGCGCGTGTAACTGCTGACAGAGCCGAAGCAACGACCACTCCCACAACGCCGAACGTCCGCCGCCTGACTTGATCAGCCGCCACAACGCCTGCCCGGCACGCACCTGAGCCGCCCCGAGCCCCCTCGACCGTCCTCGCCAGCCACCGGAGCGTGCCGATACCCTCTCTCACCGAGTGCGACGAGCCCTTCGCTGACATGGCCCAACCATTTCGGAAGAGGAATCGGAACACTCCCCGCCTCCGTAGCTCAGTGGATAGAGCAACGGTTTCCTAAACCGCAGGTCGTAGGTTCGATTCCTACCGGGGGCGCTTTGCGAATCGGCTCTCTACCAGGGGATATTACCTGGTAGAGAGCGATGCGCAAGGGTCGCCTGCGCTGCTCGGATTGACCTCTAGTGACCCTTAGTGACCGCCATTTGCCTCTGTCATTGGGAGGAGATTGGGAGGAGTCGTACGCGTGATCGGCGGAGCTCGACCAGATCCACCGATTGCTGCAGGCTCGATGACGTGTCCCCGTCGTGGGGTCCGGCGACGGGTTTGGCTCTCAAGCCCATCGCGTCCGATGGGTGTGCAACAACCCGTCTGCGCCCCGTCTGGGGAAATGCGTCGAGGAACGCGACGACGTCGAAGGTCGGTCCCGGCGTCGTGGCGGGAGGGACATCCGCCGTCATCGGCGAATTCGACAATGACCGATGGCTCGGCCATCGCCCGGCGACACATTTCGACGGTCACTCCTACTGGTGACCGGAACTTTTCGGGTGTCGTCTACGACTTGCTTGAGAGTGCGGTGTTGCCGCGCCTGGATTGAACTGGAGCAGGATGAAGATGGGGACTTCGACGATGGGTTGGCTGGGGAAGGCGGTTCTTGCCTCGGGGCTCTTGCTGTCAGCGTGTGGTAGCGATTCCAACTCGGCCGCTACGACCGCAGCTGGGACCAACGGGGCGACACCGAGTTCCTCGTCGTCGGTTCCCGATTCGTCCGCAGCCACCACGACGATGGCCGACGGTATGTCGATGAGGACGCAGTACCCGTTGACGATCGTGGGCTGCGGTGGTCAGAGCGTGACGTTCGACAAGGCGCCAGAAACGATTGTGTCGCTCGACCCTCAGGCCTATGAGTTGTTGTTCTGGGTTGGGGTTGGTGAGCGACAGTTGGCTGCGGGTCCGATGCCGTTGCCGGCTGTGCCGGAGCCGTTCAAGGATGCGAGCCAGACAGTGACCACCATCGCTGCCTCGACGGGGGAGATCTCGCAGGAGGCCCTTCTGGCGGCGAAGCCGGACTTCGTCATAGGTTCGTACGACTACGTGTTTTCGGGTGATGGAGTCTACACCGAGCAGGAGCTTGCGGACAAGGGCATCGCGACGTATTGGTCCTTGGGCAAGGGCGGTTGCATGAGCGACGACGCTGACGCGCCTCGAACCGACCTCGAGGGCACGTTCCGAGATCTCGAGAACTTGGGCAAGATCTTCGACAAGCAGGAGGAGGCGATGGCACTCGTCGCAAGCCTGCGCGCCGACCTCGCGACCGCAGTCGCTTCTGTCGATTCCACGACCAAACTGCGGGTGGCGACGGCGAACATCGGCGAGCTGACGGAAGGAGCCCCCGGCTACTACGGGTCAGCTTCGGCCGTCAACGCCATCATCACTTTGGCTGGCGGTGTGAACGTCTTCGGTGACCTTCCCGACGCGTACGCGACGACCACACTCGAGGAGCTGGTCAAGCGCGACCCCGAGGTGATCATGGTGATCGGCTATCCGTTCAGCGTCCCTGAGGATTGGGATCAGGCTGAAGCATTTCTGACATCCAACCCTGCCCTGGCCAACATCTCCGCCGTCAAGAACCAAAGGTTCGTGCGCGTTGTGTTTCCCGAGGTTGGCGCCGGCGGGGTGCGCAACGTGGATGGAGTCAAGAAGCTGGCTGCTGAGCTCGCGTCGACGACCGGCTGACGGTGGCCGCTGGACCGACTGGAGCGCGTCGCGTTTCGTTGCCTCTTGCTGTCGCCGCGAACATCGGGCTCTTGGTGGCCTCGATGACCTTTGCAGTCTCGTGGGGCGCAGTGCAGATCCCTGTCGCTGACGTGTGGTCGACCATTGCGCGTCGTGGGTTTCGGCTTCCGGTTGGCCTGCCGAGCGACGACACGTTCGCCGACATCGTCTGGACGCTGCGGGCACCGCGTGTGGTGCTCGCAGCGCTGGTCGGGAGCGGCCTTGCCGTCGCCGGGGTTGCGGCGCAGGCGCTCGTCCGCAA
Organism: Ferrithrix thermotolerans DSM 19514; assembly: GCA_945889085.1. Lineage (GTDB taxonomy): Bacteria > Actinomycetota > Acidimicrobiia > Acidimicrobiales > Ilumatobacteraceae > WLJO01. Next base: position 3,397 of record CAMDBM010000008.1, read on the forward strand.
CCCATTGGCGGACCCGTACATTCTCGGTGTTTCGGGTGGCGCGTCGGCGGCCGCGGTCGCTTCGATTGTGTTTGGCCTGGGAGCCTTCGGATTGACGACCACATCGAGCGCGGCGTTCGTCGGAGCGATCGGCGCGCTACTGCTCGTGTTGCTGTTCGGCCGCCGTCGCGGGGTCATCTCTCCGCTGCGCCTTGTCTTGGCCGGCGTCGCGATCGGCCAGTTGCTCGGCGGAGTCACCAGCTTCATGGTGTTGCAGGCGCAGGATGAAGGAAAGGTGTTCAGCATTCTGTTCTGGATGGCCGGAAACCTCGGGCGTTCAGACTGGGATTACCTCTGGGTGCCCACAATCGGGGTGGTGGTCGGTGTCGCCGTTCTGCTGGCCGATGGGGCGCGCCTCAACGCCCTCTTGATCGGAGACGAGACCGCTGCCAGCCTCGGTGTGAACACTCATCGGCTGCGCTACCGGCTGCTCGCCGTCACCGCCCTGTTGACGGCACTGATGGTGGCCCTCAGCGGCATGATCGGGTTTGTAGGTCTTGTGGTGCCACACGTGGCCCGGTTGACGGTGGGCAGCGACCACCGCCGGGTTGTGCCGGTGGCGGCGTTGGGCGGAGCCACGTTCCTGGTTCTTTGCGATCTCGCCTCACGCGCAGTACTCGCGCCGACCGACATCCCCGTCGGGATCGTTACGGGCTTCATCGGCGCGCCGTTCTTCCTCTGGTTGCTGCATCGCACCGAATCTCTCGGAGCGGTCTGAGCCGTGGAGATTCGCTTCGAAGGTGTTTCGGTCGACATCGGCTCGGTTGGGATCGTCACTGAGGTATCGATGGAGGTTCGGACCGGTGAGATCGCGGGACTCATCGGGCCAAACGGGTCCGGTAAGTCGACCCTCCTCCGGACGCTGTATCGGCACCTTCGTCCGGCGGCCGGTGTGGTCCTCACCGATGGCGACGATCTCTGGAAGCTCTCGAACCGCGAAGCCTCCCGGCGGGTGGCCGCTGTGCCGCAGGAGCGACCGACAGAGTTCGACTTCACAGCGCGAGAGATGGTCGAGATGGGTCGCATACCTCACGGTGGCCTGTTTGCGTCCAAGTCCGCCGAGGCCGACACGATCGTCGAGGCTGCGATCCACCGCGTTGGTGTTGGAGGCTTCGCAGATCGCCCCTTCGCGACGCTGTCCGGCGGTGAGCGCCAACGCGTTCTCGTCGCGCGAGCGCTGGCGCAAGACACACCCCTTCTTGTGCTTGACGAGCCGACGAACCACCTCGACATCCGCCACCAACTCGAACTCCTCGACTTGCTGCGCGAGCTCCGGCTTACGACGGTCATAGCGATTCACGACCTCAACTTGGCGGCTGCCTACTGCGACACCGTCCACGTGCTCGATGGAGGAAGGCTCGTCGCGAGCGGCCCTACAGCGGACGTGCTCACACCTGACCTCATCTCGAACGTCTTCGGAGTCGACTGCGACGCGAACTGCGACGGCGATGGCGTCTTGCGCCTGGCCTTTCGTACGCGGCGGGGCTGAACCCGACTCCACGGGCCGTCCTTGGCGCGTCAGGCTTCGCCGGTGAGTTGCCGGTAGCGCTGGCATCGTTGCATGAGTTCGTCGTGGGTGCCGTGGTCGATCAGTTGGCCGGTGTCGAGCACGGCGAGCGAGTTGGCCTGGCGGGCTGTCTCGAGTGAGTGGGTGACGAGGATCACGACTCGGTGTGCGAACGCGGCGGTGGTCGCTCGTTCGACGCGGTTTGCGCTGAGGGGGTCGAGGCTGACTGTGGGCTCGTCAAGGATGACGATGTCGGGGTCCTTGAGGAGCGTCTGGACGAGCGAGACGATGTGCCGGTCGCCTTCGCTGAGCGCGTGGTCGGCGGCAGAGCTGAGGCCGTGGGGGAGGTGCTGGAGCCAGTCGCCAAGGCCATGTGCCTGGACGGAACGCGGAGAGCTCGTCTGCCGACGCCGCTGGTCGCGCGAGGCCCAGGTTGTCGTGGATGGTGCCGGGGAAGAGCTGGGGTTGTTGGGGGAGCATGACTATCCGGCCACTCAGGCGGAGATCCGCGGCCAGGATCACGGCGGGAACGTCCGCCCATCCTGCGGGCCGACTCGGGTCGGGGTAAGCGGGATAGGTGGTCGGCGCTGTGATCGTCACCCGGTCGAAGCTGCGGTCGTTCAGACGGGCGTCGGTGATCACCTGGAAGACCTGCGGTCGTTGGTGGGCTGCGCCGTGGACCTCGGCAGCGGACAGATACCCGACGTAGTACTCGTGGCCGAGGTACCGCATCATCGAATCGATGAAGTGGCTCGCCGGCACCGCACGCCACGACCGGTACTCGGCCGGGATCGGTACGTACCCACCACGCGTAGGAGAGAACATCCGGCCGGCACGTCGTAGCCGCGCGACGATGGGTGGAACCTGTTCCACCGCGATCGCGAGGGTCGCCGCGATCTCATCGGTCGTGATCCAGTGTCTGCCGTGCGAGATCAACCAGTCCGGCAGATCCCGCGGAACCGTCAACCTACGTTTGTCGGTTGTCCGAGGTGCTCCAACCATGCGCTCAGGATAGCCCGGTTCGCTATGTTGGATGCGCAATAGGTTTCCAAGGGTGCAGCCCACTACCCGAGGATGGACGTCTGTCCGGTGCCGGGTTATCGAGTCTGTTGGTGCAGTGGTTTGGCGCGGCGATCGAGTGCCCGCTTGGCGCTCCTCGAAGTCCCCTGGACTCAGGAGCGTTGTGACATGTCGGAACTCGAGATGCGCGGGCTCGGTCGGCGGAATCTGCACTACATGCGCTCGTTCGCCGAGGCGTGGTCTGACGTCGAGGTTGTGCAACGACTCATTGCACAACTTCCGTGGGGTCACAACGTGGAGTTGCTCTCGGCCCTCGACGCTCCGTCTGACCGGGTCTGGTACGCAGACCAGGCGATCACCTATGGATGGTCGCGCAACGTTCTGGCTGCCCAGATCATGTCGAAGTTGCACCTTCGCAGTCGTGCAGCCCCTTCGACCTGTCGACCGAGGCGACGGAGCGGATGTTGGAGAACGCGTTGATTGAACAGGTTGAGCGCTCCCTTCTCGAGCTCGGACAGGGGTTTGCATTTGTCGGACGCCAGTACGCACTTCGTGTCGGCGACGACGACTTCTTCATCAACCTGCTCTTCTTCCATATCCCGACGAAGCGATACGTGGTGGTCGAGTTGAAGCGTTCGGTGTTCACGCCGGAGGCAGCCGGCAAGCTGAACTTCTACGTCAACGTCGTAGACGACCAACTTCGCACGGAGCACGAGGCGGCCACGATCGGGCTGTTGCTGTGCCGAACGCGAAGCGATGTCGTGGTGAGAGACGCGCTGTCGGGCGTCGTCACACCGATGGCGGTCGCCGGCTACACGTTGGCCGATCTTCCCCATGACGCTCAGGCCGCTCTTCCGGTCGAGCGGCTCCTCCTCGACGTCGTCGCAGCTGCCGTCGATCACGACGCAAGCGGCGAGGAGTAGAACATGGCCGGTTCACTTCGCCAGCGGTGGCGTGCTGAGCGGCACTCAACGCTGACCTACAGCCGTGCGGTGAGCAAGGAAGCGGTGAGCAAGGAAGCAGTGAGCAAGGAAGCAGGCTGACGGGTGCTGCTCACCTAGTCTGCATCAGATGTCATCGCAGGATTTCGGCGAGTTCGCCTACTGGAACGCCGTGCTCGCCCGGAGGGCCAAGGTGCTGTTCGTGCCGACACCCAAGGTGGCCTGCACGACGATCAAGTGGGCGCTGGCATCGGCCGAGTCGACCTTGTCGAGCGGGATCTCCGTGTCCCCCGAGCCGACTACGGACCTGACGATTCACGACCCGAGCGTCCACGGCATGGGTGTGCTCGGGCTCGTGAGTGAGGACGAGCGCCGCGAGGCGTTGACGAGCCCGGACTGGATCCGCTTCTGCGTGACCCGGTCCCCGTACGAACGAATCGTGAGCGCGTGGCTGAACCGGGTGGTGTTCGGCATGCCGAGCCTGCTCAGCCCGGGCCTGGGGGAGCAGTTCGGCAGCGATCGGGACTACGGAAGTGCGTTCCGGCGTTTCGTGCGGCGGTTGGAGGACGACCCGGCGGTGCTGGTGGACCCGCACTTCAGCGCACAGGGAGACCTGCTGGAGATCGACACGATGCCCTACACGCACGTGCTGGACCTTGCCGGCCTCAACGACTTCCTCGTGTTCCTCCGGTCCAGCGGGCCACACCGCGAACGCATCGTCCTCGGTCAGTCACGGAACTCGAGCCCGCGGCTCGACGCGGCGCGGTTGTACGACAGCGAGACCGCCGCGATCGTTGACCGCGTGTGCGCAAGCGACTTCCGGCGCTTCTCGTACCCCGCCAGGGTGTTCGCCGACGTTGCACCGCCCTACCCGATCGCGCCGAACGAGTTCAGCCTGATCGAGATGATGCGTGACCGTGCCGACCGGTTCTCGGACGTGTTCCGCCTCGTGGACCAACAACGCCGGCAGATCTCGCGGCAGAGCGGCGGACGATACGGTGCCGGGCAACTCGCTGCTGCCGCAGTGCGACGGGTGAAGCAGATTCGCGCCGTTCGCTAGGCGGTACCCGTCTCCGGGAAGCCGGAGAAGGCGCGCAGCATCCGTGCGTCGTCAGTGCGGTTCCCCTGCAGGTCCCTCGGTGTGAGCACTCGGTCGAGCACGAGCAACTCGGTTGGCGTCTTACGCAGACACCACACGGAGAACAGCGGCGGTCGGCCCGAGCGGGGGACGAAGACCACCCTGCCCCAGAGGTGCACCCCGTGCTCCGCCGCGGCGTCGCGCAGGCGGGCCTCCGCGTCCGAGTCGCCGCACAGCACCAGCCAGCCGTCGTCGGCCATCAACGCCGTCCCTGCCCCCACGTACGCCTCGATGCCACCGCGTGTCTCCATCCGGGCGCGCATGCGCTGCTCGTCGACTGCATCGCTCGCCGTGCCCGCCGGGAAATACGGCGGGGTTCCGGTAACGAGCCCGAACCCACTGCCCGCAGCAAGCCGAACGGATGGGTCCCGGAAATCGCCGAGGTGCACCGTGACGCGGTGTCCGAGTGAGTTGTGGGCGACGTTGCGCTTGCACAGGTCGAACGACACCTCCTGCGCCTCGATGCCCACGAGGGTCGCGGTCGGCACCGACCACGCAAGGTGCAGAAGCACCGAGCCGAGCCCGCACCCGAGGTCCAGTGCGCGGGCGGGTGTCGGGCACACCTGCAGGGCTGTCCACGCCGTCACCATGTCGTCCGACGAGAAGCGATGACCCTTCCTGCGCTGGAAAACCGAGACGTCTGCGGTGAGCCGGTCGAGGCTCAGGTCGTCGTCGGTCACCCATCCGAGCGTACCGAGAGCGCAGTAGTGCCCCCGGTACAGTGCCCGGTCATGAAGCACCGTGCCCGGACACTCAGCCGCCTCGGTTTCCTCGGGGCGCTCGTCGGGATGGTCATCCCGGTTGTACCGAACGTTGTCGAGGCCGCGGTTATCCCCAACGGGAACGGTGCCGTCATCGCGATCGTGATCGACGACGTCGTGGACGGCAGGAATCTCGAGGCCTTCCTGAGACTGGTGGATGCCCCAATCACCTATGCGGTCTTCCCGTTCTCCCGCGGCAGTGCGCGTGCGTCGGCGAAGGTGATCGCAGCGGGAGGGGAGTCAATCATCCACCTGCCGATCCGTCTCCGGAGGTCGCGACCCGGGGGTTGGTTCCTCTCCCCGGGGTGGAAGCAGGAACAGATGGATGATTGGGTGGACCGCGCGGTGGCATCGGTGCCCGGCGCGGTCGGCGCGAACAACCACATGGGAAGCACCACCAACGTGCGGGCGATGCGGGCAGTGATGGCTCGACTCAACCACCACCGGCTCTTCTTCATGGACAGCATCACGGTGCCGGAAACCGTGGGCTACGCCGCTGCGCTTGAGGCAGGGATGCCTTCGCGCATCAACAACAGCTTTCTCGACAACATCGCGGACGTGAAGTACACCCGGGGTCGCATCCTCGGACTCGCGAAGACCGCGCGCACGAGGGGCTCAGCAATCGGGATCGGGCACCTGCAGCGCCGGACCACGTTGCAGGCGCTGCGGGAGGCGATACCGATCCTGATTGCGCACGGGTACCGCATCGTGCCGCTCTCCGCACTCACGAATGTGCCGAACAGCCGACGGACACGTACGACGCTGCCCCCGTTGCCCACGACCACGACGACCACCACCACGACGACCACAACCACATCCACATCGGTGGCGCCGTAGGGAATCGGGGCGATCACCCGCCGGTACGCTGCGCCGGGTGGCCCGATGTCGCAACCCCCTCCTGGCAGTAGCGCTCGTTGCAGCGCTCTGCTCCTGCGGTGCGGTGCGGAACACCCGGGACCAGACGCGGGATCGATGGGTGCGCACGTATGTCAGCGAACTTGGGCTCACACAGCGGGAGGCCGGCTGTGTCATCGACCGCTTCTTCGGCGAACTGAGCGACGATGAACTCAAGCCGCTCACCAAAGGTCGTGAGTTGAGCGACGCCCAGGCCGCGCGGGTGGGCGAGATCGCCATTGCCTGTGGTGTCGGACGCACCGCCCAGCCGACTACATCCTCGGCCTGAACGGATTCCGGGCGGGCACACACCGGGCCCGATGCGTCAGTGAGCGGCGGGCGCCGTGCCGTCTGCCTTCTTCTTCGGCGGCGGGACGCCGACCGACGGTGCCTTGTCGGCCCACTCGGGCCAGCGGCGGCGGCTCACGATCGACAGGGTGCGCAGCAACTTCATCGCCACCTCGTCCTCCTGGGCGGGCTTCGCGACGATGACCCCGTCGGCGATCATCCGGTTGATGACTTCCTCGCCCAGTTCGGTGCGCACGATCGTCAGCGTCCAGTTGTTGTCCTTGCCGATACCGCCCGTTGCGATGTCGGAATGCTCGGCGGCGAAGTCCGGGCAGCTCTTGCAGCCCTCTCGCGTCCACTTGTGGCACTCCTTGAGGTCAATCTCGTGGAACGAGCCGTCCTTCATCCAGATCTGGAAGGCGCCCTTGATGTTCATCTTCACCATGTCCTGCTTCTTCAGGCCGTACTTGGCCTCGAAAAGCTCGGGGAAGATTGCATCGTCGAAGGTCTTGGAGCAGAGCAGGCCGATGGTGAAATGGAACGGCTTGGACACCTTGCCGGCCTTGCGGTCCCACATCGTCGGCGGCGACGAGGTCTGGCAGCCCATACCCACCAGGGCGAGGCGGTTCAGCCCGGCCTCCTTGGCCTCCCGGAGCGCAAGCGGGTTGGCGCAGTAGGTGTAGCGACTGCCTGCCGTTGCCATCACGTCCTCGGGGGTGCGGGCAAGCACCGGCTTGGCCTTCCACGCATCATCGGCCTCCACGCCGCTCACGAGCGCTCCGTCGATGTAGTCGTTCTTCATGAGCCACAGAAGCATCGCGGAGACGAAGCCGCCGTCCTGGCCGACCTCGTTCACGGTGTCGTCGGCCGCCTTGGTAAGCAGCAGTTGGCGCCAGATGCCCGCCATCTCGTCGGGCTCACGAAGACGCCCGTACAGGTGCATGTCCGCCGCCGGCTCCCACGCGCGGAAGCGGGGGCACGCACGGGTGCACGTGGTGCAGCCCTTCTCGCCGTGGATGCAGTTGTCGAAGCCGAGTTCTTCCTCGAGGTGGAAGGGAATGTATTTGCCCTCCTCGTGCTCGTAGCCGATGACGTCGTGCGGACAGGTGACCACACACCCTGCGCACCCGGTGCACAACCCGGTCGTGATGACCTCTGCGTACAGTTCTTTCCACTGCGCTGTCCAGCGTTCGGCCTTGGGTGCGGCGGTTTCCGTCGTCGTCATGAACGGAACTCTACTCAGACGGCGTCGGGACCCTCTTCTCCAGTGCGGATGCGAACGATTCGCTCCACGTTGGTGATCCAGATCTTCCCGTCGCCGATCTTGCCCGTTGCGGCGCTTGCCTTCAGGGTCTCGATCACCCCGTCCACCTCACTGTCGTCCACCACGATCTCGAGACGGGACTTCGGGACGAAGTCGATCTTGTACTCGGTACCCCGGTAGGTCTCGGTATGACCGCCCTGACGGCCGAAGCCGCGAGCCTCACTCACGGTGATTCCCGTGATACCGGCTGCCTTGAGGGCGTCCTTGATGTCGTCGAGCTTGAAGGGCTTGACGATGGCCGTGATGAGTTTCATGGTGAGTTCACCCTACTGAGGATTGGTGGGACAGGATTTCGGTGTGGTCAGGACTGGTATGCGGCTTCGGCGTGCTGGGACTGGTCGAGCCCCACCAACTCGTCCTCTGTCGAGACCCGCAGCCCGATCGTCTTGTCGATGCCGATGGCGATGATCCACGTCACCACACCGGAGAACACGATCACCGCGGCAGCTGCTACGGCCTGATCGGCGAGGAGGCCCCAGCCACCGCCGAAGAACACGCCATCCGTGCCGAACCCGGTGGCCGATTTGTCGCCGAAGAACCCGAGCAGCAGGGAGCCAAGCAGACCGCCAACGAGGTGGACGGCGATGACGTCGAGGCTGTCGTCGAGTTTCAGCGCGAACTTCAGCTTCAGGCAGAGGAAGCAGACGATCCCGGCGATCGCCCCGATCGCCACGGCGGACATCGAGTTGACGTACCCGGCGCAGGGGGTGATTGCCACGAGACCGGCAACAGCCCCAGATGCGGCTCCGAGGGTGGTCGCGTGTTTCGCCATCAGTCTCTCGACGACGAGCCACGTGAGCATCGCCGCAGCAGCCGCGAGGTGGGTGTTGACGAGCGCCTGTGCGGGCAGGCCGTCCGCAGTGAGTGCGGAGCCGGCATTGAACCCGAACCAGCCGAACCACAGGATGCCCATACCGAGCACCGTGTACGGGAGGTTGTGGGGTGGCATCGCTTCCTTCATCCACCCACGACGCGGCCCGAGCACCATCGTGAGCACGAGTGCCGCAATGCCCGCGTTGATGTGAATTGCAGAACCGCCGGCGAAGTCGAGGGCGCCTCGGCGGAACAGCCAGCCGGTCGGGCTGAACACCCAGTGCGCAACCGGGCTGTAGACGAGTACCGACCACAGGCCGATGAACACGGCGTACGAACCGAACTTCAGCCGGTCAGCGGTCGCCCCACTGATGAGGGCCGGCGTGATGACGGCGAACATCATCTGAAAGGCCATGAAGGCAAGGCCCGGGACCACGAGCGCTCCGCCGTAGCCGGGGAAATCGCCTGCCTTCGTCACGTCACCGACGACTCCGCGGAGGAAGGCGAAGTCGAAGTTGCCGATGTACCGGTTCGTCCCGCCGAAGGCGAGGCTGAACCCCACGAACACCCAGAGGATGCTGATGAGGCCCATGGCGAACACGTTCTGCATCAGCATTCCGAGCACGTTCTTCGAGCGGACCATGCCGGCGTAGAAGAACGCCAGACCAGGCGTCATGAAGAGTACGAGTCCTGCCGAGATCAGTACCCAGGCGGTGGCTCCGGCATTGATGTCCATGTCGATCCTCGGGGTGCGGGGGGGAAGGGGCAACGGCAAACTACGAAGGAAGTGTTTCCGGGTTGTTTCGGGAACGTGTGCGAAAAATGAATCACCGGGTTGCCTGACGCTTTGTCTGGCAACCCGGTGACCTGCCCCTACCGGAATGCTTCCGGAGGACTGGGGGGAGACCTCGCCGGTGCGAGGTCTCCCGAGTGGTTCAGATGGCTTCCACGCCTTCCTCGCCGGTGCGGACGCGAACCATGCGCTCCACATCGACGATCCAGATCTTGCCGTCGCCAATCTTGCCGGTGTGGGCCGCGCCCTTGATCGCATCCACGATGGCGTCAACGGAGCCGTCATCGCAGATGATCTCCATCTTCACCTTCGGGACGAAGTCGATCTTGTACTCGGTGCCCCGATAGGTCTCGGTGTGCCCGCCCTGGCGGCCGAAGCCCCGGGCCTCGCTGACCGTGATGCCGACGGCACCTGCACCTTGGAGTGCGGTCTTGACGTCATCGAGCTTGAACGGCTTGACGATTGCGGTGATGAGTTTCATGGTGTTGGTGGCTCCGTTCCTACTTGGTGAACTCTGGGTAGGCCTGGACACCCATCTCCGGAAGGTCGAGACCCATGATCTCGTCCTCTTCCGCAGAGCGGATGCCTCCCTTGCCCCTTGCCTTGGAGATCGTGTCCTGGATCTTGAAGAAGGCGAAGGCGACTCCGAGGATGACCGTCCAGATCACCGCAGCGCCGAGGGCCTGGGCACCCAACTGGCCCCAGTCGCCCTTGATGATGCCCTTCACGCCGGTTGTGGGCGAGCCGTTCCAGCCGCCGCCGTAGCTGCCGTTGGCGAAGATGCCTACGCAGAGGACACCGAAGGTGCCGCAGACACCGTGCACGCTGATAGCGCCAACCGGGTCGTCGAGCTTCAGCTTGCGCTCCACGAAGAACACGGACTCGATCACGAGGATGCCGGCGATACCGCCGATGATTGCGGAAACCCAGGGCGTGACGAACGCGCACGGGGCGGTGATCGCAACGAGACCGCCAAGCATGCCGTTGGCCATCATGCCGGGATCGGGCTTGCCCGTCCGCTTGGTGATCCAGAACATCGCCACCACTGCACCGAACGCTGCGGCAATTGCCGTGTTCGTAGCAACCGTGGCGAACTGCACATCGGTGGCAGCAAAGGTGGAGGCGGCGTTGAAGCCGAACCAACCGAACAGCAGGATCAGCGTGCCGAGCATGGCCATCGGGATGTGGTGGCCAGGCATGGCCCGAGGCTTGCCGTCGGGGCCGAACTTACCGATGCGTGGACCGAGCACGATCGCTCCGGCGAGTGCAGCGACACCGCCGACGGCGTGCACCACACCCGAGCCGGCGAAGTCGACGTAGCCGGCGCCGAGGTGCATCGAGCGCCACGACTGGGCAAGCCAGCCTCCGCCCCAGGTCCAGGCAGCCATGATCGGGTAGTAGATGGCTCCGCAGAAGAAGCCCCACACCACGAACGAGCCCCACTTCCATCGCTCGGCCATCGCCCCGGTGGGGATCGTGGCCACGGTGTCCATGAAGGCCACCATGTACAGGAAGAAGCCGAGCAAGGCCGGGGTGATGCCGCCACCGGAGAGCGCCCACCCGCCCTTGAAGAACAGCGCAGTGCTGCCGTGGCCGATGAGGTTCCCCCCGATCGCCTTGTCGATGCCGAGGGCGCCGTAGGAGAATCCGCCGAAGGCCAGAGGGAACCCGACGAAGAAGAAGCCGATGAACCCGAGACCGAAGATCGCGAAGTTCGTCGTCATCACGTGTGCTGCGTGCTTGGCCCGGCAGAAGCCGGTCTCGACGAGCGCGAAGCCCGCCTGCATGAAGATGACGAGGGTTGCGCCGATGACCACCCAGAGCAGGTTGACCTGCTTGCCGAGGACTGTCACCGCCTCACCCGCGTCCTGGGCGAAGGCCGAGTTGGAACCGAAGCCGACAACGGCTGCGGCAACACTCAGGCTGATCGCGAGTTTGAGTGCTTTCTTTCGCACGGTGCAGAACCTTTCTCACGTAGGGGCAGTAGTTGTGGGCCGGCACAACGCTGGACCGCCCGATGAACAAGGTACGTGGGGGGTATTTCCCCGAGGTCTTGGCTCTGTTTCCAGTACGTGAAGCGATGGTTCGGGTGAGCGCCTCAGCGCGTCCCGCGTCGCCCCCGCAGCGACCCGCCGGCGAGTGCCTTGCGGATCCTCTCCTGCGCTGTCTCGTCGAGCTTGCGCCCATCGGTATCGGTCAGCGAGAAGCGGTCTACCACGGCGCCGCGAAGCGTGGCTATGCGTGCCGAGTGGACCTCCACACCGGCGAGGGCAAACGCAGCGGTGATACCCGCAAGCACCCCCGGGGCGTCGTCGGCCTCGACGGTGCAGGCCGTGAACCAGGGGAGCGCGTCGTTGTCGAACCGGGCAATCGCACCGGCAACGGCCACCGGTGGGACCGATTGACGCAGACCGGTCTCGATCGCCGCGGAGAGTTCCCTCGCGGCCGGGCGGGCGTTGCTCACTACAACGAAGCTGTCGACCACCACGCCGTCTGCCCACGTGGCGACCGAGGCACTGAGGATGTCCATCCTCGCGTCGGTGAGCACACGCGTGATCGTTGCGAGGAGTCCCTGCTGGTCACGGCTCGCGACATCGACCTGCCAATGCTGGGCGAGTTCGTGGCCAGTGACGGCAACGCGGGCCGTTCCCGAACGCGGCGGGGGCTCGGCGAGGCGGGCCTGGCGCACGAGTTCCTCGGGTTCGTTGGCGAGGATGTACGAGCGTGGCGCGTGCGCAATCCGCTCGGCAGCCGGGTCGTCGCCGGCGAGCCGCTGCGCGGTGTCCCGTCTCGCATCACAGAGGTCGGTCCCGTCACGGCCACCCAGCTCGGCCCCGATGCGGTCGTTCAGTTCGTCGAGTACCGCCCGCTCGAACGCATCGAGGTCGGTGCTCGCGATGGACAGCAGGTACAGCCGTCGGCGTCGGTCCTCGGACCCGATGTGTGTGGCTAGCTGCTTGATCATCAGCGAGTCGAGGGCATCGGGATCGTGGAGCGACGCGAGGAGCAGAGACGCGTCCTGAACGAGCGCCGCCGTTTCGCGTTCGTCGTCGGAGGGGATCGAGAGTTGGTCCAGCACAGACCGGGCCACGTCGTTGTTGTCGCCGGAGAGGTCGACAAGGTCGAGTACCAGCGCGCCGAGCAGCAGGGGGTCCACGCGGTCGAGCAGGCCCCACTCGCCGGCGAAGTCGTCGTCTGCGCCACCCGGGGCCAGTTCGATGAGCCGATCGACGGTGGGGAAGCGCAGGACCCGGAGGGGGTCGAGTTCGGAGGGGTCCGCACGTCTGGCCCGGAGTGCTGCCGACACCTCGGGGATCGCCCGCTCGAGGATGCCGAGTGTCTCGAGGAACCTCCAAGAGCGCGGGTTCCCGGCGCGAAGCAGGGCGATGAACCGTTGGGTGCTCGGCGAGTCCCATGCAATCGGTTGCGTCCGGTGCAGGGAGAACCACTCGAGCAGGCGCTCGGTCGGTCGATTGTCGGTGGCGAGGGCTGCTGCCTCGAGGGCCAGCGGCAACAATTCGCTCGCCGGGGGTTCCGCGCTCAGGTCGACTGACCCGTTGCGGACGACGAACCAACCGCCCTCGGGGGCGACGGTGGGCACTTGCGCGGCGGTCGGGGAAGGTGCCGTCTGCGCCCGGGTTGCCTTCCAGCGCAGCAGTGGCGGTGTCATCACGGTGGTCACGAGCACTACAACGATCAGAGCCGCGTAGAGATCGGCGTCCAACACACCGGTACTCAGCCCGAGCCCTGCGAAGATCAACCCCACCTCGCCACGGGGGATCATGCCGATACCGATCATCCACTTGTCGCTGCGCGTGCCGAACGCGCCGACTGCTGCGACCAACTTGCCGGCGATCGCGATGACGGTCAGCACCGCTGCGGTGCCGAGCACGGCCGGTCGAGCAATGGCTGCGATGTCGGTCTTGATCCCGATCGACAGGAAGAAGACCGGGATGAACACGTGACCGATCGGCGTGAGCTCGCGCTCGATTCGCTTGGCCTGCTTGCTCCGGTTGAGCGCCAGTCCGGCCATGAACGCGCCGATGATGGGAGCGAGGCGAGCGACGTCCGCGAGGGATGAGAAGCCCATCGCGATGGCGAAGGCAACGGCAACGAGGGTTGCCGAGGACTTCGAGAACCTGGAGACGGCACCGAGGAGGGGTGGGACGATCTTGGCGCCGATGACCCCGGTGACGAGGAGGAATCCCACAGCGAGCCCGGTGGTCCCGAGGATCGATGCTGCGCTCACGCTGCCGTCCACGACGATGCGCGTCACGATCGTGAGGATGATGAGACCGAGCACGTCGTCGGCAACAGCGGCGCCGAGGACGATGCGCGATTCCGTGGACGACAGCACGCCGAGGTCGCCGAAGACACGTGCGGTGATGCCGACGCTCGTTGCGGTCAGTGCTGCGCCGAGGAACACCGACGTCTTCACGTCCTGCCCGAGCGCCAGACCGGCACCGATCCCGCCGAGGAAGGGGGCGGCAACGCCGAGCACTGCGACAGCAAAGGACGCCCTGCCCACTCGAGCCAGCTCCCTCACGTCCATTTCCAGCCCAACGTTGAGGAGCAGGAGGATCACGCCGATCTCTGCGAGGAGGTGCAGGGCGTCATCAGCCTGCACAAGGTTGAGCACCGACGGGCCGATCAGGATCCCGGCGACGATCTCGCCGAGCACGGCGGGAACCCTCACCCGTTCGGCAAGCTCAGCGGCCAGTTTTGCGGCCGCCAGCACGATGAACACGTGGAACAGGATCTTCCCGATGTCGAATCCGTTGGCGCCCTCCGTTGCCGCAAGCAGCGAAACTGCGGCCTGCATCAGGTGACGAGGGTTCTGGCAGTGTCAGCCGCTTCGGCGGTGAGCGTCCATCCGCGCGACCGCACGGTGCGGATCGACTCGGGCCCCATCCTTCTGCGGATCTCGACGAGGATTGCGTCGCACCGGCGGGCACTGCGGTCGCCGAGGCCGCTCTGGCGCGCAAGTTCGGCTCGGCTCACAACCCGCCCCGAGTACCTCACAAGAACCCGGAGCACCGCCAGTTCTTGCTCGCTCAGTTCGTTCAGTCCGTTGGGGCGGACCGTGTTGGGAACGACGGTGTTTGCCATGAGCCAAACGGTAGGTGGGGCCAATTTCGGTGCTGTTCTGGCTCTGTGAACGGGCTGTAAACAGGGCACGTTGTCGTCTGGTTACCGGCCGGTAATACTCCCCGACCATGGACATGTCGTACCCCACCGACGCGGAAGCCTTCCGCTCCGAGATCCGGGCCTGGCTCGGAAATCACCTCCCGAAGGGCTGGTTTGAGCCCGGCTTCGAACTGTCCGGCGAGGAGCGTCGGGCCTTCAACGAGACGTGGCCGGCCAAGCTGTACGAGGGCGGGTGGATCTGTGCGACATGGCCCCAGGAGTACGGCGGCCGTGGGCTCTCCGTGATGCAGGGCGTGGTGCTCTCCGAGGAGTTCGCGCGGGCCAAGGCACCGGTGCGTGCCGACTTCTTCGGCGACACGCTCGTCGGGCCGACGATCCTGCAGTGGGGCACTGAGGAGCAGAAGAAAACGTTCCTGCCGCAGATCCTCAAGGGTGAGGTTCGTTGGTGCCAGGGGTTCAGCGAACCGAACTCTGGGTCCGACCTCGCCTCGCTGAAGACAACAGCGGTCCTCGACGGCGACGAATGGGTGATCAACGGCCAGAAGGTGTGGACCACCCAGGGCCACCACGCCGACTATTGCTTCCTGCTTACGCGCACCGATCCAGACTCGCCCAAGCACAAGGGCATCTCGTACCTGCTCGTGCCGATGCGCCAGCCGGGGGTTGAGGTGCGCGGCATCGTGCAGCCCGATGGCACTGCGGAGTTCTGCGAGGTGTTCTTCGACAACGCCCGTTGCCCGAAGGACAACGTGGTCGGCGGTGTGAACGAGGGCTGGAAGGTGGCCAACTCCACGCTCGCGTTCGAGCGTGGGATGAGCGCCACCACGAGCTACCGACGTTTTGAGGACGAGTATCACCTGCTGGTCGCCGAAGCCGGGGCAAGGGGTCTGCTCTGCGACCTCGTGATCCGTCAGCGCCTCATGAAGTACTACACGAAGATCCAGTTGCTCCGGGTGAACGGACTGCGCTCGCTCACGTCAACGCTCAACAAGACGAAGGACCCCGGTGTCGCCGCGCTCGGTGCAACGAACAAGATGTTCTGGACCGAGATGCACAAAGAGGCCATGGAGCTCTGCCTCGACATCTACGGGGCGGACTCGATGTTGATCAACACGGGCCCCACCGCTGGGTCGTGGCCGGGAACCGGTCGTGACAAGCGCCGCGAGGGGTACCCGGTGAGCGCGATGCTCTCGGCGTTCTTCTTTAGCCGCTCGGAGACGATCTGGGGCGGAACCTCCCAGATCCAGCGCAACATCGTTGGCGAGCGCGTGCTCGGCCTGCCCAAGGAGCCGGGCTGATTTCGCCGACATAGCCGCCGCTTCGCTTCGGCATAGTTCGGCGTGTAGCTCGTCGCTGGCGCTTCCCTCGCTACCGTCCTGATTTCGCCGACATAGCCGCCGCTTCGCTTCGGCATAGTTCGGCGTGTAGCTCAGAGCGTGGCGCACTCGGCGGCGAGGCTGCCGAGTGCGGTCGTGCGACGCGGCTCCCGGATCTCGTGCTGATCCAGACCGTTCGTGCAGTACCCGAAGGAGAGACCGGTCACGGGGTCGCCCCACGCGATCTGGCCCTTCGCTCCGTTATGGCCGACCGTGCCTGCATGCGCCGTGCGACCGAACCCGCGGAAGTGGTCCTTGCCGTCGCCTGCGGCCCGGACGAGTCCAAGCGTGCGGTTGGCGGGTACGCCGGTTAGCGGATCAGGGAACGTGTTGCGAACGTTGTCTCTCGCATCAGCGATCACGTCCGGGCGCCACATGCCGCCCGGGTTGTTCAGCACCGCTTGGTAGTAGAGGGCAAGGTCGCAGGCCCGCATCACCCCGCCGCCACCGGGAACGCCAACGTCCTGGACGCCGGGGGAGTCGAACGCCGTGAGCGCCTCGATCGTCACCTCGGTGGCCGGTAGTTCGGGAACACCGAAGACGGACTGGATCTCGGGGGAGGTGGCCGGGCTACCGGTCACCTGGAGCGCTGCCGCCCGGAACGGGAGGACGCCGAGCACCTTGGGCAGCCCAGCGGGCGCGGTGACCCGCTGCTCGACCACGTCGCGGAAGTCGGTTCCCGTCAGGGTCTCGATGAGTTCGGCGAGCACCCAGTGCGCCGACGTGGGGTGGTACTCGAACCTCGTGCCTGGCGCCCAACTGGTGCGCCACTTCGAGAACGCCGCGCGGCGTCCGGCCGAGGTGTCACCGTCCAGGGCCTTGAGCGGCGCGGAGGGGAAGCCCGAGGTGTGGAGCATCACCTGCTCCACGGTGATGAGGTCCTTGCCGTTGCCTGCGAACTCGGGGATGTAGTCAGCCACCCGTTTCGAGACGTCGATGAGCCCATCGCCGATCAGCGCCCACATCGCGCCGGCAACGAAGGTCTTTGTTGCGGAGTAGACGACGTACCGGGTGTCGTCGGTGGCGTCGCCGTAGGTCTCGAAGGCCACGAGCTCACCCTGGTAGGCCAGCGCGAACTGGCACGACGGCAGCAGGCCCTCGTCGATCTCGCGCCGGGCGCGTGTTCGGAGCCGGTCGATCGCTGTCTGGTCGAGTCCCATAGACGGACCTTATGCGCAATGCCGGGCCACTGCGGGCCCGTCGATGTGACACGGTGGGACGTATGACTACGTACACCGCCACGGTCGTATCGCCCGTCGGGTCGCTCACGCTCGTGGCGACGGGGGACGCGCTCTGCGAGCTGTCGTGGGCCGGGGACAAGCTCGCTACACGGGGGTCGCTCGCTGCCAACTCGGTACCGGACGCGCTGCACCCGGTCCTTGCCCGGGCGATGCGAGAGCTTGAGGAGTACTTCGCCGGCGAGCGCCGTTCATTCGGGGTTCCCGTGATCGCAGCGGGCACCGGGTTCCAGCAGTCGGCCTGGGGGGTGCTGCGCCAGATCCCCTATGGCGAGACGATCACCTACGGCGAGCAGGCGCGCCGCGTGGGAAATCCGCGTGCGGTGCGCGCCGTGGGTGGTGCGAACGGGAGGAATCCGGTCGGGATTATCGTGCCGTGCCACCGCGTCATCGGGGCTGACGGCTCGCTGACCGGGTTTGGCGGCGGTGTGGACGTGAAAGCCTGGTTGCTCGCCCATGAGCGACAGGTCGCCGCCGGATAGAAATCGTCACCTGCCCGTAATGAAATCCGGGCAACCGATACGCTCACTGCGTGTCCAGGAGCCAGTCCTCGCTCGGTGGTGCCCGAGGTACCCAGTCCTCGGTCGTCGAGCGACTTGCCGCGCTGTACGCGCCACCGAAGAAGTCGCGCGGCTACGGACCCATCCGCGTTCGTCATCCCCGTCGTTCACGCCGGTTCGGCGGCAATGGGTTCATGGGCTCGGTGCGCTCCGGCGGGCCCGGACGCTGGCTGGTGGCCCTCGTCGTCCTCGTGCTCCTGCTCGTCACTGCGGTGCTCATCGTCACGCAGACAGCCTGGATCGCTGTTGCGACCAGCGGAGTCCAGGACGGGGACGTCATTCGAGGTGACCAGGCATCGCGGCTTGCGTTCCGAATCAAGTCCGCCGGCCCCGCCGCAGGCAAGGTAATGGTCATGTTCAACGGCGTGGAGGTCTCCACCGAGACCGAGACCGACGGCACTCTCGTCGCATCGCTCACGAACGCCGCCCCCGGTGACAACCGGATCAACTATCGAGTGAAGAGCAAGTACCCGTGGGCGAGGGACAAGACCGGCCAGGTGAGTTTCACCGTGCGCTTCGGCCCGACCCTGAGCCTGCCGCGCGCGGTGCCCCCGCCCACAGCGAAACGCGCCGCCCTCATCCGTGGTCTGGCGGATGACGACGTGATCGTGACGGTGAACGGCAAGCCTGCCTCACGGGAGTCGGGCATGTTCCAGGCGTACGTACCCTTCGGGTCGCGTGACGCCACCGTGATCGCCACGGCGCCGGACGGATCGCTCACGAAGGCCGTCGTCAAATTCGATTCGACCCCGGTGGTCGCCGAGCCGATCCAGGCGTTCCACATCACCGAACCTGCCTGGCGGTACGCCAATCTCGACAAGACCCTGGTCCGTTTGGCCAGGGAGAAGAAGATCAACGCAGTCGTGCTGACCATCAAGGACGAGAACGGCATCATCGGGTACGACACCGGGGTGCCACTCGCCAAGCGCATCGGGGCGGTCGGCAAGGACTGGCGCGTGAAGGACGGCGAGCTCACCGTCGGCTTCTACGAGGCACGTCAGGCGATCGATCGCCTGCACGAACTCGGCCTCAAGGCGATTGGTCGCATTACCTGCTTCCTCGACCCGCAGCTCGCCGAGTGGGCGCTGAAGAACGGTCAGACCGACATGTTCGTGCAGGACAAGAATGGCGATGCCATTCGAACCGCATACGGCACGGCTGTGTTCACCAACTTCGCGAACGAACAAGTGCGTCAGTACAACATCCAGCTCGCCGTCGAGGCGGCCAAGCTCGGGTTCGACGACATCATGTTCGACTACGTGCGCCGTCCTGAGGGGCTCATGGAGAACCTCAACTTCCCCGGGCTCACCACCTCGCCCGCCGTCGGCATCGCCAATTTCGTTCGTGAGGCCCGCCAGGCACTTCCGCCCGGCACCACACTCGGGGTTGCCGTGTTCGGCGTGTCAGCCTCGAGGCCGTACCTCGTCGGCCAAGACATCCGGCTCCTTGCGCCGCTCGTCGACTACATCGCCCCGATGGTGTACCCGTCACACTGGGTGGAAGGCGAGTTCAAGGTGCCGTTGCCGATCGCCCAGCCGGGCGTGATCGTGGAACGATCGGTAGCCGAATTCGTGCGCCAGGCATCCACAGGCGGCGCATACACCGTGCCGTGGCTGCAGGACTTCGGGGCCAAGAGCTACCAGTACGGCACACCCCAGGTGCTCGCACAGATCGAGGGCGGCTATCGGTCGAAGGCATCGGGCTTCTTCATGTGGAACTCGAAGGTTGAGTACCACCTCGAGGCGTTCGAGCCGGTCGGCACCTACAACCTCGAAGACGAGGCCGGCAGCAACGTCACTGCGGTGCGGAACACCACGCCGAAGAAGTCGAAGCGCTAGGCAGTCATGGTCGGCAACGTTGTCGTCGGCAACGTCGTGGTCGGCAACGTTGTGGTCGATGACGTTGTGGTTGTCGTGGTAACCGGCGGCTGGGACCGGGCGATCTTCACGGTTCGTACCATGGCATGCGCGAGGTAGCGATTCCGGGCGATGGCGCCCCTCATCGTGTAGTGGACCCCACCCTCGTTGTGCCAGCGGACGTTGCGGCGGGCCACGGCTGCCCAGTCCATGATGTGGAGGTTCGGCCAACGCTTGGTCGCCTCACGCAGGGCTGCGTTGAACTTGGGTGCCGAGCTCTGGTGCACGGTGTAGAGCGTGAGGAAGCCAACCGTTCGGTCCGGGCCGATCTCGTTCATGATCGCATCGATCATCGCCGGGGCGGAGTTCTTCTTGCGCTTGACCACCCAGAGGTCATTGCTGCCGAGCGCAAGCAAGTAACACGGGGGGTCGAACCCGGCGGCCCGCGCGGTGCGAATCGCCGAGATCGCCGAGGGAAAACGCTTGGAGACGCGATTGATTGAGCGGGCCCCCTGGATGTCGCAGCGGAACGGGCCGATGTCCTTGGATCGGATTGTTCGCTGGAGCCCGTTGAGGTATCCCCCCGACGTCGAGTCGCCGATCTGCATGACGGGGCCCCACCCGCGCACCCGGGAGTCGGCGAGGACGAACGGCCGGGCGTCGGCCGGGTTCGCGTCGATGAGTGCGGCCGCCGGTACGGCAGCAGCAGCAAGCAGCAATTGCCGACGCGAGAGCACGGCAGAAGTATGCCGGTGCTGGTGTTCCGAGTCGACCTCGATTCGTACCGACCGATGTGCCGACCGATGCGCCGACCCATGTGCCGGCGGTCGCGAATCGGCGCGTTCTACCGGGACTCCCTCGCGTAGTCTGGGGTCGCGAGCAAGTCGTCGGACGCGGGAATGGGTGTCGATGGTCAGCAGGGGAAACGACGTGCTTGTCCATCTCATGGGCGGTCTGGGCAACCAGTTGTTCCAGTACACGGCAGGTCTCCAGGTGGCGAGCGAGTCCGGAGGCCGCCTGTACATCGACCCCTCGGCGCCGGAGGGGGTGTCCCTCACCGACGTGCTCGCGCCGGAAACGATTTCCTTCGCGTCAACCCGCGTTCGCCGCTCGTTCGGGCTGTCGACCGGGTCGGATCCTGCCCCCGTGCGGGTCGCCCTCCGGCTCCAGCGTGAGTGGGCCACCCGAACCGGTCGCCTCACCATCATGCGAGAGCGAGCCGGAATGGAGTTCCATCACACCGGCCCGTCGAGCGGGAAATCTCTGCTCATCGGCTGGTTCATGCATCCCTCTTGGTACGCGAACACCATGGGCACCGTGGGTGCGCAACTGCTCGATCGCCTGCGGGAACACCCCGCCTACCTGCTTGCGTCGACCGGCAACGCAACCGTGATCTCGTTCCGCCGTGGCGACTTCGTCCGGTGGGGCATGGACCTCTCTGCGGGGTATTACGAGAATGCCCTCGACCGACTCGGCAATACCGGCGCGCCGTGTTTCGTGGTGGGGGACGATTCGTTGTTCCTCGACTTCGCCCGTGATTGGCTCGTCGGCCGGGGCATCGCGGCGCAGCGGGTGCCGACGTTCGAGGGTTCGCCGGGGATCACCGATCTCGCGGTGCTCGCCGGTGCAGGCTCGGTCATCATGTCGAACTCGTCGTTCTGCTGGTGGGGCGTCACGGCCGGCGACAGCGAGGCCCGACCTGACCGGACGGTGTTTGTTCCCACACCGTGGAACCGCAAGAACAAGCACAAGGGCGGTCTGACGTCTGCGCCCAAGCCCGTGGCCTGGATACCCGTACCGTCAACCTTCGGCCGCGGGCCCGAATGACGATCGGTTCAGTGCCCTCGGCAGGATTCGAACCTGCGGCCTACTGCGCCGGAGGCAGTTGCTCTATCCCCTGAGCTACGAAGGCGGGCGGAGCAATGATACCGCGGCCGGGGGAATGACAGCCGGGCGGAGGGGGTCTGACGGTTACCCTTTCCCCAATGGCCGATCCGCTGCATACCGTTTCCGCGCTCCTCGAGCCGGTATTCCGCGCCGTGACCGGGGTCGATACCGATCCGGTGGTGCGCGCGAGCGACCGGGCTGATGCGCAGGTAAACGGTGCGCTTGCTGCGGCCAAGCAGGTTGGCCGCAACCCCCGCGAGGTGGCGGCGGAGATCGTTGCCGCGGCAGCAGACCCGCTCCGCGGGGTGGCCACCATGGAGATCGCCGGTCCGGGCTTCATCAACCTCACCTTCTCCGATGCGTTCGTCGCTGGCGAACTTGCGAGCGCTGCACGCGATCCCCACCTCGGTGTGCGGCCGACCCCCGTGGCGGAGCGCATCATTGTCGACTACTCGGCCCCGAATGTCGCGAAGGAGATGCACGTCGGGCACCTGCGCACCACGATCATCGGTGACGCGCTCGTCCGCATGCTGGAGTTCGTCGGCCACGAGGTGATCCGCGAGAACCACATCGGCGACTGGGGAACCCCGTTCGGCATGCTCATTGAGCACCTACTGGACCTCGGTGAGGCCGAAGCGGCTAACGAGCTCTCCGTCGGCGACCTCGACGGCTTCTATCGCCAGGCGCGCGTCAAGTTCGACAGCGACGACGATTTCAAGCAGCGCAGCCGGCTGCGTGTCGTCGCCCTCCAGTCCGGTGACGTCGAGACCCTCCGCCTCTGGCAGGAGCTGGTGGACGCGAGCGCCGCCTACTTCAACATCGTCTACCGCAAGCTCGGTGTGCTGCTCACGAGCGCGGACCTCGCGGGCGAGTCGAGCTACCACGGCCTGCTCGACGAGGTGATCCAGCGACTCGACCGCGCCGGGTTGCTGCAGCAGTCCGACGGGGCCGACGTGGTGTTCGCGCCCGGCTTCGTCAACCGCGAGAGCGAGCCCCTGCCGCTCATTGTCCGCAAGGGCAACGGTGGGTTCAACTACGCCACGAGCGACCTTGCCTGTGTGATCGACCGCGTCGAGCGCCTCCGAGCCACGCTCATGCTCTACGTGGTCGGCGCCCCGCAGGCCCAGCACTTCGAGATGGTCTGGAAGGTGTGCGAGATGGCTGGCTGGCTCCCTCCGCCCGCCCGGTGTGTCCACGTGCAGTTCGGGTCGGTGCTCGGCTCGGATCGCAAGATGTTCAAGACCCGGGGCGGCGACACCGTCAAACTCGTCGAGTTGATCGACGAGGCGGTGGAGCGCGGGATCGCCCAGGTGCGTGAGCGCAGTCCCGAACTGTCGCCAGCGGAACAGGATTCCGTCGGCAGGATGATTGGGATCGGCGCCGTCAAGTACGCGGACCTGTCGACCGACCGGATCAAGGACTACGTCTTCGACTGGGACCGGATGCTGTCCTTCGACGGGAACACTGCCCCGTACCTGCAGTACGCCCACGCAAGGATCCGCTCGATCTTCCGTCGCGTGGGTGTCGATGGTCAGGCGCACCTCGGGGAGGTCATCCTCGGCGATCCCAAGGAGCGCGCACTCGCGCTGCGCCTGCTCGGGTTCGACCAAGCAGTGAACGAGTCGCTGGAGCGCTTCGTCCCGCACCGCCTCTGCACGTACCTGTTCGACCTCGCACAGGACTTCACGGGCTTCTACGAGGCCTGCCCCGTGCTGCGCGCCGAGGACGAGCGTGTGCGCCAGAGCCGGCTCGCGCTCTGTGACCTCACAGCGCGGGTACTCGATCGCGGGCTCGGGCTCCTTGGTATCGACGTTCCCGACCGGATGTAGGCCCCGATGAGCAAGCTTCCCCCCCATCTCCTTCCCGACACCGCCACGGAACTCGCCGACGGTTCGGTCGCCATCGGAGGTGTGCCGCTGCTCGAACTCGCCTCCCGCTACGGCACCCCTGTGTTCGTGTACGACGAACAGCATCTGCGCAACCGCTGTCGCGAGGCAGTGGACTCCTTCGGCGCGAACCGCGTCGTGTACGCAACCAAGGCGTTCCTCTGCAGGGCGATGGCGCGGCTCGTGCACGAGGAGGGGCTCATGCTGGACGTCGCCACCTCGGGGGAGCTATTCGTCGCGCTGTCGGCGGGTGTGCCGGCGGACCGCTGCGTACTCCACGGGAACAACAAGTCGCTCGAGGAACTGCGCTACGCGATCACTGCGGGCGTTCACCACATCAACGTGGACAGCTTCGACGAACTCGATCGGCTCGAGGCGCTCTCCGCCGAGGGCCTCCCAACCCCGAACGTGGCGCTGCGCATCACGCCCGGTGTCGAGGCACACACGCACGAGTTCATCGCCACCGGTCAGGACGACTCCAAGTTCGGCTTCAACCTCGGCAACGGGGACGCACTCCGTGCCGTGTCCCGGGCGCAACGGTCTGCTGCCGTCGAGCTGATCGGTCTCCACTGCCACATCGGGTCGAACGTGTTCGCTGCCTCGTCGTTCGCCCGGGCGGCCGAGGTGATGGCGGGCTTTGCCGCGCCGCTCGATCTTCCCGAGCTCACACTCGGGGGTGGTCTCGGCGTGGCCTATGTCGCTGGTGAGGAGGCGCCGCCGATCGCGGAGTGGGCACGGGTGCTGCTCGATGCCTGTCGCTCGCTCGGGGTGCGCAGTGCGGTGAACGTGGAGCCTGGTCGCTCGATCGTCGCGGGCGCGGCCGTCACGCTGTACACGGTTGGCACTGTGAAGGACATCCCAGGGGTGCGCACCTACGTGGCGGTGGACGGCGGCATGAGCGACAACCCGAGGCCGATCCTCTACGGCAGTGGCTACGAGGCCTTCCTGCCACGGGCACTGCAGGCCGAGCGGAACCGTCGCGTGCGGCTGGTGGGCAAGCACTGCGAGAGCGGTGACATCCTCATCAACGACGCCCAGGTCCCCGAGGACCTCCATGTCGGCGATGTGCTCGCGACGCCGGTCACCGGGGCGTACGGCTACTCGATGTCGTCGAACTACAACATGGTCACGAGGCCGCCGGTCGTCTTCGTGCGCAACGGCGAGAGCAGGCTGGTGGTCCGTCGCCAGGTGCTCGAGGACCTCGTAGCGCTCGACGTCGACTGAGTCACAGGACCCAAAGAGCCGGCATTCGCTTTCCGATCCGCTTCGGTCATGCACCCAGTAGGGGCATGCAGCACTCCTCACTCACCGATCTCGCCCTCCGACACGGGTCGCTCGTCCGCGACAGCGTGGTCCCGTCCCGCATGAGCCTCGCCGCCTGGTACCGCGCGCACTCGTCGGGAAGACTCGTGCGCCTGCACCCGGGGGTTGCGCGCCTCGCCGGCACGCAACCCACGCCGATGATGCGGGTCGAGGCTGCGATCGCCGCATCAATGCCGGGATCGATTGCCGGTGGGCTGACGGCGGCGTGGCTGTGGGGATCGCCCTCGGCGGTCGGGCCCGTTGTCGAACTGCTCGCTCCGCCGTACCGGCATCCCGGGCGGCTCGATGGGGTGGAGTTCCACCGGCCGACGGCGGTCCCGTACCCGCGGTCCTGCACCGTCAGCGGGTTGCGCACGTGTGACCCGCTGCGCTCGGTGCTCGACGTGGCGGCGTGGAACCCCACGCGGCTCGACGCCGTGCTGGCAGAGTTGGTGGGGGCCGGATGCTTCGGCATCGACGCCGTGCACGACATGCTCGGGAGGGAACGGCGACAGGGCCGCCCTGGGGTCACTGCTCTCGCCGGGGCACTGTCGCGGTGGTCCGGCGACCGCCTGCCCGCCCTGGTCTGACCGAAAGTCCGGTGAGGTCAAGGGGTGAGCAGTTAGCCTCCCATCACTGTGAGCAACGGCAAGCGCGTCCGAATCGGGGTCCTGGGGTGCGGCAACGTCGGTGCGGCATTTCTCGAACTGGTCGGCCGTCAGGCTGACACCATCGAGATGCGCACGGGCGTGCGTCTCGAGGTCACGAGGGTGGCGGTGCGGAACCTCTCGGGGGACCGCACGGTGCATCTCCCCGACGGAGTGCTCACACGGGACGCACACGCGCTCGTGGCGGACCCGAATATCGACCTTGTCGTCGAGGTCATCGGAGGCATCGAGCCGGCGCGGGAACTCATCACCACGGCGCTCGACGCAGGCAAGCCGGTGGTCACTGCGAACAAGGAACTGCTTGCGAACGTCGGAGCAGAACTGTTTGCGAAAGCGGACGCGAATGGCGTGGACCTCCTGTTCGAGGCAGCGGTTGCCGGTGGCATCCCGTTCATCCGGCCCCTGCGCGAGAGCCTGCGCGGCGAGCCGATCGTGCGGGTGCTTGGCATCGTCAACGGAACCACGAACTTCATCCTCACGAGGATGACCGAGGACGGCCAAGAGTACGGCGCCGCCCTCGCGGAGGCGCAGCGACTCGGCTACGCAGAACGGGACCCAACGGCTGACGTAGACGGGTTCGATGCGGGAGCGAAGGCCGCCATCATCGCGAGTATCGCCTTCGGCGTGCGCGTGGTGGCCGGCGACGTGTATCACGAAGGCATCCGCAACATCTCGGCTTCCGACATCAAGATGGCGCGGCGCCTCGGGTACGTGATCAAACTACTCGCGATTGCCGAGGTCGAGCCGAGTGACGGGTCGGTTAGCGTACGGGTCCACCCGGCCATGGTGCCGGTGCACCACCCGCTTGCCAGTGTGCGGGACTCGTACAACGCAGTGTTCGTCGAGGGCGATTCGGTCGGTTCGCTGATGTTCTACGGGCGCGGTGCGGGCGGGTACCCGACCGCCAGCTCGGTGCTCGGCGACGTCATCGACGCGGCGGTCAACCTCAAGATGGGAACGCACGGAACGATCGGCACGCTCGGGAAGGCGCAGATTCGCCCGATCGACGAGACGAGCGCCGAGTACCTCGTGAGCATGGAGGTCACCGACCGCCCGGGCGTGCTGCATGCGGTAACCGGCGTGTTCGCAAGGAACAACGTGAGCATCCGCGCCGCCGAGCAGGAGGGCATCGGCGACGACGCCCGGCTGGTGTTCATCACCCACGTGGCAAAAGAGGCGTCGGTGCGGTCCACGCTGCGCGAACTGAAGGAACTCGATTCGGTGCGCAAGGTCGGCGGCCTGCTGCGCGTCATCGGTGCATAAGGACTGTTGATGCGTTACGTCTCCACCCGCGGCCGCGCACCCGAACTCGGTTTCGCCGACGTCCTGCTCGCCGGTCTCGCCCCGGACGGCGGCTTGTACGTGCCGGTCGACTGGCCCAGCCTCCCGGAGCACCTACCGTCCGGGTCGTACCAGGAACTTGCGACGGTGGTCATGGCCCCGTTCATCGGCGATGACATCCCGGCAGATGTCTTCGCTCGACTCGTCGACGAGGCGTACGCGTCGTTCCGGCACGAGGCCGTCACCCCGTTGCGCCAGTTGGCTGCCGACGACTGGCTGCTCGATCTTTCCCAGGGCCCGACCCTTGCGTTCAAAGATGTCGCTCTGCAGTTGGTGGGCAGGATGTTCGACTACGTCCTCGGGGTGCGCAACGAGCGCGTGATGATTGTCGGCGCCACGTCGGGCGACACGGGCAGTGCCGCGATCGACGGCGTGAGGTCCTGCTCCAACGTCGACATCGTGATCCTCTACCCGCACGGGCGGACCAGCGATATCCAACGGAAGCAGATGACGACCGTTGACTCCCCGAACGTCCACGCAGTGGCCGTCGAGGGAACGTTCGACGACTGTCAGGACCTCGTGAAGGCGATGTTCAACGACGCACCGTTCCGTGATCGGATGCGCCTGTCGGCAGTCAACTCCATCAACTGGGCACGCGTCATGGCCCAAACCGTCTATTACGTGTACGCCACGCAGCAACTCGGATGGCGGCCAACGTCGTTCAGCGTGCCGACGGGAAACTTCGGCAACGTGCTGGCAGGCTGGATCGCGCGGCGCATGGGTGCGCCGATCCATTCGCTCGTGGTGGGCTCGAACCAGAACGACATCCTCACACGGTTCTTCGAGACCCGTTCGATGGTCGCCGACACCGTGGTGCCGACGCTGAGCCCCAGCATGGACATTCAGGTCTCGTCGAACTTTGAGCGCCTGCTGTTCGAGATGAACGATCGCGACGGGGGAGTGACAGCGGAGCAACTGCAGCGGTTCAGGTCGATGGGTCGACTGGACGTCGAGACCGACCAGTTCGAGCGATGGATCGCACCGGTGTTCCGGGCCGCTCGTTTCGACGACAGCGAGACACTGCGCATCATCGGTGAGGTTCGATCGGCAACGGGGGAGATCATCGATCCGCACACTGCCGTCGGCATCGGTGCCGCGCGACGCCACCGCTCGCCGGGTATCCCGATGGTCACCACCCTGACGGCCCACGCGGCAAAGTTCCCCGACGCGGTCGAGCAGGCCACCGGCAGCCGCCCCGTCCTGCCCCCGCACCTCGCTGACCTGCTCGAACGGCCGGAACGCACCCAGACCCTCCCCAACGATCTCGGCGCAGTGCAGCGATTCGTGGAGTCCGTTGCGCGCTGAACGGTCGGCAACGTTGCACGCCTGTCATTCGCTCGCTAGGGTTAGCGCTGCCTGGGATTCCAGGTCCTTCCCAGTGGAAACGCCGCCTCACAGGCTTGCGTCCATGGGGATCCAATCTCACCGGTGGTGGGGCTCCGCTTAGTCAGTGCAGCCGTCTCGGACACGTGTCCATCCCCCGGTGACCGAACCACCCGATCGGCACCGTGCCGATCGTGAGAGGGGTATCGAGTGAGCAGCCAGACGATGGGTCGAGACGTGCTGGAGAACAAGGACAAAGAGCAACTGGTGACGATCGCCCAGGCGCTCGGGATCAAGTCCGTGTCCCGCCTCAAGAAGGCCGAACTGGTCGACAGGATTCTGGAGCAGACGGGCCCCAACGATGGGCCCGATGCCGCTCCGACCGCAGCAGCGGCGTCCCAAGAAGGACCGAGGGCAACACCGGCAAGGGTGCCTAGGGCTGCCGCGAGGACGAACAACGGGGTCGTGCTCGGCCCCGACGGTGAGCCGCTCGCCGATTGGGAGATCGAGCTCATGAAGTCGGGCGAGGCCGCAGCGCCGGCCGCTCGCACCGACGCGGACGGCGATGATTCCGATGGCGACGACGGTGACGATGGCGACGACGGCTCGTCCTCACAGGGTGAGGGTGGCGCTGGGCGCAAGCGCCGGCGGCGCCGCAACCGCAACCGCAGCCGCGGCGAGGATGGTGGCACAGTTGAGGGTGGTGAGCCCGGCGCAGGGGAAGAGCGCCAAGCCGGTGCGGAGCGTCACGGTGGAGGCGAGCGTCAGGGTGGCGGCGAGCGCCAGGCCGGTGCGGAGCGTCAGCCCGTCGGAGACCGCCAGCGTCAGGGCGAGGGTCCGCAACAGCGTGATCATCGGGGCAAGGACCGGGATCGGGATCGCGATCGCGACCGTGGACGCCGCGGGGAACGCGGTGAGCGTGACCGTTTCGGGCCGCGCGACGCCGATGCCGGTGTGGAGACCGAGGCCCCGTTGTCCGCCGAGCCCGTGCGGGTGTCCGGTTACCTGGACCTTCATGATCAGGGCTACGGCTTCCTGCGCGTCGGCGGCTACCTCGCCACCCGCGAGGACGCCTACATCTCGGTTCGCCAGACACGCCAGTACGGCCTGCGCAAGGGTGACTTCGTCGAAGGGATGTCACGCCCCGCCGGTCGAAACGAGAAGAACCCCGGGTTGGCCGAGATCTACACGATCAACGGCAAGGACCCCGATCAGCTGAAGGGTCGTCCCCGTTTCGAGGACCTCACCCCGCTGTTCCCGGACACCAAACTGCGCCTCGAGGACCCGAGCGACCCAACGAACATGACGGCTCGCATCATCGACCTCATCTCGCCGATCGGTATGGGCCAGCGCGGCATCATCGTGTCACCCCCCAAGGCGGGCAAGACCACGGTCATGAAGACGATCGCCAATTCGATCGAGAAGAACAACCCGAACGTGAAGCTCATCGTGCTGTTGATCGACGAGCGTCCCGAGGAGGTCACGGACTTCCGGCGCACCGTCAAGGGAGAAGTCATTGCCTCCACGTTCGACCGCCCGAGCGAGGAGCACACGCACGTCGCCGAACTGGTCATCGAGAAGGCAAAGCGTCTCGTGGAGATGGGTGAGGACGTTGTCATCATCCTTGACGGCATCACCAGGCTCTCGCGTGCCTACAACCTTGCTGCCCCGGCAACCGGTCGCGTCATGTCGGGTGGTATCGACGCCGGTGCGCTGTACCCGCCGAAGAAGTTCTTCGGCGCCGCGCGCAACGTCGAGGAGGGTGGCTCGCTCACCATCCTCGCCACGGCACTCGTCGAGACGAACAGCCGGATGGACGAGGCGATCTTCGAGGAGTTCAAGGGCACGGGCAACATGGAGCTTCGTCTCGACCGCAGGCTCGCCGAGCGCCGTATCTATCCGGCAATCGACGTTGACGCCTCGAGCACACGCCACGAGGAACTGCTTTTCGACCGTAAGCAGTTGCAGATGGTCTGGAAGCTTCGCCGTGTCCTTTCCGGACTGGCGGCCGACGGCAACGCTGCCCCTGGGCTCGAGTTGCTCATCGATCGCCTCAAGACCTTCCGCACGAACGACCACTTCCTCGAGGAGATCTCCAAGCAACCGTCCATGTGACGGTGCGGAGCGGTGCGTCCGGGGCCGGCCGTTGGTTAGGAGTCGACATCGCGCAGACCGTACGGTTGGCTCACGATGACCCAAGAAGTCACCCAGCACGACGATCCATTTGCTATCTCTGAGGCCCGCGTTCGCGCCGGACGCGCTATCCGGGACATCAGCCACGCGGTGGTGGGCCACCACGCTCCTGATGCGCTGCTCGACGAGGTTGCAGAGACGCTCAACGCGTTGTCCTCGCGGCTCACCGGTCTCACGCCCCGCACGCGTGAGCCGGAAAACTTTCAGCAGCGCAACAACGAAGCGCAGGTGCAGGACGGGGGTACGTTCACCACGTATCCCGACCGGCCCTACTCGGGAACGGCGAGCCCATTGGGTCTCGACCTGCGCGTGGTACGCGATGGCGACGAGGTGGTGGCGCACTTCGAACTGCGCGCGGCGCACGAGGGTGCGCCCACCCGCAGCCACGGTGGCATCGTGTCGGCCGTGATCGACGATGTGTTCGGCTTCGTGCTGCAGCTCAACCAGGTGATGGGCTTCACGGGCGAGCTGACCGTTCGCTACGAGGCGGGAACGCCGATCGGCCGTCCGCTGCAACTGCGCGCGCGGATGGAGAGCAAGGAGGGTCGCAAGATCTTCATGACCGGCGAGATCCTCGACGGTGAGACGCGTACGGCGACGGCTCGAGCGATCTTCATCGAGCGCACCAACGTCTAGCGCTAGCCGAAGAGACCGTCGCCCATGCCGAGGGCAACCTCTTCGTCGGTCATGCCGGACAGTTCGGTGAAGATCTCGAAGTTGTGCTCGCCCAGATAACCGGGTGACAGCAGGTACGGCTCGAGGTCCGTTCCGCTCCAGAGCCCGGGGAAGCGGTCGTATGGCCGCTCACCAAACACCTGGTGCTCACCCGAGCGGAAGAGGTTGCGGCTGACGTGCTGCGGGTCGTTCATGAGGTCCTCGCCGCCCTGCACCATCCCGGCCGGGATCCCGACGCTCTGCAGTGCCTGAACGGCCACGCGTGCGATGCGGTTCTGGGACCATTCACGCAGTGCGGCATCGATATCCGCGCGTCGCTCGAACCTGCCCGCAGCCGTGTCGCACTGCGAGTCCCGCGCGAGCAGCGCGAGGAGCGGACCGACCACGTCGCAGAGTCGCCGCCACTCGTCGTCCGTGCGGACGGTGAGCGCAATCTCCCGGAGGTCTCCGCAGCGGTACACCTCGTTCGGGCAGTGATGGCCGAACGGATCGACGTTGCCATTGGGCTGCGCCTCGCGGCCATTGCTCAGGTAGTCGAGCATCGCCGAACCGATGAGATACGTGCCGGTCTCCATCTGTGCGATGTCGACGCGTTGGCCCGTTCCGGTGGAGCGGCGAGCCTCGACGGCAGAGAGCACACCGATCGCACCGAGGAAGCCGGCAGCGTGGTCGTTGAGCGAGAAACCGGGGCCGACATCGAGGCGATCAGCGGGGTTCGAGAGATGGGTGAGGCCGCAGAGTGCGTGGATAGTGGGCGCGTAGGTGATCATGTTCTTCCACGGGCCCTCGTGGCCGGGGCCGCTCATCGTCACGTAGATGATCCCAGGGTTCCATTCCTTCACCTGCTCGTAGCCGATTCCCCAGCGCGCGAGCACGCCAGCGGAGAAGTTCTCGATGATGACGTCGGACTGCTCGATCATCGGCCTGATGATCTCGAGTGCCTTCTCGTGCTTCATGTTGAGGCTCGCCGAACGCTTCGAACGGTTCCACACGTAGTAGTACGGGAAGTCTGGTGAGTTGACGAGTGTCGCCCGCTCGGCGGTCTGGAACTTCAGGATGTCTGCGCCGAGGTCGCCGAGGATGCGGCAGCACATCGGCCCGGCGAGCACCCACGTGAAGTCAACGACCCGGATGCCGTCGAGCGGCTTCCCGGCCGAGTAGGGGCCGGACCGGAGTGCGTGCGTGCTCGGACGGGGTGCCGGGATCGCGCCCCATTCGCGAACGATGTCGTCGATGTCGGTGGGCTGCGGCTCCGGCGCCCTCGGCATCGGGGATGGGGTCTCGCTGAACACGGCGAACGGCCCGGGGGTCTTCACGTGTTCGTGCCCGTCGAACGGGCGGAAGGTCTTGCGGAACTCGTACTGCGGGTTCTGGGCCACCTGTGCGACAGTCTGGACCTCACCGAATGCAACGTGCAGCTCCTGTGCCTTGTGGAACAGCGTTCCTGAGTCGACGGTCTTCGCGAAGTTCTTGAACGCGGTCATCCCGCGCTCGACCTGGGCGAGGTATTCCTCGGGGGCCATCGCGCCGAGGAGCGCGCCCTCCTCGTCTCCCTGCTCGCCCATCCACTGGTACATGGCGACGGGCAGCGGTGACACCGTGACCATGCACGCGCCCGTTTTGGCCGGCGTCACGGTGTAGGCACCCAGCCAGTGACGGGAGGCCATGCGCAGCGCATGCTTGGGCATGCCGAACATTGGCTCGAGGATGTCGTCGAACCAGTGCTGGAAGAAGATCTGCTCGACTGTGGTGGAAACCACCTCGTGCATCGACAGGTCGACAAGCTGGCCGGTGCCGGTCTCCCGGGCGCTGTACACGCCGGCGATCGCACAGACGGTGGCCATCATCGAGGCGACGTGAAGGCTCTGGCGGCCCCACGGGTTCACGGCCTGCTCCGCCGTTCCCGACACGCTCAGCACCCCGCCCATCGCCGCCGCAACGAGGTCGCTCGACTGCCAGTCCTTGCGCGGCCCGGTGAGCCCGAACGGCGTGAGCGACACCTGAACGAGGCGCGGATTGGTCTTGACGAGTTCAGCATGCGCCAGCCCGAGCGATTCGAGGCGGCCGGGCGGCTCGGTGTCGATGATGAGGTCGGCCACCTCGGCGAGGAGCCGATACGCCTCGCGTCCGGCTTCGGTGTCGAGATCGATGTCAGCCCGGCGCTTGCCCCCGTCGTACCACCAGTCGAGCAGCCCGCCCTTGGCGGCTTCAGCGGCGTCACGCATAGCGGGTCCGGGGGTTCCGTGGCCGATACGAACGACCGACGCGCCGCTCTCGGCGAGCAGCTTGGTAGCAAATCTGCCTGAATCGTCGGTGAGATCGATGACACGAATCCCGTGCAGCGGTCCGGTGCTCATGGTGGTAACCCCCTGTACACCACTCAACAACGCAATTGAGTGGCGGATGTCACAGTAGTTGGTGGCGTGTGCGCCCCAAAAAGGAGCGTGTTCACTTCCCGCCGTATCCAGCGTCGCTCCGATGGCGCAGCCCGTTACCCGCGATAGAAGATCGAGGGGTGGAGAATCTCCCGCTGCCACAGCCGATCGTGGACGGCTTCGGTGATGCCGAGGTCGGTGCAGGCGGAGTCGTACGCGTCTCGCACCACGGTGACGCAGTGGTCGACAATCTCGGTCGCCTGTTTGCGGGAGAGGCCGTACGTGCCTGCAGCCTCGATGCACGAGGCGAGGCGAGCCTGCCGCTGACCGCTCTTGCCGTACGCCATGGCGAGAAAGGCTTCACCGGTGGAGCGCGGCTGCGGGCAGAGGTCGTAGGCAGGGGTGAGCTCGAGCAGCGTCCCGTCCCAGAATGCGGCGTGGTTGCGTGCGTGGTCGTCGGTGTTGCCGAGGACCACGTTGATGACGATCCGTTGGAACAACTCGCCGAGGGTTGTTGAGGGCGAACGGAAGCAGAGCCTGATCAGGTCCACCAGATCGGTGTAGGTGGCGTGCCGGGCCGCCTGCTCGTGCAGCCCGAGTAGGGAGAGCGCGCTCAGTACGAGCCGGCGCGTCCCGTTGCCCGGCCGGTCGAATCGCTCGACGAGCAGAACGTCGCGGCCCGCCGCGCGGGTGAGTTGTGTCGATGCGGTGTGCACCCCGCACCGACGGGCGAGTTCCATGCCGAGTGCTTCGGCCTGCATCCACGGAAACACGTCGGTGGACACGGAGAACTTGGCGATGAACTCCCGAGCCCCATCGACCAGGAGTGCCTTGGGTCGGGCACCACCCACCGACGAGCCATAGGTGAGGGCGTCGTCGAGTTCGGGCGAGAAGGCGAGACCCCGTGTGAGGCGGTCGCCTGCTTCGACGAGTTCTTCCAGTGTGCCGTGGCTGTTCCGGGGGACGTAGACGTCCGGGCGTGCCTGCACGTCGAGCGCCCCGATCCGGTTCGAGCCGGACTCGAGGAGGTAGGTCATGAGGGGAAGGTCTCCGGTGTCGGCTGCGCCACGTCCGAGCCGACGGCGAAGAATGACCTGCTGCCCCCACGAGTCTGGGGCGGCGTCGCGAATGGCGCCGTGTGCGTCCAGGCCATCGGGCGGTCGTTGTGCGCCCTCGACGAGAGGGAGGCCCTTGGCGTGGTCCGTGTCCGGTTGGAGCGAAATCGCGTCGGCCCGCGCGAGGTACGACTGGCCGTAGGCGAAGACGAGTTCACCGTCGACCACCTGGATGACCCCGGCAACCACAGGCACTGTGTGGCCGGGGAGCCACACCCAGACGAATGCCTTCTGCGGGGCGATGTCAGAAGTTGTCATCGACCGTCACCACCCGTCGCCTGACGCGACGCGGGAGTAGTGCAAGTTCCTTCTCGCCGCGTGCCGCCAGTTCCGCGAGTTCGCTGCGCTCGGCACCGAAGAGCGGGAGGGCCAGCACCGCTGCGACCTCGAAGTAGATGCCGATCGCCACAGACGGCTCCCCGTGTTCGACGTGGGAGAGCGTGACTCGCGTGATGCCGGCCCGCTCTGCGACCTCGGTACTAGTGCGGCGCTGCTGTCGGCGCGCCGAAACGAGTTGCAGGCCGAAGACGCGTGCGGCGTCAGCGGTGCTGCTCAGATACTGGCGTGCCATTCATTTCCTCCTGATTGTATAGCAAGTTATTCATAAGCAATCTAATGAATACTTAACTATACAAGACGCAGGGTAGCTGGATGGTGTGCCCCTGGCGGCGTTCGGCGGTCCGGGCGCGGAGATTTCCCGCGGGAAATCAGCCCTTCTTGGCGGCCTGCTCCATCGCCCGCATCAGCTCGGCGATCATCTGGGCGCGGGGAGGCATACCCGGGAGTTGCTTCGGCGGCTCGGGGTTGATGCGCTCACCGATGCGGTCCCAGCGGGCGATCGCGATGTCGAGGAAGTCCTGGTGCGGGAAGACCCAGAACTGGTCCTCCTGCACTGCGTCGAGCACCATCGACGCAACGGCAGCGGGGGTCATACCCTCACTAATCGCCTTGCGGCCGTAGTCAAGGATCGATTGGGCGGCGGGGTCGCTGACCGGCTTGTCACCCAGCTCCTCGGGCCAGTTGCGGTCCGAATCGACGATTCCGGTGCGCACCCAGCCTGGGCACAGGCAACTGACTCCGATGGGCAGGCCGGCTTCCTTCATCGACCAGGAGAGGCTGTCGCTGATGGCGACGACGGCGTGCTTGCTGGCGTCGTAGATCGGTGAGAAGCCGGTCATGCAGCCGGCGATCGATGCCGTGTTCACGATGTAGCCGCCGCCGTTCGCGGCGAAGTGCGGCACGAACGCACGGATGCCGTGAATGACGCCCCAGAAGTTGACGTCAATGACCCACTCCAACACCGAGAGCGGCCCAGTCCACGGGTCCACGTTTGCGCCGCCGACCCCTGCGTTGTTGCAGACGATGTGAACGCGTCCGAACTTCGCCACCGATGCGGCGAGCAGGGCCTCTACGGACTCAACCTTGCGCACGTCGGTGGTGACGGCGAGTGCCTCCACACCGTGTGCACGGATCTTTGTCTCGGCGACGGCGAGGGCACCTTCCTCCACATCGGCGAGGACGATGTTCACGCCCTCCTTGGCGAAGGCTTCGGCAAGGGCGAAACCGATGCCACTCGCAGCTCCGGTGACGACGGCAACTTGTCCACGTTCGAGTTTCATATGCCGGACATTAGGCCCAAACCGGGAATCGTGCTCGAGGTACGTCACCCGGCGCCGGGCGACCATCCTGCGGGGCCCCAGACCTCTTGTGCCTTTGCGTAAACGCCTTGGTCGTAGGAGAACTCGACCACGTTGCCGTCGGGGTCCGTCACCGCACAGATGTAGCCGATGGGCGGAGGCAACTGCGTGGCGGGCCAGTGGAGGAAGCCGTCGTGTGCGGCCAGCTCGGCGATGGCATCAACTTCGTCGCGGCTCGTCACCTCGATGCCGATGTGGGCGAACGGGGCCATTGTCGGCTGCGGGCCGTGCCCGGCATCCCGGTGGAACGACACCAGCACCAAGATGAACGGCTTGTCCGCATTGTCTGGTTGGCCGAGCCAGGCGCCGAAACCGTCCGCGTCCTCCCGCTTGTCGAGGAGGCGCATTGGTGTGTACCGCTCGTAGAAGGCGATGGACGCCTCGATATCGCTGCACGGGAGCGCGATGTGCGTCCATCTCCACGCAGGTGGGTGCACGACGAAGCGGTCCTCGGGGCTGCTCACCGTGGCCGCTTGGCGGTACTGGTTGTCGTGATGGTTGACATCGTTGGTGGCGGATCCCTTCGCGTTCAGGCCGCGATGAGGGCCTGGAGGTCGGCCGGTATAGCGATCTCGGACCCCTGCGGGCGCAGGACCGTTACGGTGCCGTTCCTCCACCAATACAGGTCCGGGCTCGCCGGATTGTTCAGGTCGTTGAAGTCCTCGGCGATCCGCGAGACGAGCAGGTTGATCGTTGCGATCGTGAGGTCTGCGTCCACACGGACGGCGAGGAACTGATCGATGCTCGGGATGGAGACGAGGAACCCGTCCGACGGTGAGGACTTCATCACCATGCTCGGGTCGAGGATGCGTGACGAGGCGAACTGGTCGCCCGTCACGATGGTGAAGGGGCCCGCCTGCTCGGTCCGGATCGGGCGGCCGAGTGTCTGGGAGATCGCCAGCGCGACGATTTCTTCCGGGCTCTTGCCCCACGCCGCGACCTGCGCGGGCGTGAGGAACGTGGTTGAGGTGGACTGCTCCACACAGACGGCAACGACGAGGTCATCGGCGATCGGCTGAACGACGCCCTGGTCCACCGAGAGCCCGAGCGATCCGAGGGTGCCGACACGGACGCGCAGGAGCGACTGGGCGATCTCGAACGTGAATGACGTGTCGGCCCGCTCGGGGCTGAGCATGGTGCTGAGGTAGGTCGAGACCGTCTTTTGCCACATTGACCCTGGCACGAGCGTGAGCTCAGCCGCGAGCAGTGTGAGGTCCAGCGACGTGCCGTTGTCGAGCGTCGCGATCCCGTTCTTGCTGTCCATGGTGTGCTCGGTACCGAGGTCGGTCAGCGCCGACTCGACCATTGCGAGGAAGGCGCGGATCTGCGGGATAGTCCAGCCGACCGGTGACCAGTACGGCACGACGGCGGTCACTGGCGGGATGGTCGGGTACGCAGTGACCATCGGCGTGGTGGGCGGAGCAGCGGTCTCGGGCGTGATGCGGATCAGCGTCGTCTGCGGGATCGTGGTGTCCGGACCGATGGACAAATTGGTGGGTGTGCAGGCACTTGCCCCAACGGCGAGCGCGAGGGGCAGCAGGACACGGCGCTTCGCGGACATCACCGGGAACGCTAGATCAGTGCCCTGCCGTATTCGGGGCAGCCGGGGGTTGGGGACGCAGGCGACGTTCCCGGACGGGGTGCGCCCGACGGTGCGCCGCGGGCCGGCGGGCGGGCCCACTACCCGCTTGCGTGGTGCTGAGGGGTAACTTCGTGTCCATGTCTCAACCCGATGGAACCCCGGTGAACATGAAGCCCAGGTCGCACGATGTGACGACCGGTATGCAGAAAGCGCCCGCGAGGTCCATGCTGCGCGCCGTCGGCCTGACCGACGCCGATTGGTCCAAGCCGCAGATCGGAATCGCGAACGCCTGGAACGAGGTGACGCCCTGCAACATGACATTGCGCAAGCTCGCCGAGCGCGCCAAGGAGGGCGTCCGTACCGCCGGTGGCGTGCCGCTCGAGTTCGGCACCATCACGGTGTCCGATGGCATCTCGATGGGTCACGAGGGCATGCGCGCCTCGTTGGTGAGCCGGGAGATCATCACCGACTCGGTGGAGTGCGTGGTGCACGCCGAGCGGATGGACGGCTTCGTCGGGCTGGCCGGCTGCGACAAGAGCATTCCGGCGATGCTCATGGCGGCGGCCCGGCTCGACCTCCCGAGCGTGTTCGTCTACAACGGGTCGATCCTTCCGGGTAACCACAACGGCAAGTCACTGGACATCACGAGCGTCTTCGAGGCTGTGGGCGCCTGTGCGCTCGGCCATATCACCGAGGAAGAACTCGGCGAGATCGAGCGCAAGGCCTGTCCCGGTGAGGGCGCCTGCGGTGGCATGTTCACCGCCAACACGATGTCCTCGATTGCCGAGGCGCTCGGCATGAGCCTGCCAGGCTCGGCGTCGCCGCCGGCCGTGGACCGTCGTCGCGAGGACGATGCCCGGCTCGCCGGCGAGGCGGTTGTCAACATGCTCCGCCTCGGTCTCACGCCGCGCAAGATCATGACCAAGCAGGCATTCGAGAACGCGATCGCTGTCACGTCGGCACTCGGCGGGTCAACCAACGCCGTGCTCCACCTGCTCGCACTCGCGAACGAGGCCGGCGTGGCGCTCGAACTCGAGGACTTCAACCGGGTTGCGGCGCGTGTCCCCCACATCGCGGACATGAAGCCAGGCGGCAAGTTCCACATGAGCGATCTCGACCGCATCGGCGGCGTGCCGGTGGTGTTGAAGCACCTGCTCGACGCCGGCCTGCTGCACGGCGACGTTCTCACCGTCACCGGCCTCACGATGGCCGAGAACCTCGCGCGCCTCGACCCGCCGGTACCCGATGGCGTGGTGGTCTACACGATCGACAACCCCATCGACGTCGAGGGCGGCATCAACGTCCTGACCGGCTCGCTCGCGCCGAAGGGTTCGGTGGTCAAGGTTGCCGGCCTCTCGCACGAGCAGCGCACGTTCGAGGGCGCCGCCCGCGTGTTCGACGGCGAGGAGCTTGCGATGGCGGAGATCCTGGGCGGCAAGATCCAGCCCGGCACCGTGCTCGTCATCCGGTACGAGGGCCCCAAGGGCGGCCCGGGAATGCGCGAGATGCTCGCCATCACCGGGGCACTCAAAGGGGCCGGCCGCGGGGCGGACTGTGCGCTCATCACCGACGGCCGCTTCAGCGGTGGTACCTGGGGCTTCTGCATCGGGCACGTCGCGCCGGAGGCCACCGACGGCGGACCGATCGCCTTCGTCCGTGACGGCGACCGCATCCGCGTCGACGTTCACGCCAAGCGACTGGACCTGCTCGTCGATGAGGCGGAACTTTCCCGCCGCCGTGACGGCTGGACCCCCAACCCGGCGCGCTATACCTCGGGGATGCTCGGAAAGTACGCGAAGTTGGTGCAGGGCGCGGAGACGGGCGCAATCACCAACGTTCTCTGATGCAGGCAGTCCGGTGGGAAACCCTCACCGCCGACCGGTGGAGACTCGCTCGCTGGACAGCGCTCTCGCTGTACGTCGCCCTGTTCGTCTACCAATACGTCCAGGGCATGCCGTGGACCACCAAGGGACTCCCGCTTGAGCGCGAGCAATTCATCGCGTGGATGGCGCTGGGTGCCTCAATCTGGTCCGTCGGCCGTGATCGCCGGGAGATTGTGCTTGCCATCGGCGGGTTCGGCGCGCTGGCGGCATGTTTCGTGCTCTACGACTACACCCGCGGCGCGATTGACAACGTCTGGGGAAGCCCCACGTTCGTCCCCCAGACCCCGGTGAGTGCGCCTGCGCAGGCGGTCCACAACGCGAAGCGGGTGATCACGGCCGAGCGGGCACTCTTCTTCGGTCGTCTCCCCACCGAGTGGTTGCAGGACCGTCTCTTCGTTGCGAACAACCAGAACCCGCCGAAGTGGGAGGTCCTGACGGGCCTCACCTACCTCACGCACTTCTTCATGGTGTACCTCATCGCCCTGTTCATGTGGTTCCGGGACAAGACCCGTTGGCTCAACTGGGTGCGCTCGCTGATCCTGCTCATCACCCTCGGGGTGACCGGCTATCTGCTCTACCCGACGGCGCCGCCGTGGATGGCCGGCAAGTTCAACCTGATGGACGACACTGCCCGTCCGGGCACGAGGGCGCTCAAGTACGTCCACCTCAACTACGCGGACCGCCTGTGGAACAAGGGCCAGGACCTCGTGAACCTTGTTGCGGCGATGCCCTCGCTGCACATGGCATTCACCGTGCTGATCGGTGTGTTCTTCTGGCGTGGTGCGAGGCCCTGGCTACGGGTGATCCTCGTTGCGTACCCGGCGATGATGCTGTTCACCCTCGTCTACGGCGGGGAGCACTACGTGATGGACTGTCTGGTCGGGGGACTCCTCGTCTGGCTGGCGGTATGGCTCAATCGCCGGTACGTCGGTTGGCGTGAGGGTGTGGCTTCCGCAGCCAAAACGGAAACGGCCGGCGAGCCCGGTGAGGGGCTGCCGGCCGGCGAGCAGGTGGAGGCGGCGGGCGCCTACTGCTCCTCGTAGTACTCGCGGCCGAGGTGCGTGATCTGATCCTCGCCCATCATCCAGCGCAGGGTGTTCTTCAGCTTGGTGTGCTGGATGAACAGGTCGTGCTCGGGGTACAGGCCCGGAGCGGTCTGCGGCGCCTTGTAGTAGAAGCTCAGCCACTCCTGGATGCCACCGAGGCCAGCGCGGTGAGCGAGGTCGGCGAACAAGATGAGGTCGAGTGCCAGAGGCGCAGCGAGGATGGAG
The DNA here is from genome assembly GCA_945889085.1 of Ferrithrix thermotolerans DSM 19514. Taxonomy (GTDB): domain Bacteria; phylum Actinomycetota; class Acidimicrobiia; order Acidimicrobiales; family Ilumatobacteraceae; genus WLJO01. The sequence goes on from CAMDBM010000008.1 coordinate 44,291, forward strand.
TCGCGGCAGAGGAAGTCGATCTTCATCTGCATCGGATAGCCGAGCCAACCGAAGATATCGATCGCGTCCCAACCCTCCTTGTTGTCACCGCGGGGCGGGTAATAGTTGATGCGCACCTTGTGGTACACGTCGCCGTACAGGGACGGGTACTTCTCGGGCTCGAGGATGTTCTCGAGCACGCCGAGCTTGGACTCCTCTTTGGTCTTGAAGTTCTCCGGGTCGTCGAGCACCTCGCCGTCACGGTTGCCGAGAATGTTGGTGGAGTACCAGCCGGCGAGTCCGAGCATGCGGACCTTGAGCATCGGGCCGATAACGGTCTTGACGAGGGTCTGGCCGGTCTTGAAGTCCTTGCCGGAGATCGGCACGTTGAGATCGGTTGCGAGCTTGCGCAGCACCGGCGTGTCCACGGCGAGGTTCGGTGCACCGTTGTTGAACGCGCAGTTCTCGAGGAGCGCGGCGTAGGCATAGAGCATTGAGGGGGCGATCGTCGGGTCGTTGGCATCGATGGCCTTCTCGAAGGACTCGAGATCCATGTGCGCCGGGCCCGGCTCGATGAAGATCTCGGTGGATCCGCACCACATCATCACAACGCGGGACAGGCCATTTTGCTCCCGGAAGCGCTGGATGTCCTCGCGGATGCGGTTGAGCATCGCACGCTTGTCGACGGTGCCCATGGTGTTGTCGGCATCGATGTTTTTGCAGTAGTGACGATCGAAGGCGGCCGGCATCGGGCGCACGGCGCGCAGCGTGTCGGCGACGCCCTCGATGTGCTTGTTGCCCTCGAGCACGCCGGCGCGCTGTGCGGCCACGTAGCAGTCGTCCGGGAACGGGTCCCAGGCGCCCCACACGATGTCTTCGAGCTTGGCGAGCGGCACAAAGTCCTTGATGAGCGGCGACCGGCCATCGGTGCGCTTGCCGAGGCGGATGTGCCCCATCTGGGTGAGCGAGCCAACTGGCTCGGCGAGGCCGCGCTTCACCAGTTCCACACCGGCGATGAGCGTCGAGGCCACGGCGCCGAGGCCGACAGTAAGCACACCGAGTTTGCCGTCGGCCGGCTGGATCTTCGGAGTCGGGGGAGTCGTCAACATGACCTCATTTATTGGTTCCTGGAGACGGCGATGTCCCAGATCCATTTCGGATCAACGCAAGGCTAGCCAGTAGCAGAGGTCTGGGTAGGTTTGGCCAGATCTGGGGCCCGGACCTGTTCACGTTGCGCGAAACCGATCGGGATGGCAAAATACACCTCTTATGTACCCTGCTCAGACGCTGATCACGGCTCTCGTCGTCGTTATCTAGGCGCCCCGGCAGGAGCCGCGACCGCCTGATTGACCTCCCCGGCGGGAGGTCGATTGCTTTTTCCGCCTGAACCATCCAGAACCCCGACCCGTACCCAGCCCGAAGCCCGAGTAGAAGAGAAGTAGGAGGTCCCGTGAAACTGACCGGAGCCCAAGCGCTCATCAAGGCGCTCGAGATGGAGAACGTCGAGGTCATGTTCGGCCTGCCCGGCGGCTGCATCCTGCCCGCGTACGACCCGCTTCTCGATTCCTCGATTCGTCACATCCTCGTGCGCCACGAACAGGGTGCCGGCCACATGGCTGAGGGATATGCCCACGTCACGGGCCGTCCCGGGGTTGCGATGGTCACATCGGGGCCAGCAGCCACCAACATGGTCACGCCGCTGTGCGATGCGTTCATGGACTCGATTCCGATGGTTTGCATCACCGGTCAGGTGCCCACCACAGCGATCGGCACCGACGCGTTCCAGGAGTGCGACACCGTCGGCATCACCCGCAGCGTCACCAAGCACAACGAACTGGTGATGAGCGCCCAGGACCTCCCCCTGGTGATCCGTCAGGCCTTCTACCTCGCAAGCACGGGTCGCCCCGGCCCGGTGCTGGTCGACGTCCCCAAGGACGTTCTCACCAACACCATGAACTGGTACTGGCCCACGGACGCCGAGGTGGCGGACTCGCTCCCCGGTTATCGGCCGGTCACCGAGGGGGACCCAAAGATGATCAAGGAGGCAGCCAAACTCCTCCTGTCCTGCGAGCGCCCGGTGCTCTATGTCGGGGGCGGCATCCTCAAGGCTCGCGCCGCCGAGGCGCTCCGGGAACTGGCCGAACTCACCCAGATCCCCGTGGTCACCACGCTGATGGCACGAGGAGCGTTCCCGGACAGCCACCCGCTGAACCTCGGGATGCCCGGTATGCACGGCACGGCCGCGGCCATCACGGCGATGCAGAAGAGTGACCTCCTCATTGCGCTCGGCGCCCGGTTCGACGACCGCATCACCGGCAAGGTGTCGACATTCGCCCCCGAGGCCAAGATCATCCACGTCGATATCGACCCGGCGGAGCAGGGCAAGGTGCGTCGCCCGGACGTGCCGATCGTCGGCGACTGTCGCCTCGTCATCGAGGAACTCGTCAAGGTCATCAAGGACCTGTTCGGTGCCGGTGAGGTGCAGGCCGACGTGGGGCCGTGGCGCAGCAAGGTGTCCGGCTGGCGGGAGCAATTCCCGCTCGCGTACGAGCCGAGCGAGCCCGGTGAGGCCCTCAAGCCGCAGTTCTGCCTCGAGAAGCTTCGCGACCTCGCCCCGAAGGGCACGATCCTCGTGTCCGGTGTGGGCCAGCACCAGATGTGGTCATCGCAGTACTGGCAGTTCGAGGAGCCCTACACCTGGGTGAACTCCGGTGGGCTCGGCACGATGGGTTTCTCGATCCCGGCCGCTATCGGTGCCAAGGTCGGTCACCCGGAAAAAACCGTGTGGGCCATCGACGGAGACGGTTGTTTCCAGATGACTGCCCAGGAGCTCGTCACCGCCTCGGTCGAGCGGATCCCGATCAAGGTCGCCATCCTCAACAACTCGTATCTCGGCATGGTCCGCCAGTGGCAGGAGATGTTCTACGGGGAGCGCTACAGCGAGGTGTACCTGTCTCCGGAGGTCCCCGACTTCGTGAAGTGGGCCGAGGCGATGGGCTGTGTCGGCATCCGCGTGGAGTCACCCGAGGAGGTCGAGCCCGCGATCGAGAAGGCGAACTCCATCAACGACCGTCCTGTGGTCGTCGACTTCCGTGTCGATGCACGCGAGAAGGTGTTCCCGATGGTGCCCGCCGGCTTCAGCAACGATGACCTTCTTCTGCCGCCCTCCCAGAACGAAACCCGCCGGTTCCTCGGATGAGCGAGCTTCAGCACCACATCCTCTCGGTCCTCGTGGAGAACCGGCCCGGGGTCCTCGCCCGGGTTGCCTCGCTGTTCGCCCGGCGCGGCTTCAACATCTTCTCCCTCGCCGTCGCCCCGGCCGAGGAGGACACGATGTCGCGCATCACCATCGTGGTCGACGTGGAGCGGAGCCCCCTCGAGCAGATCGTGAAACAGCTGTTCAAGCTGGTCGAGGTCATCAAGATCAGCGAGCTGGACCCCCGCCACGCGGTGGAACGGGAATTGATCCTCGCTACGGTTCGGGCCGGCGCAGCCGACCGCGGACACGTGGTCGAACTGATGCAAATCTTGGAGGGCAAGATCGTGGCGGTCGGTTCGGACGCCATCACCGTGTCGCTCGAGGGTCATCCTGACAAACTGGATGACTTCGAGGACCTCATCCGGCCATACGGAATCCTGGAATTGCAGCGCACCGGCCGGATTGCGCTGCCCAAATTGGATCGAGATGTGCGCACCAGCGCCGTCAAGGGCAACATCGGCTGAGTGCCGAACTTACGGAAAGGACGGCAGCACACATGGCAGCCAAGGTGTATTACGAGAAGGACGCAGACCCGTCCATCATTCGGGGTCGCAAGGTTGCGATCATCGGCTACGGCTCCCAGGGACACGCTCACGCGCTGAACCTCAAGGAGTCCGGCGTGGAGGTCGTTGTTGGCCTGCGTGAGGGTTCGTCGTCAACGGCCAAGGCCGAGGCGGCCGGGCTCAAGGTGATGGGGATCGGCGAGGCCGCCAAGTGGGCAAACGTGATCATGCTCACGATGCCCGATACGGAGCAGAAGGCAACGTACGACGAGTTCATCAAGCCGCACATGCGCAAGGGCAAGGCACTGGCGTTTGCCCACGGCTTCAACATCCGCTTCAAGCGCATCCGTCCGTCGAAGACCGTCGACGTGATCATGATCGCCCCCAAGGGCCCGGGTCACCTCGTGCGCCGTACCTACACCGAGGGCGGCGGCGTGCCGGCGCTCATCGCGGTGGAGCAAGACGCATCGGGTCAGGCGCGCGGTCTCGCGCTGTCCTACGCGGACGCCATCGGCGGTACCCGTGCGGGCGTCATTGAGACCACGTTCTCCGAGGAAACCGAAACGGACCTGTTCGGTGAGCAGGTCGTGCTCTGCGGTGGCCTCACGGCGCTCGTGCAGGCGGGCTTCGAGACGCTCACCGAGGCTGGCTACCAGCCCGAGATGGCGTACTTCGAGTGCCTCCACGAGGTGAAGCTGATCGTCGACCTCATGTACGAAGAGGGCATCGCCGGGATGCGCTATTCCATCTCCGACACCGCCGAGTACGGCGACGTCACGCGTGGCCCGCGCATCATCACGCCGGCAACCAAGAAAATGATGCAGAAGATCCTCAAGGAGATCCAGTCCGGCAAGTTCGCCAAGGAATGGATCGCCGAGAGCGAGGCCGGCCGGGCCAACTTCAACGCACTGCGCAAGGCGGGCCGTGAGCACTCCATCGAGAAGGTTGGCTCGGAGCTCCGCGCCATGATGCCGTGGATCTCGGCCGGTAAGCAGAAGGTTTCCGAGGCCTCCGGAGGCTGAGGATGAGCCAACTGACCGTCATCGGCGGCAACGGGGTTCGCCTCGTTGCCGACGCCTACGGGGACCGCGGCGCACCAGCCGTGCTGCTCCTGCATGGGGGCGGTCAGACACGACATTCCTGGCGCAACACGGCGAGGGACCTGGCCGATGCCGGGTTCTTCGCCGTGAGCGCAGACCACCGCGGTCACGGCGACAGCGGATGGGATCCGCACGGTAGCTATGACTGGCCCCTGTTCCGTCTGGATGTCGAGGCCTGGTGTGATGAGCTCCACACGCCCGCCGTTGTTGGGGCCTCGCTTGGCGGAATGGCCGCGCTCACCACCGCGGGTAGCCGAATCCTCGAGGGCCTGCACCCCGGCATGCGGGCGATCGTGCTCGTGGACATCGCGCCGAAGGTCGAGATGGAGGGGTCGGACAAGATCCTCGGGTTCATGTCCGCCCGCCCGGACGGCTTCGCGACGCTCGAGGAGGCGGCGGACGTCATTGCGGAGTACCTGCCGCACCGGCCGAGACCGAAGGACACCAGCGGACTGGCGAAGAACCTGCGCCTCCACGAGGACGGTCGCTACCGCTGGCACTGGGACCCGGCATGGATCATGGACGTGGAGTCCCGCCGCGCGGCCCGGAGCGAAGGTCGCCTCGAGGAGTGCGCGAGGGCACTGAACTTCCCGGCGCTGCTGGTGCGCGGTCGCCAGAGCGACCTGCTCTCCGAGGACGGCGCCCGCAACTTCCTCGAGCTCGTGCCGCACGCCGAGTACGTGGATGTGGCAGGCGCAGGCCACATGGTGGCGGGGGACAAGAACGACGCCTTCACCGCTGGCGTCGCCGAATTCCTCACCCGCCGCTACGCCCAGACCTGATCGCCCACCCTCGGCCCGATCGCCGCGTAGCCCGCTCATGCAACGCGAAGGTTGAACCCACGACGCGGTTCCCTGCACCCTGTGCTCAAACTTCGGCGACAGTGCAGGCGATGTGCTTGTTGACAGGGGAGAATAGGGGCGTGGACCTGACCTCGACGCCGGAGTGGCGACGCCTGTTGGCGCTGGGCAAGCCTCCAACCCTGCGCGAGTTGTTCGCGACAGACCCCGATCGTGCCCGGCGTTACCGCTTCACGTGTGCCGACCTCACGGTTGACCTGTCCAAGAACTGGCTCACCGACGACATCCTGCGCGCACTCGTCGACGTTGCGGACGCAAGCGCATTGTCAAAGCGCCGGACCGCGATGTTCGCTGGTGAGCACATCAACTCCACGGAGGACCGCGCGGTGCTGCACGTCGCCCTGCGTCTGCCCCGCGCGAGCTCGCTCATTGTCCATGGGCACGACGTTGTGCCCGACATCCACCGTGTGCTCGACCGGATGTCAGCCTTCGCCGACGCCGTTCGTGACGCTACGCACCTGGGCCACACCGGAAAGCCGATTGAGGCGGTGGTGAACATCGGCATCGGTGGCAGCGACCTCGGCCCGGCCATGGCGTACGACGCGCTGCACCGCTTCGCTGACGGCCCGCGATGCCGCTTCGTGTCGAACGTCGACGGGGCCGACATCGCGGGCGCGCTCGCAGATCTCAACCCAGAGACGACGCTGTTCGTGGTGTGCTCGAAAACGTTCACCACGATCGAGACACTCACCAACGCCACCACGGCTCGGGACTGGCTCGTCAGTGCAATCGGCGACGAACGCGCCGTAGCGAACCATTTCGTTGCCGTGTCCACCAATGCTGCGGCGGTAAGCGCATTCGGTATCGACCCCCAGAACATGTTCGGGTTCTGGGACTGGGTGGGTGGTCGCTACTCGATCGATTCGGCGGTTGGTCTGTCGGTGATGCTGGCGATCGGTCCCGCCCGGTTCGGCCAGTTCCTCTCGGGCTTCCATTCGGTGGACAAGGACTTCGTCTCGGTGCCGCACGCGCAGAATGTCGCGGTCATCATGGCGCTGCTCGGCATGTGGTACTCGAACGTCCATGGCGCGCAGACCAAGGCGGTGCTGCCGTACTCGCACAACCTGCGTCGCTTTCCCGCGTACCTGCAACAGCTCGACATGGAGAGCAACGGCAAGGCAGTCGGGCTCGACGGGCGACCGGTGGCAACCACCACCGGCCCCGTGGTGTGGGGTGAGCCCGGCACGAATGGCCAGCACGCGTTCTACCAACTGCTCCATCAGGGCTCGTGGCTCATCCCGTGCGACTTCATCGGGTTCGCCCGTCTCGGCGCAGGGCCACAGCACCACCATGACCTGTTGATGAGCAATCTGTTCGCGCAGGCTGAGGCCCTCGCGTTCGGCAGGACGCGGGCCGAGGTCGCTGCCGAAGGTGTGCCCGAGCACCAGATCGACCACCGTGTGTTTCCCGGCAACCGGCCGAGCACGATGATCCTGGCCGACGAGCTGTCGCCGAAGGTCCTCGGCGAGTTGATTGCGCTGTACGAGCACATCGTGTTCGTGCAGGGCGCCATCTGGGGCATCAACCCCTTCGACCAGTGGGGCGTCGAGCTCGGCAAGGCGCTCGCCAACCGCATCACGGCGGAACTGGTCGATGCATCGGCCGTGCCGGCCCACGACCCGTCGACCAACGCACTCATCGCTTGGTACCGGGCTCGTCGCCCGGCCGGTAGTCGCCCGGGTTCGGGAACTGTTCGAGGGTCAGGAAGCGTTGCCGCTCCGGGCGATCCGCTCGGTCAGCTCGTCGGAGACCGTGATGGCCCCGGTGGAGGAGTCGACGAAACGTGACAAGGTGGTCCAGCGTGCGGGCGTGACTGTGTGTTGTTGCCACAGGGGGGCAGTTTCGTCCGCAACGGTTGTGCCGAGCAGCACGATGTTGTCGATCGATTGGCTCGCGAGCAACTTCTCGGCTCGTTCGCCGACGGATGCATCCCCACGGCAGGAAACGGCATGCCAGACGGCATTGGTGCGGCCGGGCTCGCGGAGCAACCACCGCTCCTGCTCCCGTCCGAGCACCGTGCGGCCGGACTGGTCGACACGCGGTTGCAGCACGGTGAGGTTGAGCAGGCTCCCCACGGAACAGTGCCGGTACGTGGGGAACGGCTCACCGGGCGCCGGTGGCGGCAGGCGGACCGGCAGGTGCTCCCACCACGCCCGCGCAGCAGCATCGGAAACTGTCGCCGGCAGCCCGCTTGCGACCAACCAGGCGCACGACGCGTGCGCGGCCTGTAGCTCGGCGCTCGTTCTTGCAGAGGTGTACAGCGCCCGGATGCGCTCGAGGTCATTGTCGTCGGTGTCGATGTCGACATAGTCCCCGTGGAACACGAGCAGATCGATCGGGCTCTGTGCGATGTCGCGGTACAGCACCGCGGCCTGTGCCCGGTTGATCGGGCACGAGGTGCCGGCGAGTGTGTAGGTCTCGGCGAGGGTGTGCAGTGGGAGCGTCGCCATACGACCGACAGGGCTGGTGTGCGGTCCGCACCGGAATCGGTACCAGAAAGACACCGCCGGCTCGAGCTCGGCAACATCGACGTGAACGCTGTGTGCTGCACCGGCCTCGGCAACGGTGGCGCCGCTGAAGGTCACCTCGGAGAACTCCTCGTCGAGGGCCACCTCCCACGTGAGGAGGTACGAGCGCCCGTCGAGGCCTCCCCTCGGGGCCCCGGGTACGGGTGCCAGACGTGTCCAGATCACGACGCGGTGTGGGTCCGGGTCCCCGGCGGCGACGCCGAGCGTGAAGGGGTTCGCGGTTCCCGTGTACTCGACCGCTCCGGACAGCGGTGGCCGGGGAATCGGGTCGTACTCGGTGGTGGCTGTTGGCTGATCCTGCCGGTCGGACCCGCCGCAAGCCCCGAGGAAGACGGAGGCGCCGAGGGCGAGGAGGGATCGTCGGGAGAAGTGCATGGGTCGTCGGGGGGGGGGCTGCTGATGTCGCTGCTAGCTCATACTCTGTCAGGTGCCCGGCCGTTGGATGCCTCGGCGTGCCCTTCTGCCCCGCTGACGAGTAGCGTTTCGGAAATCATGAGCACGATTGAGCGCGTTGGGGTTGTTGGCTGCGGTCTGATGGGCTCGGGTATCGCCGAAGTGTGTGCCCGCGCCGGTCTGGACGTGATCGTCCGGGAGGTGGATGCTGCGGCCGCCGAGTCGGGCCGCAAGCGCATCCTGACTTCGCTGGACCGTGCCCTCCGGGCGAACAAGTTGACCGAGGAGGACCGGGACGGTGCGGTGTCCCGCATCGGCTTCACCACCGACTTCCACGACCTCTCGGACCGTCAGCTCCTGGTCGAGGCCGTCATGGAGGACGAGGGCCTGAAGACCGAGGTATTCAATGCCCTCGACAAGGTGGTCGTCGACGAGGAAGCGATCCTCGCCTCGAACACGAGCTCCATCCCGATCATGAAGCTCGGAATGTCCACCAGTCGCCCCGGCCAGGTGGTCGGTATCCACTTCTTCAACCCGGTCCCCATCCTGCGCCTCGTCGAGGTGGTTCCCTCGTTGCTGACAGCGCCGAGCACGGTGGCAAGGGCTTCGGAGTTCGCCGACCAGATCCTGCACAAGCGGGTCATTCGTTGCCAGGACCGCGCCGGCTTTGTGGTGAACGCGTTGCTCGTGCCCTACATCCTCTCGGCGATCCGGATGATGGAAAGTGGGTTCGCCACCGCCGACGACATCGACACCGGCATGGTCGAGGGCTGCAACCACCCGATGGGCCCCTTGCGCCTCGCCGATCTCATCGGCCTCGACACGTGTCTGGCGATCGCCGGCAGCCTGTACGCGGAGTTCCGCGAGCAGCTGTATGCGCCGCCGCCGCTGCTCTCGCGCATGGTCGAGGCGGGTCTGCTCGGGCGCAAGGCCGGCCGAGGGTTCTACCAGTACGGAGGATGACAAGAAATGGACGCTGATCGCGTACTCGTCGCCAAGGTCGGCCTCGACGGGCACGACCGTGGGGTAAAGATCGTCGCGCGGACCCTGCGCGATGCCGGGTTCGAGGTGATCTACACCGGGCTCTTTCAGACACCGGAGAAGGTCGCCGCCGCTGCCGTAGACGAGGACGTTGACGCAATCGGCCTGTCGATGCTCTCGGGGGCACACATGACCCTCGCGCCGCTCGTCGTCGAGCGCGTGCGCGCACGTGGACTCGAGATCCCGGTGATCGTGGGCGGGATCATCCCGGACCAGGACGTGGTCAAGCTGAAGGAGCTCGGTGTTGCCGCCGTGCTCGGGCCCGGAGCGACGGCCGCCGATGTGGTGGCCACGGTTCGCAACGCCATTGAGGCAAGCCGCGCCTCGGCCTGATGACCGACCAGCTCGAGCGACTCACCAGCCTGGTTGCGCTCCTGCTCGAGACACGCGTCCCGCTGACGCTGCGCCACATTCACCAGAAGCTCGAGGGTCAATACCCGGAGGCCGAACAGGCGCGTCGAGCGTCGTTCGAACGGGACAAGGCCGTCATTCGCTCGGTCGGCATCCTGATTGAGCAGAAGGTGCACGGCGGCGACGAGGCCGGACAGACCGGCTACTGGATCGACCGAGCGAAGTATGAACTGCAGGACCTCGGTCTGGATGATGACGAACGTCGGGCGCTGCAGGTGGCGCTCGCGGCGGTCCATCTCGGTCCGGGTTGGGCGGATGACGCGATGGTGAAACTGGGTGGGAGCCTCGAGGCGTCCTCCAACCTGTGGGCCGCAACCCTGGACTCGTCGGAGAACCTGCCGGCGCTCTACGAGGCGAGCACCGAGCAGCGGGTGGCCTACTTCACCTATCGGTCTCGGCCGCGCCGGATCGAGCCGTGGGGTCTCCTGTCCCGCAACGGCTTCTGGTACGTGATCGGTCGGGACGTCGATGCAAACGAGCGCCGCACCTATCGGGTGGACCGCATCGAGAACGAGGTCGACAGTGGCGAGCCCGGCGGGTACACGATCCCCGTGGAGTACGACCCCGTGGCGGCGTTCGCGGAGAGTCTCCAGTCGATCGGGGACGACGACGGCCCGTCGCACGCGACCGTCCTGATCGATGCCGACCGTGCACCCGCAGCCCTCGTGGAACTGGATCCTGGTTCGCTCGAGGAGACCCGTCCGGACGGGTCGATCGTGGTGCGTGTTCCCTGCAGGAACCGGCTCATCTTCCGGTCGTGGGTGCTGGGCTTCGTCGATCATGCCGAGGTGCTCGCGCCGGAGTCGGTGCGCACCGAGGTCGTCGAGTGGCTGCAGACGATGGTGACCCGTGGCTGAAGCCCCGAAGAGGCGAGGCCCGAGGCCCGCGGCAGAGCGCCTCCGTCGCCTGCTCGTGATGCTCCCCTGGCTCATGGAGCGCGGCGAGGTGTCCGTTGCCGAAATGGCGGCGCACTTCGGCGTGACCGAGGCCGACCTCGTGAGCGACCTGACCCTGGCTTCGATGTGCGGCGTCGGTCCGTACGCAGACGAACAGATCGAGCTGTACATCGACGAGGGGATGATCGTTCCGGGTCCACCCCGGTTCTTCCAGCGTCCCCTGAGGCTCCTGCGTCACGAGGCATTCGCGCTGCTTGCTGCTGCCGAGGCGGCCTCGACGCTGCTGGGGGCGGGCAACAGGGGGGCATTGGGTCGCGCGCTGCAGAAGGTGAGCGAGAAGCTCGGAGGCGCGGTGGAGGTGGTTGCCACGCCGCCACCGTTCACCGATGCCGTGCAGGACGCGGTGCGGCGCTGCGAGAGGCTCGATATCCGTTACTGGACGGCGTCACGTGACGAGCTCACCTCAAGACGGATCATCCCGCGCCTGGTGTTCACCGAGCACGGTGACTTCTATGTGGTCGCCGACGACGAGCGCTCTGGGGAGGAGCGTGTTTTCCGTATCGACCGGATCTGGGCGCTCACCGCAACGGGCGAGTACGAGGACCCGCGCGAGGCGGCACCGCGCCAGGGCGACTGGTTTGCGGACGCGAACGATGTGCAGACAGCGGTGATCCGGCTCGCCCCGGACGCCCGCTGGGTGGCCGAGCGGTACCCCGTGCGCAACGTGACCGAGCGGGACGACGGTGGCTGCGACGTGCAGGTGATTGTGATGAGCGAGCAGTGGCTGGCGCGCCTGCTGCTCCGCCTGGGAACCAGTGGACAGGTGATGTCGCCCGGTCAGTGGGAACGTCTCGGGGCGCAGACGGCCGAGCGGTTGCTCGAGCGCTACGGGCGACGCTGAGCAGGTTTGCGCCGACCGGTGGGTGCCGCGGCCACATAGAGGTCTGCCGGGGAAGCAACACGCGACTCCTCGATGAGGTGGGCAAGGACACCGGCGGTGGCTCGCGCATCCTCGAGGGCGTCGTGGGCACGCTCGAGGACGACGCCGTAGCGCTCGCAGAGATCGGTGAGGCGGTGGGAGCGGGACGCGGGGCGGTCGAGCGATCGCGACAGGGTGAGCGTGCACACCACCGGTCCGGTGGGGAGGTGCACGCCGAGCCGGGCGGCATGGTGCTGGAGGAACGGGAGGTCGAACTCCACGTTGTGGGCGGTGAACACGCGACCCTCGAGGTACGGGGCGAGCGCCTGCAGCGCGGTGGCCGCGTCGGGAGCCCGTCGCAGGGCGAGGCGCGAGATGCCGTGCACATGTCGCGGGCCGAGCGAGGAGAACGGCCAGCGCGGGGGCTTCACGTAGGTGACCCACGTGCCCTCGACCGTGCCCGAGGAGTCGCAGAGGACGACGGCGATCTGGAGAATGTGGCTCTCGGTGGGCTCGAGCCCGGTGGTCTCGATGTCCACCACGGCGAACCGGAGGTCGTCAATGCCGTTCGTCACGGGTGCGTCCTCATGACGATCACGCTAGGGCAGGGGTGTGGCAGGTCAGTCAGCCGGAGACCGCTTGGGTGAACTGGGCCTGGTCGAAGTAGTCCCGCCACAGCGCGATCTTCCCGTCACGGAGCACGAAGAGCCCCGCAACCCGCAGTTCCGCCCAGCGGCCTGCCATTTCGAACCGGTCCGTGCGCTCGTTCATCACGACGTCGCCCGACTCGGCCTGGTGATGGACGACCCACTCCACGCCGCCGCAGTTGCCGAGGAACGGTTCGAGCACAGTGCGCAGGCCCTCGGGCCCGTACACCTTCGCGAACGGGACATTGTCGTACTCGCAGTCGTCGGTGATCAGGCTGCACGCAGTCCCGAAGTCCTTGCGTTCGAGTGCGCGGATGAAGGCGGTGACAGTGTCCCCAGAAGTCATGGGGACATCATCTCATGTCAGGTGAGACCGCCGAGGAGGTCGGTGACGAGGGCAGCCACAGCGCTGCGCTCGGACCGTGTGAGCGTCACGTGGGCAAAGAGCGGGTGGCCCTTGAGCGCCTCGATGACCGCAACGACGCCGTCGTGGCGCCCAACCCTGAGGTTGTCCCGCTGGGCGACGTCGTGGGTGAGGACCACCCTGCTGCCGCGACCGAGGCGCGAGAGCGCAGTGAGCAGGACGCCGCGCTCGAGATTCTGGGCCTCGTCGACGATGACGAAGCTGTCCGTGAGGCTGCGCCCGCGGATGTGGGTGAGCGGGAGCACCTCGAGCAGTTCCCGGTCCTGGATTTCGTCAATGACGTTTGGGCCGACGATGGATTCGAGGGCATCGAAGACCGCTGCGGCCCACGGGGCCATCTTGTCGGATTCCGAACCGGGTAGATAACCGAGATCCTGCCCGCCGACAGCGAAGAGCGGACGGAACACGGTGACACGCTGGTGTGTGCGCTGCTCGAGTACGGCGTCGAGGCCGGCCGCGACAGCGAGCACACTCTTGCCCGTCCCGGCGTTGCCGCCGAGGCTCACGATCCCGATCTCGTTGTCGGCGAGCAGGTCGAGAGCGACCTTCTGCTCGGCGGAGCGACCGCGCAGGCCGAACAGTTCGCGGTCGGCGCGCACGAGGTGCACGCGCTTGTCTGCAGAAACGCGCCCGATGGCCGATTGACTGCCGGCCTGGAGCACCAGACCGGTGTGGCAGGGAAGGTTCCGGGCCTCCAACAGGTCGATGACCCTCGCATCGAAGAGTTCGTCGATAGTGCGGCTGTCGACGTCCAGTTCCGCCATGCCGGTCCAGCCGGAGTCCACGGCGAGCTCGTTGCGGTACTCCTCGGCAGCGAGCCCGAGCACGCTCGCCTTGAGGCGCAGCGGGAGGTCCTTGGAGATGACGACCACGCTGGATCCCTCGGCAGCGAGGTTGACCGCCACGGCGAGAATGCGGTGGTCGTTGCTGTCGCCGCCGAACGCATCGGGGAGCAGCGAGCGGTCCAGATGGTTGACCTCAACCCGCAGCGTGCCGCCGACCTCGTTCGCCGGGATCGCGGTGGTGAGCGAGCCGTGCTCGATCCGCAAGTCCTCGATGAGGCGGAGGCTCTGCCGGGCCGCCCATCCCAGTTCGGGGTGGTGTCGCTTGGCCTCGAGTTCGGTGAGGACGACGAGGGGGATGACCACCTGGTGTTCCTCGAAGCGCTGGACGGACCGAGGGTCCGAGAGCAGCACGGAGGTGTCGAGCACGTACACCCGTCGCTGCCCCGTGCCACCTCCATCTGCGGGCGCAGGTACGGCGTGCCGGGAGCGAGGTGTCGTCACTCGGTAATCCTTGGGGTCTCGAGGGCTGGGCAATCGTGGGCTAACTCTCCCTTTCGTAGCGCGTCGCCCCGTCCGCGCGGTGGATGGCGGTCCATCGGCAAGAATGCGGTGATGGGTGATGCGATGGCGCGGGCAGCGGTAGTGATTGCGATCCTGATGGTGGGCACCTGGCTCCTCAGCCTGATCCTCAGGAACGCCTCGATCGTGGACGTCACGTGGGGTCTCGGCTTTGTGGCCATTGCGTGGGCGGGCCGGATCGCCACCCACGGCAACTCCGCCCGGCAGTGGCTGCTCACGGCGCTCGTGAGCGTGTGGGGGCTCCGACTTGCCGGCTACCTGTTCTGGAGGAATCACGGCAAGGGCGAGGACTTCCGGTACCGGGCGATGCGCAAACGATGGGGACAGCGCTTCGGGCTGATCAGCCTGTTCACCGTGTTCGCGTTCCAGGGAACGCTCATGTGGGTCGTCTCGCTGTCGGTACAGCTTGCGCAGACGGGGGACGCCCGCATCGGGGTACTCGCTTACCTCGGCGTTGCCGTCTGGTTGGTCGGGTTGGTGTTCGAGACTGTCGGCGACCTGCAGCTCGCACGGTTCAAGGCAGATCCGGCGAGTGCCGGCAAGGTGATGGACCGGGGCCTGTGGAGGTACACCCGCCATCCCAACTACTTCGGCGATGCGTGCGTGTGGTGGGGCCTAGCGCTCGTTGCTGCAGAGACAGGCGCTGGCGCGTGGGGTCTGATCGGCGCTGCGGTCATGACCGCGCTGCTCCTCAAGGTGTCGGGTGTGGCGCTGCTCGAGAAGTCATTGGTGAGGCGGAGGGAGGGCTATGGGGAGTACATCGTCCGAACGAGCTCGTTCTTCCCGCTGCCCCCCCGCCGCACCTGACCGGCCTGCGCCTCTGGCCCCTGAATCCAATCGTCAGGATCCAATCGTCAGGATCCAATCGTCAGGAAGGGAACGTGACGTCCGGGACACCGGGGTCGAGCGGCACGCGCAACGAGTTCAGGAACATGGCCACCAGGTGGTACTGACCCACTGTCGCAACCGTGTCGAGCATCTGCTCGGCGCTGTTGCGGGCTACGAGCGCCGCCCAGGTCGCGTCGCTCAGACCAAAGTCCACGTGCAGTTCGTCGGCTGCCCGAAGCAGCAGCGCATCCCACTCGGACCAGCGCGGATGGGTCGGACCGGCCTTGACCGCCTCGATCTCCTCGGCGGAGACCTGGCACTCGAGGGCAATGAGCACGTGCTGGCCCCACTCGTACCTCGACCGGCAGTTCCAGCCGGTGCGCAGGATCAGCAGCTCGCGGTCCCGAGCCGACAGCGTGTTCTTCGACATGACGTGACCGGCGAACACCAGCCAGCGCTTCATCATGTCGGGGTGGTTGCCGAGCGCCCCGAAGATGTTGATGATCTCGCCGTTGGGGCCGCGCAAGCCCTTGGCGAAGGCCTCGGCCAGACGCGGATCGTCGGCGGGCGTGCGGATCGGGAGGCGGGGTGCTTCGTTCATGGTCACATACTGCCGCGTCGGGGCGTTCGCGTGCTCGGCCGGGTGGCGACACCCGAGTCAGACGACGATCCGCATCGGCAGTCCGCACTCGTCGACGCTGCCGTCGCCGAGCGTCTCATGGACGCCGCGCACGAAGCGGAGTGTGCTCCACAGCACCGCCTGGGCATCGAGGACATCGTCCGTCTTGGCCCCCTCGAGGGCCGCGCAGGCCCTGCCGAGGTGTTTTTCGAGAATCTTTTTGCGAATATTTTTTCCGGCTTCACCGTGCTTCGTTGGCAGCACCCTGCCGGCCATCCGGGCGAATGAGCACTCGGGATGAACCTCGACAAACCGTGATGGATAACGCTGCGCGAGGACGTCCAGCAGACGGATCCTCGGCCAGATCGCAAAGGCCTGACGGGGTACCCCGCGACCGAAGCGTTCCTTGGACTGCTGATTGGCGCGGGCGTAGTCGTCGATGTCGATGAGCGACCGTGGCGGGACCGGAAATACGGTGGAACCCCTACTGGGTAAGGCTTTTCTCGCCTCGGTGTCGCACGCGCGTCGTCCGTCCGCGGACATGCCGATCGGCATGTCGATCCCGATGATGTCGAACATCGGGATGAGGTAAGCGAGGTCCTGGGTCACGAACTCGCCGTTCGCGCTGGCGACGACCCAGCCGCCCCGACATCCGTCGACACCGCAGACCCGAACCTCGATCTCGGAGTCGTTCACGGTCCCGAGACTACGCGGAGTGCGGTTGTCGTCGGACCCATCGCCAGTGATCGTTGCATAATCAATTGCGGTAATGCTTGGTTTCTCGCGGGAAACGTTGTTTCATATTGCCGTCTCGCGTTAGTTCGCAACAAGGAGAGACCGACGACATGACCAAGAGTAAGTTGATCGACGAAGTAGCCAAGGCCGCAGGCACGACGAAGGCAGATGCCGAGTCGGTGTTGGAAGCGTTCTTTGCGACAGTCACAGCCGACGTGGTAGCCGGCGGGAAGGTTGCGTGGCCGGGCTTCGGTTCGTTCAGTGCAACCAGATCCGAGGAGCGAATGGGCCGTAACCCGCGCACCGGCGAGACGGTGAAGATTGCGGCGACAACGCGGATGAAGTTCTCCGCTAGCTCGACGCTCAAAGCAGCACTGAATCCCACCAAGTAATACTTAGGAAGGACATCACCATGGCAGCAAAGAAGGCAGCCGCGAAGAAGGCTCCGGCAAAGAAGGCCGCAGCCAAGAAGGCTCCGGCAAAGAAGGCCGCAGCCAAGAAGGCTCCGGCACGGAAGGCCGCCGCCAAGAAGGCAGCACCGAAGAAGGCTGTTGCCAAGAAGGCTCCGGCACGGAAGGCCGCCGCCAAGAAGGCTCCGGCACGGAAGGCCGCCGCCAAGAAGTAATTACCGACCTCTGTCGGTAAGCGACTCACGATGGGGAGCCCTTCGGGGCTCCCCATTGCGCGTACCGTGTACGTCATGCAAGGGATCTGTGATGACCTGGCGGCCGAGCACGCCGCCCTCGATGCCGTGGTTGCCAACCTGTCCGAGGGGCAGTGGCACGACGCCACACCGGCAGCGGGGTGGGATGTTGCCGACTGCATCACCCACCTCTGGTTCTTCGACCAGCGGGCGCGCATGGCGCTCGACCCGGCCACCGCCGCCGACTTCGTGGTTGATGCCGGCCGCTTGATGGCCGCCTCCTCCGAGGGCAGGGACCTCTCCATGGAGGCGGGACGGGCACTTTCCCCAGTCGGTCTCCTCGCAGCCTGGCGAGCGGATCGAGCTGACCTCCTAGCGCTGGCCCGGGCATCCGATCCGTCCGCTCGCATTCCCTGGTACGGGCCGGCAATGGCTGCGCGGTCCTTCATTACCGCTCGTCTCATGGAGACCTGGGCGCACGGACAAGACATCCGTGACGCGTTCGGTCTCGAGCCCGAGGTGAGCCTGCGCCTGAAGCATGTCGCCCACATCGGGGTGCGGGCGAGACCCTTCGCCTACGCGAACAACCGACGCGAACTCCCGACGGAGGGGATCCGTGTGGAGCTCACTGCGCCGGACGGCACCCAGTGGGCGTGGGGAGACGAGGGTCTCGCGAACGTCGTGAGCGGCCCGGCGATCGACTTCTGCCTCATGGTGACGCAGCGCCGCCACGTATCGGACACGGATCTCTCGGTGGTCGGCCCGCTCGCGGCGGACTGGATCGGGATCGCCCAGGCCTTCGCCGGCCCGCCCGGCCCGGGACGCCGGCCGGGGGAGTTTGGCCACCCCGGCTGAACCGTGCGCTAGAGGTCGGTGATGCGCTTGAACATCTCGGCGGCATCCACACCGAGGCGGGCACCGTGCTCAGCGAGGCGCAACCTGATCCGTGCGCGGAACCCATCCATCTGGGACTCGTCGACGGCCTTCATGGTGGACTCGAACTGGCTCCGGTGTGCCTCGAGCGCTCGGAGCTTCGCATCGACGTTTACGGAAACATCCTCGAGATGGTCCGGCTCGTCGGCTTCCCACAGCAGCAGCGTGTGCGGGCGGTGTGGGGAAAGATCGTGGTCGCGGAAGAAATGAGGGTCGCGCGCCGCAACGATGCCCTCACAGGCGAGAAGCCCCGCGTGGCGATGATCCGGGTGCAGTCGGTAGCGCTTCCACGGGTCGTGGCCGAGCACCACGTCCGGGCGCAGGGTGCGGATCCAGCGTGCCACCTCGCCGCGGTTCGTGAGGGTCGACTCGAGTTCGCCGTCGGTGTGCCCGAGGAAGACCACCTGACCCGTGCCCCCGAGCGCGCCTGCAGCAGCGCGCTGCTCGTCCTGACGGGAGAGGATCAGGGCGTTGATGTCGGCATCGGGGTTCCACGTCCCCTTCGAGCCGTCGGTGCAGACGAGGTGGTGCACCACACAGCCTGCGGCCGCCCACTTGGCGAGCGTGCCCCCTGCGCCGAACTCGATGTCGTCGGGGTGTGCCCCGATCGCGAGCGCGCTTTCGGGAACCGTGAGGTTGCTCGACCAGGTCACGGGGCTCAGCGAGGGCTGGCCGGGTTCGTTTGCAGCCATTGGCGTACCTCCTCCATACGTGGGTCAGCGAGATCGGCGGGCGTGTCGAGATCGTGCGCGAGCCCCTCAACCCGCAGGACGCGGACGAGTGGCCAGTGCGCGAGCGCCTCCATCAGGTGCTTGCGGAACGATCCGCTCCCGTAGTGCGGCGAGAAGCGTCCGGCGAGTGCTGTGGGGAGGACGAGTGCGTTGGTGCCGTCGTAGCGATAGTCCGGTACGACGGTGATGGCGCCGTCGAGCGCGAGTTCGCCAAAGCCCTCTGCGAGCGGGAGGTCGCCGTGAGCGATTACTGCAAGATCGAATCCGGTGTCGGCAAGCACCTGCAGGCCCCGCTCGACTGCAGGGTTGAGGCCCGCAACGTCGCAGCGGATGACGGTGACACCGAGCCGCTCGGCCCAGGCGGCCACCTCAGGGTCGTCGCAGACGACATGCACCGCAAAGGCACCGGCGGCGGCAATGACGCGCTCGGCACACCATCGGGCGAGCGCAGTCCGCTGTTGAGCGTCGAGTTCGCCCCGCAATCGCTGTTTGGCATCCGCGAATGCCTTGACGGGCACGAGCAGTGCCACCCGGGGCGTTCGGTTGCCCTGCTCGTCGCGTTGCACGGGCGGGATGCTACGGCCGCCGCGTACGCTCTCGGGCATGGCGATCCACGTGGCGGTCATTGGGGCGGGTTCCTGGGGCACCACCGTCGCCGCGCTTGCCACCGGTAACACGCCCACGGTCCTCTGGGTCCGCCGGCCAGAACTGGCCGACGAGATCAACCGTCACCACACGAACCGTGACTATCTTGCCGGTCACCGGCTGCCCGAGGCACTGCGCGCCACGTCGGATATCGAGCAGGCGGTCAGCGGGGCGGACGTGATTGTGATGGCAGTGCCCTCGCATGGCTTCCGGGCCGTGCTCCGGGAGGCCGCACCGTTCGTCCGTCCGTGGGTCCCGGTGGTGTCGCTCACCAAGGGTCTGGAGGAGTCCACGCTCAAGCGCATGAGTGAGGTGGTCCACGAGGAACTCCCCGGGCACCCGGTGGCCGTGCTTACCGGCCCGAACCTCGCTCAGGAGATCCTTGCGGGGCAACCGGCAGCGAGTGTTGTCGGTGTCGGTGACGAGGTGATCGGCCTCGAGCTCCAGCGGATCTTCGCCACGATGCGGCTCCGCGTGTACACCAACCCCGACATGGTGGGTTGCGAGGTGGCGGGTGTGGTGAAGAACGTGATCGCGATCGCGTCCGGGATGACAGAGGGTATGGGTTTCGGCGACAACACCCGGGCGACGCTGATTACGCGGGGCCTTGCCGAGATGACGCGGCTGGGGGTTGCGCTCGGTGGGAACCCGATGACGTTCGCGGGCCTCGCCGGTATGGGCGACCTCATCGCTACCTGCTCGTCGCGGCAGAGCCGCAACAACTCCGTCGGGATCGAGCTCGGCCGGGGCCGGTCGATCGAGCACATCCTCGCGGACATGAAGATGGTCGCCGAGGGTGTGAAGAGTTCGTCGTCGGTGGTTGCGCTCGCCGCGCGACACGGTGTGGAGATGCCGATCTGCGAACAGATCACGGCGGTGTGCCATCGGGGCAAGACTGCAGCCGAGGGCCTCAGCGCCCTCATGAGCCGCGAGAGCAAGAGCGAACTCGCCGGATTGGACGATTGATGGGGCAGCGGGTGGAGGACCTCGAGGGCGGGTCGACGACGATCGGGGTGCTCGGCGGCCACTGGCGGGCCGAGGTCGACGCTCGCGGTCGCATCGTCACCTGGGAGGGGTCCGCGCTCGACTGGTGGATTGCGGCGGAGGACCGTTGGCACGATCCCCGGCACGAGCTCACGGTGAGGCAACAGTGCGTCGACGGCACGCCCGTGCTCGAGACGCGCGTGCGTGTCCCCGGTGGCGATGTGGTTCAGCGGGTGTACGCCGTTGCCGACGCCGGGGGCGTCACCATGATCGAGGTGGAGAACGACTCGCCGGCCCCCGTGGCGGTGGTGTTCTCCCACGGCAGGCTGCTCACCCAGCGACCTCCGGCAACCGTCCCCATCGAGGGCATCGAGGTTCCCGCAGGTGCCGTGTCGTTCCCCATCGGTCATCACGCCACGCTGCGGGTGGGCATTCCGCACACCGGTAACCCCGGCCCCCTGCCGGCCGAACTGGGTACGCCGCTTGCGGTGGCACGCGGATGGACGCGACTCACCGAGACCGCGTCCCGAGTCGTGCTTCCCGACGCAGCGCTCGTGGAGCGGCTCGTCAGCGTGCGCTGTCAAGTGCTCCTGAACGGCCCGGCCGACCCGGTGAGCGATGCCGTCGGTTCGCTGCTCGGGCTCACCGAACTCGTTCGAATGGGTTCCGACGCCGTAGGCCTTGTCCCCGAGGCAGTATCCGCCGCGGAGCGACTTGCACGCGCCGCCCGCACCTGCGGGCTCGACTGGGACGGTGCTGCTGCGCTCTCGGCGGTTGAACGCCTGCTGGTATCGGTCGGTGATCACCGGGCGGCAGCCGATGTCGCAGCGCTCTGGGCCCGACTCGGTGGTTCCGGGGCGCCCGTTCCGGAACACGCGCCGGACGGGATCCGGTTCGTGCCGTGGCTCGAGTACCGACTTGCCCGACCCCTCTCGAACAACACATGCGTACTGCTGGAGGCCGGGCATCCGCAGGGCTGGCTCGGCGCGAACTGGGAAGTGCACCACCTTCCGGCTGGCCCCCGGTCTCAGGTGGGCTACGCGGTGCGCTGGCACGGCGAGCGGCCCGCTGTGCTGTGGGAGATCACCGGCGAACCAGTCGTGCTCGTCGGCGGCTCGGCTGCGCCTTCCTGGCGGGGATCCGGCACAAGCGGCGAGGACCTCTGGCCCGAGCCCCAGCCGTAGTTCTGGTCCTAGACCTAGTTCTGGTCCTAGACCTGGGCAACGATCCGAACGGCGTCACCAGTGTTGATCGAGCCGGTCTCGATCACCGTCGCGTACACCCGGGCCACCGGGCCTCGCACATGACTCATCCGGTTGAAGTCTCCGTCGGTGAACCATTGCGCGTTGTGCCGGCACGGGATTGCCCAAGCAGACGCCTCGGCGAGCACCGTGCCGACCCTCAGCAGCACGCCGGGGCGCACGGTTGACCAGTCGATGCCCGAGAGGGTGAGGTTCTCGCCGGCAGCCCCGGGGGCGATCGGGTGCCCGTCGCGAGCGAACGCGTCGATCACCTCGACGGACCAGAGACACAGCGCTTGCCACGGGCGACCGTGGTGCTGGCGTGAGCGCTGACGGTCGCCCACGATGCCACCGAGGCTCACCTCGACCCGGTCGACGGCGCTCTTGGGGACGCCGCCACCCGAAACATTGATCCGGGCAACGGTTCCCTGGCCCGAGGTACTCACTACACCCGCGCGGCGCAGCGACTCCATGGCATCGCGCATTGCGTGCCAGAGCAGCCCCAACGCCGCCACCGCTTCTGCCGAGGACTCGTTGCCCGCAAAACGTGCGGCAGCGGCCCTCCCGAGATCCGTGAGCCGCTGCCCGAGGTCGTCCGCACCCAGAACGTCCGCTTGTACTCCGTCCGCACCCAGAACGTCCGCTTGTAGTCCGTCCGCACCCAGAACGTCCGCACCCAGAACGTCCGCACCCAGAACGTCCGCAAGGAATTGGGACAGCAGGGAGCCGTGGATGTGAGCGGCAGTGGCGTCGATGCCGGTTGTCAGGTGGTCCCACCACATCCCGAGGTTCGAGAACGTCTTGGCGACGTCGGTTTCGGAGAAACGGTAGTGACCGAGCCGGGGCATGTCAGCGAAGGAGGTCGCCCTTGGCGAGAGCGATCAGAGTGGCAATGGACATCTCGTTCCAAGCGGCGCCGTTGGTGCCGAGCGGGTCCAGTTCGATCAGCACACGACCCAGCGTGAGTCCGGCGGTCCAAGCCGCGAGCGTAATGAGGTCGACGTCTGGGTGGATCCAACCGCGCCGCTGCGGCTCGGCCAGGATCCCGGCCAGCGCGCGGTTCGACGCATCCTGTGCGCTCGCCACCCGCACGGCGAGGTTGGGGCGGCCAGCCACCCCGCCGAGCACGCTGAGTCGCTGGAAGCGCAATGCCGATCGATCTGGCGAGTACGACTCGAGCGCGAGTCCGCTGACGGTCCGGTAGAAATCGTCGGCGGACTCACATCGGGCAATCCGCTCGCCGATGTCGATGTTGAAGTCCCGGATCGAGCGCAGGTAGATCTCTGCGAGCGCTTCCTCGACGAGGCCTTCACGGCTGCCGAAGAAGTGATAGAGCGATGCAAACGAGACCCCGGTTGCGTCGGAGACTTCGCGGACCCTCACCGAGGCCTCACCGCCGCGCTCGATGGCATCGATGGCCATCTGCAGCATCCGGTCCCGCGTGCCCGGGGGCAGTTCGACCCTCGGTGCGGCGCTGCTCGGGCGGGGGGTTCGTGCCATGCGGCAGAGCATACGGAGCCGGGACAGCCGGTCTCCCACCCGACGCGGTCGGAGGTCCCCGGGCACTGGCCGCGGCGTCGTACGATCGTTGCCGTGGCTGCACCGGCGTTCGAACTCGTCTCGGAGCGGGCGATCGGTGGATTGGTCGTGCTTGCTGCAGCGAGCACGACGGGAACCTCGATCGCACGGAGGGAAGGGGCCGCCGCCGACAGGGGGATGTTCCTCGCCGGTCGGCACGTGCGACTGCTGTGGGAAGGGCGCGGGTCCGCACGGTGACGGCCCGAGCGGCAGCCGCGCGCCCGTCGAAGAAGGTGGCCCCCACCCGGGTGCTCGAGCGCGAACTCTGGGAGCGGGGTTTCGACACCGTCGTCGGTATCGACGAGGTGGGTCGTGGCGCCTGGGCGGGCCCCCTCGTGATCGGTGCGGCAGTGCTCCCGAGGGGCTCGCGCGTTCTCGGCGTGCGCGACTCCAAGATGCTCAGCGAGCGAGCGAGGGAGCGGATGTTCGATCGTGTCGCCAACTGGTGCGTTGCGTGGTCGGTGGGTTCGGCATCCCACGAGGAGTGCGACGATCTCGGCATGGCGGAGGCACAACGCGTGGCAACTCGGCGGGCCCTTGCGGCCCTCGCAATACAACCCGATGCAGCGATCGTGGACGGAACGTGGGACTTCGTCGGTGGGTCCGTCCCGCACGTGGAGATGCGCGTGAAAGCCGATGCCACCTGCCTCCCGGTGGCGGCCGCGTCGATTCTCGCAAAAGTCACCCGGGACCGAATCATGCGGGCGCACGCGGAGGACTACCCCCAGTGGCACTTCGGTACCAACAAGGGCTATCCCTGCCCGCTCCACCGAACGGCACTGGGTGGGTACGGACCGTCGGCGATCCATCGGCGGAGTTGGGTGTTCATGGAGAACTACGTTCCGTGGCCCGGACTGCGCACGGTACCCGGGACGCAGCGATCGCTGTTCTGAGCGAAACTCTTTCGGCTCAACGTGGCAGCACCAGTAGCGTGGTGCTCCTGTGGACAGGCTGAACAACGAGACGCAGGCGGCGATCGCCGGACGCGAGCAGGCAGGCGGCTCGCTTGCACCGCCGTTGTGGGCGACCACGGCGTTCAGCTCGACCGACCCTGCGGAGGCGGCCTGTTCGGCAGGCTCCACCAGGCCGAGTCGTTTCTACACGCGCTACGGGAACCCGACGATCAACGCGTTCGAGGAGGCAGTGGCAGCGCTCGAGGGAGCGGAGGCGGCCCTCGCGTTCGGGTCGGGCATGGGCGCGGTGGCGAGCACGGTGATGGCGCTGTGCTCGCAGGGCGACCACATTGTCGCCCAGCGCCAGCTCTATGGCGGCACACTCTTCTTCCTGCAGACCGTCTGCCCGAGGTTCGGGATCGACGTGACGCTGGTCGATGCGACAGAGCCGGGCGCCTTCCGCGAGGCAGTCAGGCCCGGTCGGACGATGCTCGTCCTTGCTGAGACCCCGTCCAACCCGAGGCTC
>CAMDBM010000009.1:0-66681 GCA_945889085.1 Ferrithrix thermotolerans DSM 19514
CCGGTGGGAAACCGCCGCGCCCGCTCCATCACGGTCCGGCAACTGCTTCAGCACACGTCCGGCCTCGACCGCATGTGGAACACGTTCTTCAAGGACCCCGCCACGGACTGGCGCAACTCCGCACGTCTCACGCTCGCCTCCCGTCTGTACGCCGAACCGGGCACGCGGTACCGATACAGCAACGCGAACTTTGTGGTACTCGGCGCCCTCGTCGAGCGGGTGACGGGTGGCCGACTCGCCACCCTGATCAACAATCGGGTGCTCGCCCCGCTCGGCATTGCGCCCTCGGCGATGATCCGCACAAAGGTCACCGACTCGACCGGTCCTTCCTACGTGGTTACGCCGGGTCGCACGTACCTCGAGGCGCTCGGCCCGGCCGGTTCGTGGACCCTCTCACCCAGCGAGGTTGCACTCGTGCTCGAGGCACTCAACCCGAATGCACCCTCGTCGTTGCTCTCACGTTCATCCCGACTTGCGATGCAGCCCCCATGCGTGGGCGACCCGCGGCCGGTGGGGCAGACCGACAAGGAGCGTTACGGGCTCGGACTGCTGTCGATCGACGACCTCTGGGGGCACACCGGCACTATCGAGGGCGCACGCGCCGCCGCGTTCGTGCTGCCCAACGGGTACGTCATCGTGCTGCTGGCGGCCACCGAGGCAGTGCGGTACGGCGAGCGACTCCTGCGCGTCTTCAGCGACGAGATCGCTGCGCTGCGGGCGCTACCCGGCGGCACCGAGGACGTTCCGGTCTGTCTCGCTGCCTGAGCGGGGCTCAGGCGCTCATCAGGGCAACGGGGATCCCGAGACCGAGTTCGGCCCGCACCGTGGCGATGAACCGTCCGGGCTGCACGGCGGCCTTCGGCGGACCCATCACCTCGGGCCCCAGCGAGGCACACACCGCGTCGAGGTTCCCCACCGTGATCACGAGTCCCCACCACTTGGCGGCAGGGTGCTGCACCTGGGGTGACTGCACGACCTCCAGGATCACCTCGCCGAGCCGGAAGAACCCTTGGCGCACGGGCGGGGCCTCGCGAATCCGCTTGAGGGGTGCGCCGGTCACTGCAGTGACGGCGTCGCAGGTGCGCTCTAGGTCGGGGGTCATGAGCACCACGTGATCGATGACGCGAGCGTCGATGCGACTGGATGCCACCAGATCTGTCGGTTCGCAGTGGTGGATCGGCGCGCCGTGCATCATCGAGGGCTTGGGGCCGTGATCGTGGTCGCAGGCACCCTCGTTGTGATCGTGCTCGTCCAGACCGGCGATACCGACAGACTGGATGCCCGGGTTCAGGAACGGGATAACGCGGAGCCGAACGGTTCCGATGACTGCGCAGTTGTCGACGAACTCAAGTCCCAAACGCTGCCATGGTTCGGTCGTGCCACCGACGACCAGTTCCGCAATGCGGGCGTTGGGCATTGCCTATTGCTGGGTTGGTACGGCTCAGCCGCGACCCATGTTGGGGCGCTTGCCGTGGTTCGCCTTTGAGCGACGCAGCTTGGCCTTGCGCTTCTTGGTCTTCTTCGACATAGGTCTGAGAGCCTACTCGCCGGGTGGCAGGGTTCCACCCGCCTCCCACAGCGCATCCGGCCCGCACCGCTGGGGGGTGCGCGGCCAGACCACCCGGTGCGGCCAGCAGTTAGCCTCAAGACTTCGCTATGGAACGCTTCGGACTCGTCGGACTGCCTAATGCAGGCAAGTCATCGCTCTACAACGCCCTCACGGGTGGCGGGGCCCTCGCTGCTCCCTACGCCTTTGCCACCAAGGACCCCAACATCGGGGTTGCCAAGGTGCCCGACGAGCGGCTCGACCGTCTCGCTGTCATGTCGAAGAGCAAGAACGTCGTGCACGCCTCGGTGCAGGTGGTGGACATCGGCGGCCTCGTGGAGGGTGCCAGCAAGGGTGAAGGCCTCGGCAACAAGTTCCTCGCGAACATCCGCGAGGTTGAGGCCATCGTGTTCGTGCTGCGCGCGTTCGAAGACGACGACGTGCCCGGTCCGTCGGATCCGCTTGAACACCTCCGCGTCGTGGAGCTTGAGCTCGCACTCGCGGATCTCGAGACCGTCGAGACTCGCCTCCCCCGCCTGCAGAAGGCGATGAAGAACGACAAGACACTCGTCGACGAGGTGGAGGCGCTCACCATTGCGCTCGCCGCACTCTCCGATGGCCGCCCGCTCTACCGCGCCGGGCTGAAGCGCGACGTGCGTGACGCGCTCGCTCCGCACTTCCTGCTCACCAACCGTCCGGTTCTGGCTGTGGTGAACGTGGGCGAGGGCGAGCTCGACACGATCCCCGAGAAGGAAGCGCTAGTTCGTGCCGAGTTCTCCGATGCTGGCGAGCACGTCGAGGTGATCGGCATGTGCGTGCAGCTAGAGGCCGAAGCGGCGTCCATCTCGGATCCGACCGAGCGGGCCGAGATGCTCGACGGTTTCGGGCTCGGCGAGGGTGCGTTGTTCCGCATGGTGCGTAGCGCGTATCACCTGCTCGGTCTTCGCACGTACTTCACCACGGGCGAGAAGGAAAGCCGCGCCTGGACATTCCACGCCGGTTCCAGCGCACCGGAATGCGCCGGCCGCATTCACACCGATTTCCAGCGCGGCTTCATCAAGGCCGAGGTCATCCACTGGGACGACCTGCTCGAGATCAGTTCGTGGACCAAGGCCAAAGATGTCGGCAAGATCCGTATCGAGGGCAAGGAGTACCACCCGCTCGACGGGGACGTGATGGAGTTCCGCTTCAACGTCTGAGGTCGCGAGTTCCAACCGTGTAGTATTCGTGGAAATTTCTGCAGGGCTGGAGCACATAGGAACCGACCGTAAGACATCACGCAAACGCTGGTACATCGTTCTCGGTGTGGCCGGAGCACTCGCTATCGGAGGCGGCGTCTGGGCACTCGTAGCCGGACTGAGCTCCAGCGGCAACCGCGAAGGCGCATCCTGCACCGGAACCTGCGGCAGAAGATCTACCGCGACCTACGGCTCAACGATCTACGTCTACAACAACGGCCCCTACGCACTCAGGGTCACCGACGTACAAAACGGCGTACCCGCACAAATCATCCCCAGCTGCGCCACCGACACCTACTGGCCTAAAGACCCCACGGTGACGTGGACGAAACCCACGACCGGATATTGGCCGACGGGGGATGAACTCACCAACAAGTTCACCACCTACTTGCAGGCCGATATCTCGACGTGCAAAATTGCTTTTCCCGGCAAGGTCAAGGGCCGAACCACCGACGTTGACCTCCTCATCGAGACATGCGTCCCGCGATTCCAAGATTTGGATCCTGGACCCGACCTGCTCTCGGGCGGGTTTGGTTGTCTCGGCGACCGCGGCCTGAAGTTCCCCCAGGATTTCGAGCTGAGAGCGGATCACGTTAAGGCTAGATCCAGCGCCCTCGGTGTACACGCAATCTGGTCTGATACACAAACCATCGCAGACAACTACGGGGGCAAAACCGAGATGTGGGACCTCGGTGTAGAAGACGAGTTGACCGTAGACGTCGTTGCGTCTCCCCACGCCCGACTCGACCCGAACAACCCGTACGTCTACACACTCCAGAACTTCCGGTGGACCTAATACGTCTGATTTGGCATCAGACGCACACCGCCGCGATGACCCAGAGGGGGAGATTCAAGGCCTCCTCGTGAACGTCTGAGCGCGCCGATGGCGCAGTGTTACGGTCGGCACAGACGACAAGGAGCCCACGATGTCGACACCGCCCGGCTGGTACCCCGATCCGAGTTCCCCCTCGCAACTGCGATGGTGGGACGGTTCAGCGTGGTCTGAGCAGACATCGCCACGGCCCGAGACAGCGCCGACGGGATCGCCATGGCCACAGCCGGGTGCACCGTCGGGCACACCGCCTGTTCCCAGTTCCGGTACCGGTGTCGGTGCCGGCACCCGTACGGTTCCGCCGCCACCCCCACCTGTTCCGTCGCTGTACCCGGCAGCGCAGACGTCCGGCAGCAGGTCGTTGGCGGTCGACTGGTCGAACAAGCCGTCCTACTTCAAGCGGTTCCTCGCATCGTTCCTCGACTCGCTGTTCTCTGGTTGGCCCGCCCTTGTTGGCCTCGTCATCACGTTTGCGGTCGTGGCCGCTAACGACGTGAGCACCGACCCCAACGTCATCGACGCGCAACTGAGTGGCGGCCCGTTCCTGGCCATCGTGCTCTCGCTGCTCATCGGCTGCACCCTGTCGTTCGTGCTGTTCGTGTGGAACCAGTTCATACGCCAGGGCCGCACCGGTCAGACCATCGGCAAGAAGTCACTCGGGCTCGCGCTCGTCAACACCAGTGACGGCACACCCTGCAGCGGATGGCGTTCCCTCGCCCGGATTGTCATCGTCTCCGCAATCGGCAGCGCCACCTTTGGCATCTTCCGTCTCGTGGACGCGTTGTGGCCGCTCTGGGATGCCCGTGGTCAGCGCGTCGTGGACAAGATGCTCGACACGGTCGTCGTCCGCGTCGTCCAGCAGTAGCAACGTCGAACACTGACCACCGGCGCGAAGGACCCAGCGCACTACGGTTGATGCGTGGCGATGACGCGAGGGAACAAGGTGCTCATGTGCACCTCGATCGGCGTCGCGCTCTCCGCCGTCGACACCACCATCGTCAACGTTGCTCGCGACACGATCGCGAAGGAATTGAACGGAAGCGACGGCACGGTGTCGTGGGTGCTGTCGGGATACAGCATCGTGTTCGCGGCTGTGCTGCTCACCTCCGGACGCCTCGCAGACCGCTACGGCCGCAAACGCATGTACATGACCGGGCTGACGATCTTCATCCTGTCGTCAGCCGCCTGCGGGTTCGCGTGGAACCTCAACATCCTCATCGCCGGCCGCGCAACGCAAGCGGTGGGCGCAGCGCTGCTCACGCCCGCAGCCCTCGCCCTCGTGCTCCCCGAGTTTCCCATGGAGAAGCGGTCGTCCGCTCTCGCTGTGTGGGGGATGGTCGCCTCGAGCTCGGCCGCACTCGGCCCACCGCTCGGGAGCGTGATGATCGACGCGTGGGGCTGGCGCTACGCGTTTTTCATCAACATCCCCATGGGCATCGCCGGCTGGATCATGGGCAAGAGGCTGCTGCACGAGCACCGTGACGAGAACGCCCAGGGGCTTCCCGACATCGTGAGCATCGTGTGCGGGGTGGGTGCGGTTGGCGTGATCGCCCTCGCGTTCACCGAGAGCAACAAGTGGGGCTTCATCGGCCCGAAGGCGCTCACCGCGTACGCCATTGCTGCCGTTCTCATCCCCGTGTTCGTCTGGCGCTGCAACAAGGCTCGTCTGCCGGTGCTCGACCTCACGCTCCTGCGATCACGCTCGTTCAGCTCGGCAAACGTTGCCGGTGTGCTGTTCTCCATCCCGTTCTACGGCTCCCTGGTCGCCGACCTGTCGTTCCTCCAGAGACAGTGGAACTACTCGGTGCTCGGTGCCGGCGTTGCAGCGACCATCTCGCCGATCTTTTCGTTCATCGTCAGCAGGCCCACCGGACGGCTCTGCGACCAGTTCGGCCACCGCAAGGTGGTGGTTCCCGGTGCGCTCATCCTGGCCCTGTCGGTGTTCCTGCGCGCTGCGTTCATGACCTCCGACGCCGCGTACTGGACACGCATGGCCGTGCCGATCGCGCTCACCGGGGCCGGCCTCGGCATCCTCATCCCGAGCATCCAGTCCGGGGCCGTGAAGTACCTTGCGATGGACCGCCTCGCGATGGGATCGGCGTTCTATACGACCGTCCGCCAGCTCGGCGCAGCGCTCGGCGTTGCGCTCACCGTTGCCATGCTGCAGCGTGTCGGCCATTCCACGATGTCGAACTTCCGGGCCGCATGGACCCTGCACGGCATCGTGGCGGTGTGCGTGGCGATCGTGATGATCATCGGTTTCCGACCGCCCGCTGCCAATAGCCCGACCAAGGCCGGCTAACGACCAACCCGTCGTTGACCCCGGCATGCCGGCGTTCGGGGCATACTGGCGACATGCACGCAACCCACGGGAATGGCCTCGAGCGCAACGGCACTGTGGCGCTATCCGTGCTCGATCTCTGCCCGGTCTCCGAGGGCTCCAACCCCGCCGAGGCCCTCGCGAACTCGCTCGATCTCGCCCCGCGCATCGAACAACTCGGGTACCGCCGACACTGGGTTGCCGAGCACCACAACATGCCCGGCATTGCAAGCTCCGCTCCCGCAGTACTGCTCGCTCACCTCGCGCAGGTCACGACCACCATCAGGGTCGGTTCGGGCGGAGTGATGCTGCCGAACCATGCGCCGCTCGCCGTGGCCGAGCAGTTCGGCATGCTCGAGGCGTTGCACCCCGGCCGGGTGGACCTCGGTCTGGGCAGGGCGCCGGGAACCGACGGCGTCACTGCTGCTGCGCTGCGCCGCGGGCACCGGCCGACATCCGAGGACGACTTCCCCGACCAACTCGCGCAGTTGCTCGGTTTCTTCGGGCGGGGCTTCCCAGACAACCACCCGTTCCGCGCCATCACCGCCGTCCCCGCCCTCGGGTACCAACCGATCATGTGGATGCTCGGCTCGAGCGACTACGGCGCGCAGGTGGCGGGCATGCTCGGCTGGCCGTACTCGTTCGCCCATCACTTCGCGGCCGAGGGAACCGATCATGCGCTTGCTGCATACCGCTCGGCGTTCCGGCCCTCCGAGACGCTCGACCAGCCGTACTCGATGATCGGCGTGTCAGTGGTGTGTGCAGACACTGACGATCGGGCGATGTACCTCGCCGGCTCCGGTCTGCTCGCCTTCGTGCGCCTGCGGTCGGGCCGCCCCGGCCTGTACCCCACACCGGAGCAAGCAGCCGATTACGACTACGCCCCGGGCGATCAGCGCATCATCGAGCACCGGCTCCAGAGCACGGTGATCGGCAGCCCGGGCACCGTGCGGCGCCAGCTTCAAGAGCTTGTGGACCGCACCGGCGTGGACGAACTGATGGTCATGACGATGATGCACTCGCACGCGGATCGCGTGCGCTCGTACGAACTGATGATGAGCGAACTGCGCGCTCACCCACTCGAGCGCGCTGCCGCCGTCGGCGCCCGCTAGACCGCGTCCGCCCCGCTGCGGCGCGGCCCTCTGCGCCGAGCGACCGCCTGTTACCCTCGGCCGCGTGAGTGGATCGAGTCTCCGTAATCGTCTTGCCGCAGGCGAGTCCATCGTGATGCCCGGCGTGTGGGACGCGCTGAGCGCCCGCCTCGTGCACCAGGCTGGCTTCGGCACGGCCTTCGTGAGCGGCTACGCGGTGAGCGGCACGCTGCTCGGGGTGCCCGATATCGGCTACCTCACCCAGACCGAGATGGCCGAGGTGGCGCGCCGCACGTGCGGAGCGAACCCGGGGCTCGACCTCGTGGTGGATGCAGACACCGGCTACGGCAACCCGCTCAACACCGTGCGCACCGTCGAGATGTGGCTGCAGGCGGGTGCTTCCGGCATCTTCCTCGAGGACCAGGTGTGGCCGAAGCGCTGCGGGCACATGGCCGGCAAGCAGGTGATCGAGCGCGCCGACTGGCTGGCAAAACTGCGGGCCGCAGTCCAGACCGCCGAGCGCCACGCCGGAGGGTTGCACGTCACGGCGCGCACCGATGCGCGAGCGGCCGTGTCGCTCGACGAGGCAATCGAGCGTGCGCGGATGGCGCGCGACACCGGCGTGGATGCCCTCTTCGTCGAGGCACCCGAGAGCATCGCCGAACTCGAGCAGATCGCCACAGCGCTTCCGGGCATCACGCTCGTCGCAAACATGGTGGAGACGGGCAAAACCCCGTTGCTGAACCCGGCCGAGCTCGCGGAACTCGGCTTCCGGCTCATCGTGTCACCGCTGTCGCTGCTGTTCTCCGTGGTGAAGGCCGCCCAGGACTCCCTCGACATCCTGCGCTCCGAGGGAACGATGCGCGGGCACCTCGATCGCATGGTGGAGTTCACCGGATTCACCGACATCGTCGGGCTCGACAGGCACCTCGCCATCGAGCAGCAGTACCGCAACTGACCCCCGGAGCGATCCGCCTGCCGACGGGCGATACTCGACAGCCGTGAGCAGCATTGTGGTGTCCGACCTGGCCTATGCCCCTCCGGGTGCGGACCAGTTGTTCTTCGACGTGGGGTTCGGCGTGGCGCCGGGCGAGCACGCTGCGCTCGTCGGCGCGAACGGGGTTGGCAAGAGCACGGTCCTGCGCATCCTGTCCGGGGTGCTCGAGGCCGATGACGGCGAGTTCGCCCTCGGTGGGTCGGTGCTCTCGATGACGCAGGACGTGGGCATGGCACGCCCCGAGGACACGCTGCGCGAGATGCTCATCGAGGTGGCGCCGGCCTCCCTGCGCACGGCCGGTCGTGCGCTCGTCGCAGCAGAGCGAGCACTCATCGACGGCACCGACGACGGCATGCAGTACGCCACGGCCCTCGCGGACTGGGGTGACCTCGGTGGCTACGACCTCGAGGCGCGCTGGCAGGCGGCCGCACAGCGCAGTGTGAAGACCCCGGTGGACGACTTCTCCACCCGACTGGTGTCCGAGCTCTCCGGCGGCGAGCGCAAGCGGATGGTGCTCGACCTGCTGCTCACGTCCGGTGCAGACATCCTGCTGCTCGACGAGCCCGACAACTATCTCGACATCCCCACCAGAGCATGGCTCGAGGAGCAGATCCGCTCGTGCCGCTCGACGATCCTGATGGTGAGCCACGACCGAACGCTGCTCGAGCGCGTTGCTACCAAGATCGTGGTGATCGAGGGAGCCGGTTGCTGGGTGCACGGTGGTTCGTACACCACGTTCCCCGAGGCGAGGGCGAAGCGCCAGGAACAGCTTGGCGACGAACTGAAGCGCTGGAACGACGAGGAACGTCGTCTGTTCCACCACATGAAGATGATGAAGCAGCGCGCTGCGCAGAACTTCAAGAACGCCACGAAGGCAAACGCCGCTGAGACGCGCTGGGAGAAGTTCGTCGCTGCCGGTCCGCCTCCCCCTCCGGTTGCGGACCAGCAGATCCACGTGCGCCTGCGCGGAGCGGACGCGGCACGGCGCGTTGCCCGGCTCGAGGGTGTCTCGATCGGCAACCTGTTCCGGCCGTTCTCCGACGAGATCCATCACGGCGAGCGCCTCGGCCTCATCGGGCCGAACGGCACCGGCAAGAGCCACCTGCTGCGAGCACTGGCCGGAACCGTCGCACCGGACCACGGCGCCATCGCCTACGGGCCGCGCACCTCAATCGGCACGTTCACCCAGATCAACGACCGGCCCGACTTTCTCGGCCGCACGTGCCTCGACATCGTCGGCGAGCGGTCGTTCGACGACGAGAAGTCGATGAAGGCCCTCGCTCGCTACGGACTGCGCACCAATGCTCGCCAGGGTTTCGACACCCTCTCGGGCGGCCAGAAGGCACGGCTGGAAATTCTCTGCCTCGAACTGGAGGGCCACAACGTGCTGCTGCTCGACGAACCCACCGACAACCTCGACATTGAGTCGTCGGAATCGCTCGAGCAGGCCCTCGACGGTTTCGAGGGGACGGTGGTGGCGGTGAGCCACGACCGAACGTTCCTCGCGAAGTTCGATCGTTACCTCATGATCACCGACGACGGCGGCGTGTACGAACTACCGGACTACGACGTGGCGATGCAGGCGCTTGCTGCCCCGGGCGCCGTGGACGGCCTGCGCCTCGCGAAGAGCCTTACCGGTCCGTCGGCCTGACCGCTCGGTCACGACACCCGGCCGGCACCGAACGTGTCTCGCACGTCGACTGCGATGGTGAACGGGTCCTGGAGCGGACCGAAGTGGCCGAGGTGCGCGTACTCCTTGAGCCTGCCGTAGGGCAGCGCTGCTGCAGCGGGCCCAGCCATCTGCACCGTGTTCGACATGCCGTCCGCACCGCCCACGGCAACCACGACCGGGATCTTCACCCCCGCACAGCCCCCGCTCGTGAGCAGGCCGGCGGCCTCGAACGTGCGTGCCTCGTGCTCGGCCCGGCAGGCAAGGCGAACGGTGCCGTCGGGCAGATCCGTGAAGCCGTGCTCGACGTACGCGGCGAGGCAGTCGCTCTGCAGATCGCCGAGCGGTCGACGGCTCGCGTACCGCCACATCGCCTCGGCACGCGAGGGGAACACCTCGCGCCGCTTGCGGGCCGGGCCAGACATCGCGTTGTTCTCCTCGACCGTGCGCTCCCAATCAGCGAGGAACACAATCGGTTCGTAGAGATACGCCTGCTCGAAGGTGTTCGGCCGCGCGAGCTCGGCGATCAGGATCGCCGCACCGCCCATCGAATGACCGATGGCCAGGAGCGGCTGGCCCGGGGTCCCCTCCTGGGCGTTGACGACATCCACCGCCGCGCGGACGTCGTCGGCCATTCCTGCCCAGGTGAAGTGTTCGTCGGCGGGCGGGGTGGACGAGCCGTGGCCCCGGAAGTCGAAGCCCCACACGTGATAGGCGCTGGCAAGGTGGCGAACGAATGGCTGGTAGGCGCGGGCGTGGAAGCCGGTGGCGTGGCAGAGCAACACCGGCCGGCCCTCGCCGCCGAGGTCATGGAGGGCCAGATCCACCCCGTCGGTGGACGGAATGCGCAGTTCTGCAGAGGTCACGGCCGCGACTCTTGCCGGGTCGGGGCACGGGAATCCAGTTTTCCGGGCGGCGTTGTAAACTGGCAGTCGACCCTTTCGAGTGCTAACCGCACTTGAGCGTGCGGTCCGGAAGTCCATCACCGGAGAACCCATGCCTACTTACGTCTACAAGTTCATCGAGAGCGGCGAGACCATCGAGGTCCAGCAGGCGTTCACCGACGCCACCCTCACCGAGCTAGCACACCCCAACGACGGCGTCGTACGCGCCGTGAAGAAGGTCTTCCAGCCTGTCGGCGTCACCTTCAAGGGCACCGGCTTCTACAAAACCGATAGCCGCGGCAAGTCAACCTCAACAGCAGCGACCACCAAGTCCGAGACTGCGTCCGGATCTGATTCCACGGGCTCCTCGGCATCGTCGGGGTCCTCGGGCAGCGAGTCGACGAGTCCCGCTCCCGCCACCGCGCCGGCAACGACTCCCGCCAGTACTCCTGCGGCTGGCTGAGCCGGCCGGCCCAGCCCGAGTGAGCGCCCCGGTGAGCGGGGAGCCGTCCGCTACATTCGCTGCACCATGACGCGAACGAGCCCCCCAGTTCTGCGTCGTACCCGCAGCCTGTTCGCCGGTGTGTCCTTCGTGGCGCTCGTGCTGCTTCTGGCTGTGGGAGCGTTCGCCCGCCATACGCGCGCTGACGCCGTTCAGGTCTCCGTCGGGCCGCTCGCCCAGGCGTCGGACACCACCCGGGTGGACTCGCTCGGCTGGGCAGACGGTCTGGCGCTCGGCGTGGTGGAGGGGATCACCGAATACCTGCCGATCAGTTCCACTGGTCACCTCATCGTCACCGAGCGGTTCCTCGACCTCAATCCGCCCGATGGCGACGCGAAGGACGCGCTCGACTCGTACACCGTCGTGATCCAGGTGGGCGCAATCCTTGCGGTACTCCTGCTCTACCGCAGGCGTGTCGGCCAGATCCTCTCGGGTGTCGCCGGCCGCAGCGACACGGGTCGCAGGTTGCTCATCAGCATCGTGATCGCATTCGTGCCCGTAGGCCTCCTCGCCAAGGCGTTCGAGGGGCCCATCAGCGACCACCTGCTCAACCCGGCGCCGGTGGCAATCGCGTGGATCGTCGGTGGCATTGCGCTGCTCGGCGGGTCGCAATGGCTGCGCCGCAAGGGTCGTACCGGGAGCCCGCTCGAGGAGATCACGTTCCGCCACGCGATGATCATCGGTGCGGTGCAGGCGTTCTCGCTGTGGCCGGGTGTGAGCCGGAGCCTTGTCACGATCGTCGGCGGCGTGGCTGCCGGGCTCACCATCGGCGCCGCTGTGGAGTTCAGTTTCCTGCTCGGCCTCGCCACGCTGTCAGCAGCGACCGCCTACGAGATCGCCACGAACGGCTCCACCATCGTCGAGCGCTTCGGTATCGGTGCACCGCTCGTCGGCATCATCGCGGCCTTTGTCGCTGCTGCGGCTGCGATCAACCTGTTCGTCGAGTACCTCAACCGCAGGGACCTACGCATCTTCGGGGCGTACCGGATTGTTGCGGGACTGCTCGTGTTCGTGCTGCTCACCGCCAACGTCATCTAGTGGCAGTCTCTCCCGGCTAGGTGGAGGGGACGATGCGGGGCCGCCACGGACGGGCCTCGTCCCAGTGGTGCCCAACCGGCCGGGCCTGTCGCAACGAACTGAGGAACCCGGCGGGGCTGTCGAAATCCGGCATCTCCACGTACGCCGCCCCAATGGCATCGGGCACATGTGCATCGCTACCGGCGCCGGCGAGCAATGAGTGCTCGCTTGCGTACGCCGCCGCACGCGCATTCAGGCTCCGCAGCGACGTCTTCGCGTTGATCACCTCGATTGCGTCAACCAGGCCAGCCCCGACGAGGTCGTCGAGCGCTGCCTCGGAGAGGTTCTTGCGCATCGGGTCGAACGGGTGCGGGATGTACACGACCCCGCCCTGCGCGCGAATCGCCGCAGCCGCCTCCCGCGGCGACAGTCCGAACGGAAGGTGCTCGCTGAGGAACAGCCCGATGATCTCGCCGGCGTGCGTCTTCAATTCCTCCCCCACCACCACACGGCACGGCAGCGAGTCGACGAGCTGCACGGCGCCCTTGATCGCGTTGTGGTCCGTGATGCACAGCACGTCGATCCCACTGGCAGCGACCGCCTCAATGATCTCGTCGGGTGTCGTGGTGGAGTCCCCGCTCCACATCGTGTGGCTGTGCATGTCCACACGCACCCATCCCGCAGGGAGCGGGCTCGCGAGGTGCGGGTGGAGCGCAACCGCCGCTGGGCTCGGCACGGCCATACTCAGGAGCCGCTCACCGTGACGTCGTGGATCACCATCGACAGCCCGGTTGCGCGCATCGGCAGCCACTCGAGGTCGTTGCCGAGCGCCGCAACGTCCATGAGCATGCGCTGCAGCGTGGACGCGATCGTGAACTCCCGAACGGGCTCGGCCAGCGAGCCGTTGCGGATGGTGAGCCCCGACGCGCCGGTGGAGAAGTCCCCGCTCACCGGGTTCACCCCGGAGTGCAGCCCCTGCACCATCTGGATGAGCACCCCGTCGTCCACACTCGCAATGAGTTCCTCCGGCGAGCGGTTGCCGGGGACCAGTTGCATGGCCATGCACCCGCAGCCCGGCGAGCCGCGGAACCCGCCGCGCACCGCGTTGCCGGTGGACACCGTGCCCGCGCGCCGCGCCGAGTACGACGAGTGCACGAACTGATTCAGCCTGCCGCCCTCGATGATCAGGTTGCGCCGGGCAGCGAGGCCCTCACCGTCCACCTCGGTGGCGGTGTATGCACGTGAATCCGTGGGGTCATCGACGAGCGTGATGAGCGGCGACGCCACCAGGTCCCCGAGACGATCCTTGAACAGCGACCGCCCCTTCGCCACTGCCTCGCCGTTCACCGTCGACGAGATGATGCCGAGGAACTGGGCAGTGACGTAGGGGTCCAGTACCACCGTGGTCCGCCTGCTCGCAGGCTTCCCGGCGCCGAGCAAACGTGTGGCTCGCTCCACCGCTTCCTTCGCGGCCTTGGCCGAGTTGAGCGCGAACGGGTCTCGGCCCACGGCGAACCCGAACCCCGTCATCGTCTCGCCGTTCTCGTCGGCCAGTGTGCTGACCGACACGTAGCACCCGTTCTCCCTGCCGGACGAACGGATACCAGTGGACGTGACCACGGCCGCCTCACCCGCACCATCTGCGTAGTCCGAGCTGTCCACCCGGATCCGCGGGTCGCCCGCAAGCGTCATGCGCTCCAGATCGAGGGCGAGGCGCACCTTGTCCTCGGTGCTGCACTGCTCGAGTCGCTCGTCCCACAACGACTGCGGGCGTACAAACACGCCGTCCGGTGAGGCAAGCGCGGCGTACTCGTCGGGTGTCCCGAACGTGACGTTGTCCCGCGCGTCGGCGAGCACCTCGTTCAGCACGCCCGCGTCCAGCGTTCCTGCGTACGCGAAACCGGTGCGGCCGTCACGGATGATCCGCACACCGACACCCTCGGACTGGGCGGACGTGAACTGCTCCACCTCGCCCCGGTACACGCGCACCGACGTCTCGGTGCCACGGGATACGTAGGCCTCCACCTGCTCGCCTGGGCGGGCCTGGCCAGCAATGCGGTCCGCTATCTCCAACAGTTCGCTCATGTTGCGGTGCCGCCAACCGTGAGCGAGCGCACCCGCAGTGTCGGCTGTCCGTCGCCCACGGGGACGCCCTGTCCGTCCTTGCCGCACGTACCCGGGGAGCCCATCGCGAAGTCGTTGCCGAGCAGGTCAATGTCCTGCAGCACCTGCGGACCGTTGCCGATGAGGTTGCCCTCACGGAGCGGCTCGGTGACCTGGCCATTCTCGATGAGGTACGCCTCCACCATGCCGAACACGAAGTCTCCCGACGCGGTGTCCACCGAGCCGCCACCCAACTGGGCGACGTACACGCCGTGATCCGTGGCGCGGATGATCTCGTCCGGCTCCTCGGTGCCGTTGAGCACGAACGTGTTGGTCATGCGCACCATCGGGAGGTGCATGTAGCTCTGACGACGCCCGTTGCCGGACTGCAGGCGGCCCTCCTTGCGCGCGCGGAGGAAGTCCCACATGTACTCGGTGAGCACCCCGTTCTCGATCAGCACATTGCGCTGGCTGGGGTGCCCCTCGTCGTCGATGCCGATCGCCCCCCACTCGCCGCTCATCGTGCCGTCGTCCACGAGCGTGATGAGTGGCGAAGCGACAAGCTCACCGCGCCTTCCGGCGTACACCGACGCACCCTTGGAGACGAGGTCCGCCTCGAGGCCGTGGCCGCACGCTTCGTGGAACAGCACGCCACCGGTGCCGCACTTGATGACCACCGGCATGCTGCCGCTGGGCGCCGGCCGTGCACGAAGTTTTGTGAGTGCCTGTTCCGCAGCACCACGTGCGAGGTCGCTCACGTCGTGCTGATCGAACAGCTCGAAGCCGATCGTGCCGCCGATCGAGCGCACACCGGTCTGCATACCGGTGTCACCGCTGGCCACGGCCGAGACACGGAAGTTCACGCGTACCTGCTCGTCGCCGGCCAGCAGGCCGTCGGTGTTGGCCACCATGATCCGACGCCGGCTGTCGCCGATGCCGGCCGACACCTGCACGATCGCCGGGTTGCCCGAGCGTGCCGCATCGTTTGCCCGCAGCAGCATCTCTACCTTGGTCGCCTTGGCGATGGTGTCCGGGTACACCGCAATGGGGCTCACGACGTGTGACGGGGACTGCACGAGCCCCACGTTGCGCACGCCGCCCCGGCCCCCTGCTGCAGCGCTCGCCGCCGCCCTCGCCGCAGCCAGCAGACCGGCCTCGCTGAGATCCGCCGTATACGCGAAGCCAGTCGTCTCGCCGTTCACCACCCGGATGCCAGCGCCGCGGTCCCGGCCACTCGACACCTGCTCCACCTTGCCGTCGTCGAGGCCGAGCCCGGTTACGCGCCGGTCCTCGGCGTACACCTCGGCAAACTCGGCGCCGGTACCGACGGCACCCGCGAGCACCCTGGACAACACGTCTGGATCGATGAAGGGATCAGCCATAGCCCAAGGTTACGGGCAGGGGAAGCACGGCAGAGCGCCATGCTGACGTAGCGTGTTGGCATGGCAGCGGAACCGGGGGCTCGGGGCGTGGTTCGCCACGTGGTGACCGACGCAGACACCGCCATTTCGCTCCGCTCGGGAACCGTGGCAGTGCTCGGATCGCCCAAAGTGGTAGCGCTGTGCGAGGAGGCCTCGGTGCTCGCTCTCGACGGTCTGCTGCCCGCCGGTCACACCTCGGTCGGCATGAGGGTGCAACTGGATCACCTCCAGCCAACAGCCGTCGGTATCGAGGTTCTGGTGGAGTCCGTGCTCGAGAAGGTGGAGGGCAGACGCCTCACGTTCCACGTGAACGTGAACGACCCCCGCGGGCTGGTCGCTACCGGTCGTGTGACGCGTGTGATCGTGGAGACCGAACGGTTCCTCGAGCGATCGCGCTGAGCCGAGTCAGTGAGTGGCCTTGGGCGTCCGTGACGGCACCTCGATCAGTGCACGGCGTGCCGCCTCACGGTCCACGGGGAGGCCGGGGGTGTCCCGACACAACTCCACCATGATCCCATTGGGGTCGAGGAAGTACACCGAGTGACACCACCCGTGGTCGATCTCCATGAGCGGCTTCACGCCACCAGCCGACATGCGCGCCTTGGTGGTCTCCTGCTGGTCGGCATTCGCCCAGAACGCGCAGTGGTTCACCCACACAGGAAGTCCGTTGCCCGTGGAGATCTCGCTCTTCCA
The DNA here is from genome assembly GCA_945889085.1 of Ferrithrix thermotolerans DSM 19514. Lineage (GTDB taxonomy): Bacteria > Actinomycetota > Acidimicrobiia > Acidimicrobiales > Ilumatobacteraceae > WLJO01. The sequence continues at coordinate 16,314 of CAMDBM010000009.1, forward strand.
GTCCTCGCTCTCGCCAACGTTGTGCACGTCGAAGAACGCGATCGACTCCCCACCACCGCAGTCGAAGAACAGGTGCCGCAGGAACCCCGAGCCGCGCCCAGAGTCGTCGAACGCGGCGCCCTCGGTGTGTATGAGCGGGAAGCCCATGAGGTCCTCGTAGAAGTGCCGGGTGGCCTCGGCGTCCCGGCAGGCATAGGCAACGTGGTGGAATCCCTTGTCCCTCATGGGAACAGACTAATCGGTCACGAAACGACGTCTCGCCGCGGCGAGGACGGCACCGGCGAGCGTCGCCGCTGCACCCACGATCGCGATCGGCACACCGGCGGCGATTGAGCCGCCACCGACCACCGCGCGGGTGTCCTGGACAATGCTCAGACACGCAAGGCTGTAGAAAAAAGCGACACCAGCAGCGATCACCGCAACGATCGCGCCGGACAACACCCGCCCGATCACGAGCATGAGAATGCCGACCGCCGCGGTCACGGCCGCAAGCCCGATCATTACGTGCCCGGGCCCGTTGATCTGCCGGTACCCGTTCCCCGACCGGCCGAACAGGACATCAGTGCCGGTGCGCGAGAAACCCACGCCGTCGTCCCACCACGGCAGGAAGGCGCCGAGCAGGCTGAGGGCGGACCCAACAAGCATCAGGGTCACGGCCGGGAGCACCCTCGGCCTCGGCGGTAGCCCAGCCGAGGGCACACCGTCGGCTGCGGTTTCGGCTGCACCTGGTTCCCCCGCAGCGCCGGGCGAGAAGGCCTGTTCATGGGGCAACGGGGGTGGCAGGGGGGAACCTGTATCGACGTCTCCTGCCATTCCCAGACCGTAGTGCGGGCGCTGCGACCGCACCCGGAACCTGCATGCTCCGCCCGCGGGCCCCTCGAGCGCGTACTGTGGTCACTCGTGGTCGCCGAGGTTGAGGAACTCTCCCCCACCAAGGCTGCACCGCGCCTGTTCTGGTGGAAAGAAGTGCTGCTGATCGGCGCCTTCTACATGATCTACACGTTTTCGAGGAACCGCTTCGGCAGCGCCCGGCTGGGTGACAGCAAGCCCACCCAGGCCTTCGACAACGCCCGTTCCCTCATTCGCTTCGAGCAGGCGCTCGGGCTCTACCACGAGCGCGCGATCCAGCAGTTCTTCCTGTCCTCGCGATGGTTCATCTGGCTCTGGAACGTGTTCTACGGCACCTTCCACTTCATTGTCACGATCGGCCTCTTCGTGTGGATGTACCTGCGGGCCCGCCCTATGTTCACCAAGTGGCGCAACGCCATCCTCGCCACCACGGCGCTCGCACTCGTCGGCTTCTCGCTGTTCCCGGTGATGCCGCCCCGGCTGCTCGACAACACCTCCCGGTACGGCGGTGCGGCGATCGAGGCCGAGCGCAACATCGACCCCTTCGGCTTCCACGACACCCTCGTTGAGGTTGGCGGGTTGTGGTCGTTCAGCTCGGGCACCATGAGCAAGCTGTCGAACCAGTACGCAGCCATGCCCAGCCTGCACTGCGCCTGGGCCACGTGGTGCGCACTCGTCGGCTGGCGTCTCACCCGTCGCCGCTGGGCACGCGCACTGCTGGTGATCTACCCATTCCTCACGCTGTTCTGCATCGTGGTCACCGGGAACCACTACTGGATCGACGGATTGGGCGGCCTCGCAACGCTCGGGATCGGCTTTGCCATCGGGCACTACTTCGACGTCTGGAACGACGCCCGCCTCGCCCGCCGGTCGGCACCGACGGCCTAGAAGATGCTGTAGCCACCATCAAGGGTGATGATGTCGCCCGTGTGCCACGAACTGGCATCGCTCGTGAGGTACACCGCAATACCTCCGAGGTCCGATGGCTGACCCCAACGACGCATCGGGATCCGCGGGATCACGTTGTCGGCGAACTTCTTGAGCGCGAACGACGGAGCCGTCATCTCGCTCTCGGTCCAGCCGATCACCAATGAGGTGGCCCGGATCGCGTGCCGCGCGTGCTCCACAGCGATCGCCCTCATCATCGCGTTGAGGCCCGCCTTGGACGCGCCGTAGTGCTGGCCCTTCTGCTGGCCCTGGAATGCCGACCCGGAGGACGAGAACACGATGGAGCCGCCAACCCCCTCGCGCTCGAACTGTGCCTTCATCACCCGACAGGCCGCCTGCGCGGTGGAGAACGCCCCGTCGAGGTTCACCCGCATCACCCGTTGCCACTCCTCCATGGTGAAATCCACGAACGGAATGCCCGCACCCGGCACGCCGGCGTTCACGAAACAGGCATCCAAACGGCCGAGCGCCCCCACGGTCTCGGCCATGGCCTCGCCCACCGCCTCGTGGTCGCCCACGTCGCAGCGCAGCGTGAACACCCGACGGCCCGTCTGCTCCAACTGGGCCTTGGCTGCGGCGTTCTTCGTTTCGTTGGTACCCCAGATCGCAATGTCGGCCCCGTGATCGGCAAGGGCCTGGGCGAAACCGAGGCCAACACCCCCGTTACCGCCTGTGATCAGGGCAACCTTGCCGGTCAGGTTGAAAAGATTGGTCATGGAAGCCGACCATAGTTCGCGAACGGTCAATCGCTCCCGAGCGATAACGTGACCCTCGCTGTGCAGCTGTCGACAATCCGTTCGCCCGAAGACCTGAAGACGCTCTCCTACCCGGAACTCGCCGATCTGGCCGGGGAGATCCGTGACTTCGTGGTGCAGGCCGTCAGTGAGACCGGCGGCCACCTCGGCTCCAACCTCGGCGCCGTGGAGCTCACGCTCGCTCTGCACCGTGTGTTCGAGTCACCCAAGGACGCGATCCTCTGGGACACCGGCCATCAGGCGTACGTGCACAAGATCGTCACCGGCCGCCAGGACGACTTCGCCCGCCTCCGTCAGGGCGGCGGCCTCTCGGGCTACCCGAATCGCAACGAGAGCGAGCACGACTGGATCGAGAACAGCCACGCCTCCACGGTGCTCAGTTACGCGTACGGTCTCGCCGTGGCGCGTGACACTGGGCACGACCCGCGCCGACACATCGTTGCGGTGATCGGCGACGGCTCGATGACCGGCGGCATGGCGTACGAGGCGCTCAACAACCTCGGCCACTCCAAGCGGCGCGTCATCATCGTGCTGAACGACAACGGCCGCTCGTACGCGCCCACCATCTCCAACCTCACCGAGGCACGGCCCGCGGACCTCGACCGACCCGAACAGGCCACCCTGCCCGACCGGCTCACCGAACGACTCGCCCAGGCGTACACGGCCATCCGCATGAACCCGGTGTACGTGCGGCGCCAGCGCCGGTTCGAGCAGCTCGTCCGCGACATCCCGGTGGTCGGCGGGCAGGCCGAGCGCGGCGTCGAGGCGTTCAAGGCTGCCGTGCGGGAGTTCCTCCAGCCGCCGTCGTTCTTCGAGGCACTCGGTGTGCGCTACATCGGGCCAATCGACGGTCACAACATGGCGGAACTGGAGTCCGCGCTCCGCAACGCAGAGGCGCTCTCCGCCGAGGGCCCGATCGTGGTGCACGTGCTCACCCAGAAGGGCCGTGGATACTCGCCGGCCGAGCACGACGACGAGAAGCACCTGCACGACGCGCCGGTGTTCGACCCGTACGTGGGGCCGCCCAAGGCCGTGCCCACGGGCTACACCCAGGCGTTCGCCGAGTCGATCGTGAAGGAGGCAGACGCGGACCCGCGCATCGTCGCCATCACGGCTGCCATGCCGGGGCCCACCGGCCTGCTGCCGTTCGAGGCCCGCTTCCCGGATCGCTTCTTCGACGTCGGCATCGCCGAACAGCACGCTGTGACGGCGGCAGCAGGGATGGCGATGGGTGGCCTGCGCCCGTTCGTCGCCGTGTACTCCACCTTCCTGTCGCGTGCATGGGACCAGGTCGTGTACGACGTGGCGCTGCACCGCCTGCCGGTGGTGTTCTGCCTGGACCGCGCCGGCATCACGGGCGACGACGGCCCGAGCCACCACGGCATCTATGACATGGCGCTGCTCTGCAAGGTGCCCGGCATGCGGGTGCTCGCACCGTCGTCCGCCCAGGACCTGCAGCAGATGCTCCACGACGCCATCGAACTGGCCGACGATGGACCGGTGATGATCCGCTACCCGAAGGGTGCTGCCCGTCAGGTGTCGGAGCACGAAGTCGGCATGGGTCTCCACGCCCGGCGCTCGCGAGAGGGTGGCCCCGAGTTGTGCATCCTCGCGGTCGGCAAGGTGCTCGCCGCCGCGGAGCGTGCCGCCGACGCGCTCGCCGCCGAGGGGGTACGCGCAACCGTATGGGACGTGCGCAGTTGCGCGCCGCTCGACGAGGACATGCTGGACGACGCGTTCCTGCACCGTGTCGTGATCACCGCAGAGGACGGCATCCGCGAAGGTGGCGTCGGCATGTCCATCGCCGACTTGCTGTCCGCCCGCGGCACCCCCGGCTCGGCCAGGCCGTACGTCGAGGTACTCGGTGTGCCGACGGAGTTCGTCCCGCAGGCCAAGCCCGATGTCATCCTCCGACAGGTCGGGCTCGACGCCGAGGGCATCGCCTCCACCGCGCGCCGGCTCCTCGTACGCTGAGTTCCGTGCCCGTCGAACCGCTCCCCGACCTGCAGCCGGAGCTGGAACTGGCCCTCGAGCTCGCAGACGTGGCCGACGTCCTCACGCTGCCGATCTACGAATCACGTGCGTTCTCTGTCGACTGGAAGTCGAATCGCACCGAGGTCACCGAGGCCGACCGCAACGCAGAGTCCGCTATCTCCGGATGCCTCGCCGTCGCCCGCCCGCACCACGCCGTGTTCGGCGAGGAGCATGGGCTTCGTGGCGATGCAGAGAACGAGTGGCGTTGGGTGGTTGACCCCATCGATGGCACCTCGAACTTCGTGCGCGGCATCCCGGTGTGGGCCTCGCTCATCTCGCTGGTGCACCGAGACTTCGGCCCCGTAGTAGGCGTGGTGTCTGCACCTGCGCTTGGCCGCCGATGGCACGGTGCTGTGGGCATCGGCGCCTTCGTGGGGGGCCACCGCCTACAGGTCTCGACCACCGACTCCCTCGCCGATGCTCAGGTGAGCGTCACCTTCAACAAGGGCTGGGACGAAGGCGGCCTTACCCCAAACCTCGTGTCGCTCCAGCAGGCCTCATACCGCCCACGCGGGTTCGGCGACTTCTGGCAGCACATGCTCGTTGCCGAAGGTGCGCTCGACGTGGCCGTCGACGCAATCGGGCTACAGCCGTACGACATTGCGGCGGTCAAGGTCATCGTGGAGCAGGCCGGCGGCGTGCTCACCGATCGCCTTGGGGTGAACACCTACCTGAGCAACAGTGCGGTGTCGAGCAACGGCCGGCTCCACCACACCGTGATCGAGCACCTCAACCGCTGACGCTTGTTACTCGGTGAGGTCGGCCGTGGCGAGACCGAAACGCGAAAGCAGCGGTGCGTACGGCGCCACCACGGCTGAGTCCACCACCGGCACACCGTTCACCGCCCACTGCAGCGCCGTCACCTGCGCCATGCTGCGCCGACCGAACGCCACACGGGTGTATTCCCATTCGTCCACGGTGAGCGTGACCGGCGCGTCGTGCGCACCGAACCGGCCGATTGGCGTTACCAGAGCCATCGGCGCGAGCCCCGCCTTGGCGACGCGGTCGGGGATGCGCCCGGCAAGGATGTTGATCGCCCACGCGTAGAACGGACCGGTCCGTTCCCCCGGAACACCGAGTGCTCCACGCAGGTCCTGTTCGTGTGCATGAGCGTCCATCACGAGTGGAACGCTGAACGGTCCGGCCGTGCCCGCGCGCAGCAGTACCTCCACCTCGCGCGACTCCGCAGCCCACTGCTCGAACAGTTCCGGGAGCGACACGTCGCCCCAGCGCTTGATCTGCGCGGCCGTCCACGCCTCGCCGGGCGAACCCTCGAGGTTCCCGGCGGCAACATCGGCCAGCACGCCGCGCAGGTGCGCTATCAGCAGGGGCACGCTCCACGCTGGCGTCGCGGGTACGACGCGGTTTGCTACCGCGTCCATACCTGCGGCCGAGACCAGTCCAGAAATGCGTGATCTCGCCGAGGCATACGCCCCGGCGAGATCGAAGTCTTCGCTCAAGTCCGGCTCAGTCGAGTTCGGAGCCAACAACGCTGACGAACGACACGCAGGCACCCGGTGCACCACCGAGGTTGTGCGTGAGCGCCTTCGTCTTGCCCTGGCCGATCGATGCGATCTGTCGGGGGCCGGCCTCGCCGCGCAACTGCGTCCAGCACTCGAAAAGCATCCGCAGACCGCTGGCACCGATCGGGTGACCGAACGACTTCAGGCCGCCGTCGGGGTTCACCGGAAGCTCACCATCGAGGTCGAACGTGCCGTCGAGCACGTCCTTCCAGCCGTAGCCACGCTCGGAGAACCCGAGGTCCTCCATGAGCACGAGCTCGGTGGGCGTGAAGCAGTCGTGCACCTCTGCCATCGCGAGCTCCGCACGCGGGTTGGTGATGCCGGCCTGCTTGTACGCGTCCACGGCGCTGTGCACCACCTCGTCGAAGGAGGTGTAGTCGTACGAAGGGTCGATGGGGCCGTCTGCGGGGCCGGCAACGAACGAAAGCGCCTTCACGTACAGCGGCTTGGACGTGTACTTGTGGGCATCCTCGACACGCACGATGATCGCGGCGGCCGAGCCGTCGGACACGCCAGAGCAGTCGAAAATGCCGAGCTGTCCGGCGATGATCGGGCTGCACGCGATGGTCTCCTTGGAGACCTCCTTCTTGAACTGTGCACGCGGGTTGAGCGCACCGTTGCGGTGGTTCTTCCAGGCGATGCGCGTGAGCACATCCTTCAACTCCGCCGGGTCCACGCCGTACTTGTTGGCGTACGCAGGGGCGAGAAACGAGAAGCTTGCCGGTGCGGTGACCGTGAGCGCGGAGCCATCGTCTGCGGGGGAAGCCACCACGAGCCCGGAGTAGCCGGAGTCCTTCAGCTTCTCCACGCCGATCGCCATCACCACGTCGTACGCGCCGGAAGCGACGGCGTAGCAGGCGTTGCGGAACGCCTCGCTGCCCGTGGCGCAGTAGTTCTCCACGTGCGTCACCGGCTTGTGCTGGATCTTCAGCGGGCGCGAAAGCGTGAGGCCCGACAGGCCCGAGCCCATCGTGCCGAGCCAGAACGCGTCGATGTCGTCGAGCTTCACGCCTGCGTTCTGCAGCGCGGCGGACGAGGACTCAACGAGCAGGTCGTCGGTGGACTTGTCCCAGTGCTCGCCAAAGTTGGTGCAGCCCATCCCGATGATGGCCACTTTGTCTCGGATTCCGTGTGATGCCATGTCAGATCTCCTTGCTGGTTTCGGTGGCCGGGGCGACGCCCTGGGTCGAGGTGTACGTGCGGGTGTTGTTGGTGCTCGTGTTGCTCATCATGCCCCACCGCGGATGGGTCGGGCTTTCCAGAAGTAGTTGTGTACGCCGTCTTGGGTGAACAGGCGTCGGAAGGACATCTCCACCCGGTCGCCGATCTTCACCTTGTCCGGGTCCACGTCGGTCAGTTCACACTGGAAGCGACCGCCCCCGTCGAAGTCGATGACGGCGGCAACGACCGGCGGGCTGAGGCTGAAGGCCAGGCGGTCCACGGTGTAGGTGGCGATGGTGGCCCGCACATCCGCCATGCGGATGGGCTCCATCTGGTCGATCGCGCCCGTGCCGAAACTGACCCGTGAGGGCGGCAGGTGCACGAAACCGGTTTCGTCCTTGCTGCCGAAGAAGCCGAACTTCCATTTGTTGCGGCGCAGGCTGGGCGGGCCGGCGGGGCGGTCCGGCTCGGGACGGCGCGGTGGCTCACGGTGCAAGAACCCACGCCATGTGAGGAACGAGGCATAGGTGAGGTCGTCGCGGGTGTTGGCGATCTGCTGGGCGACCGTGTTCGTCTGGCGGGCACGGAAGGCGAGCAGCTCGTCGGTGGTGCGCAGCAGCCACACGTTGCACCCGTCGGCAAGCAGCACCACTGCGATGGTCTGGCCGGGCTGGGCACGGTCGAGCACGTCGCACAGGTTCACCATCGCCTGGGCGGTGCCGGCGTTCCCGATCACGGTGGAGAGGTCGTCGGCGACTGCCTCGGGGCGCACGCCGACCGCCTTGGCAACCGCCTTGGCCGCACGGCCGTGGAGACCGCTCACGATCACGTGGTCGAACTGGTCGGGGGTCATCCCGGCCCCGGCGCATGCACGCTTGAACGCCTCCTGGGCGAGCGGAACGTAGGCGAACTCGCCGAAGCGCTCCTCCCACAGGTGCGACGAAACGTCGCCCGGTTCGCGCCAGCGGTCGAGGAACTCTGCGGTCACACCGGCGCCGCCGAAGTCCTGACAGATCACGTTGCCCTCACCGAAGCAGATCGCTGCAGCGGCATCGCCGCCGTTCGCTTCGTCGCCACCGCCGGGCAGGCCGACACGCACGTCGGACACGAACGCCATCTGCGGGCCGCGGGCGCTAGCGCCCATGAGCGCTGCCACCTGCGAGCGCACCGAACCGTTCACGTCGTACGCGCCGGCGCCGTCGGGCAGCGCGAGCGCGGCATGGATGGCGGTGGCGTTGGTCTTGTCGAGATAGGCGGGTGTTGCTGTGGCGAACCACACGTTGTCTGGCGAGTACCCCTGCGGTGCGTTGGCGAGGGCTACACGCCCAGCCTCCACGGCGATCGACGTGGTGTCCTCGTCATAACTGGCTACCGACCGCGTGCCCCTACCGCCGCCACTGCCGAGCGCCGAGGTGATGGCGCTGCGCTGCAGGCGCCAGTACGGGATGTAGGCGCCATAACTCACGATTCCGGACATCTCAAACCTCTTCCACGACGAGCTCAGTACGAGCCCGACCGTAGTTCCCTGACCCCCGTCAGGAAGAGCCGAGCCCCCGGTCAGGAATAGTACGGGTTCTCGCCGGTGGCGTGGTCCGTCACGTCAACCACCTTGGTGATGCTGGCCAGCTGCTCCACGAGGCTGCGCTGGACGCCTTCCATCATGGTGGTGCGGCTCATCGAGCAACCGTGGCAGCCGCCACCCATGCGCATGTAGGCGGCGCCGTCGCCGTCGTGTCCGACGAACTCCACGAACCCGCCGTGGGCGGACAGGGCCGGGTTGATCTCGGTGGCCACGAGGGCCTCGATCTCTGCCGACAGGGCGTCGCCGTGGGTGAGCCCCTCGATCCGCACGGCTGCGGGCTTGTTCGGGTTCCGGATGATCAGCCCGGTGGACTCTGCGTAGTCAAGAACGGCGCCCTGCAGTTTGTCCACGTCACGGCCCGGCACGATGACCTTGAGCCCGTTGTGGGTGCGCACCTCGTCGGTGAAGGCCGCTTTGGTGAACTCGTCGAACGACAGGTCGTACTGGAAGGTGTCGCCGCCGTCACCCGTGACCTCGAGGCGCAGACCGAGTCGCTCGGCGTCGTCCTCGTCGGAGCGCAACGACAACAACTTGTCGTGGGCGACCTCGGTGATCTCGATGATCGGCAGGGATGCAGGCACGGACGGAGCCAAAGGGGACTGGATACCGGCGGCGAGCGGGGAGATGGAACCGAGTGTGGTCACGGGGCTCAGACTACCGACCGTGTTGTCCGCCTCTCCGGTTTCCGGCCGGGTTTACCCGGGGATGGACGAAGAAATCCGTCGGTGGATCAGTCGAGCGGCCCGCCACCGTCCACCACGATGCGCTGACCCGTTACGTACCCGGCGAGGCCGCTGCAGAGGAACAGCACCACGTTTGCGATGTCCTCGGGCTGACAGACGTGACCAAAGGGCATCGTTGCATCGAGGGACCGAAGGTCGGTGAGGTCCAGGTTCCCCGACCGGGCCCGCGTGAGCCGCACCCCCATGTCGGTCTCCACCAGCCCGGGGCAGACGATGTTCACGTGGATGCCGTGCGGGCGTTCCTCCTTGGCGAGCGTGAATGCCAGTGCTTCCATCGCCGCCTTGCCCATGTTGTACGGGGCACCGTTGGGCCCCATGTTGCTCGTGGCGACCGAGGAGATCATCACGATGTCGCCGCGCGGACGGGTGCGCATCGACGGAATGACCAGTCTGCTGAGGTGGTGCGGGCCGACTGCGTGCGTTGCGAGCAGACGCGCGGCCTCGTCCGGCCTCGAGTCCGCCACGGCCTGGCCCCGCGAGGCGATCCCTGCGTTGCAGACGAGGATGTCGATGTGGCCGAAGTCCGCGAGCACCTCGCTCACCATGGCCGCGTCCTCGTCGGCATCGTCAACCGATGCGGCGTACGCCTTGGCCACACCGCCGGCCCCCTCGATCGCGGCGACCGTTGCGCGGGCCGCATCGGCGTCCTTGCGGTAGTTGACCGCCACGGACGCTCCCTCACGCGCCAGCAATTCGGAGATGGCGCGCCCAATGCCGCGCCCACCCCCTGTGACAAGAGCCACACGCCCAGAAAGCTGTCCCATCAATCGTCCCCCCTGCCTCTTGATGTGACAACCTAGTCATTAGTGCAAGAAGGCTCTAAGAAAGCGATCGTTGCGGCCCTACTGGCCAATCTGGGTATCGCCATCGCCAAGTTCGTGGGCTTTGCCGTTACCCGGTCGAGCGGCATGCTCGCCGAGGCAGCCCACTCCCTCGCCGACTCCGGAAACCAGGCGCTGCTGCTGCTCGGCTCCCGCAGGGCCAAGCGGGCCGCCACCAGGGAGATGCCCTTCGGGCACGGCCGGGAGCGCTACTTCTGGTCGTTCATCGTGGCGCTCGTGCTGTTCAGCATGGGTGGGCTGTTCGCACTCTACGAGGGCATCCGGAAACTGGCCCACCCACACGAGACGCACAACCTGCCGGTTGCGGTCGCCATCCTCGGTGTCGCCATCCTGCTCGAGACCTTCTCGCTGAGGACTGCGCTGAAAGAGGTGCACCACGTCAAGCCCCCGGACATGTCCCTGTGGCAGTTCGTCCGGCAGTCCCGCTCGCCGGAACTGCCTATCGTGCTCCTCGAGGACATCGGCGCCGAGGTTGGCCTGTTCCTTGCGATGGGCGGCGTGCTGCTCTCGCACTTCACGCACAACCCTCGCTGGGACTCCGTTGCGTCTATCTGCATCGGCGTGCTCCTCACGGTGATCGCGATCATCCTCGCCATCGAGATGAAGACGTCGCTGCTCGGCGAGTCCGCCACCGAGGAGGCAGAGGAGCGCATCCGCACCGCCGTCGGGTCGCACCCGCAGGTGCGCAGGGTCATCCACCTGCGCAGCCAGCACATCGGCCCCGACGAACTGATCGTCGGCATCAAGGTGGAGTTCGACCCCTCGCTCACCATGTCGCAACTCGCCGAGGCCATCGACTCCGTCGAGGAGGCGATCCGCTCGGCGGAGGCCACCGCAGCAACCATCTACATCGAACCGGATGTTGCGCGCGCCGGAACCCAGTAGGCCATGGCAGTAACCGTCAGTTCGATTCGCACGCGCGCCAAGCAGTTCGAGGCCGGATGGCTGGTGCTGATCGCCTCCATCCTCATCTTCTGTGCGGGTTCGACGATCGCGAAGAAGGCACAGACGCCTGGGCTCACGCTGGCCTGCATACGCTCGATCATCGCCGGTTCGGTGTGGATGGTCATCCTTGCCTTCCGCAAGCGCCGCATCACGTGGCAGAGCATCAAGCAGGCAGTGCTGCCTGGTGTCACGTTCGGCGTGAACATCGCCTGCTTCTTCACCGCCGTGAAGCACATCCCGGTGGCCAAGGTCGAGTTCATCGGTGCGCTCGGCCCGTTGGTGGTGGTGCCGGCCGGCGCCCTCATCTACCGGGAGCGCATCCCGTGGCGGGCGCTCGTGTGGGGTATCCCGGCCATCGGCGGCGTGGCGATCGTGGCGCTGCTCAGCGCGAAGAGCAAGGGCGAGGCGAACGGGTTCGGCATCCTCATGGCTATTGCCTCGGTGTTCACCTGGGCCACCTACCTGATGCTTGCGAAGAAGTTCCGCCCTGGTGTGGACATCGGTGTGTTCATGGCGTGCACATCTGTGGCGGCTGCTCTGGTGCTGCTGCCGTTCTCGATCATTCGTGACGGCTTCGTCACCTCCATCCCGGCCAGAGGTTGGCCGTGGATCGTCCTCCTCGCCCTCGCCAACGGCGTGATCGCCCACACGATGATCCTCGTAGCCCAGAAGCACCTGCCCCTCGGCACGATCTCCACGATGCAGACGGCGCAGCCGGGCCTTGCCGCCGGAGCGGCGTGGCTGTTCCTCAGCGAGACGCTGCGGCCGGTGCAGTTCCTCGGCATGGGCCTCGTGATCGCCTCGCTGATCTGTTACACGATGACGGTGCAGCGCGCTGCCTTTCCCTGGCAACAGCGCCGCAACTAGCGGCGGTCCCGGGAATTCGTCCCCTGCCCCGGTTGCGTCAACCGTGGAGCTCCACAGCCGCTGCGTGATTTCCGTCGCCCGAGCGCTCACCGAGCGAGTAGCAGGCAATTGCATCGGCAGCGGCTATCGCAGCGTGAATGGCGTTTGTCGCGACAACGTCAGGTGCCTCCAACAACTCCGCTGCCTCGAGAAACTCGCGGGCGTCAACCAGACGCCGCCGGGCTTGTTGTGCATCACAGGGCTTGCGCGTTCCCTTGGGCCGGCTCAACGTGACCTCGCCAGCAACGGCTTCGGGTCGCCTGCGAGCGCGATGCCATCGCGCCTCACCTCGTCCACCAAGCCGTTGCCCGAACGGAGGAGCCTGCGCCATGAAGTAGGTGTGTGCTCGACCACCTGCAGCGCGTTGCCCGTCCAGTCGATTACGTCGCCGGCAAGGAGCGTGAGTCCGTTCCGCAGGTCTGGTGCTTCGAGGTCGTCCACGACCACCAGGAGGTCCACATCGGAGCTGCTCCCAGCATCGCCACGAGCGACTGAACCGAACAGCCAGGCGGCGCGCATTCCTCGGAGGGAACCCAGACGATCACGCAGGCGGTCGATGAGTTCGCTGCGAAGTCCAGCAAGCGCAAGTACCGGACCGGCCGCGAGGTGCTTCCGATTCAACGCCACCAACGAGGCGCGGCCGACGATCGCCTCGTGCACCAGACCCGAGCTGACGAGTCCTTCGATGACCGAGCTGGCGTGCCCCGGCGATACACCCGCGAGCGTGGCGAGCTGCCGACGAGTGACCGGCTGTTCGAGACGCGCCAGCTCACGAAGTAACGCTCCCCGCACGGCGGGGGCCACGTCCATCACCGGCGAGCCGAGGTCCATGTCTCCGAGCATAGTCTGTATGATCGTTTTTCCAATCATTTGATCTGTTTTCAAATCACGGTCACCGGCGCCTCAGTCTCCACCTCGACCCGCATCGCTCACGCCCGGGTAGGGTGAGCAACACAACCAAACGGGGAGCTCGGAGGAACGCCGGGCTGAGAGGGTGGCCGCCGGCTACCGACCCGAGAACCTGATCTGGGTAATGCCAGCGGAGGAATTGATGTCCACAGCCGTGGTCTTCATCGGAGGTCATCCACCACACCCGGGCGTGCTCGCGCATCTGCCACAGGACCGCTGGGTGGTGGCCGCGGACTCGGGTTACGACCATGCGACCGCGCTCGGCATACAGGTGGATCTCCTCGTGGGGGACATGGACTCGGTGTCGCTCGACGGCCTGCTCGATGCTGCGGGGCACGGTGTGACGATCGAGCGCTTCCCCACCGACAAGGACTTCACCGACACCGAACTGGCGCTGCGCGCCGCCCTGCGGCACGGGCCGTCGGCCATGGTGGTGGTGAGCTGCGTTGGCGACCGACTCGACCACTCGATCTCCGCCCTGATGGCGCTCGCAGACCCGTCCCTCGCCGCCATCCCGGTGGAGGCCTGGTGGGGCGAGGCACACGTAACCGTGCTGCGGGGACCCGCCGCCCGCGTGATCGGCGGCAGCGTTGGCGAGACCGTGTCGCTGCTGCCGGTGGACGGCCCCGCCGAGGGCGTTACCACTACCGGCTTGCTGTACGCGCTGCACAACGAGGTGCTGCACGCCACGGCGAGCCGCGGCGTGAGCAACATGTTCACCGAACCGAGGCTGACGATCGAGGTGCGCCACGGCGCCCTCCTCGTCATCCGTCCGCATGCGCTGCGGAGCGCGACCGCTGCCGCAACCCCCGAGGAACCCCAGACATGACACCCACGTCTCGCACCAACCGCCTGCTCGTTGCGGTGCTCGCCGCCGTACCGTTCGCGCTCGTCGCGTGCGGCGGGTCCTCGAGCACCAGCACGTCCAGCACAGCCGGGGCCGCCACCACGGGTTCCACTGGCGCTGCCGGCGAGACCATCACGATGCTCGTGTACGACGCCTTCACCGAGCCCGAGGCGCTGAAGAAGTTCACCGCTCAGACCGGCATCACCGTGCGCATTGCAAAGGGTGGCGACACCGGCACGCTCGTGAACAAGGCGATCCTCACCGCGGGCAACCCCGAGGGAGACGTGCTCTGGGGCCTCGACAACACGCTGTTGTCCCGTGCCCTCGCCACGGACGGGCTCTTCGTGCCCTACGCATCGGGTGAACTGGCGTCGCTGGACCCGGCAGCCACCGCCCTCGTGCCGAACCACGAGGTGACGCCCGTGGACACCGGAGACGTGTGCCTCAACTACGACAAGGCATGGTTTGCCACCAACAAGATCGCTCCGCCCACCTCGCTCGACGACCTCATCAAACCCGACTACAAGGGACTGCTCGTGCTGGAGAACCCGGCTACGTCGTCACCAGGCCTCGCGTTCCTGCTGGCCACTGTTGCTAAGTACTCGCCCACCGGTTTCACCGCGTGGTGGGCATCGCTGCGGGCGAACGGCGTGACCGTGGTGGATTCATGGGACGCCGCCTACTACAACGAGTTCACGCAGGGCGGCGGGGGTGGCAAGCACCCGATCGTGGTCTCGTATGCCTCCAGCCCGCCGGCCACGGTGATCTACGCAGCAGACCCGAAGCCGACCGAGCCGACCACGGCCAACGTGAGCGCCTCCTGCTTCCGCCAGGTGGAGTTCGCCGGCATCCTCGGGGGCAGCAAGCACGTCGAGGCGGCACAGAAACTCATCGACTTCCTCGTGTCCGAGCAGTTCCAGGCGGCGCTACCCGAAAGCAACTTCGTGTACCCGGTGCGCACCGGTGTGGCGCTACCCGACCTGTTCGAGCGCTTCGCCAAGCCCATCGCTGCGCCGCTCACCGTGAGCCCGGCCGACATTGCCGCCAACCGTGACCAGTGGATCGCCGCGTGGACCAAGGCCGTGCTGCAGTAGCGCCCGCAAGGGCGCGCTGGGCACTGGCCGTTGTGCCGGTGCTGTTCACCGCGCTCTTCTTCCTGTGGCCACTCGGCGCCATCGTGGCGCGCGGCCTGTCGCTCGGCGCGATCGGCGACGTGCTCGGTGACGGGTACACGCGCTCGGTCCTGTGGTTCACGTTCTGGCAGGCCGCGGTGTGCTCCGCGGGCGCGGTCGTGGTCGGTGTGCTGCCGGCGTATGTGCTCGCCCGCTACCGCGTGCCCGGTCGGCGCCTGCTGCTCGCGCTTGTCACTGTGCCGTTCATGCTGCCGACCGTGGTGGTGGGCAGCGCGTTCCTCGCGCTGCTGCCGGCGTCGATGCACCGCACGGTGCCCGCCGTGTTGCTCGCCCACGTGTGGGTGAACCTTGCCGTGGTGGTGCGCACCGTGGGTACGTCGGTTGCGCAGATGGACCCGCGGCTCGGCGATGCCGCTGCGACGCTCGGGGCCTCGCCGTGGCAGGTGATGCGGCACGTCACCCTCCCGCTGCTGCGCCCGGCGCTGTGGGCGTCGTCCGCTGTGGTCTTCCTGTTCTGCTTCACCTCATTCGGCATCGTGCGCCTCGTTGGCGGCCCCTCGCACCCAACGCTCGAGGTGGAGATCTGGCGGCGCACCACACAGTCGCTGGACCTTCGCACTGCGGCGGCCCTTGCGGTGGTGCAACTGGTGATCGTGGTGGGGATGACGCTGGTGTGGTCCACCGCGCAGGCGCGCACAGCCACCGCAACGGCGATGCGCACGCTGCTGCGGCCGCTCAGGACCCGCACGGCGGGGCAGCGCGCGCTCGTGTGGATCACCGTGCCCGCCACCGCCGCGGTCGTGCTCGCACCGCTCGTCGTGATGGTGGAGCGGTCGATGCGCACTGCCGCGGGCCGCCACTCGCTCGACGCATGGCGCGCCGTGACCGGCGTCGGCCGGGCGCTACGCACTGGCGGCACACAGCCGGTGGTGGCAGACCCGTGGGCCACCGTGCTCGCATCGCTGCGCATCGCGCTTGTCGCCACCTGCATCGCGCTGGTCGTCGGCACGCTCGCCGCGTGCGCAATCGCCTACGCGCGACGGGGCGGGCGCCTGCTCGATGCCGGCCTCATGCTGCCGCTCGGCACCTCGGCAGTCACCATCGGGTTCGGGCTCATCATCACCTACAACCGCGGCTGGTACGACCTGCGCGGCTCGTGGGTGATGCTGCCCATCGGCCAAGCGCTCGTCGCCGTGCCGTTCGTGGTGCGCGTGATCCTGCCGACGATGCGGGCCATCCAACCGGGCCTGAGGGAAGCGGCCGCAACGCTCGGCGCGTCGCCGTGGCACGTGTGGCGCGAGGTGGACCTGCCGGTGCTGCGCCGCTCGATGGGCGCCGGGGCAGGGTTCGCGTTCGCGATCTCGATCGGCGAGTTCGGCGCATCCAGCTTCCTCACGCGTGTCGGCAACGAGACAGCACCGATCGCGATCGGCAGGCTCATCGCGCGGCCGAGCCTGCTCAACCTCGCACAGGCGTACGCGCTGGCTACCGTGCTGGCCGTGGTCACGCTGGTCGTCATTGTGGTGGTCGACAGGCTCCGCGGGGAGCGGGGGGCGTCGTTCTAGTGCTCGACGTCGTGGATGTCTGTGTGTCGTTCGACGGCCGCACCGTGCTGGACCACGTGTCGCTCAATGTCGGCGCCAACGAGGTGGTGGCGCTGCTCGGGCCGAGCGGCAGCGGCAAGAGCACGCTGCTGCGCGTGGTGGCCGGGCTGCAGGATGTGTCCTCTGGCGTTGTGCGGTGGGCCGGTGCGGACATCACCCGTGAGCCCACGCACCGGCGCCGGTTCGGGTTCGTGTTCCAGGACGAGCAACTGTTCCCGCACCGCGATGTGGCGGCGAACATCGGCTTCGGGCTGCGCATGGCGGGCACGGATCGCGCGTCGGTCGCCGCGCGGGTGGGCGAACTGCTGGCGCTCGTGGGTCTTCCCGGCTTCGGCGAGCGGGACGTGACCACGCTGTCGGGCGGCGAGGCCAAGCGCGTGGCGCTCGCCCGTGCGCTGGCGCCGAGGCCGCGCCTGATGCTGCTCGACGAACCGCTCACCGGGCTCGATGCTGCGCTGCACGACCGGCTTGCCGACGACCTGCGCAACCTGTTGAGGCAGGCGGGTCTGCCGGCGATCCTCGTCACCCACGACCCGGTCGAGGCGGCCCGCATCGCCGACCGGGTGGTGCACCTCGGCGACCTGTCGCCCCGCGCCTAACCGCCACTTTCTCGGTCTACTTCTGGTGACCTGTCCGCCCGAAGTAGACCGAGAAACTTGGCCCGCGTGGGCGCCGGAGGCGCTGCGACAGGCCCCGCAGCGCCGGCCTACCTGAGCCGGAGCCGTCGGTAGATACGCCACGCGAAACGGCGCCGCTTTCCCCAGTCCATGGGGGAACGGAACGGTCGGGGAACCCGGTACAGCTCGGTGCTCGGCAGGGTCGTGCCGTGCCAGTTGAGCGTTACCCGTCTGCTCGTGCACACCGTGCCGTCGAAGAGCGCGAACGCGTACACCGGATCGTCGGCGCGCAGGAGGCCGAGCACAGCAACGGCGTCGGCGCCCGCCGACGCGGCAACGGTCTCGGCGTCCAGCACCGATTCGGCGTGTTCCTCCAGCACGAGCAGGAGGTTCGTGGTGGTGGCGGCCGCCAGGCGGTAGCCGCGCTCCATGGCGAGTTCGAGGATTGCCCGCGCGCTCGAGCCACGCTGGACTGACGTAGACCGCTCCTGCACGAAATGAACCGCATTGGGGATCGACGGGTTGTACTCGATCACGATGATCAGTGGTCGGTAGCGCTGCAGCGATTCGAGGATCCAGTAGTCCGCTCCATCGATGTCGATGGAGAGCAGGTCGAAGCGTTCGGGGATCGGGGTGCCGGCGAGGATGTTGTCCAGGGTGTCCGGCCCCTCGCACTGCACCATCGCGATCCGGGTCAGCACCGACGGGGTCGGGTGGTTCTGCGCGATCGCTGCCGCCTTCGCGGGGTCCCCCTCGATGAGCACCGCCCGGTAGCCCCTCGACCGAATGAGGTTGCAGGTGTTCGACAGGTGCACGCCGTCCCACGCGCCGAACTCCACGCACCACTTCGTGAGGTGCTCGTCGCCGATGCGGTTCAGCATCTCGTCGATCATGCCGTCCTCGCCGAACTGCGAGTGCACGTTGCGTGCGTGAGCTGCAAGGTTCATCGCAACACCGTAGCCAAGCGTTTACGGGTGCACTACCGAACGTTCACCGGGCGGGGGGCACTGTGCCCCACGGTGAGCAGCCGGGTAGGCCATGCTGGTCGGCATACGGGAAAGGACAACAGTGACCCGAGCAACGCACCGCAACATCGCCCTCGTGGGCGCCCGCGTGGGCGCCAGACGTGCTGCGCCCGGCCTAGAGCGACGTGGTGCTAGACGAGCACGATTCGGGGCGAGGCGGGTGCAGACGCAGCGGCTACGTCCGCGGGATCGCTCGTGAGCACCACCACCGAACCCGCGGCAGCAGCCTCCTGCACGACCACCCCGAGGTGGGCGTCGGCAACGCTCACCCGCGTGCGTGAGCGCACCGCCGCGGCCCGGTTTGTCAGCACAGCATCGAGCACGTGGTCCGCAATGCGCACCCGATTGATTACCGCCGCCTCCGCACGGGTCCTGTCCCAACCAGCCTCCACACGCACCGACGTCGGAACCAGCAACCGAGTCTCGCCGCCTCGCTTTCGGCCCGTCACCACCGCTTCCACGTGTGCCAGCACGGCTCGGTGCTTCGGATGGGTCGGTTCCACCAGTGCCTGGACTGCCTCGTTGTCCAACACCACGGCGACCGGGGTGGTTGGCTCAGGCAACGGTCAACTGCCGGGCCTCGGCCCACAGCAGCACGTCGAACGCGTCTGCGTGGGGATAACGGGCGGACACCTCGTTTGCAGCCTTCTGAACCTCCCGGGTCTTTCCGGCAAGCGGTGACCCTTGCTGTGCCGCAAGCGCCAACGCCACCTCCGCAAGCGACGGCCGTACCCCGGGATGCTTGCGGTAGTGCGCCCGCAGCGCAGCTTCCATCACCGCCGTCTCGAGGGTTTGGCGGAGAGCAGCCGCGGTGAGCGCCGTAGTGGATGCTGCAACGTCGAGGTGTTCAACGGCGAGCGCTGCGGCGTCCCTCAGGAACGCCGGTAAACGCATGGAAGTGTTCACCGTCTCCTCGGATGGGTCATCGAGGAGGCGGTTGATCTCATCGATTGCCTGCGTTGCATTCATGGGTTGATGTGTACCACAGATGCGTGGTACATGCCCGGTCACTTCTCCGGTCATCAGACGACGATCACCGAGGGGTGCCACAGGGTTTGGCAGGCGAAGCGTTTACGGGTGCACTACCGAACGTTCATCGGGCGGGGGGCACTGTGCCCCACGGTGAGCAGCCCAGTAGGCCATGCTTGATTGCATCCGGGAAAGGGAGCAACAGTGACCCGAGCAACGCATCGCAACATCGCCCTCGTGGCCCACGACAACAAGAAGGCCGACCTCATCGAGTGGGCCCAGTTCAACCGCGGCACGCTCTCACGCCACAACCTCGTTGCCACCGGCACCACCGGTCGCCTCCTGCAGGAACAGGTGGGTCTGGACGTGAAGCGCCTGCACAGCGGCCCGCTCGGCGGCGACATGCAGCTGGGGGCGATGATCTCCGAGGGCAAGGTGGATTTCCTCGTGTTCTTCTGGGACCCGCTCGAGCCCCAGCCCCACGACCCCGACGTACGTGCGCTCCTGCGCATTGCGGTCGTCTACAACACACCCACGGCGAGCAACCGGGCTACTGCGGACTTCCTCATCTCGTCACCGCTGTTCAACGGCGACGAGTAGCGCCGACGGGTAACGCCGGCGAGTAACGCCGACGAATACCGCCTAGCGGGTCTCGGCCGCGCGGGCCCGTGCGGTGGCGATGAAGATGAACGCTGCGCCAACCACGAAGTAGCCGAGCAGGAGGATGGAGAACGGCCGCACCGTGCCGTTGAACGCCCCCGTAACCACGCTGCCGAGCAGCGCGCCGCCGGCGAAGGTGATGGTGCCGATGATCGACGACGCCGTGCCGGCCACGTGCGGCAACGGTGACAGGGCGAGCGTGTTGCTGATCGGTACCACGGCCTGGGCCATCGGGATGGACAGGCACAGCGCCACGGTGAACAGCCAGAAGTTCGGTCGCCCGCCGTTCATCTGGCCCACCAGCATGAGCACCGCCATGGTCACCACGCCGATCGCGGCCTCGGTGCGGATGAGTCGGAGCGCTCCGAGACGGCCCACGAGCCGTGCATTGGCGAGCGACATGGCGGCGAACAGCACGGCGATGCAGCCGAAGAACAGCGGGAACCATTTGCCGTACCCGTACACGTCCGACAGGATCACCTCGGAGCCCGCAAGGTACGCGTTCATGATCCCGAAGATGAAGGTCATCGACACAATGAACCCGACGGTCTGGCGGTGGGTGAACACTTCCCTGCTGGCCGTGCCAACGGCACTCCACGTGAACGGGCGGCGGCGCTCCAGCGTGAGGGTCTCGGGGAGGCGGCGGCACCAGAGCATCAGGCCCCCGGCGATGGCCGCTGGCAGCCAGAACACAACCCTCCACGGGAGGATGGCGATGAGCGCGGCGCCGAGCGACGGGGCGAGGATCGGCACGATGAGGAACACGGCCATGGAGATCGACATCACGCGCGCCATCGCGTTGCCCTCGAAGCGGTCCCGCACCATCGCCATGCTGAGCACGCGCGGGCCAGACGCGCCGAGGCCCCACACGAACCGGGAGATCACGATGAGCGGCCAGGTGGGGGCGAGCGCGCCGATGATCGCAGCAACGGCGTACAGCATGAGGCCGGCATAGAGCGGACGGCGGCGTCCGTAGCGGTCCGAGGCGGGCCCGTACAGCCACGGGCCCACAGCGAGGCCGAGGAAGTACGCCGTGATCATCCACGCAACGGCCGAGGAGTCCGACGCCATGCCGAACTGCTGGCGGATGTTCGGGAAGGCGGGC
Source organism: Ferrithrix thermotolerans DSM 19514 (assembly GCA_945889085.1). GTDB lineage: Bacteria > Actinomycetota > Acidimicrobiia > Acidimicrobiales > Ilumatobacteraceae > WLJO01. The sequence continues at coordinate 37,471 of CAMDBM010000009.1, forward strand.
AGCACGAGGTCGATGCCGATGGCCGTGGTGGCCGAGAGCACGCTGACGAGGAGGAGGAACTCCCGGGGGCCGAGGTCACGACGAGGGCCCTTCACGGCGGGAATCGTGGGGTCTGCTTGAACCGTGGGCTGCACGCTGCGTCCTGTCTTGACCCGTCTGCTCGGGCATCCGGGGAACCCCCGAGACTCTAGGCGGCGGGGCACGGTCGGCCGGGCACCCCACAACCCCAGCGCCAGTAGGGGTTTTCACCACAAACACCGCCACACCCCCTTGTCATCATCACCCCATGGACATCACCACCGTTCCTTCCGAATACCTCGAGGCAGAACTGGTTGCGCATGCCGCGTGGGAGGCCACCGGCATGGCGCGCATGCTCGACGTGCTGGGCGAGTTCGACCGCCGTCGTGTGTGGGAACAGTGGGGATGCGCCTCGCCGCAGCAGTGGTTGGGGTGGAAGTGCGCGCTCGGGTACGTGGCCGCCTCCGAGCGCCTGCGCGTGGCACGGGTGCTCGGCTCGCTGCCGGCCATCCGTGACGGTCTTTCCAGCGGGAAACTCTCGTTCTCCAAGGTGCGGGAACTCACCCGTGTGGCTACCCCCGAAACCGATGAGTGCCTGGCTGGGATTGCCGAGTGCGCCACCGCTGCGCAGGTGGCCAAAATGGCCAGCGCGCTCCGCAAGCGCACGCCGAAAGACGTGGTGCGCCAACTCGACTCACGTGGTCTGCGCTGGGAGACCGACGAGGCCGACGGTTCGATGATCATCACGCTGCGGCTTCCCACCGACACCGGCCAGACGGTGATCGCTGCCGTCAACGCCGCCTCGCAGGTGGAGGCGGGCGTGCCGAGGCGTCAGGCGATGGCCGATGCGTGCGCACGGCTGATCACCGGCGGCGACGAGGTGCGCGCGCGGCCCGAGGTGATCGTGCACCTCCACGCCGATGCGGCTGCGTTCGAGGACGGCACGGCTGTGGCCCCCGAGATCGTCGAGTGCCTCGCCTGCGACGGGCCCGTCACCACGGTTGCAGACACCGAACGCGGTCCGGTCGTCATCAAGAAGGACCCGCCGCCCACGCGTGCGCAGCGCCGCTGGCTGCGGATGCGTCACCGCACGTGCCAGTTCCCGGGCTGTCACCACGATGGCTCGTTCGACGCACATCATGTCGTCCACCGCCACCTCGGTGGAAAGACCCACCTGCGCAACATGGTGCGCTTCTGCCAGTTCCACCACAGGCTCGTGCATGTGCTCGGGCTGCGGCTCACCCTGCACCCCGATCGCTCGCTCGACGTCACATTTCCCGCGGGAAATCCGGTGGACCGCACCATCGAGTTCGCGCCGTTCGTTGCGCCAGCCCCGTCAGACCCGAACCTGATCACCGGAGCTTGGACTGGCGAGCGACTGCAGATGGACTACCTACAGATCGCGGTGGGTAGCGCAGCTAAGGCGGCGTAACTGAAGTTTGCAAACCCTCTCCACCAGCAGTGACCGAGTACAACTAGAGATGACGGCTCTCCGACGTGGGAGAATTCTTGAATGTCGATGACTTGGCGAGAAGCGGCTGTCGAGGCGTTGCGACGCCGAGGACAGATGACGATCGGAGACGTGACCAAGGCCATCGAGGAAGAAGGTCTGCGAGATCTCACAGGCCAAGCCCCCGAAGCAACCGTTGCCACACAGCTGTACTCCGCAGTCAGCAGCGGGGACAGCCGCGTGAGACTCATCGGGGCAGGCGTGTTTGAACACACCGGGGTGAGCACAGTCCCTCGTGCGAGACAGGCACTCGGGAAGCTCGAACTGCTCAACCCTCGTGAGATCTGGCCTGACGAGGCCCGCCACTTCACTCCTTGGCTCCTCGAGAACTCCGATTATCTCGCAGAGGTTCTCGGCATCGACCTCGAGTTGGAACAGCGCGAACACGCCGTCGGCGCCTTCTCGCTCGATCTTCTCGGGAGGGACCAGACCCACAGCTGCCCGCTCATTGTGGAGAACCAACTCGAGGACACCGACCATCGCCACCTCGGCCAGTTGCTCACGTACGCGGCCGGCACCGACGCGAAGACAGTTGTCTGGATGTCCCCGAGGTTCCGAGACGAGCACCGCCAGGCCCTCGAGTACCTCAACGAGATCTCCGTAGGCGACGCTCGCTTCTTCGGTGTCGAGATCCGTGTTGGAGTGATCGGAAACTCGGACGCGGCACCGCTCTTCTCACTTGTTGCCCAACCGAGCGACTGGCGGGCCCGAATCGGCACGAGAAGGGGAACCGACGAAATGTCGCCCGTGAAGGCCGCATACCTCGACTTCTGGACCGCCTACCTCGACCGTCTTCATGCCGAGCACCCTGGTGTCACGAACGTGCGCTCGCCCCAGGCCCAGAACTGGATGACGCTGAACTACTTACGCAAGGGCGTGTCGCTCAACGGAGTTTTCGTGAAGCGCGACGGCCTGTGCTGCGAGATGTACATCGACACGGGAAGCGCCGGGGCCAACGACTCGGTGTTCGCCGCCTTGTTGTCTCAAAGGCCAGAGATCGAAGCTGCGCTCGGAGAAGCCCTTGAGTGGGACGAACTACCCGGCCGGCGCGCCTGCCGAATCCGCCTACAACGGCAAGGCTCCTCACGGCCGAGCGACCAAACCGCCGAACTTGTCGCGTGGTTAATGCAGCGTCACCTTGGGTTCAAGCAGGTGTTCGCCCCCATTGTCCGATTGCTGCCTCAGGAACTGTGGTCTGCGGACGAGATCACGAGTTAGCCAAGCGGCGGATGCTCGGGGTTTTTAGGGCAACGAGCCGGATTAGGAGCCTGCCGCCGCGCGTCACCCGCACCGAGACTTCCCGAGGCAGTGGCAGGCGAACACAAGTTGTTGCGGCCCCGCAGACGATCGCTTCGCAATCAGCATCCCGCGTCTTCAGGGCGCGAGCGAATTATGTGTTGATCCGGCTTTCAACGCAGCACCCGCCGTGCAGACACCAAACGATCGGTGCCCGATGATTGATCGTCTCAGCGACTCAGACGCGGACGCGTCCGTGCCCACTCTCAGGCGCCCGGGGATCACGTAGCAACTAGTGCGGGCAGGCACGTCCTGCGCCCCGCCGCGAGTTGCAGGACTTGCAGAGAACACGACCATTGGAGAGTGTCGTCCGTCCGCGGCGCGGCACTAAGCCGGGCGGCCTCCGGCAACCTCCCGAAGATGAAGGCCACAAGGCCGTGCGACGACAGGCGTTAGTGGCCCCAGCGTTATTTCCAGAGGTCGCGGTGGAAGCGGACAGCCTTGAGTGTCGGTCTTTCACTCGGATGCGCTGGCAGCCGTAGGGGCTTGCCGTGGAACTGCCCGTATTCGGTGTTCTTTATGCGTTCGGAGACGTGGATCTTGTAGCCGTCCGAAATGGTGATCAGGCCGAGGTCTAAGAGCGTGTGCAGGTCCGCTCGGAGCACCAATCCGTTCCTCACCGAGTGGTCACCACCGAGGCCTACGGGTTGGATGTGTGCGACCTCCAAGGCTTCGGTGACCGTGCACCCGGAGATCGCACACGTTCCGTTGTACGTCCGGAAAAGAGCCTGACGGAACGCTGGTTGACCGAGTCGGGTCATGACCTCCCGTCGTACAAAGGCGACCGAATCATCGCGCGTTCGAGTCCGAACCGATTGATGATCGTTCAACCACCGGTCGATGACCTTCTGGGTGGTTTCGTTCGCTTCTTGAACTGCACCTTGAACCTTCTGATGAAAGGCGTCGTAGGGGATCGGGTGCTGAGCGAGTGTCTCGGTCAAATCACGATCCCAGTTGATGTAGATCGCGTGGCTTCCCCACTTTTTGTTCCAATGGGGAAAGTCGGCCGCGCGGCCTACCGCGCGGATATTGCCATCCGGAATAGCGAAGTAGACCCAGACCAAGTCTTGAGCCCGCACCTTGTTGAAGCCGGTCGCGAGGGTCGACTCGCAGGGGTCCTCCAAGAGTTCGCTGTGTCGAAAACCGTGGTAGTTGGTAGGCCACTTTTTCCCATGCTTGTCCCTGAAAACGTAGATCCCCTTCGGGTTCAGCGGGTAGATGAAATGCCTGTGTTCATGCTCGTTTGCGCCCATGTATGCCCCAAAGGTTGGTTGTCGACGTGGCGGACCGCGTCACGCTGCCCATAGCAACTTCATTCTTTCCCACTCGGAGAACGCAATGTTGCGCTCTGCCTCTTGTTTAGCGTGAGTGTTTCACAGCCGCAACGGGAGATTCATCGCGAGCGACGACCTATCGGCTAAGTCAGGTGCCACTGGGGGACGGTGATGCCCCCAGGCCTATGGCAGCTCCTGGCTGCGGCGACACGCCGGAAATAGCACTACCACCGGCCCCCCATCACCTCCCGAGTTTGCCGAAGGGGCACCGCTGGTCGACCCCACGAGATGCCACACCAACCCGTCAGAAGCCGGCGGCTTACGTCACTCCGACCACGGGATGTGCGACCGTGGCGTCGCGGCTCTGGTCATCAACCAAATGCATCGCCACTTCCTCAATGGCCAGGTGCCGGGGCAGTCGCCCCCGAGATCGTCGAGTGCCTCACCTGCGACGGGCCCGTCACCACGGTGGCCGACACCGAGGTGGGGCCGGTTGTCATCAAGAAAGACCCGCCGCCCACGCGTGCAAGATTCCCCATCAGGACGTTCGGGACCGGGCCGGCGACCGGCCAAGCCGCCAGCCGGGCGAACGTCGTGCGAGCCTGCGAGTCACGGGTGAGCACGGCGCGTACTTGGCGGTAGGGAGCCGAACGTAACGAACACCGCAACTTCCACCATCGGTTGGTGCATGTGCTCGGGCTGCGGCTCACCCTGCACCCCGATCGTTCGCTCGACGTCACATTTCCCGCGGGAAATCCGGTGGACCGCACCATCGAGTTCGCGCCGTTCGCTGCACCAGAGCCGGCAGACCCGAATTTGATCACCGGCACCTGGACCGGCGAGCGGCTGCAGATGGACTACCTGCAGATCGCGGTGGGTAGCAGACAAGCGGCGTGAGCGATTGTCACAGCACGCGGTCGACGCCGGCAGCTCTTCGACATCCACTACTAGCCGGAAACAATCTGCTCCTCGTCGGTTGAGACCGCGTGAGAGACGAGCTCCGCCATGGCGGTAGCAAGGGCTGCCCCGGATGGCATGGCCAACGCGAATGCTCAAAGCGGGACTGGCGTCTGCACGAGGAACCTCACCTTGCGATTCTGATTATTCAACACGACCTCGATCGCTGAGTGGAACTGGGCCAATCGTTCAGCTCTGGCAAGAGCGGGGTCCGAGCTCCGCTAATCTCAAATCTGTGGCAGCGAAGCGCGTCAAGCGATTGACTCTCCCCGAGCCGGAAACGTTCAGCGAAGACGAGCAGCTCTTTGCCCAGGTTGCGGTCGGGATCGTTCGAGCAGGCGGTGCAATGTTCCACGGTCGTTACGTGGAAGCGGTAGTCGCTCGCGCCCTCGGAGCAGATTTCCCAACGACCGGGATCTCCTCTTGGGACTTGGTGGCCAAAGATGGCACCAAGATCGAGGTCCGCTCCGCCGGCCCTGCTCGCGCCTTTTCCTCGCGAGGGCTCAAGGACGTTGATGTCTGGGTGTTTGCGACTTGGGAAGGCGAGCTTCCTGATCGTCAGTACCGATTCCACGTCTTGGGATCGAAAGAAGTCGCCAAACTCGCGGACCGAAGCAGGTCGATTCGACCCAAGGTGCTCGACGAACTCTTCCCGCCAACCGATGTCGGTGGGCTCAAGTCGGCGGTCCGCCGGGCCGCCCGCCGGAACAACTGAACCACGCTCAAGCCGAGCGGCACAAGACGCGAAGGCCTGACGCCGCTCACGGCCGGTCAGATCGTGATCACGAGGTCGTTGCGGCCGAGGAAAGCGCTCACTGCGTTGAGTACCTCGGCGTCATCGTCCATCCCTGTCGGGCTTTGCAGATCGGCGATCTCATCGTCGTGCTGCGTGAAGTACCTGATCGCGCCACGCAGCAAGGCCCGTTCTTTCGCTGTGTACGTCTCAGCACCCTCGATCAGGGCATGCAAGACTTCAGCGATACGTTCGCCGAGACCCACGTCGATGAAGTCATGCTCATCCGCTGCGTTGCGTACCGATTCAATATGCTCGTCGACCAGCCCCGCGGCCTCCCGCAAGAACGCAGAAGTTGCCGGCTCCACGTATTCCTTCAGTACGGATGCGACGTCCATCGCTACTCGACCGCACCCGTTGCGACGAGAAACTCGCTCGGCTGACCAGACCACGTGACTAATAGGGCGTCGCGCGCCCGTGTGCAGGCAACGAAGAGGAGGCAACGCTCGGCTTCAAGGGATTGCGCATGGGCCTTGGCGTCCACGTTCTCCGGCACGATCGCCGCAGGCAGCGGCACTGAGCCTTTCGCGCAATGCGCGACGGCGACTGCCCTGAACTCCAGACCCTTCATTCTGTGCATCGTGGCCACGGAGACGGCGGATGCTTCGGCGTCGAGGTCACCTTCGATCGCCTGTGCGGGAATTCCAGCGCTCTTGAAGGCGGCGAGGAAATCGTCACGGATGTCCTTGGTTCTACACGCAATCGCAATTTCGTTGTTGGTGTAGCCCTGCCCCTGGAGAGTCGCGACCCACTTGATCACAGCTTTGGTCTCTGACGACAAGTTGGTGCAACCCGCGAATGACGGTTGCCCACCAGTGAGCACCGATCGGTAACCGGCGAGGCTCTCGTTCTCACCGTCGAGGTTGTCTGCCTCCACACCTTCCAGAAGCGCGACGGCCCAGTTCAGGATCTGGCGCGTAGTTCGGTAGTTGATGCGCAGCCGGAAGGAGCGTCCCACGACGTGGATCCCGACCTTCGAAAGGGTGGTCCGGTTGCCGTAGATCCGCTGGTATGCGTCTCCGACGACAAACATGTCGTTGGGGCCTTCGGCCACCATCGCGCGCAGCATTCTCCATTGCGCTGGGTGAAGGTCCTGCGCCTCGTCGACAATGACCGCCGCGTACGGCTTGACCGAGCGGGTCTGTAAATAGCCGGCAGCCTCGAGCGCGAGTTGCAAAAAGGTCCGCTTGCCGGTCTGTTGTTGTTCAGCTCCGAACGCCTCGACCGCCTCCCACACATTGACTCGGTGACGCCGGTCCAGGCGCCCCCCTCGGCCAGGACGAGCAGCGCGCAAGTACTCGTCTCGGGAGGTGATCGCCTGAGCGAGGATGACCTGCTCGTACTCGTTCTGAAGGAACGACACGTCGAATGCGCTGGACGTCACCTCGATTGCCTTCTCCCAAGCTGCCCTTTCTTCAACGTTGGACAGGATTCTTGGTTGCGACCCCTCTGCGTCGCGCACGACTTGTGACGCCAATCGATCCACGTTGACGACAGTGACCCGGTTTCGCAGAGCTTTACCCCCGAGAACCTCAAGGTTCCGAGCGATCACGCTCGTGAGGTTCTTCGTGAACGTCGTGAACAGGATCGGCTGGTCTGCGCCGAGCCGTTCGCCAAGTGCCTTGGCCCGGTGCATCGCGACCACGGTCTTGCCAGTTCCAGCCCCACCAGTGACGCGCACGGGCCCGTTGTACGTTTCGCGATAGGCGATCCGCCGCTGCGTCGGGTGGAGGAAGACTCGCCACAGCTCGAGGGGTTTGGACAGGATGTCGACGAGCTCGTCTGGCCCTGTCACGCTCACGAACTCGGCGCCGCTTGCATCTCGTTCCAGTGCAGCCTCGAGATCCTCGGGGTCCACGACTTCTTTGGGACCAGCAATCGCTATCTGAGCCCAAACCTCTTCCGGAGAGGCCCCGCCGGCCAGATGAAGCAGGACATCTCCCTGGTTGAGCGGCAGCAACGCCACCAGCGCGAGGAGCTGGTCGTCGGTGCGCATGTTGCGAACGAGGGGAAGCACATCTTGGGATACACCCAGTCGAACGAGATCATGGTCCGACACAGCGGCGAACATCGGCACAGTCGCGGCCGCGCCCGCCGACGCGCCTGCCTCGATTGCCTTGGCTGCTTCTTCAACCTCGACGACATCGACAATTTCAATGCCGCCGGTAGCAGGGTTCACCCGGAGCCTGTTCCGCTTCGCCCAGGCGTAGGCATCGTCATGGGGCATGATCCGCAGCAGGAAGTAGGTGTCTCCCTGCTCGGGCGCTCGAACGACACCCCGCCAGAAATTGTCGATGCGGACGGTCCGGGCCTGTGGGTCCTTCGGGGCATGTAGCGGTTCGAGATGGGCCCCGGCGAAGGCTTGCTGATCGAAGTTCACAACCAGATCAGCAACCTTGGTCTGTACGTCGTGGGGCATCCTGCCGAGATCACGGAACATGCCAGCGGAGAGGACGAGACGCGGCATTAGTGGTCACCCGCGATCGCTTGTAGTAGTTCGCCCAAGGTCCATTCCTCAACATCTTTCGCCGCCCACCCTGCCTGTCGAATGGCTGCTGCAGAGTCCTCGTCGGTCTCCACGAGGATCGCCACTTTCTGCTGAGGCCATGCGACTTCGAGGGGCGGTAGGTCCCCGTCGCCATCAAGGTCGTAACCGACGATTGGCATCGGGACGCCCTCGTGCGCGAGCGCCCGCCGGGCAAGGTTCTGGGCGGATGCACTGGTGACGAGGGCGAGTTCGTCCTCAACGTCGGCGAGTTCAAGAATTGGGATCGCTACCGCTCCCTCGCCACCCGGGATGAGCATGAGATTGCCGAGGTCCAAGGAGGCATGTTCGGATCTCGCCGAGATCACGTGCTCAGAGTACCGATCGCTCGCGAACTGGAGCACATTGGCCCACTGCAGCCAATCGGCCCAACGCTGTCGATGAGCCGGTTCGACGAGTCCCTCTGTCGAATCGTCGATGACGGAAAGAACGAGCGATCTCGGCAGCATCAAGGTCGGATCGGCGTACTCCGCACGGGTGTCGAGGAAGACGTGCAGTGGGAGGCCATGCAGCGTCGGCAGTCCGACGCCCGCGACTACGCCATCGGCCTGGCCAGTGGGATGCACGCCGCCGTTCAGGGCTGAACGGACAGCACCTTCGATCTGGTTCAGCGCGTAACGGGGAGCGGACGCGAGCGCCGGGTTGCCAGCAACGAAGCCGCCAAGCGCCGAACGGGCGAGCAGCGGCCATCGCTCATCGGGGTGCCGGAGGTATTCGAGGAGCAAGCGGATCGGGTTGAACTGCAACCAACGTGCCTCGAAGCTGTCGAACTGTGGGCCTTGTGACAGCACAGCCTGAGCCTGGATTCTTTGCTGATCAGACAGCATCGGCCGGTCCGGCGCCTGCGTCGCGACGTCCGGGTTCAACGCCTGCTCGTGAGCGATGACGTCGTCCCACGTGACGTTCCACACCACAACATCATTCGTTCGAAGCGCACGTCGTTTCTGGGCGTCATCCGCGAGGCGGTTGTGTTCTGTTGTTGCGTGGAACTGGAACCCGTCGAGGTAGACGGCGACCTCGAGGGGTGGACCGTCCTGGCGTTGGAACAGGAAATCGGGCTTCGTGTGGTGAAGCCCGCCCGCCTGCTTCTGTTCGGTAACGAGCCAGCGGGCCACTTGCTGGTCGCCTTCCTGGAGCCTCAGCTCGATGCCTGTCGTGCCGCCCGGCAACGCGACGGGCTTGGCACTCCCAGAGGTGAACCTGTTGGCACCCCAACCGAGCAGCAACTTGGCGAACCGTCGCTCCAATTCGCTCTGCTCGACGTGAGAGATGTCAATGTCGGCGACTGTGGCAACCGGGTGGAACTCCCAACTGGCGAGTAACTGGTCGAGCACTTCAAGTGCGAGACTCCGCGAGACCGACCCGATCTCGTTCGGCGCAACGCCAGCAAGTAGGCAGCGATGGCAGGCCTGTCGCCCCTCGTTCTGGCATTCGCACCGGGCGATCGCTACCTGAGCGGCCCGCAGGATCTCACCTAGCCGTTCCGGGCTCGCGAGCCGGCCGAGATAGCCGGTTCCACCGGGCACGAGGTCGTGTACCACCAGGAAGCGACGTCGACCGGGGCCACCCGAACCCGGGTAGTCGCTGGTGACCACGGCTAGGTGATCGGGCTCACCGCCGAAGTCCAGACGGAGACCGAGCATCAACGCACCCTTGAACGACGCGAGACGCTCCTTGCTCTCGAACGTCGACACCGGCATCAGGAGCCGTACGGCCTCGGTGTGCAACTCGTGCATGAGCACGAGGTCGCGCCATTCCTCCTTCTTCGCCCCGCTGCGTGTGTAGCACCAGCCGCGGTGCCGCACGGGTTCGTGCTGGCGTCGCGGCCTCGCACCGTCGACGACACCGCAGTACTGGCAGGTGTGGAAGCGGGCAGCCTTGTACTCCAGGCCCGCTATGAATACCGACCCGGCCCCCATTCGTAGGCGTCCGAGGTTCACCGTTCGCAAGGTTGCGGTTCGCGACAATTCCATCCCGAACACTTCGGTGTTGTGTTCGTATGCGCTCACCACGTCGAGTGGGTCCACGTCCACCGTCGACACGATGTCGTACAGCTCGCGTTCGCGGTCGTCCTTGTCGTCGTAAACGCGGGTCGCTTCCTCCGAATCCATCGTGGTCACCTTCGTGAGAGGGATCACGCGGTGACGGGCTCCGAGGTCGTTGATGTCCTCGTTGTCACAACGGGGGCATTTGTTCCAGTTCGGTCGCGAGGTTTCGGGGGCACCGAAGCCACATTGTGGGCAGAGGCGCCAGAGCATCTCGTCGTCGTCGCCGGCGCCGCCGATGTCCAGACCGTCAATGACGAGGCGATGCCCGCCGACGTAGAACGAGTTGCCGGGCGCGAACTCCTGGAGCGCAACCGAACGGTTTCGCTGGTACTCGTGCAGGGTCGACTCGTAGCTCCCGTCCTTCCCGCGACTCCAGAGCGAAGCATCGAGTTGGGTGGTGTCGCCGATCAACGTGTAGTTCGGCAAAAGCCCGAGGCGTTCAAGGCCGGAGAGGATGTATTCCTTGCGGATTGTTTCGATCTGGCGGTGCACGGCGGCGCGTTCACCGGCGAGGCGGCTTCGGTTGTCCTCGTCCTCCTGGGTCTTGTGAGCCTTCGTGTCGATCGCGTCGATGGCGGTCTTCAGGCGGGTACGTTGGTTGGTGAGATTGCCGAGTTGTGCTTCCCAACGCGAGAAAGCAGTCTTGACGAGTTCGGCGATTCCGTTCGCAGCGAATTCGGTGATCTGCTGGCGAGTGTTGTCGGTGATCGCGTCACCGAAGAGGTCAGCGAACTGAGTCGACAGGTTCGTAGCGTCGACCTGAGATGCCTGGACGATCGCATGCATCCAGCCGCCGTGGTCGAGGCCGCGGATAACAGTCTGCCCCATGCCTATCGGCATCGGCGGTGCGGCAACGGTTCCGCGTGCCGTCGCGTCGATCACGAACGCGAGGTACTGGCGCCGCAGGATCTCGATGGCGTCCAGGTAGCAGTTCGGTGGGCGCACCTCGCCGGCGAGCATGTGCCGTGGTTCGGTGAGGTAGTAGAGCGCTCGCGGTTCGGTGGGTAGGAACGACACGACGAGGGCGTTCCCGGTGAGCCGGCCGGCTCGACCGGCCCGCTGGATGTACGACGCCGGGTTGCGTGGAATGGACGTAAGCATCACGGCTGACAGGTCGCCGATATCGATGCCGAGTTCCATCGTTGGGGTGCAGGTCAGAACGTTCGGGGAGTCCGCCTGTTTGCCTGTCTTGAAATCGGCTTCGACGGCCTCGCGCTTTGCACGGCTGAGGAGACCCGTGTGTTCCTCGGTGACGACCCGGCGCATCCCTGAGAGATAGAGCCTTCGGTAGTAGCTGGACTCAGCGCTTGCTTCGCTCTGGAACCGACCGGTGCATCGGTAGCGCAGACAGGGGGTCTGGTGCCACGCGCCGAGCTGATCGGGCCCGGGGACCCACGTGAAGGAACACGCGTCGCAGCGCAGCAGGCCCCACGAACCGCCCTGCTGGTCGACTCGGCTCACGGTGATCGACTCCGGGCCGAGGGCGTAGACGGTGTTCCCCTTCGTTGTCTTCACGGTCCGCAGGTAGTCGTGGGCGGCGAGCTGTTCGAGCACAACGGTGTTGAGGTCTCGAGCCTCTGCGGCAGGGATGCCAAGCACCCGAACCCCCCAATCGACGAGCCAACTGGGTGTTGCGCCGAGTGCCCGCACGGAATCCAACTTCTCCGTGGACACATCGGTGGTGAAGAACGATGGGCGGCTCTGGTCCGGCATGAAGACCGGCATCCCGACAGCGCGGCCACCCCACAGTCGCCACGTGTTGCCGTCCTCCTTGGCGAATGGCTCGAGCCATGGGTGGAGGATCCCGCCGCGCATGCGCAGCCGCTCCAGCAGGCCGCGCACATACACGGTGTACTCGTGCGATGTCGGCTCGAACTTCAGCGTCAATTGGCCCGGCAGATGAAGGTGTACGTGAGCCGCAAGCGCTCCGAGTGCCGGGTCAGTTCCTGCGGTCACCCACGCTGATGCCGTGCCTGTGAGCTCAAGGGTTCGGCCCAGTCGTGAGCGCAAGCCCACCTCCAGCGCCGCTTCAAACTCCAGCCGTTTCTCCAGACGGGCCTGCCCCACCGGATCAGGCGCCGCCGTCCACGCTGTTGCCACTTCGCTGTCTCGCATGAGGTCGGGCGGTACGAGCGCGTACGCGGCTTCGGGGTTCCTCTTGGTTTCGATGAGGAGTTCTGTAGCGATGTCGGCGAGCGTCAAGATTCCCGCACCGTCCACTGCCTTGGCCATCACGCTGCGGAGGTTGAAGCGGTGCGTACGGCTTGCAAAGAACGCAGCCCGGTGGGAAGCGTCCTGGACGGAGTCGGTGAACGCAAGCAGTTTGCGTTCCTCGATATTCACCTTCGGGGAACCGAAGAGTTGGCTGATGCCCACCGATGCCATGCTGGCGACCCGGGACCCGATTGGGCGGATCGCGTCCTGCTCACCGCACGACGGGCATTCGGAATGTCTGGCGCTCTCCTCGTCCCTCTGGACAAGTACGGGTAGCGCGTCGGCGTGCTGGGCGGGGCTCAACTGTCCGTCGGCGGTAGAGAGCCACAGAACATCCAGTTCTCCTGCGCTGGCACGGATGAGTGCCCGGGTGGTGCCGGGTTTCTCTGCCATTGCCCGGTACGTACGTGCGGGATCATGGACGAGACGGTCACCGAATTCGGTTGCGAGCGCGAGCCAGCCGCTGCGGCCACACATGCGGCAGTAAACCGAGGGCAGTTCCACCGCTGGCACCGAGTCGAGCGAGTCCGTCATGTCGCCGCTGTCGAGCCAACGGAATCGCGGTTCGTGCGAGATGGACCGCAGCAGACGTGACACCTCACGCACCCACAGCTGCACCTCGATGTTGAAGAGAGGAACTTCGTTGGTGGTGGCTGGGTCGGTCAGGCGCGCCGCCGAGAGCAGCGCGAGGAACCGCGTGAGCGCCTCATGGGCTCCGGCACGATCTGTCTGGGCGTGTCGTCCCCATGACGGGATACGCGCGATGACTGCCTCCAATGCGTCATCCCACAGCGTCGCCCCCTTGCTCGCCCCTGCCAGTACGCCACGCGTCAGCGAGTGGCGCATCAGCAGGGCGCCGAGTTCGATCGGCGAGACGTTCCCCTTGCCGATGAACAGCTCTGCGAGTTGGCTCAGCCACAGTGGGTCGTCGAGGTCGACGGCGAGCACGTCTCGCGCCTCGGGGAACGGCAGCCCATAGTCAACGTCCGCCACCACCTCCTCGGGAGACAGGCGGTCCTCGCCGATCACCGAGTCCGGTGGGAACGGGCAGCCGAAGACCCTGCCCGCGAACTCGCGCATCGAATCCGCCGAGGATGTGCCGGTGCCGAGCGTGGCCGACGTCGCTACGGGTGTGACATCGCCGAGCGGGCGATTCGGTTGGGCAACGCCGAGTGCTGCGCCGAGTCGGCGCAACAGCATCGCCACGTCCGTGCCCTGAGCACCGTCGTACGTGTGGAATTCGTCGAGCACGATGTACTGCAACAAACCCCGCTCGCTCGCCTGCCACAGCTTCTGGTCGTTCTGTCGCAGCAGCATGAAGTCCAGCATCTTGTAGTTCGTGAGCAGGATGTCCGGCGGGTCGATGAGTAACTGATGCTTCACGTCTATGAGGTGGTCTGGCCCCATCGTGGTGTGCGTGCCATCCTCACCCACGTACAGCCCGGCGGTGACGCCGGCAAGTTCAGGGTGGCTGTGCACGTACTCACCGATGCGTCGGGCCTGGTCGCTCGCCAGCGCGTTCATCGGATAGAGCAGCAACGCCTTCACACCCTGCTTGCCAAGGGCGCGCATGCGTGCACAGTGATCGAGGACCGGCAGCAGGAATGCCTCGGTCTTTCCGGAGCCGGTGCCGGTGGTGACGAGTGTTGGCTCGGGCGTGTGGTTGAGCGATGTGAGTCGGTCGAACGCCTTTGCCTGATGGAGGTGCGGTTTGAACCAGCCCGGCATCCAGCCGAGGGGTGGGTTCCAAGACGGTGGAGCGGGACGGAACTTTGTGCGCACCCGCAAGTACGGCCCACGGAAGATGCCGTCGGTGTCGTGCTGCAGGAACTCCCGCAACGCCGAACGAACGTCGTGGTCACTCAACGCGAACGTGGTGGTGAGGAATTCGATGACCGAATTCCGGACCTCGTCGGCCACCAGGCTGGGGATCACGGGCGCACCGTCTGGGGCACTCGGTAGTCAGGAGCGCGTTCGGTGAGCCGACGGCTGAACTCCTCGAACGCCCTTGTCATTTCGGCCTCGCGGTCGGCCTTCAGGAATGGGGCCTGGTACTTGCCAAAATCGACGCCGCCCTCCTCCAACGATTCGAGGAGCGCCTCCCAGTCACCCTTCTGTTGCGTCTGGCCATGGGCATGATGGTCCTTGGCGATCTTGCGACCGTTCGCATCGAAATACATCTCGTATTCGTATTTGCGTAGTACCGCGAACTGCGTGCGGTACATCGCACAGAGCTGCTCAGCGGTGAGGCCGAGCATGAGCGCGGCGAGCGCATCGAGCTCCGCAAGAGCGAGCCATCGGTCGTAGTCACGTCGCAGCGGTGTATCCATGGTCCACTTCGGAGCAATGTCACCCAGCGGCGGGCGGGTTGGCATCGCGTTCGCCCACGTGTCGGCCTGCCAAGCCGGATCGAACAGTTCTTCCCAGAGGGCCGAGTAGTCCGCTGTGACGCAATTGAGACGGAGTGTCCGCAGCAGCAGTTCGCGCTCCATCGGGTGCGAAACAACAATGGGGAAGCGGGAGGCCATTTCGTCCTGAACGTGAGCCTTGCCAGAAACCTTCAATAGATAGTCGATAGGGAGACTGCTTAGAAGACCTTCAAATGAGACAGTTTGAGACCGGTTCTGAAACCCGATCGTGTGGCAGGAATGGATGTGCAGCGATCCAGGGGGCAGCAGAGCGGAGTGGACGGAACGCTCAAGGCCTGGCTGAGTCATCGTGCGACCGATGATCCGCCAGTAGGTATTACTCGGCTTGCCCCACCACTGATCGATCCGGCTTTCGTACGTGGCTCGATCGCAGACGCGTTGGTAGTTCGTGCGCGGGATCAGGAGCCCGGGGAGGACTTCCAGATCCCACCTCGAATAGTCACCTTTGCTCCTACAGTTCTCGTTCGGCTGCTTGGCAAAGGGTGTGGCCACCGTGAAGTGTGGTCCTTGAAGGATCACCTCATTCCAGGACGACGGGGACTCGGTGCGCCACACCATCGTGCCATCTTCCTTCGCGTTTGTCTCATTCCAGCCGACAGACCACCGATACTCGAGATCGGCGAGACGGACCGGATAGCGCGCGAGCGCGTCGATTGTGGAGAGATCGGCTTGTGTGACTGGCCTGAGGAGCCGAGCCTCCTCAGCGGGCGTGCCGGGTTCGTCGAAGAGCGCTGCCCACGAGGTGAGGACGTCAAGATCTACAGTGACGACTCGTTGGGAGTGGGGGCGCAGATCCCAACCGCCAGAGGGGTACTGAATACCAGGTGTCGATCCTTCTCCGTTGTGCTCCAACGACGCATCAACTGTTGCCGGGATGAGGAGATGGGATACAGCGAGGAACCGCGGTGGCCGTTCCGGGCCGTATACGTGAAGTCCGAAGGTCACCGGATGGCCAATATCCTCGAAAAGGAACATCTCGTTGATGAACTGGAAGTGTCGACGCAGATGTCTGTAGGTCTGGCGCCGAAGGGCTCCACCCTCCGGGTCGGTGAAATGGCTTTCCGGATGGAGCAAGCCGCTTATCCCTGTCGGAGCCGCATTTCTCCAGACCTTCTCCATGAACAACATGTAGAGGTTCGATCGAACGCCTCTGAGCATCGGGTGCACCACAGGAGAACCGAGCACCTGGGTGAGGCCGGCGGCGTTTGCCACTTCGGCAATGTAGGCGTGCTCGTTGCTCCCGATCGAGAGGACCGCTGTACGCCTTGCCCGAATCTCTGCATCCGGGGCCTTCTCGATGATTCCGAACCACGGGTCGAACTCGCCTAGAGCCACGCTGTCTTCCCAGTTGATTCGAACCCACGGCGGGTTCCCCACCTGAAGGTCGAACCCTCCTCTCTGGAACAGGTGGGCCCACTCGAGTTCCCAGTGCCAGAATCCCTCACGCTCGGCGATTTCGCTTGCGAGGTTCAACCACGGGTGATCGGCGATCACGTCGTCCACCAGTCGCTGGTCGAAGTCCAGGCGCACCTGTTCGTTGCGCTGCGTGATCTCGTCGAGATCGGCAAACAGGTCCAGTTGCCCAACGGGCGGTTCGTTTGAGCCCTTGCCGAGCAAACCTTCCAGAGCGTTCATCCACTGGTCCATACTCGGTGGCCCCTCGCCGTCGAGCGGCCAGAACCACAGAGCGCACCATGCGTGCATCACCAGACGCAGTCGTCCGAGCGGCGATCCGGGGTTCGCGATCATCTCCTCGATCGCCACAGCGCTCATTCGGGTGGTCGTATTCGTTGACGACCCCCACACGTCCAGTGGACGCCGGAGCCCGCGCTCGGCAGCCTCGAGTGTGGGTGTCACCCGCCCCCATAGCGCTTCAACCCGGGTGGCCAGTCGGGTAAGTCGATCGAGTTGCTGCGCGTTCAAGGGTTTGAGCAGGTTCTTGCGCCAGGTGCGCAGCGCCCCGGCCTGGTCCTTGCGCAGTTCTTTGGCTTCCTTCGCGTCCCCGGCAGCGCCCCAGCCGTGCGCCGGGAGCAGGAAGTGGTGGATCTCGTCAGGGGCGACGGCTCCGCTCGACAACGGTCGCTCGTGAGCGGGGCTCTCCCACCACTTTGCAGTCTTGAGCGTGGCCTGCGTGTACACGGATCGCTGCGCTCCGATGAGCGAGTTACCGCGCCGAAGGTGAAGACCGAACCAAGGCGCTTCCAGCCCTCGGTGCATACAGTTCAACCACATGCTTACTTCGGCAAGTTCCACAGCGGTGCGGTTGAGGTCCACGCCGTAGCTCTGGTGCAGGGCGAGGTGGGCCTTCACCTTCTGGAGCTCGTCCGGGTAGCTGACCGGGTCGATGTCCTCACCGAGTTCGCGTTGGCGCCGGCGCAGATACTCCGGCGCGAGTTGGTTGATGGCCTCGTTGAGGAATGCACCGGAACCGAGTGCCGGCTCGCAGATGGTAAGGCGCAGGATGTCCTCGGCGGGCGTGGTGGTGCCTTCCTGATCGAGCAGTTCTGCCAGCGAGTGCTTCACCACGCAACGGGTGAGCACCTCGGGTGTGTAGTAGCTGGCGGATCGCTGGCGATCACGGCCCGACAGCCGGAAGACGAAACTTCCCTTGAGGTGCACCAAGGGTTCGGTCTGGCCATTCGTCTCGTTGATCGTCGTCTTCACACAGTCGTCGGGAAAGTCCTTGATGCGCGTGAGCGGCGCGACCCACGAGCCCTTGTCCTCCTTGCCCGTGCGTTGGAGTTCGATGAGGTCCTGATCGGCGAAAAAGCCGGTGTATGCCATGAGGCCCTCGTACACGGCGCCCAATTGGTTGATGCCGAGTTGCGAGTAGCTGACGAACCCGCGGTCCTGGCCCTTGCGTTCCTTGGAGAGCATGAGCAGTTGGAGCACGCGTTGCAGCGTCTGGTTGCGCAGGCCCACCGAGTCGATCGTCGGTGTCGCGTTCGGCGAGAACAGCGTGCTCTTCAGTGGGCGGAACTCAAGCTCCTGATGCCCCTCGGCCTCGTCTGCGTCGAGTGCCATCTGAACCTGACGGTTCTCGCCGACACCGTCGTTCACCAGTTTGAAGAGCAGGGACAGGCTTTCGAAGATGTGGGAGCCGTTCTGGGCCTTGTCCGTAGTGAGCTTGGTGAGTGCGAGATCCCGCAGACGGTCGAGCCCGTAGCCCTCTGCATATTCAGGGGCGTCGACCGGGAGGATCCCCAACTCGGACCGAGCCTCGGCAAAGAGCAGGAACAGCATCCGGTAGAGGAAGCGTAGGGACTCGCGGGTGAGCACACGAGCGAGGTCGGGTTGGTTGAAGACACCCTGGTGCTTGGCGCGCAGACCCTCGATCACGTCGTTCGCGATGAGTTCGACGCTGTGACGAATGCCCTCACGAAGCTCCTTGCTCACCCCGACGGCGTGCTTGAGCGACCCTTCGCGCAGTTCGTCGATCTGCGACACGCCGTCCACCGGGGCGATCGCGTCGGCGCTGAAGAGCGCAGCGATGGTGGCGAGCTCACCCGACGGCTTGGTGTCATTGCGTTCGAGCGCCAGGCTGAGGTCCACCGCGAGCAGCCGGCCTTCGGCCCACGAGTAACGGTCCACGAGTGCGTAGTAGCCGCCGGCGCAGAGCAGCGCGAAGCGGGGCGGCTCGTCCGCCGCGAAGACCGCAGACACCACGTCGTCGAGATCGGCTGCGCTGCCATCACTGAGTGTGAGCCGTGACGCAAGGAGGTCATCGAGGTCGTCGCAGTTGTCGAGCCCGAGGGCGACCAACTGCGGGCCGATGGCAGAGTCGAGCACGCTGAGCGCAGGAACGCTGACGTTCTTGCCGCCACGCTCGACGCCGAAGTGCGTGGCCCCCGACGGATAGCCGAGGGCATCGAGCGCCAGACGGTGGACGTCGGTGGTGTCACCCGTTTCGAGCGCCCGAACGCGGGCCTTCGAGAAGGTCTTGCCCATTCCTCGCAAACGAGTGCGTGCCGTGGGCTCACCCCGTCCCTCAGCAGTGTCCCAGCGGGTGCGCAGTTGCTTGAGGCTGGATTGAAGCATCGAGTCGAGGAAGTGGTCCGAGAAGTACTCGCCGCGGTTGATGATCGAGTCGAAGGTCACGGCACGATCACCGCCACCACTCGCACGAGTGGCTCACCCTCGCTCGACAGGCGTTCGATGAGGCGGGTCTTGGCCGCTGCGACTTCGTCGATCTGTTTGACTCGCTTGTCCACCAGGCCTGGGAGGGTGATTTGCTCGGCCAGTGCTCTCGACTGCTTCTTCCAGTCGTCCACGCGCCGGGTATGGGCCTGCACCGTTGGAAGCATCGCCTTGCTTCGCTCCTTGCGAACCGACTTGATGTGCACCCGTCCGGCGGCGACGGCTGCGCTCACCAGTTTCTGAGCCTTCTTCACTTCCGGCGATGTCTCGTCGATTCCTCGGTTGGGCATTCGCGGACCAAGCTTTGCCTCGGCCATCACCGTATCCAAACGACGGATGCGGGGCGTCTTGTCGACGCGGTCGATGGCCATCCATTCGACGACCGTCGCCTGACCGTTCTTGTTCGAGTAGATGCCTTGGACGACGAAGGTGATGTCGTCCACGTTGGCGCTGAGGACCGGGGCCTCGTTCCGGCCGATCTGTTGGAGCACCTTGTCCGATACCCACTCGACGACCGGGTGCTGGCCGCTGAAGAACACCTCTTCGGGCCAGAGCAGTTCATCGCCGTCACGCGCACGAGCAAGGCTGTCGTTGGCGTAGACCGGGTCGCTGGTGAGCTTGAGGCGTTCGAGCACCTTGCGGGCCTTCAGGTAGTTCTGCGGCAGCACGTCGAGGCGACGCACCAGGTCGCTGGGTGGCTTGAACGCCACGAGGCTCGACGCTGCCTCGAGGCGCAGGTCGAGTTCTCGTTCTGGGTTCACGAAGGTCTGGTTGAGAGCCTCAGTGAAGAAGTCGGCGTCGTTGGCGAACAGGGTCGGAAGGTCCACGGTCGCCGTAGCCTCCTCGACCGCTCCCGCCGTGGCCATCAGTTTGTCGAACGCATTGACCGGCTCGTTCGGGATGATGTCCTCGGCCTTCGTGCCGTCCGCCAAGCCAGCGATGACCTTCTTCTCCTCTTCCTTCTCGTCGTAGAGACCCATGAGGGGCGACGTATCTCCGTAGGCCTTGTAGGCCTCCTCTGCCTTTTCGAGGAGACGGTCCAGCACCTTCATCTCACCACCTGATTCGAGTGTGTTCGACTTCAGGATGAGTGCTCGGATTTCTGCCGGGTACTTCTGGCCGTAACGGTCGATTCGGCCGTTGCGCTGTTCGATCGTGATGAGGCTCCACGGCAGGTCGAAGTGGATCAGGTGATGGCACTGGCGGTGAAGGTTGACACCCTCGGAGGCGATATCGCCGGTGAGCAGGATGCGCACCGGGCGCTTCTCGAGCGCGAAGTCCTCCACGATCCCCATCTGCGTCGTGTCGGGAAGACCGCCGTGCAGCACCCGGATCTGTTCGGGCTTCAACCCGGTCATTGCCGGGAGGGATTCTGCGAGCCAGTCGAGCGTGGCGTGACGCTCGGAGAAGATCACTGCGCGCACGTCGCTCTTCGGGCCAACGCCTATCTTTGACAGCTCCGCGACGAGCGCCCGCAGCTTGGATGCGCTCTGATCCTCGATCTGCCGGTTGAGCCGATCCAGCTCGGCCAGTGCTTCGAGTTCGGCCGCCGCTTTCGGATCCGTCTTCTTCGCGACGTTGGCTCGACGATTCGCGATCGTCTCCGCAAGCGCCCGGTGTGAGGACAGAAAGGCTTTGAGCAACGTGTAGGGGAAGAGCCTCTGCCCTTCGCCGCTGACCGGTGACTGGCCGTTAGCCGGGTGGAGCCAGCGGTCGTGAAGCTCGTTGAACACCGCTTCTTCTGCTGCGTTGGCTTCCGCACGGATGCCTTCCAGCGGCCTCCGGTTCGCCCAGCCGGAACCCACCTCGTGTTCGACTGATGGGCTGTTCTTGTGACGGCGGACGTAGAGGTGCTCGATGTCTTTGTGCGTGTAGTTCTTCGGGTCAGCGATCGCCGTCGGGTCGAGGAGGCGGATCAGTTCAGCGAAACTCTCGGCCTTGCCGTTGTGCGGCGTGGCGCTGGTGAGGATCAGGGCGTCGGTGTTAGGGGCGAGCGTGCGTGCCAACTGGTTGCGAAGGCTCGACCGATTCACCACGTTGTGGCATTCGTCGATAGCGACTGCATCCCATTGAACGCTCTGGAGATGGTGTCGATAGCGGCCGACGTCTTTGAGTGTGTCGATCGAGATGATCACCCGTTTGAAGAAGGTGAAGGGGTTGCGGGTCGCCGGGATCTTCTGGCGAACCCGCTGGATGCCCTCTGAGTCGAGACGAACGAGCGGGATCGAAAAGCGGCTCCACATCTCTAACTGGAACTGCTCGAGGATGTGTTTCGGCGTAACCACAAGGATCCGTTCGCCTCGTCCTCGTCGGATGAGTTCCGTGAGCAGCATCCCCACTTCGAGGGTCTTGCCGAGACCGACGGCATCCGCGATGAGTATCCGGGGCTGCAGAGCTTCGAGCGCCTTGGCAACCGGCTGGCGCTGATACTCCATGCTGTCGAGCAGTTGGCGGTGCCCAACCGTTAGGCGAGATTCGCTGAGCGGCACGGGAGTCTTGCGCAGGAGCGCCTCGAGATACAGGCGACTCGACCGGAAGTTCGGCGAGTCGTCGGTAACGAGTCTGGTGGCGTTCGGATCGAGCGGTTCGACCCGGTCGAGCATGGTGAAGAACGTGGCCTCCTGGTCGCGGACGAGCTCGGAGGTACCGACGACGGAAACCTTCAGGCCCATAGTTTCCGTGGCGCCTCGCGCACGGACCATCCACTCCTCGTCGCGCACCACGACTTGTGCGCCTGGAGCGAGAAGAGGGAGGTTCTTCTCGTCGGTGGCCGAACTCACGCGGATCCAACCTCTCGGTCGACGACGTATACGCGTCGCATCGGTAGAAGTTGCTTCCACTCCTGGTCAAGGAGTTCGTAGTGTTCGAGGATGAGATCAACAAGTTGTGCCCCGTTGACGAGGCGGAGTTCCTGGCGGATCCGTTCGATACGAATGGCATCGCCTGAGAAGCCACCCAGGGTCACGAACATGCCGACTTCTCCTCCACCGGGGGCGAGCGTGCCTACGAGTTTTTGGACGTCGGGGCCACCGATGGTGTTGATGGTTCGCTTGCACTGCACCTTGATGATCGGGGGTTCAAGGCCAAGCGGGTCTCGGTGTGCAATGACGTCCACACCACCATCACCGACGTACTGCGTAGCGGCGGCTCGGTAGCCCATCGCACGAAGGAGTGCGGCAATGAACTCCTCGAACCTGTTCGGTCCGAGACCCTTGTGGAGGGTTTCAATGACGAAATCGCGGGTGTATTCGGCGATCCGGCGCGCATTCGGTTCGTCGCCAGCCTCGATGATCTCGCCGCCCTCAGGCGGCGGTGTCGGCGTGGTGTTTCCATCGCGAAGAAATGCGAGGAACTCGTCGGCGTGGTTGCTGACCTTGAAGAGGGTCAGTGCAGAACCGATCTCGTACCGGGCGCTCTGGGAGAACTGGACCCTCGGGACACCGGTCTGTAGCCAACTAACCGGTCGGCGATGCTTGTGGACCTCGGCGCCACCGTCGAAGTAGTAGTCGCCGGTGATCTTGCCGAAGTTCAGCGTGCTGTCCGCCTTGTTGGGACTGATCACGTAGTCACCGGCGGCTATACCAAAGGCAAATCGAGTGAGAATTCCCGCCCAAACCGGGATCGCGCCAGGTTTTGCCGCCGAATAGGTGGCCGACACTTGCTCCTTCAACTCTTTGCTCGCACCCTTGTACTGGCGGAGGTCCCCGATTTCGTCCCAGCCAACGCTCACGAAACCGCCGGTGAGCAGGTCCAATGCAGGCTGGTCATTATGGATGCCCCAGATTGTCGCCACGACGAACATCGTACGTCACAGGGCTGATGCGGACGTCCGAAACAACGGGGCCGCCGATCTCTTAGTTTCGAAACGCCGACGCTCACATATTCAAGGCTCTTCGGATTTGAGGGCGGGGCGACTCGGGTGAAGGGCCGACTTGAATCGGGCACCGTGATCACCCCAACGAGTTCACGACTCGTCGTCTCCCAGCGACGGTGCAACGTCAATCACTTGCGCAGCGCCCAACTCAGGCGGTGCGGCGACGTCCTGCTCGCCCTCCCTCAGCGACCGGATCCTCGACGAGATCGTCTTGCCCGCTTTTGACAGCGACTCGCTCAAGCCCGCGTACTCCGGGAGGCTCTCGGTGTCGTAGTCGAGGTGACGCTGATCCCCGAACCACGTGCCGAGTTCGGCAAGTTCAGCGGCGTGTTCTTTCAGCTTGCGCTTCTTCAGCGGTGCGAGCCCCTCGTACCCGGTCGGGGCGGTCAGTTGGTCGACAATCGTGTTACTGGTCATGCTCGTTCGCATCCAGTTGCTCGCCCTCTAGGCGCTCCCTCTCCCCTGCAGGAAGCAAGCGCATCAAGTCATGGTCCTCCTCCGTCAGATCTTCCCGCAGAAGACCGGGCGGCGCTTGAATGTTCTCCTCGTCGGGGTATTCCTCCTCGTCTGGAACCCCAAGCGAGAACCGAAGGTCTGTTACTTCCTCCTGAGAACCCCCATAGATCACCCATTTGCCCTTAGCGTTCTGGCACAGAGCGAACACGTGCTCGCTGCACTCCCAGAGGGTGATGAACGGCCCCCGACGATCGCCTTGCGAGCTCGAATCCGAAAGAGCGGGGTCGACGTACGGCCACCACCTCTGCCGGCTCTGCTGCAGCGCCACGAGATCTGCGTCGCATTGCACCACGAGACGCCCAGCCTCAAGCGCGGCCCGAAGATCCTGCATCGCATCGGCGAACTCCTCGAGGTTTCCGTCGCAGTTGTCCCAGCGATCGCGCCGGTGCGTATCCCAACCCGAGTACCCA
Source organism: Ferrithrix thermotolerans DSM 19514 (assembly GCA_945889085.1). GTDB lineage: Bacteria > Actinomycetota > Acidimicrobiia > Acidimicrobiales > Ilumatobacteraceae > WLJO01. Next base: position 61,492 of record CAMDBM010000009.1, read on the forward strand.
AACCATCTGAATATTTCTTCGGGGTCAAGCGGAGCACCGTCGTAGGTTGGATCGAACGGGTGCGAATCGTCTGAGGTTGTCACTACGACACACTGATCTCGAACGAGAAACTCACCGCGGCACCGACAGGCATCATCAAACCGGAGCACCCGGCAGTCGCCTCACCCATTGGACCCCGTGAGCACGAGAGATAACCATGGTCTCGATGAAGCCGCCAACCGTCGCCGGACCTGATCCAGCGGCCGCAAATGTCGCCTGCATCGCAACCAGCGACTCGGCAAATTCGGCCAGACTCGACAACGACATCCCACCGATCGTGTCGAGCATCGGACTGACGAAACGCTCATGCTGAATCTCGGCGATCTTCTCCCGAAGTTCCGCCTCAACCTCGTTCGCCATCTGCACGTCCTCGCCGTCCGTCTCATCAATTCGCCGATACACGGCGTCCCACACGAGGTTCGCGATCTCGTTGATCAGCGAAAAATGCGCGCCCCTAAGAAACCCGTGAATTGCCTCTGCCTGAGCGAATGTAGAGAGGCTGCCCGACCACCCGGAGTTGTCGGCCCCGAAAGTATCTTCCACCGTCGCCCGGACGAGGCCGCCGTAACGCCCACGGATATCCACCCTCGAACTGCGGGCGAAGTAGTCCTTCGACCCGTAGCCGACGAACCCAATCTCGACGTCGCCCGGCATGGGCTGAACCCGCGAAAGAATGAGGGGGGCAGACGCCAACAGGATCGGGAGTGCTTCTTCGAAGCCCGCCGACTCCTTAAACAGGTACTCAAGAAGGCCGGTGAGGTTGACCCCCTCGTGGGTCAACAGGGCCGCATCAGCCTGGTCTGATGCCCCCGGATATATCGGAAGTTGACTCAGCCACTCGAACCCCTGTGTTGCCGTCTCGAGCAGCGCGGTCGCCTCATCTTTCGGCTCTTTGGCCCGCTCCACCGCAGCCCTAAACCGTCGGTTTACCTCGAAGAAGTGATTCTCCAACAAGAACTGAACCTGTGCCGCCTCGGACTCGGGGTTGATCACGTCTGCGTCCGAGTTCAGCCAAGCGAGAAAGCTCGCCGGGTAGTCATCCACATGCTCCAGTGGCCCGTCCAGAGTGCGAGACCACTCCGTGACGAAGTTGCGGAAGTTCGTCCAATTCATCACCACGGACCCGCTGTGGAGAGCCACCACAAGGTGGTCTTTGCCGAGGGCCCAGAGTTTCTCGGCGTTACTGGTCGTCTTGGGCGCCAGGCCATGAGTGTGGGTAGTCACTGTGTCGGATGCAACGGCGACGCCTAGAGAATTAAAGATCGCAATTTGAGAGGTCACCGTCATATATTCGCATCGAGGCTTTGGCTTTGTCCATATCAGTGATCCAAGCAGCCAGTTCGCCGCGCTGGGCCTCGAAATTTCTACTGTTACCGAACGCGCCACCAATTCTCAGAAGCGGAACCACCTTCATGGCAGTGAACCTCACCAGCAAGGCCCAACTCGACTTGATCGTCAAGGGCTTCAAAAAGGTCCTCGAGCAAGAAGCCGTCCAGAACTTTCTGAGGCGAATGCTGGAGAAAGCGCCGGCTCTTGTGCTGGCCTGGTTGGCAACCCACCTCAAGGATCTGAAGGACCGACCTGCTCAAACGTGGGCCCGACCGAACTATCACTTTGGGCAGAAGAAGTTGAGGCGTCGGGTAAACAAACTGAGCGCGAGCATCTCCACCGTCTACGGGGACGGAGATGGGCCCGGGCGAGCGGACCTCGTCGCAGCCGTAGGTCAGATCGAGACTGCGCTGTCTGTTGCACAGCGACTCCCCCTCGCGAAGCGTGTCCGAGCGAACTTCCGCATCGACAGTGCGCTCGACGAAATGGAACGCGCGTTGTTTGAGTCCACACTCCCGAACCTCGCAGGAGGACACTATGAGTGAGCACCAACCGGTAATTGGGCAACTCCTAGGCCCTGACGCCTCGGCTGAACTTGCTGAGCTCATGCGTGCCGAACTCCTACCGAAGACGGGCCAGATCGACTACCTCCCGCCGTCGTCCACCATGCTCAGCGCTTTGGCAGCCCTTGGTCGGGTTTCGCCCGAATTGCATTCGGCCCTCCAGACTGCAGCGAGGCAAGGCTCCGGCCTGATGGTCCGGTTTCCACCGGATGTCACCAGAGCCTTGCAAGATGGAACGCTAAAGCTGATGCAATCGGCTAAGGGGACTCTCCCCACCGCTGTGAACTCATCGACGGGGAAGATTGCGGCGCATGCCAGCCTGGCAGGTGGAGCCATTGGAACGGCTGGCGCGACGGCTGGCGCGGGTGCGGCGGCTGGTGCCGTCGCTATTGCTGCCCTACCCATCGTGATCGCTGGCGCTGCGGCATACGCCCAGCAAAGACAGTTGGAACGTTCCCTGAAAGAGATCAGGGAAGCCATCGAGCGCATCGAAGAGCGCCTCGAGGACGCCGACTCGGGCGTGTGCATGGCGGCCGAGCGTTTCGTCGAACTCGTCGGGATTGCAGCGGATGATGGTGGCTTCACGCCTTACCTCACCCTCGAGCTGGCGGCCCAGCGAACGGCTGTCGAGGCGCTCTACTTAGCGCGACGCCAGTGGATCGAGCGCTTCAAGGCGGACCTAGAGCGCGAGCAGATTGCGCGCGAGAAGGACAAAGGCCGGGGCCAACCGTGGGTCAACTTCGTCGCAGATGCTGCGAAGTCAGGCCGGCTCGAGAAGGAGTTGACGCTGTATGTGCAGGCCCTGCTCGCGCGCACGAAACTCGGAGTCCTGGCTGCAGCGATGCTTGCGGAGGAAGGCCGAGGGTCCACTGCACTGAAACTGCTGCACGAGGGCGAGTTGGAGCTCCGCTCGCAGTTCTTCGACCTGTACAACCGACTCAAGCCTCTGGCCACCATCGAGCCCGAAACTCCCTTGCGGGAGAGAGTGCCTGGACTGCGAAACCGCACGCTCGAGGCATTCGACACTGTGAAGGCAATCGCCGCTCAGCTCCACGAGCGCGTGCTGCCGTCCATTCCGAACCCGCACGAAGCGCACGAGGTGACGGCCAAACTGTCACCTGCCACCGTTGCCCAACTAGCGGCATTGGCGGCGTAGCGCGAGCGGACTGGCACTCCAGGCCGAGCCGTGTGGCGCCCCGCCGCCGGCTGACCCACTTGAACCCACACGCATCGGGTAGTGCCAGATCTACCGCGTGTAGTCGGTCGGGTCGGCAACCATCTCGTAGTCGTCGCGACCCAGGTAGTGGCACCAGATACCGGGCAGAGCCAAGCGGCTTGCGTAGCCCAACTGCGGCCGCCACGCCGCTACCTCGACACGCTTACCCAGAGATCGAACGTGCTCGAGTGCTGGCAGCAAATCGGAGTCTGCCGAGAACAGAACGCAGACGTCGTACTCGTCGTGCTCAGCCCCGAGGGCGATTCCGAGCGCCAACAACACGTCGATTCCCTTCTCGCTCGCTTGGAGTCGCTCGACCCCAGCCTCCCGCCCAACCGAGCGGTATTGGAGCGGCCGAGTTGCCGGTTGAAGCAGTTCCGTCTCCGCCCACACCTGCACTTGGCGCTGGCAGGCAGCGTGAGCCTGTGGAGCATGCTCTGAGGAGGGCACACCCCGAAACACCCTGACTGATACGAGTTGCCGGAGCGGGTCCACCGCTCGGCCACGTTCCACGAGGAGCGCCCCAACACTGAGGGGATGAACCTGCCCACCTGTGAAGTGAACACGCAGATCGGCGAAACACCGTCGGGCCCCCATATAGACGTTCTGGTAATCGATGAAGACCGCGACTCTCGTCATCACACTCCGCTGAAAAATGAATATCCCCGCCATCCCGGCGAGCCGAAGCGTGCCGAGAGGCGGGGAAGATTGCTCACACTGTAGATCGACAACACCGTCCCCGCAACGCGCAGGCACCGGATCCGGAGCCACTGGCGATCGTTCCGGTGTTTCTATGCGACAAGGCCGTCGGAGAACATAAAACCCCGCCATTTCGGGGCGTCAAGCACACCGAAAGGCGGGGAAGATTGCTCCCGCTCTAGGCATCGGATCCGGCCCCGCAACGCGCTGCCTCACCCCCGCCCTACCCCGCGATGCGCACCGACGTGGACAGTGTGGCGGTCGTGCCGTCGGCGCTGTCCACCTCGATGGTCACCTGCCACGTACCGGCCTGCGGGATGCTGACCCCGTACGCGGAGTAGTGGTTCGGCCCGTCCGGCGCCAGCGGAATCGACACCTCGGAGATTCCCGCCTCGGGCCTGCTAATCGACAGCCTCGCCTCGGCCGTGGGGGTGACGGCATCGCTCTCGTCCACCACGAGGTGGAAGTCGTTGGCCCCCTCCACCGCAGGCGTGACCACCAGTGACACGCTCAGCGTGCCCTGCTGCACGGACACCGCCGCTGGCTGAAGCGGCCCGCGCTCATCGGGGTTGAGCCCCACGAGACCGGCAGACACACCCATCGCCATCACGCCGAGCACCGCGTGGGCAACGAGCAACCGCCGGGCCGGCAGCAGCGTGGAGCGCCGGATGGCAGCCGACGCGGCGATCACCACCACAACCACGAGCACCGAGATCGCCATCTTGCCGACGAACACTCCGCCGAACGTCGTGCCGTCGAGCGCGGACACGCTGCGCACCAGTCGCCACGACTGCGCAGCGCCAGTGAGCACCAGCACCGCCACGGCATACGGCAGCAGCGTCACGAGACGCATGGCCGCGGCATCAGTCTCTGCGCCCGCATCGACCTGTGCCCCGCCGAGCCACGTGCGCCTTCCGAGCAGCACCACGCCGAGACCACCCACCCACAGCGCGGCAGCGAGCAGGTGGAACCCATCGAGCAACAGGCCGAGCGCAGGCAGGCGCCCGCTGCCCGGGTGCCCCGAGAGGCCGAACGTAACCGCCAGACACACCACCAGCACGGCGAACGTGGCCCGCCACGCCGCACCACCGGCCAGGCCAACACCGCCGACCACGAGACCGCAGAACGCCACGAGCACGAGGCGCACGAGCAGCGCGATGCCGAAGCGCGCCGGGGCCGCATCGGACCACGCGGAGACGTCTGCAATGCCGCCCAACCCGAAGCCTGCGCTGTGCGCGGCCTGCGCAGCGAGCAGCAGCACGGTGGACACCGCAGCAATCGCAACCGCAGCCCACCCGGTGCGGGTGAGGTGCAGTCGCTGCCGCACCGACATGCCACCACTCG
>CAMDBM010000010.1:0-66504 GCA_945889085.1 Ferrithrix thermotolerans DSM 19514
GGGCCGCATCGCCATGGTGAACACCTCCACCGACGGGCGCGAGAGCGTGCTCGCCCTCATGGACCGCGGGGACCTGTTCGGCGAGATGGGAATGCTCGACGACCGCCCGCGCGCTCGAGCCGTCGACCCTCCTGCGACTCCCCTACGAACCCGTGGTGGACCTCCTCGAGTCGTGGCCCTCGCTGCTGTGGGGCGTGGTGCGCCTGCTGGCCGGCCGCATCCGCAATATGGACGAGGCACTTGCAGACTCGGTGTTCCTCGACGTGACCGGTCGTACGGCCAAGCGCCTCCTCGAACTGAGTAACGGCAACGACGAGTTCACGCTCCCGCTCACGCAGGAAGAACTTGCCGGCATGGTGGGGGCGTCGCGCGAACGGGTGAACAAGGCCATCTCGTCGTTCATCCGGCTCGGGTGGCTCGAACAAACCGACCGCCGCTACAAGATCGTGCAGCGCGACCGTCTCGCGCTCCGCTCCCGCTGACCCCCTGAAACCGCCCGCGAATACGGGCTGCTTCGGTACCGAGAACACACGGGCGTCAGTGCGTTTGCACCCAGGCCTGTGCGGTATCCCAGGCGATTGCGGCATCCGCAGCGCGGTACGAATCCCGGGTTGAGTCGTGCACAAAGCCGTGGGCTGCCTCGGGAAACCGAAGCGTGGACACCCCGAGTGCCTCAAGCGCAACCACGTCGTCGGCGGGCGTGTACGGGTCCTGCTCGCCGATGACTGCCAGCACCCGCTCGGGGTGACCCGAGGCAATGAGGTCGAGCGGTTCGCGCTGGCCGGGCGAGCGCCACGACACCGGCATGCGGATCATCCCGTAGAACGCAACGATGCGGTCGAAGGTGCCGAGCGAGGCCGCCTTGAACGCGTACATCCCGCCCATACAGAACCCGATCATCACGACGCGGTCGCAACCGGTTTCTGCTGCCGCCTCCTCGAGATCATGCAGACGGTCGCGGTCGTCGGCAACCCGTAGCGCAGCAACCCGGGCATCGAGCTCGAGGGGCAGGTCCTGTCCGGGGAACGGCTCGGGTACGCACACCGACATGTCCCATTCCGCAGAAAGGCGCTCCGCTAGGTCGTCGAACAGCGGGCGGATTCCCCAGATGTCGGGAGCGATCACCAGGCCGGTGCGGGCTGTGGCCCGGTGGACGGAAATGGCCGGCGACCCGGACGGGAGCGTGATGCGCATGGCCCCATTGTGCCGCGCCGGGCAACCCTGTTGTTACGCGTCGCGTCGCTCCACGAGCCACCAGCCGAGCACGACGAGCGCAAGGGTCCACGAGCCGAAGTACACGCCGGACACGATGCGGCTGAACTCGACCCCGGGCCCCATGGAGTCCTCGCCGAAACTGGCGAGCTGTTGCCCCGAGCGGAACGGGAGCCAGCGGATGAGGTCCTCGTTGACGGCCGAGAAGATGGCCCCGACGATGCTCTCGACGAGCAGGGGCCAGAGCAGGAACACCGGGATCGCCCCGGCGGGCTGGCGCATCACGCTGCCGAGCCCGAATCCGAACAGCGTGGTGAGTAGGCACAGGACAGCCAGGCCGATGAGGGCCGCTCCGTCGGCCTCGTAGGGCACGTTCCTCGACCGCATGATGATCGACGACAGCACGAGGCACAGCATGGGCGTGACGATGCCGACCAGCAGGCCGAAGGTGCCGTACACGATGGTCTTGGCGGCGAGCACGCGGGAACGCCGGGGCTGGGCGGCGAAGGTGACCCGGATGGTGTTGTGTCGATACTCCTGACCGATCCCCAGCACACCGAGGACACCGCAGAGGTACACGGCCACCATCGAGGGGGCAATGACCGCTACGCCGAAGGAGTTGCGCGGATCGGTCATCGAGTTGTTCGCCACGAGCGCGAGCACGGCCGAGAGCACCAGCGGCAACCCGAGGGTGATTGCTATGAGGATGACGTTCGCCCGCACGGTGCGGAACTTGATCCACTCGGAACGGATCGCGCCGATCACTTCGGTGCCCCCCGGTACTCGACGGTCTGGTTGGTGACCTCGAGGTACGCGTCCTCCAGCGAGCCGGTCTGGTCCGCCAGTTGGTGGAGCACGATGCCGTTCGATGCGGCGACCGTTCCGATGTCGGTTGCCGACGCGCCATACACGTGCGCCGTGAGCGGGTCCTCGAACTGCAGCGTGGCACCCATCGCCTGTAGGTGCTGGCTGAGTGCCGCCATGCTCGGGCTCTTCACCCGGACCCACGAGTGGCCGAACTGCCGGACGAACTCGTCCACCGTGGTGGACGAGATGAGGCTCCCCTTGCCGATAACGATGAGGCGATCCGCCATGAGCGCCACCTCGGAGAGCAGATGGCTGCTGACAAGAACGGTCCGCCCCTGCGACGCGAGGTGCTTGAGGAACTCGCGGATCCAGCGCACCCCTTCGGGATCGAGGCCGTTCGCCGGTTCGTCGAGCAACAGCGTGCGCGGGTCGCCGAGCATCGCGGCGGCGATGCCGAGGCGCTGCTTCATGCCGAGTGAGAAGCCGCCGGTGCGCTTTTCTGCCACCTCGGTGAGGCCCACCATTGCGAGCACCTCGGAGACCCGCCCCGGGGACAGGCCGTTCGACGCTGCCACGGCGTGCAGGTGTGCACGGGCCTTGCGGGTGGGGTGCAGGTAGGCGGCGTCGAGCAGCGCCCCGACCTCGCGCAACGGTTGCGCGTACGAGGTGTAGGGCTTGCCGTCGAAGGTTGCCACACCGGCATTCGGTCGATCGAGGCCGAGCAGCAGGCGCATCGTGGTGCTCTTGCCCGAGCCGTTCGGCCCGAGGAACCCCGTCACCACGCCCGGCTGCACGTCGAACGACAGGTTGTCCACCGCGACGCGGGCGCCGTACTTCTTCGTCAGTCCTCGCGCTTCGATCACGTGAGCACCCTACGCCGTGGCGAACACGTCGATCATCAGGCGTACGTCACCCTCCATCGGGTACAGGATCGGGCACGTGCACCCCGTTGCCGTGTACTCGGCCACCTTGGCCTGCACCTCGTCGGGGGTTCCGGATGCCGTGATCATCTGAACCACCTCGTCGGGAACCAGCTTCGACGCCGCTACCACCTCGTCGTGCGTTGCGGGCCACGTGAGCACCTTGCCGATCTCGTCGAGGAGATCCTGGTTGACACCACTGGCCTTCATGATGTGCGGCTGCTGGCCGAGGTACTGCGTGACGAGCAGACGCGCGCCGTCGAGGGCCTTCTTGCGGTCACGGTCCACCGAGCACACGATGAGCTGCGGGCGGTCGATGTCGGCGAGCGTGCGGCCCGACTTTGCGGCGCCCCGCTCGAGGGCAGCGACGGCATCCACGTTGTAGGTGGGTGACACGAGGTAGTTGAGCACTGCACCATCCGCAATCTCGCCCGTGAGTTCCATCATCTGCATGCCGGTGGCGCCGATGTAGATCGGGATGTTCTTCGGGCGGCGCTCCTGGTACACGTAGTCCAGTTCCACGCCGTCGAGGTGCACGTACTCGCCGTGGAAGGTGACCTCCTCGTTGTTCAGGAGTGCACGGACTGTCGTGACCACTTCGCGCATCACCCGCAGTGGGCGGTCACGCTTGATGCCAACCTTGGCGGCGAGCGGGTCCCACCAGGCGCCGAGGCCGCAGATGACGCGCCCGGGCGCGAGGTCGTCGAGTGTGGAGAAGGTGGACGCAAGACGCGCGGGGTTGCGGGTCCAGACATCCATCACCCCGGAGCCGATCTTGATGGTGTCGGTAACGGCCCCGAACGCAGCCATCGGCACGATGGCATCCCGGACGAGACGGCTGTCTGCCTGCCAGACGGCGCTGAAGCCCTTCTTTTCTGCATACTTGACGATGTCCATTCCCTCACGAATGGGATGGGCGTCCTGGAGATACAGCGCTACGGGGGTCCGGGTCATCTTTACAGTTTGTCAAAGGCACCCCGACAAAACAACGACATGATCCGATCCGGCCTCCCCATTGATGGCATCCTGCCCGACCTCGAGGCAGCCCTGCGCGACTCCGGTGCAGCGGTCCTCACCGCTCCCCCGGGCTCCGGCAAGACCACCATCGTGCCGCTTGCCCTCCTGGAGTCCGAGTGGCTGCTCGGCCGGATCCTCGTGCTGGAACCACGTCGCCTCGCCACCCGAGCGGCTGCAAGGCGGATGGCGGACCTGCTCGGCGAGGACGTCGGCATGACCGTCGGCTTCACCACACGGGACGAGCGGCGCGTGTCGCCGGCAACCCGGATTGAGGTGGTCACCGAGGGCGTGCTCACCCGGAGGCTGCAGAACGATCCGTCGATCGAGGGCACTGCGCTCATCGTCTTCGACGAGGTTCACGAGCGCAACCTGCAGACCGACCTCGGTCTCGCGCTCACGCTCGACGTGCGCGGCTCGTTGCGGCCGGACCTGCGCATCCTCGCCATGTCCGCCACGGTGCAGGCCGACCGCTTCGCGGAACTGCTCGGCACACCTGGTTCGCCGTGCCCTCGCCTCGATGCGTCAGGCCAGCCCTACCCCGTCGACATCCAGTATCTGCCGATGACGAAGTCCCAGCGCCTCGAGGAGGCCGTGGCGAACGCCGTCATGCGGGCGAAGCGGGCCCATGATGGCGACCTGCTCGTGTTCCTGCCGGGGGCCGGCGAGATCAATCGGGTGGCCGAGTTGCTCGGTGGTGCCCTGCGCGACGAACCGGTCGATGTTCGCCCCCTCTACGGCATGCTGCCCGCAGCCGAGCAGGATGCGGCGCTCTACCCGTCACCGAGCGGCCGGCGACGCGTGGTGCTCGCCACCGATATCGCCGAGAGCTCGCTCACGGTTGAGGGTGTCCGCGTCGTGATCGACGCAGGTCTGGCCCGCGTCCCGCGCTACGACGTGGGTACCGGCATGACGAGGCTGCGAACCGTGGCCGCGAGTCGGTCCTCGGCGGACCAGCGATCCGGTCGCGCCGGGCGCCAGTGGCCGGGTGTGGCGTACCGGCTGTGGTCCAAGCTCGAGCAGGGCACCCGTCGCGCATACCTCGAGCCGGAGATCACCCAGGTGGACCTCTGCGGGCTGGCTCTGGAACTCGCCGCCTGGGGAACCGCCGACCCGTCGGGGCTGCAGTGGCTGGACACCCCACCGCTCCGTGCGTACAACGAGGGGCGCTCGCTGCTCACGATGCTCGGCGCGCTGGATGCGGATGGTCGCCTCACGGATCTCGGTCGCCGCATCAACTCGCTCCCGCTGCACCCGCGTCTCGCCCGCATGGTGATCGAGGCCGGCACACCCACCGCTGCTGCGATCGGTGCGCTGCTCGAGGACCGGGATGTGCTGCGCGGGCGGCCCGACGAGGTGCCCACCGATCTCGGTCTGCGCCTCGAACTGCTCGACAACCCGTCGCGCCGTCACCCGGCCGCAGACGGGCGTGCGCTCGGCGGGGCACGCCAGCGCTGGCGCGACATCGCCCGCCGTGCCGGGATCTCCCTCGAGCGCGGCATCGACGCGTCCGAGGCCGGCCGCGACCTCGCGCTTGCGTACCCGGACCGTCTCGCGGTGCGTCGCGGTACACCGGGCAACTTTCAGCTGCGCTCGGGCACCGCGGCAACCGTGCCCAAGGGCGACCCCCTCGCCGAGGAACGTTTCTGCATCGTCGCGGACCTCGATGGCGATCGGCAACGCGCCAGGGTGCGGATCGCCGCCGCGCTGTCCGTCGAGGACGTCATCGAGCGCTTCGCCCACGACATCGAGCACCGCGAGTCCCTCGCCTGGGACCGTGGCCGCAACGAACTCGTTCTTCGCGAGGAGGAGCGCCTCGGGGGCCTCGTGCTCGCGGAGCGCAGCAGTCGACCGAACGCCGGGCCCGACACCGTCGCTGCCCTGGTGGAGCGCGTGCGGCAGGACCGCCTGCAGACCCTCAACTGGACAGATGCGACACAGGCCCTGCGGGCACGCGTCACATTCCTGCACCGCACCCGTGGCGAACCGTGGCCCGACTGGACCGACGCTGTGTTGCTCAGCATGCTGGAGGACTGGCTCGCGCCTGCCCTGCACGGGATCACGAGTTGGGCAGGGGTGCGTTCGCTCAACCTCACTACCGTGCTGCGCGCCACGCTGGACCCGAGCGTTGGGTACCGCCTCGACGAGCTTGCACCCCCGGCCATCACGCTGGCCAGCGGCCGCTCCGTCACCGTCAACTACACCGACGACGGGCCGATGATCTCGGCGCGGCCGCAGAATCTCTATGGCATCAAGGTTCACCCCACGGTGGCCGACCAACCCGTAATCGTCGAACTGCTGTCGCCGGCCGATCGCCCGATCCAGATCACGCGTGACCTGCCTGGCTTCTGGTCCGGCTCGTGGAGCGAGGTGCGCAAGGACATGGCCGGGCGGTACCCGAAACATCCGTGGCCCGCCGACCCGGCAAACGCAGACCCGAAGTAGCGACATGGACATCTCCGTGGTCATCCCCGTGCTGAACATGGCCGACACCATCGAGGAACAGCTACAGGCCCTCGCAGCACAGGACTTCACGGGTGATTTCGAGATCCTCGTCGTTGACAACGGGAGTACCGACGGCACCGTCGACCTCGTCCGGTCACGCGCAGTGAAGGACCCGCGCGTCCGTCTCGTGGACGGCTCCCACCTCCCGCGCAGCGGAGGCGCAGCACGGAACCTCGGGGTTGCATCGGCCTACGCCGGCCTCATCGCGTTCTGCGACGCCGACGACGTCGTGCAGCCGGGTTGGCTCGCCGCGATCCACGACGCCCTACTCGTTGCCCCCGTTGTCACGACCACCCTCGAGAACTGGTCACTCAACCCACACCTTCTGCACCTCACGCACCCCCAGTTCCTCGGCGAACACCTGGTGTGCGGCGTTCCTGGTATCCCCGGCGGCGCGTTCGGGATCCGACGGGACGTGTATGTCACCGTCGGGGGCTTCGACCCAAACTTCAGCGCGGCAGAGGACTCCGAACTCGGCGTCCGACTGGCCGTCAATGGCTACCGAATCGTGCACCTTCCCCATGCGCTGGTGTCCGTCCGGCTCAGGTCCACACCGGTCGCCGCATTTCGTCGGGGGCGCCTCCTGCGGGGTTCCGTCACCCGTATCCGCGAACGTCACGGGCTTCCCCAGCCCGGGCCGTTGCTCGTCACCAAGCGCGCTTTGTGGTGCTTGCGTTACCTGCTCGTCACCGCACCGTGCTGCATCAGTTCGCGAGGACGCTGCACCTGGATGAATCGGGCTGGCGAGGCACGGGCTGATCTGGACGAGATCGTGCGGCGTCTCCGCTCACGCTGATGGGCGGCGAGCACCCACTGCGCGCCTTTCCTAGAGAAGGCGGAAGAGGCGGACTGCCTGCTCTGCGGCCTTCGCGCGGACCTCGTCGATGTCCACGCGTGTCGGCCTTCCTTCGCGCAGCAGCACCTCACCATCAGCACCCACGACGTCGAGCACGCGCATCCCCGGTGTGAACGCCACGTGCCACGCCGAGTCCGCGTGGTTGTAGTTCCAGTTGACACGGTCGCCCCGCGCCTCGGGCACGAGCGCGTAGCCGTTCTCGAGCCACGACCACGCGGTGTCCGGCGAGGCGAGCACGTCGTCTGCACGGTGGGCCACGTACGCGAGGCGCATCTCCTCGAGCATGTCTGCGCCGATGCCATCGGTGCCGAGCACCACGCGCTGGCCCGGGAACCGCCGTGCCGGTGCTGCGTACCCCACGGCGTTGTTCATGTTGCTGCGCGGGTTGTGGGCAATGGTTCCGCGCAGTTCACGGTCAAGGTTCACGCAGTGCACGATGAGCCAGTTGTCGGCGGCAAGCGACTCGAGCCGCGCTCCGGCGCTCACGTCGACCGGGCCCTCGGCGACGTGGATGTGCACGCCAACACCGAGATCCTGTGCCAGACCGGCGGCGGCGCGCAGTGTGCTGTCGGTGCAGGTGAACGCCGCGTGCACGCCGACCATTCCACGGCCGCCAGCACGCACGAAACGTTCGTTCTCCGCGAGCCCGCGACGAGCGCCGTCCGCACCGTGGCGATCGGTGACGCCGTACGCGCACACTGCCTTCACGCCCACCTCGGCACACGCATCGGCGATGACTGAGAGCGACCCCTCGATGGCGTTCGGCGACTCGTGATGGTCCACGATGGCCGTGGTTCCGCACATGAGCGCCTCTGCCGCACCGAGCAGTGCGGACCAACGGAGCATCTCGAGGTCCAGTGCCGTGTCGAGACGCCACCAGACCTGGTCGAGTATCTCCTGGAAGTTTGTGGGCTGCTTCGGCGGGGCGGGCATGCCGCGGGCGAGCGCCGAGTAGAGATGATGGTGGCTGCAGACCAGACCCGGTGTGACGGCACTCATCGACTGCTCAGTCGTCCGACCCGCCGCGCGGACGCATCGGCAGTACCGTGCGCCACTCGCCGTCGAGTTGGTACAACGCCGCCGCCACTGCACCGGCAGTCGGCACGAGGCCAATCTCGCCGACACCCTTGATGCCGTATGGGGCATTGGGTTGCGGGGACTCGACGAGGATCACCTCGACGTCGGGCATGTCCTTGGGACGGATGATGCCGAGGTCCCGCAGCTTGGCCGCCGTCGGGAACCCGGTCTCGGGGTCGTGCGGGAACTGCTCAGTGAGCGCGTAGCCGAGGCCCATGTGCACACTGCCCTCGATCTGACCCTCGCACAGCACTGGGTTGACGGCCCGACCAACGTCGTGCACCGCGACCACACGCTCGATGTCTCCGGTGTCCCGGTCCATCACCACCATCTGTGCCGCATAGCCGAACGTCGAGTGGATGGTGGGGTTCTCCACCGTGCCGAGCTTCTGCGTCCAGTCCACGACGTACTCACCGAGGTAGTCAATATCGGGTTGGCATCCGTCGGCCCGTGCGGCCTCGCACGCGCTCTTCACCGCACCCGCTCCCATGAGCGTGCCGCGTGATCCGGTGGTCTGCCCGATGCCAAGTTCCCGCGTGGTGTCGATGTACACGCGCACGCGAGACGGATCAATGCCGAGTTCCTCCACCGCAACCTGCATCGCGACGGTGTTGATGCCCTGCCCCATCTCCGTCCAGCCGTGGCGCACCTCCACCGTGCCGTCGTGCGAGTTGAAGCGCACCGCGGCACCGGTCCACTCCTTGAACCCGTTGCCGAGCCCAGAGTTCTTCAGGCCGAGACCGAGACCGACGGCCTTGCCGGCAGCAACCGCTGCGTCGTACGCGGGCCGGATGGTGTCGAGGCATTCCTCCGCGCCGAGGCAGCCGGCGTCCATCCGCTGGCCGGGGCCCCAGATCTCGCCGGGACGGATGACGTTGCGCTTGCGCATCTCCCACCCGCTGATGCCAACCTTTGCGGCAAGGCGGTCCATGACCCCCTCCATCGCGAACTGCGCCTGGTTCGCGCCGAAGCCCCGGAACGCGCCGCACACGGGGTTGTTGGTCCGTGCCGCAACGGCGCTCACATCGATGGCAGGCAGCCGGTACGGGCCGCTCGCGTGCCCGGCCATCCGCTCGAGCACCTTCATGCCAACGCTCGCGTACGCGCCCGAGTCGCCGATGGCCCGCACCCTCAGCGCCGTGAGCACCCCATCGGCGTCGCAGGCAGCCTCGTAGTCCATCCGGATCGGGTGGCGCTTCGCGTGGATGCGGAACGACTCGTCGCGTGACAGCGTGCACTTCACCGGCCGCTGCAGGAGCCATGCAGCGAGCGCTGTCTGCGCCTGGTTCGACATGTCCTCCTTGCCACCGAACGCGCCACCGTTCGTGACGAGTTCCACGGTGACGCTCTCCCGCGGCAGGCCGAGCACGGATGCGATGTCGTTGCGGTCGTCCCAGATCCCCTGGCCCCCGGAATACACGTGCAGGGAACCGTTCGCGGTATCGGGAACGGCGAGCGTGGACTCGGGCTCGAGGAACGCATGCTCGATCCGCTGCGTGTGGAAGGTCTCGCGCACGAGGTGGGAAGCGGACGCGAATGCTGCATCCACATCACCCCGCCGGTACTCGCTGACACTCAGCACGTTCGAGTCCGTGCCCCACACCGCAATGTCCTTCGCGAGCGTGGAGGCGACAGCGGCATCGGGGTCGGTGATGGGCGGGTGCACGAGGTACTCCACGCTTACGAGGTTGGCTGCAGCACGTGCCTGCTCGCGTGTTTCCGCCACAACGATGGCGAGCACGTCGCCGGCATAGCTCGTGCGACCACCCTCGGGTATGAGGATCGGCCAGTCCTTGTAGATAATGCCGACGCGCAGTTCGCCCGGGATGTCAGCGGCGGTGTAGACGGCGTGGACGCCGGGAGCGGCCTGTGCCGCGACCGTGTCGATGCGCAGGACGTCCGCACGGCTGTGGGCCGTGAGGTGCAGCGCTGCGTGCAACATGCCGTCCACGCGGAGGTCGTCGACGTAGCCGCGATCCCCGAGTGTGAGCTCCTTGGCCTCGTAGCGAACCCCGCTCGACCCAATTCCGCCGGGGACCTCCGGTGCGCAGACCGTTCCCTTGGCCACGCACTCGATGGCGTCGAGCACCTTCACGTATCCGGTGCAGCGACACAGGTGTGCGCCGAGGTGTCGTGCCATGTCCGAGCGATCGAGGTCGGCGCCCTTCTTGTCCACCTGGGCCTTCGCGCGCATCACGATCCCCGGGATGCAGAAGCCGCACTGCAGTCCGCCGCACGCCGCGAACGCGTTGGCGTATGTCTCCCGCTCGGACTCGTCGACACCCTCGAGCGTGAGCACCGACTTGCCAACAACCTTGGCGAGCGGCTGCTGGCAGGCGACGACTGCCTTGCCGTCAACATGGACGGTGCAGCAACCGCACTGGCCGGTCGGCGAGCAGCCATCCTTCGGGGAAGTGATGTTCAACTCGTCCCGGAGGGCCGACAGCAGGTGTGGATGATCGCCGCGCACCTGTACGGGTACACCGTTGACGACAAAACCGATCGACTCGACCACGTTGACATTCTGTCAAAGCACAGGGCAATACCAGTCATCCCGCGCCCTGAGCGACGAGGGATCAGTCCGGCGGGACGGCACCGCGCTGGCCCGTAATGCGCTGATACACCTCGGGACGCCGATACCGATTGAAGTCGAACAGCGTGTTCTTGTACCGGTAGCACCAGTCGAGATCGCACCGGGCGACGATCAGTTCGTCGTCGGTGGTGTACGCCTGGGCCACGATCTGACCGCTCGGCGCCACGATGACCGACTGGCCGAGGGAGTCCACGCCCTCCTCCACCCCGCCCTTGGCAACGCCCACAACCCACGTGCCGTTCTGGTAGGCGCCTGACTGCATCACGAGGGAGTTGTGGAAGCCCTGCAGGATGTCCTGGCTCGGGTCCGGGACGTAGTGGATCGGCGTGTTGTAACCGCAGAGGATCATCTCCACACCCTGCAGGCCCATCTCGCGATAGCTCTCCGGCCAGCGCCGGTCGTTGCAGATCATCATGCCGAACAGGCCGCCGAAGGCCCGCCACACACCGAACCCGTTCGGGCTCGGCTCGAAGTAGTAGCGCTCGGCGTGCTGGAAGGGGCGGTCCGGCTCGTGGTGCTCGTGGCCGGGGATGTGCACCTTCTTGAACGTGGCGACGATGCTGCCGTCTTTGTCCACCAGGGTCTGGACGTTCCACCGCCTGCCGTCCTCGGCAAGTAGCGCGTAGCCGAGGCAGAAGCCGATGCCGAGGCGCTTGGCCTCGTCGAACAGCGGCTGTGTTGCCGCATTGGGCATGGAGCGCTCGTAGTAGTGGTCGTACTCAGTGATGTCCTGCACGAACCACCGGGGGAAGAACGTGGTGAGCGCGAGTTCGGGGAACACCACGAGGTCGCAGCCCTGCTGGGCGGCCTGGCGGAGCAGTACCAGCAGGCGCTCCACCACCTCAGTGCGGGTGTGCTCTCGTTGGATCGGACCCAGTTGGGCAGCACCGACGGTGACAATGCGACTCATGGCCGATCATGCTGCCACGAAGGTGGCCTAAGCGGTGAACAACCCGGTGAGGTTGCCGGTGAACGTGGCGGTGACGGGCGTGGGGACGATGCTCCGATGCGCATCACTGCCTCCCCCAACCGACCGGCCAGCAAACGGCTCGGCCAGGATCTGCTCGACGACTGGACCTCGCTGGTGCGGACGGCCCGACCCACCGATCTCGAAGCGCTGCTGGCGTCCACCGGATACCGGCCGTACCCCGGCGCGTTGCAGTCTGGGCCCCACGGCGCAACAGACCCGGGCCGGGTTGAGCACCACGACACTGCGGACGACCTCGACCGGTTCGACCGCCGTCTGGCGACGCTCGTGTTCCGGGCTGGTACGGACCCCCAGGCCGCCCGAGTGGTGCTACAGCGGCTCCTGCCCGGCCTGCTCGCGATCGCCCGGCGACGGAGCCAGAACGACCGGCGGCTCACCCCCGAGATGTACGACGAACTCCTCGCGAACGCCTGGATCGTGATCCGTTGCTACCCGATTGAGCGTCGGCCCAGCCGGGTGGCCGCCAACCTGCTGCGCGACATCGAGTACCAGACATTCGTGCGGCCAGCCCGGTTACGACGGGTGGCAACCACCCCGATCGACGAGGAGATCCGCTCCGGCAACGACGAGCGCGACGAGTTCCGGTTCGAGGAGACACTGGGCTCCTTCGCCGAGGTGGTTGCGCTACTGCGGGCCGCTGCCGATGCCGGCATGGAGCAGGACGACCTGCGCCTCGCGGTTGCGCTCGCGAGCGGACGCTCGATCAACGACCTCGCCGCACAACGGTCACGGACACCCCGGGCAGAGCGCTACCGGCGTGCTCGGGTCGTGGCCCGGCTTCGGGAGATCGCCTCCGAGGGGGACAACGCGGTGTAATCCATAGCGCTGCAGCAAGCGTCGGGGTGCTTGACTGACACCTATTCGCATGCCCGGGCCGGGCCCGCATCACCGCCGGCGGGGACACCATCCATGACCGGAGACCATCCATGACCGGAAACCATCCATGACCGGAAACCAGAGCGGCGAGCCGCACGTCCCGGCAAACCACCTCGCCAGTACCCCACTCCCCGCGGACACCGTGGGGCTGCTCGAGGGACTGAGCACCACCCGCGCTATCCGCCGCTATCACGACGAACCGGTACCCGCCGAGGTCCTGAGAGCGATCCTCTTCGCCGCCACCCGGGCACCAACCGGCTCGAACCGCCAGCAGTTCCGGTTCATCACGCTTACCGACGGCCCGAAGGCACATGCCGCCAAGGAACTCATTGCGGGCGCTGCCCGTGACCTGTGGAAGCGCAAGCAGGACAACGACGGTTACCAAACCGGATCCGGGCTCGTGGAGAACTCACCGAAGGCGCGCATGGCGGCCGCGATGCAGGACTACGTGGACCACTTCGACCGGGTACCGGCACTCGTGCTGCCATGCCTCATTCGATACCGCGAGCCGAGTTCGTTCGAGGGCAGCTCTGTCTATCCGGCCTGCCAGAACATCCTTCTCGCGGCACGGGCACTCGGCTACGGCGGGGTGCTCACCGGGTTCCAGGCCTTCGTGGAGAGCGAGTTGCGCAGCCTGCTCGACATCCCCGACAACGTGTTCGTCGCCGCCACCATCACACTCGGCAGGCCAGTCGGCCACCACGGCCCGGTGCGGCGTCGGCCGATCGGCGAGCTGGTCTACGGCGAGGGCTGGGGCGAGGTGCCCACGTGGGCGGTTGACCCCCCTGGCACCAGCCACACGGCTGCCGGCCCGAAGAACCCGAAACCGACGTACTGACCCTGCTTCCCCCGTTGGGGGCCTATCGGCAGAGCGCGACGAGGTGCGGTACTGCTCCGGCGAGGCTCACGTCCTGCTTCACACCGGTCTTGCGGTCCTTCACCTCAACGGTGCCGGTGGCGACACCACGGCCCACCACCACGATCGTGGGCACGCCGATCAGTTCGGCGTCGTTGAACTTCACGCCCGGCGACACCCCTGCACGGTCGTCGAGCAGCACCCGCACCCCTTCGTTGTGCAGGTTCGCGCACAGGCTCTCGGCCGCAGCGATCAGCGCCTCGTCCTTGCCGGCGATCACGACGTGCACATCGGCCGGCGCAACCTCGCGTGGCCAGCACAGGCCCTTGTCGTCGTAGCACGTCTCGGCGATCGCGGCCACGGCGCGCGAGACGCCGATGCCGTACGAGCCCATGGTGACGACCACCTGCTTGCCGTTCTGGTCGAGCACGCTGAGACCGAGTGCCTCGGCGTACTTGCGGCCGAGTTGGAAGATGTGACCGATCTCGATGCCGCGGGCGATCTCGAGAGCCGAGCCGCACTGCGGGCACGGATCCCCTGCATGCACCTCGGCTGCCTCGATGTTGCCGTCCGGGGTGAAGTCCCGACCGCACACGAGGTCCACGATGTGCTTGCCGTGCTCGTTCGCACCGGTGACCCAGCGCGAACCGGCCGCTACGCGCGGGTCGACGAGGTAGCGCAGGCCGCTCGTGCCGTGGACGCCGAGCACGCCCGGCCCGATGTACCCCTTCACGAGGGACGGATGCTTCGCGAAGTCCTCGTCGCCGAAGGGCTCCACCTCGGCCGGTGATACCTGTGCCTCGAGGCGCTTCATGTCCACCTCCCGGTCACCGGGGAGGCCCACAGCGAGCGCCTGGGTGGTGCCATCCGGGTAGCGGAGCCTCACGATCACGTTCTTCAGCGTGTCGCCGGCCACCCAGTCGCGGTCCGAGCGTCGCAGGCCCGGCTCGTGGTTCAGCAGCGACACCAGCGCGGTGATGCTCGGCGTGTTCGGGGTGTCCTCCACGTGAGCGTTCGGAACACCATCGGTCGATGCGACCCCTGGGGCACGAACCTGCACTGCCTCGGTGTTCGCTGCGTAGCCGCACGCCGTGTCCGAGCACCGCACGAAGGTGTCCTCGCCGACCTCGAGCGGCGCGAGGAACTCCTCGGAGGCCGAACCCCCCATGGCGCCGGAGACCGCCGAGACGATCACGTAGGGCAGGCCGAGACGGTCGAAGGTCCGCTGGTACGCCTCACGGTGCGCGTCGTAACTGCGCTGGAGACCTTCCTGATCGATGTCGAACGAGTACGAGTCCTTCATCGAGAACTCGCGGCCGCGCAGCAGGCCGGCACGCGGCCGCGCCTCGTCCCGGTACTTCGTCTGGATCTGGTAGATCGACAGCGGCAGGTCCTTGTACGAGGAGTACAGGTCCTTCACGAGCAGCGTGAACATCTCCTCGTGCGTGGGCGCGAGCAGGAAGTCGTTACCCCGACGGTCCTTCAGCCGGAAGAGGTTGTCGCCGTAGTCCGCCCAGCGGCCCGTGGCCTCGTACGGTTCGCGCGGCAGCAGTGCCGGGAAGTGCACCTCCTGGAAACCGGCGCGGTCCATCTCCTCGCGGACGATGTTCTCGACGTTGCGGTAGACGGACCACCCGAGCGGCAGCCAGGTGAACCCACCGGGCGCGGCACGCCGGATGTACCCGCCGCGGACGAGCAGGCGGTGACTCGGCACCTCGGCGTCCGACGGGTCCTCTCGAAGGGTCCGGAGGAAGAGGGTCGACATTCGCTGCAGCACGCAGCGAGGCTACCGGCCCACCACCGGGCCGCCGGAAGGGGCCGCTGAGCAGCCCGAACACTGCCAGTGGTGAAGGCCGGAATTCACAGCAAACCCACAGGAAACCCCCGGCCCGCTGCCAGCCAAGCGGCGGACACTGGGCGGCGTGAGCGACAATGGCAACCGAATGAGCGACCGTGCCCCCCGCATCCTCGTGGTGGACGACGAGGAGAACATCTCGTTCCTCGTCGAATCGGCACTCCGGCTCGTCGGGATGCAGACGCAGTGCGCTGCGACGGGCCGGGATGCCATCACGGCAGCCACGTCGTTCCAGCCGGACCTCATTGTCCTCGACGTCATGCTTGCCGACCTCAACGGTTTCGACGTGCTCCGGAGGCTCCGCGACTCCGGTCAACTCATGCCGGTGATCTTCCTGAGCGCGCGCGATTCCACCGATGACCGTGTGCAGGGGCTCACCATCGGGGGCGACGACTACATGGTGAAACCCTTCGCCGTTGCCGAACTCGTTGCCCGCGTGCAACTCGCCCTGCGACGCTCCGGGATGGGTACCGGACCGAAGACGCTGCGCTGTGCCGACCTCGAGCTTGACGACGACGCGCACCGCGTTACACGCGCCGGCCAGGTCGTCAAGCTGTCCGCCACCGAGTTCAAGCTGCTGCGCTATCTCCTCACGAACACCGGCCGTGTGCTCAGCCGCGCCCAAATCCTCGACCACGTCTGGGACTACGACTTCGGCGGCGAGTCATCCGTGATCGAGACGTTCATGAGCTACCTGCGACGCAAGGTCGACTTCGTGGAGCCCAAGCTCATCCACACCATCCGCGGCGTCGGCTACTGCCTGCGTGACGAGGGATGAGCCTCCGCTCGCGCCTGCTCATCGGACTTGTCGCGATCTTCGTGGCGTTCGGCGTTGCGGCCTGGTTCGTGATCTCCTCGCAGCAGCGATACCTCCTCCGCCAGGTCGACCGCCAACTCGGTCTGGTCACCGACGGAACGGTGAGTTCGCTCAACGTCCGCCCGCGACCGGGCAGCGCTACCGGCAGCGACGGGAGGCCGACCCGTCCCGGGCGGCCCAACAACGAGTCCGACATCGTGTCCGACATCGAGGATGCGCCGGAGGACTCCCCGTTCTCGGAGATGTACGCCGCACGGCTCACCCCGGCGGGGGTGCTCCGCCCGATCATCACGAGTGGACTGCTGTCCGACACGCCCCGCATCTCCCTCGCCGACATCCGGGCGCGTGCAAGCACCTCGGAGCGAGTACTCATCACGGTTCGCGGTGTTTCCTCGTCGAACCGGTTCCGTGTGGCCGTGGTGCCCCGCCAGAACGGTTCGTGGGTAATCGTTGCGCTCCCCCTCACGCGCACCGAGGCAGCGATCAACCGACTGCTCGTCGCCTTCGGTGTCGCAGCGCTCGTGCTACTCGCAATGAGCGCGCTCGTTGCGTGGTGGTTCGTGCGGCTCGGACTGCGGCCCATCAAAGAGATGACCCTTGCGGCCGACGCAGTGACGGCCGGCGAACGGGGTCACCGGGTGGGGTTCGACGACACCCGCACGGAGACCGGGCGACTCGGCCACGCGTTCAACGTGATGCTCAACGAGCGTCAGGGTGCGGAGGACCGTTTGCGCCGGTTCGTGGCGGACGCCTCGCACGAACTGCGCACGCCCATCACGTCCATCCGCGGGTACGTGGACCTCTACCAACAGGGCGGTCTGTCCGAGTCGGACCGCCTCGATGACGCGATGCGGCGCGTCGGGCAGGAGGCGGGTCGCATGGGCACGCTCGTAGAGGACCTCCTGCTGCTCGCGAACCTCGACCAGAAGCGACCGCTCGCGCAGGAGCCCGTGGACCTCGGACAGGTGCTCAACGATGCAGCCGCCGACGCGCTTGCGATGCAGCCGACCCGTTCGGTACTCCTCGACGCGCCCGCGCCCGGCGAGCTGGTGGTGACCGGAGACGACCACCGACTGCGACAGGTGGTCGGCGTACTGGTGCACAACGCACTCGTGCACACCCCCGGCACGGTAGGCATCGCGCTGTCCGCACGGCGGACAGGGTCCACCGCGACCGTCGAGGTGGTCGACCACGGTGACGGTATGACGGCCGACGAGGCGGGCCACGCCTTCGAACGCTTCTACCGCGGGGATCCCTCACGCTCGCGCCACAGCGGCGGGTCGGGGCTCGGCCTGTCGATCGCGAAATCCATCGTGGAGGCCCACCACGGGACTATCACCCTCGACACCTCACCGGGGGCCGGTTGCCGCTTCACGATCACCCTTACGCTCGCATAACGAACGGCATCAGGAGAGGTGCGTCGTGGCGGGCCCGGCCGTCCGGGCGATCTTGAGGTCGGTCGGCATGGCCACCGTGCCAGTCCCGCCCATCCCGGGGTTCGGGTAGTCGCCGGGCCTGTCACGATCCGGGGAGGGATGCGCTCGCTCGATACGGCACAATGTGCACATGAGTTCAGGTTCCCCGGAGCGGGTCAGTACCCCGGTCACCGCATCGCTCCCGGTGGACCGCACGCCCGGCGGCGCGGTGCTCATGGACGGCAATCGCCTCCGTGACGAGATCGTGGCCGGGTTCCGGCGCACCATCGAAGCCGCGGGCTCTCCGCCGGTGTGTCTCGCCACGGTGCTCGTCGGCGACGACGGCCCGAGCCAGATCTACGTGCGCAACAAGCACAAGAAGGCCACCGAGGCCGGCATGTTGTCCCGCGGTGTCGTGCTGCCGGCAACGGCCACTCAATCCGAGGTGGAAGCTGCGGTTGCCGAACTCGCAACCGATCCGTCGGTGCACGGCATCCTCTGCCAACTGCCGCTGCCGGACGGCCTCGACCCCGAACCCGTCCTTGCGCTCATCCCCCCCGCCAAGGACGTTGACGGGCTCACGGAACGCTCGATGGGGCGCCTCGTGCGTGGTCAAGCCGGCCACATCGGCTGCACCCCACTCGGCGTGATGCGCCTGCTCGAGCGCTACGGCGTGGAGACGATCGGCAAGCGAGCGGTGGTCATCGGCCGTTCCACGCTCGTTGGGCTGCCGATGGTGCTCCTGCTCGGCCGCAAGGGTGTGGACGCCACCGTGACACTCGCCCACTCCCGAACGCCGGACCTCGTGAACGTCTGCCGGGAGGCCGACATCATCGTCGCCGCCGCCGGTGCGGCACGCATGATCACGGCCGCACACGTGAAGCCCGGGGCAGCCGTCATCGACGTCGGCATCTCGCGCACCGAGGCCGGCATCGTGGGCGATGTTGACTTCCACGCCGTGCAGTCCGTAGCCGGGGCGATCACCCCGATGCCCGGTGGAACCGGTCCGATGACCATCGCCTGCCTGCTCGAGAACACCCTCACTGCGGCCCGGATGCTGGGGGCGTTCCCGGCCTGACGGCGACGGGAGCACACGAACATGGCACGCCGCGACCGCACCGAGAACTACCCCAGGCTCACTACACCGCTCGTGCGCGACAACGGAGTGCTCCGCCCTGCAACGTGGGACGAGGCCATTGCCCGGGCGGCCCTCGGGTTCCGTCGCGTGCTCGACGCCCCGGGCGCAGACCCGACGCGCAACGTCGGAGTGTTCTCGTGCTCGAAGGCGACCAACGAGACGAACTACCTCACCGGGAAGTTTGCGCGCTCTGCGCTCGGCACCAACAACGTCGACTCCTGCAACCGAACTTGACACGCTCCCTCCGTGATCGGTCTGATCACAGCGTTCGGGGCAAGCGGTGGCACCTCCTCCTATGCGGAGGTGGAGAACACCGACGTGATCGTGCTGTGGGGATCGAACGCGCGTGAGGCACACCCGATCTTCTTCCATCACGTCCTGAAGGCGCTCCATCGCGGTGCCCGGCTCTACGTCGTGGACCCGAGGCGCACCCCAACCGCGCGGTTCGCCGATCGTTGGCTCGGGCTGAATGTCGGAACGGACATTGCGCTCGCGCACGCAGTCGCCCGAGAGATCATCGCCAGCGGGCTGCACCACAGCGAGTTCGTCAACAACGCCACACAGGGCTTCGACGAGTACCAGGCGTGCGTGGAGCCGTGGACGCTCGAGCGTGCCGAACAGGTGACCGGCGTGCCTGCTGAGGCGATCCGCGAACTCGCCCATGCCTACGCAACGGCGGCGCATGCCCAACTCGGCTGGACCCTGGGCATCACCGAGCACATCACCGGCGTCGACAACGTGCTCGCCCTCATCAACCTCTCAATCCTCACGGGGCACGTCGGCCGCCCGTACTCCGGCGTGCAGCCGCTCCGGGGGCAGAACAATGTGCAGGGCGGTGGCGACATGGGTGCGCTCCCGAACCGCTTGCCCGGCTTCCGTAACGTCGAGGACGACGAGGCGCGAGCGAGGCTCGACAGGGTCTGGGGAACCAGCATCCCGCCGCGCAACGGGATGCACCTCACGTCGATGTTCGAGGCGATGGAGAGCAAGGAACTGCGGGCCGTCTACGTCGTGGGCGAGAACCCTGCGCAGTCCGAGCCAAACTCCGGTCACGTCGTGCCGCTCCTCGAGGGTCTGGAGCACCTCGTGGTGCAGGACCTCTTCCTCACGCGGACGGCACAGCTAGCTGACGTGGTGCTCCCGGCGAGTGCTGCATGGTGCGAGTCCGAGGGCACCGTCACCAACTCCGAGCGACGCGTACAGCGCGTCCGCAAGGCGGTCGAGCCCCCGGCAGGTGCCCGCGACGACATCGACATCATCACCTCGCTCGCTCGGGCCCTCGGCGCCGACTGGCCGAGCCAGACGGCGCAGCAGGTGTGGGACGAACTGCGATCGGTGTCGCCGGACCACTTCGGCATGACATACGAGCACCTCGAGGCGGCCGGTGGTCTGCAGTGGCCGTGTCCGTCGACAGAGCGGGAGGAGGTTCCGTACCTCCACGCGCGCCTGTGGGCAGCGGATCCGGCCGAGCGGGGTCGCCCCGCACCCTTCAGCAGCGTGGAGTGGAAGCCACCGCTCGACGCGCTCGACGCAGACTTCCCGCTGCGCCTCACCACCGGGAGGCGGCTCGACTCGTACAACACCGGGGTGCAGTCCGGAGCGTTCATCACGCCGCTAGATGCCGGCGAGACCGTGGACATGAACCCCGAGGACGCCTCCGCGCACGCGCTCGCCGAGGGTGACCTTGTGCGGGTGTCGTCACGCCGCGGATCGATCGAGGGCCCGGTGCACCTCGACCCGTCGCTGCGCCCCGGCCTCGTCTTCATGAGCATCCACGCACCCGACGTGCTCGACGTGAACGTGCTCGTGAGCGAGGCCTCGGACCCGCTCTCGGGGGTCGCCGAGTTCAAGGCGACCGCCGTCCGGGTGGAGCGGGCCGATCCGGTACCGTCACACACCTAGTCATGGATCTCCGCTTCCCCAACGTCGACCCCTCGCCCGAAGAGGTCGATGCACTCCAGTCCGTACTCGGCCCGACAACTCTCGTGGAGGGCTGGACGCGTGAGCAGGGTGGCCCCCACCGGGCGGCGGCCATGCGACACCTCCTGCTCCCCGCACTGCACGCGCTCGTGGACCGCGTCGGCTCCGTGAGTGAGGGCGGTCTCACCGAGATCTGCAGGCGCCTCGACGTGCCGCCAGCCGAGGCCTACGGCGTTGCCACCTTCTACTCCATGCTCCCCGTGGACCCGGTGCCGCTGACCACCGTCTACGTCTGCGAGGACCTTGTGTGCAGACGGGGTGGCGTGGCCACCGGCCCCGCCGCCGAGCCGGGAACCCGCGTGGTCCACGCACCGTGCATCGGCCTCTGCGAACAGGCACCTGCGTCGCTCACGGTCCGCTCGGGCCCCAAACCGGACCACAGCATCGCCTCAACGCCGCCCGCGAACGGTTCGGTACCGCAGATGGGCGACCCGTCGCTCGTCCTGCTCCGCCGCATCGGTACGCCGCCCACCCTCGGCTCGTACCTCGACAACGGCGGCTACGTCGCGCTGCGGCGCGCGCTCGACATCGGCCCGGCCGGCGTGATCGACGCGATCACCGCCTCGCGGCTGGTCGGTCGCGGCGGCGCTGCCTTCCCCACCGGCAGGAAGTGGGCGGCTGTTGCCTCGCAACCTGCAGGCCCGCGGTACATCGTGGCGAATGCCGACGAGAGCGAACCGGGCACCTTCAAGGACCGCGTGCTGCTCGAGGGGGACCCGTTCGCGCTCGTGGAGTCCATGACGATCGCCGCGTTCGCCGTCGGCGCGGAGCAGGGCTATATCTACCTCCGGGACGAGTACCGCTCTGCGTTAGGAATCCTCGAGACCGCGCTTGCCAGTGCCCGCAGCGCAGGCTTCCTCGGCACAGCGATCCTCGGGTCGCCGCTTGCGTTCGATATCGAGATCGTTCGCGGTGCCGGCGCGTACATCTGCGGTGAGGAGACGGCGATCTTCAACTCCATCGAGGGCTACCGCGGCGAACCGCGCAGCAAGCCCCCGTACCCGGTGGAGGTGGGGCTGTTCGGCAGGCCCACACTCGTGAACAACGTTGAGACCTTCGTCAACGTGCTGCCGATCCTCGAGCACGGCGGCGACACCTTTGCTGGAGTGGGGACCGGCATGTCCACCGGCACCAAGTTGTTCTGTCTCTCGGGCGCGGTGCGGAACCCGGGGGTCTACGAGGTCCCGTTTGGCGGCACACTCGACGAACTGATCGAGCGGGCAGGCGGGCTTCCCGACGGCCGTGAACTGCAGGCCGTGTTGCTCGGCGGCGCAGCGGGTTCCTTCGTCACGCCGGCCCAGGTGAGCCTCCCGCTCACGTTCGAGGCCACCCGTACCGCAGGGGTCTCGCTCGGCTCGGGCGTGGTGATGCTGTTCGACGACACCGACGACCTCGGCGATGCACTGCGCAGGATCAGCGCGTTCTTCCGCCACGAGTCGTGCGGTCAGTGCGTTCCGTGCCGCGTGGGAACCGTTCGCCAGGACGAACTCGTCACGCGCCTGACGCTCGGCAAGCGCCGCGACGGCGACGAACAACTGCTCCGCGACGTCGGCCAGGCAATGCGGGACGCCTCCATCTGTGGGCTCGGCCAGACCGCGTGGAACGCGATTGAGTCCGCCATCGATCATCTCGGGGTGCTGCAGTGAGCGATGTCCGCACCGGCGCGTCTGGAACCCCTGTTGCGCCGCCGCGCCGCAAGGTCACCTTGACTATCGACGGCACAGAAGCCGTCGCACGCGAGGGTGACACGATCCTCTCGGTCTGTCGCTCGCTCGGGATCGACGTGCCGACGCTCTGCTACGGCGACACCCTCGAGCCGGCAAATGCCTGCCGCCTCTGCATGGTGGAGGTGGAGGGCGCCCGGGTGCTGGTGCCCTCATGCTCACGCGAGGTTGAGCCGGACATGAACGTGACCACCGACTCCGCGCGGACCCGCCACGCACGCCGGATGGTGCTCGAACTGCTCGGGTCATCGGTTGACCTGTCCACCACGCCACGCGTCGACGGGTGGATGGCCGAGTTCGGCGCGGACCCGACCCGCTTCGGCGTAGACGTCGCCACCGTTGCCCAACCGGCAAAGGTGGACAACAACCTGTACGTGCGCGATTACGCCAAGTGCATCCTCTGCTACCAGTGCGTGGACGCCTGCGGGGAGCAGTTCCAGAACACGTTTGCGATCTCCGTGGCGGGGCGCGGGTTCGACGCGCGCATTGCCGTGGAGTTCGACGCTTCCCTCCCGGACTCGGCCTGCGTGTACTGCGGCAACTGCATCGCCGTGTGCCCAACAGGGGCCTTGATGCCGTCGACCGAGTTCGACATGCGGGCCGACGGTACGTGGGACGCGTCGCGCCAGAGCGAGACCACCACCGTGTGCCCGTACTGTGGCGTGGGATGCAACCTCACGCTGCACGTGCAGGACAACCACATCGTGAAGGTCACCTCCCCGAACGATCACAGCATCACGTCGGGCAACCTCTGCGTGAAAGGCCGCTTCGGCTTCACCCACGTGCAATAACCCTGCGGGTTTACCTTGTCCGCACCCAGCGGGCGCCAACCGCAGCGCGGCTACTGCCAACCGGGAATAATCATGGCGGCGGCTGCCTCACCGGATCAGCCGATGCAGCGGTTGACGAGGCGCACCGAGACCGGGATGGGGTCGGCGGGAGTGGCATCGGGATCAGCCCCGAGGAAGTAGAAGTCGATGTCACCCGGCTGTACGCCCACGAGCAGCGCCTTTTGTGCGACGAACCCGTACGAGAAGTTGCCCGAACGATTGACCTGAAAGCGGTAACTCGCCCACGGGGTCTCGCCGCCGACCAGGCGGTAGTAGCTCAAGGGTCGGCCGCTGCCGAAGGAGAGTTGGACGACGCAATGAGCGGCGCTTGCCCGAGAGCGGGTGAGCGTCACCGTCGCACGTTCGGTTCCGGTCGGCTGCGGCAAGGTCGTTGCCCCAGCGGGGGCGGCAACGCCTCCGAGCGAGAACAGTGCGGCGAGGACAATCAGCAAGCGTCCGACGTGTGCGTTTTTCAAGATTTTGCTCATGGCCGATTCCAAACACACGGAAAGCGGTCGTCCCAACTCTATGCGCAGTATTCGCCCGGCTCAGGGGCGAACACGGACGCGTAGGGAAAAGACCCGACGGTCGAACTCGGAGACCTGCACGGCGACAGTGAGCGTCCACCTGCCCGCCACGGGCAACTGCGCGGCTGTTGCAGTGAAGTGGTTCCGGCCGTTCGCCTCGAGCGGGATACCGAGCGGGCCGAGGTCACGGCTCGGCAGCGAGGCCGTGAGTTCGACGGTGTCATAGACCTCTTCGCCGAAGTCGGGGCTGCGGAGCGTCACGTGGATGGTGTTCGCACCGGCGCGCGCAGGCTCGATGAACACCGAGACCGCAACGGCGTCGTCCTGCGCGCCGACGGTCACTGCGCCCGTTCCCTGGGACGAGCCGGCAGGGTTGGCGACGATGAGCGCGCTCGTGACCGCGAGGACCGCGACACCGAGGCCGAGTTCGGCAAACACGGGCCGGAGCAGACCAACACCCTCCCGACGCCGGACCGCCCGACGGCTCAGCGCCGCCACCGCGATCATCACCGAGACAATGCCTGCCTTGATCAGCAGCAGCCTCCCGAAGGGGTTCGAGAGATAGGTGGCTGCTTCGGAGAGGTTGTTCGACGCGCCCAACTGGCGCCACCCCTGCAGCACCCCCGTACCGGCGAGTACGGCGACGGCACCGAGCGCTGCCGACGAGAACCGCCGCATCGGGGCAGCGGATGCCTCGGACCCGTCGCGCACGATCAGCACACCGAGCACGGCAAGACCACCGAGCCATGCGCTCATCGCAACGGTATGGACCATCGTGAGCCCAACACCGAGGGCGACCCAGCGGCCGGAGGCGCCATGACCGGCCCATCCCGACGCAACCACGGCGACGGCCACGATCGGGCCGAGCGCAACCGGTATCGGGCGCCGGATACGCCGGGCGCCACTCGTTGCCACAACCACGAGGGTTGCTGCAACGAGGGCACCCAGGCGCACCGCACTCGCCCACCCGGCGACTGTTTGCAGGAAGGCGCGCCATGCCGCTGGCGAACCGATTGCGGAGAGGCCCTCTCCCGCGGCTGCCGGCACGGCAAGCAACAGCGCCGACAGTGCCGACAGCGCCGTCAGCGGGGTGAGCACCGTGGCCACCCAGCGCCAGTCGGCAACACTGCGGTTGCCCGTGAGGAACGGGAACACGAGCGCTCCGACAAGCAGCGCGAACAGCACCAGGAACACCGCCCGGGCCACGCCCGACCCGATGGACACCGCGCGGTCCGAGCGGGCACGGTTCGAGATCTCGGCCACGACGGCGCTGGGGTCCTTCCCGGTGGACGGCCCGACCGTGAAGGTGAAGGCGCCGCTGACGGGGTGCGAGTCCGCGGACACCGCCCGCCATGCAACCACGTACAACCCGTCCGCCAGCGCGGGAACGGCCGCCGTGAGCGACGACGAGGAGCCTGCGAGACGGCCCGGCCGGCCGATCACCACTGCATCCCCGTCCGCGTCGAAGAGACGCAGGGCATCATCGGTGATGCCGACTGCCTCGGTGAAGCGGAGCGTGATGGCCGCCGGTGACGCGTCGAGCACCGCGCCAGCGGCCGGATCGGACGTGTCGAGGCTCGCGTGCGCGTACGCAGGTGCGGCAAGACCCATAGCGGCGGCGAGTGCGAGCACAATCGCGAGGCCGAACCGGGCAGCAGATCTCACACCTTGCGCCGGGTCCTCACGAGCGCTGCCGCGCCAGCAGTAGTACCGAGTGCGCCGAGGACGATCCCCACGATGCCGAGCGCGTGCGAGTCGCTGTCGCTGTCGCTGTGGCTGTCATCGGACGCTGACGACGAACTGTGGTGGTCGTCGCCCGCCTCACCGAGGGCAAGCAGCGGGGTAGGGGCCTCGGGCTCGGGCTGGCCCTCCACCACTCGGTCAATCCACCGGGACACGTCTCCGTTGTCGTACGTCTGGATGGTGGGGAACGCCAGCACCTCGCCGGCCGTATCGGGGAGCGGGCCGAGTTGGATATCGAAGATCTCGAAGTGTCCGGGGGCGATCGCGCCTCCCTCGAACGTCACCTTGCTGACGACCTCGGTGAGCTCACCGTACTCGGTCTTGACCGGTGTGGCGAGCTTGGTCCGCTCCGTGGTGGCCTTCCAGTCACCCTCTGCCTTCACGAGCACAAAGGGGATCACCACACCCTCGGGCATCGCGATCTCCACCTTCACCGTGGAGGCCGTATCCGACTCGTTCGGAACCTGGAAACGCACCACGGCAAACCCGCCGGCAGGAACCTCGCTGGGGTTGATGGTGACGTGTGCGCCTGCCGTTGCGGCGAACGCGCCCACCGAGGCAATAACGAGACCGGAGGCAAGAGCGAGGCGCCGAAGCACCCTGTTGCCGCTGCGTGAGGGGATTTGGGGGGTGTGCATGATGAACCAGTCGTCGGCAGTAGCACGTTGGTTCCCGAGCCCACACATTCCCGACGATGTTGCCGGGTGTTTGCCGGGGCGAACGCCGGTGATGTCTACGGCAGCCCTAACCTCACTGGCGTGATACGCCTCCCCCGCTCCCCCCTCGTGCCTGCAGCCCTCCTTGTCTCAGCGGGCCTTGCTCTCGCTGCGTGCGGCGGGTCCAAGTCGGGCAACGGGGACAATGCTGCCGTGCGGGCGCGAGTCGCTGCGTACACCTGTCCCGGCACCGCAACGGCCACGGGAGCCGCCGGGACAGCACCGCTCGACGGCGCCCGCCTCCGCATCGTCACCACCGTTGCCCCGATCACCTCGATCATTGCCAACATCGCCGGCGACAGGGCCGACGTGGTGGGTGCAATCCCCGAGGGTCAGGACTCCCACACCTACGAGCCCAAGCCGAGTGTTGCCCGGATCATGACGACCGCCGACCTCGTTTTCGTCAATGGCCTGAAACTCGAGGACCCGACGCGACAGATCGCCGTGAAGAACATCCCCGAGGGGGGCCGGGTGATCGATCTCGGCAATCTCGCGCTCCCCGAGGACCTCTACCTCTACGACTTCTCGTTCCCGAAGGAGGGCGGAAAGCCCAACCCCCACGTCTGGACGAACCCGCCGATGGCTGCGTGCTACGCGCAAGTCGCAGCAGCCGCCCTGTCCGCAGCGGACCCCGCGAACGCTGCGTACTTCGGGGCGAACGCAACCGCGTACGTGGCGAGACTTGCCGAGCTCGACGCACTCATGAAGGCTGCCACCGAGACCGTCCCTGCAGCGGCGCGCAAGCTGCTCACGTATCACGATGCCTACGCGTACTTCGCTGCGAACTACGGCTGGGAGGTGATCGGCGCGATCCAGGTGTCGTCGTTCGAGGACCCGACACCCAAGGAAATCGCTTCGCTCATCAAGCAGATCCGTGCAACCGGGGTTCCTGCGATCTTCGGTTCCGAAGTGTTCCCCAGCACGGTCCTCGAGCAGATCGGCAAGGAGACGAACGTGAAGTACGTGGACCAACTGCGCGACGACGACCTGCCGGGCGCCCCCGGCGATGCGGATCACTCGTTCCTCGGGCTCATGAAGTTCGACTTCGTCACGATGGTTGCGAGTCTGGGTGGCGATGCAACCGCGCTGGCGGCCTTCGACCCGGCGGACATCACGCCCGATCGGGCCGAGTATCCCCAATGACCCGGTGTGCCGGTAGCCTGCGGGTCGCTCATGCAACGACGAGGAGGTGGTTTTGGTGAAACGTTCAGACGCCCCAAGTCCATCTTGTCGCTTGCGGCCCGGCTGCTGACGGTCTGACGCTTTCCCGTCCGTCCCCTGCCCGGTCCGCACCGGATCCGAGGCAGGTATCCATGTCCGTCGTCTTTCGCATTTGGCCACGTCGCCGACCCTCTCGGGAACGCGCGCGCCCTGCGAGCACCATCCGCTTCGTCACCGGTCACCTCATCTCGGCCGCGGGTCTTGTCGGCAGCGTGGTCCGGAACCAGGCGGGCAGCGAGATCGGCCGCATCAAGGACATCGTCGTCCGCTGGGACGACGCTGCGTACCCGCAGGTGACCGGGCTCGTGATCCGGGTCGGCCGGCGCATCACGTTCCTCCACGCAACGAACATCGCCGAGATGACCCACTCCGGGGTCCAGTTGCGATCGGCGCGCCTCGACCTGCGCGACTTCGTCCGTCGCGACGGGGAGATCCAACTCATCGACGACCTGCTCGACCATCAACTCATCGACGTCTCGGGCGTCCGTGTGGTCCGTTCGTCGGACCTGTACCTCGCGTCGATCGTGGGCACGTACCGCCTGGTCGGCGTCGACGTCGGGCTCCAGTCGCTCATGCGGCGACTCGGTCCGGCCCGCGTCCGGCGCAAGCCCACACCGAGCCGCGTCATCGACTGGTCCACCATCCAGCCGATCTCCCGACCCGGCGAGCCGCTTCGGCTCGGGCGCACCCGGCAGGCGCTGCACCGGCTCCGGCCGGCCGAGCTTGCCGACCTCGTGGAGGAACTCGGCGCAGCGCAACGCCAGGCTTTCGTTGCGGCGCTGGACCCCGACGTTGCCGCCGAGATGCTCGAGGAGATGGAGACCGAGCCGCTCGAGGACCTCCTCACCGACATGCCGCGTGAGCAGGCGGCCAACCTGCTCGCGAACATGGCACCCGACGAGGCCTCCGAAGCGCTCCGCGAGATGGACGAGGAGGACCGCGAGGAGGTGCTCGAGGAGATGGGTCACCTCGTCCGCAACGAACTCGCCATGTTGCTCGCGTACGACGAGGGCACCGCCGGCTCGATGATGACGAACGTGATGGTGGTGGCCTCGCTGAACACAACGGTCGAGCAGGCCATCGCGAGGCTCGGCGGTTTCGTCGAGGACCGCGGCGACATCGACGGTGTCCTCATCGTGGATGACTCCGGTCGCCTCATCGACGACGTGTCGCTCTTCGAACTGCTGCTTGCGGACCGCGCCGCAACAGTGGGCAGCCTCACCGGGGCCCCGTACCCGGTAACCGTGCACGACAAGGAACATGTCGACGAGGTCCTCGAGCGCTTCGTGGACTCGCGCGGCACCTCCCTCGTCGTGGTGGACGACGGCGGCAAGCCGGTAGGGCGCATCCTGGCGGACGACGTCATCGACGCCCTGCTCGAGGACCACCGTCTCGGGCGGCGCTCGTCATGACCGAGCAGACGCCCACGAGCACCACTGCTGCCCCGAGGGAACCACGGCGGCGGCGGCGCATCCGCCCGCGCACGTTCTTCGCGCTGCTCGGGCCCGGCCTCATCGCGGCGAACGCCGGCAACGACGCCGGCGGCATCGCTACCTACGCGTCCGCCGGGTCCCAGTTCGTGTACCGAACCCTTTTCGTCATGCTGCTCGTCACCGTGGCGCTCGTGGTGGTGCAGGAGATGTCCGCCCGGCTCGGCGTCCACACCGGCGAGGGACTCGTCTCGCTCATCCGGGAGCAGTTCAACCTCCGCCTCGGCCTCTTCGCCGTGCTCTGCCTCATGGCGGCCAACCTCGGTCTGGTCGTGTCCGAGTTCGCCGGTATCGCCGCGGCTTTCGAGTTGCTGAACATCTCGCGCTATCTCTCGGTGCCCATCGCCGCCATCGTCATCTGGGGACTCGTGATGTTCGGCTCGTACCGGTACGTCGAGCGCGTGTTTCTCCTCCTCACGATCCCGTTCCTCGCCTACCCCATTGCCGCACTGCTCGGGCGACCGAAGTGGACCCAGGTCGGGTCCAACACCGTGGTGCCCCACATGCTCGGGAACCGCAGCTTCCTCGTGATGGTCGTTGCGCTCATCGGCACCACGATCACGCCGTACATGCAGCTGTACCAAGCCGCTGCCGTGGTGGACCGGGGCACGGGCAAGGACGACTACCGCTCCGCCCGGAAGGACGCCATCACCGGTGCCCTGTTCAGCAACTTCATCTCGATGGCCATCATCATCGCCACGGCCGCAACCATCGGCGGCACCGGTGCGCTGTCCTCCGCAAAGCAGGCCGCGCTGGCGCTCGAGCCCCTCGTCGGCGGGGGCGCCACCGCCCTCTTCGCGATCGGCCTCCTCGGAGCATCCTGCCTCGCTGCAGCGGTTGTGCCGCTGTCCACCTCCTACGCAATCTCCGAGGCCGTCGGTGTGGAGCGCTCGGTGTCCAGTCGGTTCCGGGAGGCACCGCTGTTCCTCGGCCTCTTCACCGGCCAGATCATCATCGGCGCACTCATCGCGCTGCTCCCGGGCAACCTCATCAGCCTGCTCATCAACACCCAGGTGGTCAACGGCCTCATTGCGCCGGTGTTCCTCACGTTCATCCTCGTGCTCGCGAACCGCCGCAGCGTGCTGGGCGATGCCGCCAACAAGCCTGCCTACCGGGCGCTCGCAACCGTCTGCGTGGCGACCGTTGGGGTACTCGCCATCGCGGTGGTCGTTATCACGGTGATCGGCTGGTTCTAGGCAGAAACCGTTGCCTGCACGGTGACGGTGCCCGAGTGACCGAAGGTCAGGGTGACCGGAACGACATCGCCCGGCTCGAGGTCACGGTTCAGGCCCTCGAGCATGACGTGAACATTGTCCGACGCGAACAGGTCCTCGGCACCGCCCGGCGCGGCGATCGTGGTGACCGCCCGCATCACGGCCTCCCCGGAGTGACCCGCCGACCGGTGGAACACTGCGCTGGACGCCACCGGACTGCTCGCACCGGTCACCACGTCGGAGGCCCCCCGGTTGTCGAGGCGCAGGTACACCAGTGTCGATCCGCCGGCGGCGGCAGGGCGCGCCGCAGCGACATCGACCACCACTCGGGCATGACGGACTCCGCCGCCGAATGCACCGGCGAGTGCCGTCGTCGTGAGCCCGATCGCGATCACGGCGGCTGCACCGGCAATCCGCAGCACGAAACGCTGACGCGGGTGCAGTGCGATTGGCGAGGTCGGTGCGGCCCCGGTGGCCGGCACGTCGTCGAGGCGCTCTGCCGAGGCGAGCGCTGCGAGCACCAGATCGGGGACCTGCGGTGCGGGGTGCAACCGGAACCGGCGGTGCAGGGCCGTGAGGTCCACCAACAGAGCGGAACAGTCGACGCACGCACGCAGATGGCGGTCGAGGGCGTCATCGTCGGCCGTGCTGGCCTCGCCGTCGAGCCGGGCAGACATGGCCTCGTGCCAGGTGGTGCAGTCCATCGAAGAACCAGTCGCCCCCGGGGTCATTCTGGTTCCCGCCCTTCCGACACGGCCGACGATCCGGCACCGGTAGCAGCCCTGAGCAGGTCGAGCCTCGCCCTTGCCACCCGCGAGCGGATGGTGCCGATCGCACAGCCACAGGTCTCTGCCGCCTGTTCGTAGCTGAACCCGAGCAGTTGCGTGAGCACGAAGGCCTCTCTCCGGTCCGTGTCCAGGTGCGCGAGCAGGTCCGCCGTCTCGGTCCACCCGTGCTCGGTGCGGTGCCCGTCCCGGGGTTGGCGCTGCAACCGTTCCATCAGGGCGCGCCGCCGGTACGCGGAGCGCAGCCAGTCGAGACACGTGTGCCGCACGACGCCCAGCACCCAGACACGGGCAGGCGCTGTCCCCGCGTAGTTGGCGATGGCCGACACCACGCGGATCATTGCGTCCTGGGCAACATCGTCGGCGTCCGCCGTACCCACCATCGACGCGCAGTAGCGCCACACCTCTGGCTGCAGCGCGCCGAGCAGGGCGGCCAGCGCGTTCCGGTCTCCACCGCGTGCCGCGAGGGCGAGCGGGGTCAGTTCGTCAACGGTCATCGTCTGTGTGCGCGTGCCGGTCTCAGGCGGGTCCGACGCTGACGGGCACCCCGTTCAGCGCGATGTTGCCGGACAGCGGGTCCACGAAGTACTCGTCGGTGAGCACGTTGGTGTTCACCCCGCGGTACTCGCTCGCAACCCGCAGCCTCACACCCGGCAGATCCTGCCCGAAGCCGTGCGGAATGCTCACGACGCCGGGACGGATTCCGTCGGTTATCTCTGCGGCAACGACCACCTCGCCGGTGCGCGACGCAACGCGGGCGGGTGCTCCGTCGGTGATCCCGAGCCGGGCCGCGTCCTCGGGGTGGATCTGCATGGTGCAGCGGTTCCTGCCCTTGGTGAGCACACGGATGTTGTGCATCCAGGAGTTGTTGGAACGCACGTGGCGGCGCCCGATCAGCACCATCGAGGAGTCCCAGTCGCGCTGCAGCGAGGCCTCGAGGCGCGGGAGGTCCGTCAGGATCATGTCCGGCACCACCTCCACCCTGCCCGACGGCGTGCGCAGCAGGTTCGGGATGCGGCCGGCCTCGAGCTCGCCGAGGTCCACGCCGTGGGGGTTGGCCCGGAGCACGTCGAGCGACAGCCCATCGGGCCTCGAACCGAACGCGTCGCCGTACGGGCCGGTTCGCAGCATCACGTCGAGCATGCGCTCCGGACCGGACGCGTCGCCGAGCATCGCCTCCATCTCGTCAACGTTGCGGCCGTGCACCGTGCCGAACTCGTCACGCGCAGCGGACTCGAGCATT
The DNA here is from genome assembly GCA_945889085.1 of Ferrithrix thermotolerans DSM 19514. Taxonomy (GTDB): domain Bacteria; phylum Actinomycetota; class Acidimicrobiia; order Acidimicrobiales; family Ilumatobacteraceae; genus WLJO01. Next base: position 32,403 of record CAMDBM010000010.1, read on the forward strand.
GCCCGCGCTCCGGCGCGGACGGTGTCGTTCGGGTCGGTGTGCGCGCCGTTGCCCTCCAGCACGGACGCGAGCCGCAGGATGATCTCCCACTCGTCGGGCTGGCGCTCGCCGTCGGGCCCCAGCTCGAGGGGAAGGATTGCCGGCGAGTAGTTCGCCACGTTGTGGACAGCGAAGTTGTAGAGCGCAAGGTCGTAGTGACTCTTCTGCAAGGACGACGGCGGCGGCAGGATGACGTCGGCATGGCGTGTGGTCTCGTTGATGTACGGATCGATGGACACCATGAATCCGAGCGACTCGAACGCCTTCGCGAGCCGGTTGCTGTTCGCGTTGGACGACACCGGGTTGCCGCCGTTGGTGACGAGCACGCGCACCTGGCCGGCGCCCGCCGTTTCGATCTCCTCGGGCAGTGCCGTCACGGGGAACTCACCGAGCGCCTCGAGATGCTTGCCCACACGCGACACCTGGCGCCCCATCCGGAAGCCCTTGCCGCTGCCCGGCTTGCCCTTCGACGAGGGTTGGCCCACCGCCCCCTTCGTGAACATCGCGCCGCCCTCTCGGTCGAGGTTGCCGCTCAGGATGTTCACGACGTCGACGAGCCATGAGGCGAGCGTGCCGAACTCCTGTGTGCAGGTGCCGATCCGCCCGTACACGGCTGCGCAGGGGGCGGCAACGAGTTCGCGGGCGAGGCGGCGAACGGTGTCGGCGCTGATCCCGCACGCGAGGGCCACTGCTTCGGGCGTGTAGGGCGCGAGCAGTTCGGGGAGGCGATCGAGGCCGTTGCAGTACGCCGCAACGTTGTCGGGGCGGGCGATCCCCTCCGCAAGCATCGTGTGGGCGATCCCTGCGAGTAGGTGCGCGTCCGTCGCAGGGCGGATCGCCACGTGCTCGTCGGCGCGCTCGGCCGTCTCGCTGCGGCGCGGGTCCACCACCACCACCTTGCCGCCGCGTGCCTGGATGCGGTCGAGGCGCCCGGGGAAGTCGGGGGCGGTGCAGAGCGAACCGTTCGAGGCGTGCGGGTTCGCCCCGAGCAACATGATGAACTGTGTGCGGTCGAGATCGGGCACCGGCACGGTGACGGAGCCGAACATGATGCTCGAGGTGATCTCCTTCGGACGCTGGTCCACCGTGGAAGCAGAGAAGCGGTTGCGCGAGCCGAGGCCCTGGATGAGGTTCCGGTTGAACATCATCGGTGCGAGATTGTGCGCGCCGGGGTTGCCGAGGTAGATGGCCGCGGCGTCGCGCCCGTGTTCGTTGAGGAGGGGGAGCACGTTCGCCTCGATCGTGGCGAACGCCTCGTCCCACGACACCTCGACGAACTCGCCGTTGCGCTTGACGACCGGGCGGCGGAGGCGGTCCGGGTCGTCGTGGAAGTGCGTGAGGGTGGAACCCTTGGGGCAGATGAACCCCTTGGAGAACACGTCCTCGCGGTCGCCACGGATACGGACCACCACCGGGGTCTCGCCCGGGCGCTCGGCGACGGTGAGTTCCAGCCCGCAGGTTGCCTCGCAGAGCGGGCAGGTGCGGTACGCGGTTCTCGTCTGGACCTCGGGGGCCTCGGGCGCTGTGGTCATGCCCATATTCTGCCAGCCCGGGCAGGTGAGTACCGTAGGGACATGACCAGCGACCTCGTCCTGCGGACCGACCGGCCCGATGGCCTCACCACCCTCACGCTCAACCGCCCCGACAAGCTGAACGCCCTGACGCCCGGCTCGTTCATCGCGCTGCGAACCCATCTCGACGCGATCGCCACAGATGCCTCGGTGGGTTGTGTGGTGCTGCAGGGCTCCGGGCGCTCGTTCTGCGCCGGCCACGACCTGAACTCCATCTCCACGGGGGAACGGGCGCCGAGCAAGCTCTACGAGTCCGAGACGGTCGAGGCGCTCGAGCGGCTGCCGCAGCCGACCATCGCCCGTATCCACGGTCACTGCTTCACGGGTGGGCTCGAACTCGCACTCGGCTGCGACTTCCTCATCTGCGCCGAGAGCACCAAGCTCGGTGACACGCACGGCCAGTGGGGCCTCGTGCCCGTGTGGGGGATGTCAGTGCGACTGCCCGAGCGGGTCGGCCTGTCGAAGGCGAAGGAGCTCATGTTCACGAGCCGTCGCCTCTCGGGCCCGGACGCCGCGGCGATCGGCCTCGTCGATTACTGCGTGGCCGATGACGAACTCGATGTGAAGGTGGAATCGCTGGCCAGGGAGATCCTCGCCAACTCGTGGGGCACGAACCGCATCGACAAGCAGTTGCTCTATGCGGCGGGCGAGCGCACCCGTGAGGACGCTCTTGCGAACGAGCGGCTCCTGCCGTTCGGCCTGCCCGACGACATGCAGGACCGCATGCGCGCCGGCGGCCGCTAATCCCAACCGCGTTCTGACGGCACATTTCCCACGTATACGTGGGAAATGCTTGCCCAAAATCGAAGTGACGTTTTGGGCAAGGTTTCCCCTCACCCGCGTGGGAAATGTGCCGTCAGAATGCAGTGAGGGGGAGGGTTTCGCTGGAGGTCACGAAGTCGGCGAGTGCACTCGCCAGAGGCGTGACACCGATTCCGGCGCCGGACGGCACGCGCAGGCAGCCGTCCTCGAGCACGAAGGGCTCGGTGAGATCGCGATGGAAGTAGCGATCCGACGCGGAGAGGTCGCCGGGCAGGGTGAACCCGGGAAGCGCCGCGAGCGCGAGATTTGCTGCCCGCCCGATACCCGTCTCGAGCATCCCCCCGCACCACAGGTCCACGCCACGGGCGAGACACAGATCGTGGATGCGCACGGCCTCGAGCACGCCACCGACGCGCGCCGGCTTCACGTTCACCACACTGCACGCCCCGAGCGCGAGCGCCTCGACTGCCTGGCGCACCGAGCAGATGGACTCATCGAGACAGATCGGGGTGGCGATCAGTTCGGCGAGACGGGCGTGGCCGAACAGGTCATCCTCCGGGAGCGGCTGCTCGATGTGCTGCAGTCCGAAGGGGTCGAGCGCCTCGAGCGCCGCAACGTCAGCGAGCGAGTACGCCTGATTGGCGTCCACTTGGAGCATCAACGCGTCGCCGAAACGCTCCCGCACGGCCCGCACGGGCACCACGTCGTTGCCGGGCTCGATCTTCAGTTTCACCCGTCGGTATCCCTGCGCCACGTACCCGCCGACAACGTCGAGCAGTTCCGCCACCGAGGGCTGGATGCCCACGGCAACGCCTGCGGGAACGAGTCGTGGAATCGTCCCGAGGCGGGTGGCGAGCGAGATCCCGTCCATGCGGCACTCAGCATCGAGCACGGCCGCCTCGAGCGCCGCCTTGGCCATGCGGTGCCCACGCACCGGGGCGAGGCGTTCGGCGATGCCAGCGGCCTGCACATCGGCGGGATCGAGCCTGGGCAGCAGGAACCGCTTGGTCACCTCATAGGCGCCGGCGGTGTACTCCGGCGAGTAGAGCGGCTCCACCTCGGCCACGCACTCGCCCCAGCCCTCCCCGTCCGGCCCGAGGACACGGACGAGGAAGCCGTGGCGCGCCGTCTCGACCCCGTAGGAGGTCCGGAACGGGCGGACCAGTGGCAGCGCGAAGCGATGCAGTTCGACATGGGTGAACCTCACCGTCGTAGGGTTTCACAACATGTACCCCGGAATCCATGCCGAACAACGAGCCGACCAACCTGCCGTCGTCATGGCGGGCTCCGGGGAGGTCGTGACCTACCGCGAATACGAGGAGCGCTCGAACCGCATGGCGCACCTGCTGAGGGCCGAGGGACTCCGGCGTGGCGACCATTTCGCGATCGTCATGGAGAACCACCCGTGGTACATGCCGATCTGCTGCGCAGGCGAGCGCTCGGGCCTGTATTTCACCCCGGCGAACTCTCACCTGACCACCGATGAGCTCGGGTACATCTTCGAGAACTCCGAGTCCCAGGTTGTGGTGACGAGTTCCCAATTGCTCGATGTTGCCCTCTCGGCACTCCCACTGGCACCGAACGTGCGGCTGTGTCTGGTGGCCGACGGCACCGGACCGTATGCCAACGTGGGCGCAACCCGCGTACTCCCCCTCGAGGAGACGCTCGCTGCGTTCCCGTCCACCCCGATCAGCGACGAGTCCGCCGGGAACCAGATGCTCTACTCATCGGGAACCACCGGACGGCCCAAGGGCATCCTCCGCGAACTGCCGAATGTCCCGGTGGGGGAATCCGGCTCGGAGTTCCTCATGAGCATCTGGCTGTACCGCGAGGGCCAGACGTATCTCTGCCCGGCACCGCTTTACCACAGTGCTCCGCAGGCAGCAGCGGGCCTCACCATCCGAAAGGGCGGCACGGTGGTCGTCATGGACAAGTTTGACCCGGAGCACTTCTTGCAGCTCGTCGAGCAGCACCGTGTCACCCACACCCAGATGGTGCCCACGATGTTCTCGCGCCTCCTCAAACTTCCCGATGACGTGCGCAACAAGTACGACCTCTCGTCGCTCGAGATGGTGGTGCACGCAGCGGCCCCGTGCCCAGTACCCATCAAGGAACGGATGCTCGAATGGTGGGGTCCGATCATCCGGGAGTACTACAGCGCCACCGAAGGGCTCGGACTCACGCTCTGCGACAGCGCCGAGTGGCTTGCCCACAGGGGAACGGTCGGGCGCTGCATCCTCGGCGAGATGCACATCCTCGATGACGACATGAACGAGTGCCCCCAGGGCCAGCCCGGAACCGTGTGGTTCAAGTCGCCCATCCACTACGAGTACTTCAACGATCCCGCGAAGACGAGGGACAGCAGCTCACCCGACGGCGGGCTGAAGACCGTCGGCGATGTCGGCTACGTCGACACGGACGGCTACCTGTTCCTCACGGACCGGGCCACGTTCATGATCATCTCCGGCGGTGTGAACATCTACCCGCAGGAGACCGAGAACCTCTTCATCACCCACCCGAAGGTGGCCGATGCCGCCGTGTTCGGCATTCCCAACCCGGATCTCGGCGAGGAGATGAAGGCCGTCATCCAGCTAATGCCCGGCATCGAGCCGAGCACGGAGGTCGTCAACGAGCTCATGGACTTCTGCCGGGCCAACCTGTCCCTGCAGAAGTGCCCGCGCTCAATCGACTTCGAGGAACAACTTCCCCGTACGCCCACCGGCAAGCTGTTCAAGAAGCCGCTCCGCGACCGCTACTGGGCAGAACACGGTGGGAGCCGCATCGTGTGATCCCCTCCGGGACGCGCCGTGTGACGGTGACGCTCCCGATCCCCTACCGTGGTCGACATGGCCATCGACTTCACGCTCACACCCGAACTCGAAGACATCCGCATGCGCGTCCGTGCGTTCATCGAGGACATCGTCCAGCCCGCCGAGGCAAACCTCCACCGTGTGAGCGAGGAGGACCGGCGTGGCTACGTGAAGATGCTGGTGGGCCTGCGCGCCCAGGCGCGCGAGGCAGGGATCTGGTTGCCGCACATGCCCAAGGAGTGGGGTGGCATGGGGCTCGGCCATGTGCAGCTCGCGATGGTTCAGGCCGAGGCGGCCAAGGCGAGCTACGGACCGTTCATCTTCAACTGCCAGGCGCCCGACGAGGGCAACATGCACACCCTGCTGCACTGGGGTACGCCCGAGCAGAAGGAGAAGTACCTCCGTCCGCTGTGCGAGGGGACCGCCATGTCGTGCTTCGCAATGACCGAGCCCGAGGTGGCCGGCTCTGACCCCACGCTCATCAAGACCACAGCGGTGCCGGACGGTGACGAATGGGTGATCAACGGGCACAAGTGGTTCATCTCCAACGCCCGCCGCGCCAAGTTCGCGATCGTCATCGCCCGCACCGAGGACAACCCCGACCTGCCGCAGGCAGCAAACACGGCGTTCCTCGTCGACCTGCCGAGCGACGGCTGGAACCGCGTTCGAGAGATCGAGACGATGCACGGCGGCACCGGTCACTCCGAGATCATGATCGAGGACCTGCGCGTGCCGAGTGCCAACATGCTGGGCGGCCGCGGCCAGGGTCACCTGCTCGGCCAGTACCGACTCGGGCCGGCGCGCCTCGCCCACTGCATGCGCTGGATCGCACAGGCAGAGACCGCGCTCGACCTCATGGTGGCGCGCTCGCTCGTGCGCTACTCGCACGGCTCGATCCTTGCCGAGAAGCAGGGCATCCAGTGGCTGATCGCCGATTCCTCGATGGAGCTGTACCAGGCAAAACTGATGGTGCTGCACGCCGCGTTCCGCATTGACCAGGGCCTCGACTTCAAGAGCGAGGTCTCGATGGCCAAGCACTTCGTCGCCAACATGCTCAACCGTGTGATCGACCGCTCCATCCAGGTGCACGGCGCGCTCGGCTACTCCACTGATACACCGCTCGCGCACATGTACCAGCACGCACGCTGGGCGCGCTTCGCGGACGGCGCGGATGAGATCCACCAGATGCGCATCGCCCAGCGGACGATCAGCGCCTACCGCGATTCGGGTTCCACCCGCACCGCAACCGGCGACCTCCCCATCTGACCCACTCACTGTGTTTCCCGGTCTATGTCTGGCGGACAGGTCGCCAGACATAGACCGGGAATGTTGGAGGGAAAGGGCGCCGACGTCAGGAGCAGTCTGCGCAGAGCCCGAAGATGTCGATCGCATGGTGCCGGGCGGCAAACCCCTTCGCCCGCACCAGGTCGTCGATCGCCTCGTCGAGCGACTGCTCCACGCGCGCACCGAGCGTGAAGTCCTGCACCGAGCCGCACTGCTCGCAGACGAGATGGTGATGGTGGCCGGTGAGGGCCTCCGCAAGCTCGTAGAACGCGTGGTCCGCGCCGTGCACGAGTCGTCGAACAATTCCCGCTTCCTCGAGCACCGACAGATTGCGGTAGGCGGAGCTCTGCGCGAGCGACGGTGCACTGGCCAGCAGCGTGGGCAGTGTCACCGGACCGCTGTTGGCGGCGAGCGCGTCGACGATCTGACGGCGGCTCTCGGTGTACCGCTGATCTCGCGCGCGCAGGCGCTCATCGACCTGTCGATGGAGATCCGCCGCTGCAGCCCCAGTCGCCACGGCGCTACTTCCCCCCGTGGGCGGCACCCGCGCGCTTGACACGCAGAAGGCTCGAGGCAACGAGTGCCAGTACGAAGAACCCGATCGTGACCAGCACGATGGTCCCGCCGGACGGCAGGTCCACTGCGTAGGACACGACGATCCCGACCACCGCGGACACCACCGCCACCGCAACTGCATACAGACAGGTACTGCGGAAGCTTCCGGCGAACAACTGGGCGGTGGCTACCGGCACGACCATGAGGGCACTGACCAGCAGCACGCCGACGACACGCATCGACACAACGACCGTCAGGGCCGTCAGCGTTGCGAGCAGGATGTTGATACCGATGACCGGGATGCCGAGTGCCCGCGCGAACTCCTCGTCGTTGCTCACGGCAAACAGCACCGGGCCGAGCAGCAACACCACGCCGAGCACGACCGCCGCGAGAATGGCAAACACCACCAGATCACCGTTTGAGGTAGTGGTGATACTGCCGAAGAGGTATTGCGTGAGGTTCCGCGATCCTGACGGGGCCTTGCTGACGAGCACGACACCCCCGGCGATACCCCCGTAGAAGAGCACCGCGAGGGCGATCTCCCCCGTGGTGTCGCTGGCGGCACGGACGATCTCGATCGCAACGGCACCGAGCACCGCCACGATGACGGCGATCAGTACCGGAGTGCGGTGGACAACGAGACCGAGCGCAACACCGGTGACCGCCACATGGCCGAGGCCGTCACCGATCAGGGCCAGCCTGCGCTGCACGAGGAAGATGCCGACGGCCGGCGCCGTGATTCCCACGAGCACTGCGGCCACGAGGGCGCGCTGCAGGAAGTCATACTTGAAGACCGCGGTGATCGCATTGGCGAGGAGCACTGCGCCCACGTCAGCCCACCAAGCCGATCCCCTGAGTGGGCTCCGGCCCACCGTGCGGGTCGTGATCGTGCCCCATGTGCAGCAGTTCCGGGGGCGCCTGCTCGATCGGCCCGTCGAAGCGAATGGTGCCGTGGTCCATCACGATGACACGGGTGATGAGGGGCTCGAGCGGGCCGAGTTCGTGCAGCACCACGACCAGCGTGAGCCCGTTGTGCAGCAGGCCGTCGAGCGCGTCCGCGATGGCCTCCTGATTCGCCTGGTCAACGCCGGCGAACGGCTCGTCGAGCAACAACAACTGACTCCCCCCGACGAGCGCCCGGGCGAGCAGCGCCCTGCGCTGCTGACCGCCCGACAGCGTGGAGACGCGCTTGCGGGCGGACGCCGTGAGGCCGACCACGGCGATCGCGGCCTGCACCGCCCCGTCGTCACGACCGAGGCCGAGCGGGTTGCGTCGCGTGAGCCGACCGGAGCGGACGAGTTCGTTGACAGTCACCGGGATCGGGCCGGCAGCGCTCTGCCGCTGCGGGAGGTACCCGATTGCGGAGCGGTCCTGGAGGCGCTCCACCGGCTCGCCGAACAGTTCCACGTTGCCCTCAAGGCGATCGACCAGGCCGAGGAAACCCTTCATCAGCGTAGTCTTGCCCGACCCGTTGGCGCCCAGCAGCGCGATCACCTCGCCGGAACGGATCTCGAGCCTCGCAACACTTGCCGAGGCGTGCCCGCCGTACCCGAAGCGGCCGCCCTCCACCGAGATGACGACGTCACCCAGTGGCTGGCACGCGTGCGCCCGGCTGTGCGCGTGTCCGCTGTGGTCCGGGTGCTCATGGCTGTTCCGCCCTGTGTCACTCATGTGCACCCCTGTCCGGTCCGCAGCACACCGAGGTTGGCGCGCATCACCGTGAGGTAGTCGCCCACCGCTCCCTCGGCCAGTCCCTCGAGGGGGTCGAGCACGGCGACACGGGCACCCGTCTCGCTCGCCAACGCGCGCGCCGTTGCGCTGCTCAACAGCGTCTCGGTATAGATCGTGGTGACACCCTTGTCCCGGACGAAGTCGGCAACCCTCGCGAGCGCTGCCGCCGTCGGTTCCCCGTCTGGCGACAGCCCGCTGACGCTCTGCTGCTGCATCCCGTACCGCGTCGCGAGGTAGCCGAACGCGGCATGGCTCGTCACGAGGTCGCGCCGGGCACAGGTGGCGAGTCCGCTCACGAACTCCGCGTCGAGCGCCGTGAGGTCCGCCCGCAATGCGGCAGCATTTGCGCGGAATGCCTCGGCACCCGACGGGTCGAGTTCGGCGAGGCGCTGCGCCACACCGTCGGCCACGTCAGCGAGGCGCAACGGATCGAGCCAGAAGTGGATGTCCGCCTCGAGGCGCGCCAACGCGGTCACGTCGAACCAGCGCGTACCCGCGGCCGTGTTGACGGCATTGTCCACCGCTGCGGAGATACCCCGGAGGTACACCACCAAGTCCGCTTCGCGGACCTCGACGAGATCGTTTGCGCCCAGTTCCAGATCATGGGGTTCCGCGCCCGGGGGCGTGAGGTTCGTGACGCCCACGCTGTTGCCCCCCACCCGCTCGACAACGAACTCGAGGGGATAGAACGACGCCAGCACAGCGAGCCGATCGGACTGCACCCCCGACGACGAGCCTGCCTCCGCTCCCGCAACAGCGCCGGTGTCCGCACCGGACGAGCACGCCACCCCGGTGAGCACGAGGGTGCTCACGCCCAGCGTGCAGGCGGCTCGTGACCACAGTGACCTGCGGACCTCAGCCTTCCCGATGTTGAGAATGATTCCCATATCCCCACCATAACAAGAATCATTCTCACAACACAAGCCCCATCCGGCTCCCCACACGCCGTAGCCTGCCCCAGTGACGTTCACCTCGGTCCTTGGCGCCCTGTGCCTGGTACTCGGCATCTCGTTTGCGTGGCCGCAGGTGATCCGGGTGTATCGCGTGAAGTCCGTGGAGGGCATCTCGCCCCGTGGCCAGCTTCATGGGCTGTCGGGTTGTGTGCTGTGGACCGTCTACTCGTATGTCCAGGCGATTACCCCGTTCATGATCGCCAACACGTTCGTGCTCACGGCCATGATCCTCGTGACTGCTGCCCTCGTACGCCACCGCAAGATGCCGCTCTGGCACCTGCTCGGCGTGCTCGGCGGGTTCGCGGCGTTCGGCATCGGTATGTCAATGATCTCGCCCGCGATCGCCGGTTGGTTCGCGATCGTCATCGGTGCCACCTCGATCATTCCCCAAGCGGTGTACGTGCTGCGCTACGCCAATCTCTCCGGCGTCTCCATCGGGATGTACGGCCTCATGGTGGTAAACGGCATCGCATGGACGCTGTACGGCATCGCGATCGGCGACCTGCTCGTGTCCTTCCCGAACCTGATCGTCGTGCCCTGCGCCCTGATGATCTCGGCAAAAGCCCTCAGGTTCCAGCGCAAGAAGTCTCGGGCGACAGCCGCGGCCGCAGAGGCAGCAGAACTCGCGGGGGCGTAATCGCCGACGGTGGGCCGCCTGGGACTCGAACCCAGAACCCGCGGATTAAAAGTCCGATGCGCTGCCATTGCGCCAGCGGCCCAGTCCGGGCGGGAGCACCCGCAACCTGACAGGACCAGTATGCCCGGCTGATCGCCCCGCAGAACCACCCTGCCCGCAGTGAACCGCCTGCGGCACACATGGCGCTGCGCGTCTACGCTCCGCCCGGGGAAGCAGGCCGGGACGCTGTCGTCCGGTCGGATTGACAAGGGGGAGTCATGGAACTCACAGGTCTTCGTGGTCAGGTTGCCGTAGTCACCGGGGCCGCACGCGCCCGAGGCATCGGCCGCGATACGGCCGTCGTGCTCGCACAGTCCGGCTGCTCGGTGGTCGTCACCGGACGCAAGAGCTCGCGCCTGCCCGAGGACGAGGCCCGCTCGGGTTGGAAGGGCATCCATTCCGTCGTGGAGGAGATCCAAGCCGCTGGCGGCAAGGCTGCCGCCTTCGAGGGTGACCTTGCCGTGGAGTCCGAAGCACAGCGACTCGCCGACTTCACTGCGTCCACGTTCGGGCCCGCCACGATCCTCGTCAACAACGCCGCAGCCAATCGTGGCGACGACCGCCAAGCAGTCGCCGATCTGCCGCTCGAGGCGTGGCACACGGTGATGAACACCAACAACGACTCGGTCTTCCTCGTCTCGCGCGCGTTCGCCCGGCAGATGGTGGCGGCCGGCAACGGTGGCTCCATCGTGAACATCTCCTCGATCGCCGGCAAGGTGTTCGGGGCCAACACTGCGGCCTACGCATCGAGCAAGGCGGCGATGCAGGCAATCACCAAGGTGATGTGCCGCGAACTCGGCCCCAACAACATCCGGGTCAACGCCATCTGCCCCGGCCTCATCGACACGGCACGCATGGACGACCTCAAGGGTCAGGAGGGCTGGCACGCCCTCGTTGACCGGTCGTCGCTCGGACGCGCCGGCGAACCCATCGACATCGCGTGGATGGTCGCCTTCCTGTGCAGCGAACAGGCCCGTTGGATCAGCGGCCAGGCCATCAATGTCGACGGTGGTTCGGTCCTCGAGGCCTGACCAGCCTCTGCGGCTAGACGAGGTCCTCGAGGGCCTCGGCGAACATCTCGTGCGCTGCCGCCGACCGGGTGGGCAGGTGCCCCGTGGGGAACAGTCCCGGTGCCGGCGTGGCGCGTGAGAGCAACTGGCGGGCCAGCGTTGCCTTGTGCACCTCGGTCGGGCCGTCCGCAAGCCCCATGTGGAAGCTCTCGGCGATCATCCACATGAACGGCATCTCCGTCGACAGCCCGAGCGAGCCGTGCACCTGCAGCGCCCGTGCGGAAACGTCGTGCAGCACACGCGGCATCATCGCCTTCACGGCCGAGATGTCCGCCCGAACGCGCTTGTAGTCGTTGTACTTGTCGATGCGCCAGGCAGTCCGCAGCACCAGGAGGCGGAACGTCTCGAGGTCGATCCACGAGTCGGCGATCATCTGCTGCACCATCTGCTTGTTGCCGAGCATCTCGCCCTGCGTGCGGCGCGAAGCAGCCCGCTCAATCATCATGTCGAGCGCCTTACGCGTGTGCGCAATGGCCCGCATGCAATGGTGGATCCGCCCGCCGCCGAGTCGGGTCTGTGCCACCACGAATGCCTGACCGCGATCGCCGAGCATGTGGTCGAGTGGCACGCGCACATCGGTGTAGCGCATGTACGCGTGCGTCCCCTCGTCGGGACCCTTGTCCTGCCCGCCGAGCCCGACATTGCGCACGATCTGCACACCCGGCGTCTCGATCGGCACGATGAACATCGACTGCTGTTGGTACGGGGGGTTCTCCGGGTCTGTCACCGCCATCACGATGAGGAACGAAGCAAAGCGAGCGTGCGACGAGAACCACTTCTCGCCGTTGATCACCCATTGGTCACCGTCACGGATAGCGCTCGTGGTGAACACCTTCGGATCTGCGCCGCCCTGGGGCTCGGTCATCGAGAAGCAGGAGTAGATCTCGCCGTTCAGGAGCGGCTTGAGGTACTTCTCCTTCTGTTCCGGCGTGCCGTAGTGGGCGAGAATCTCGCCGTTACCGCTGTCCGGCGCCTGGCAGCCGAACACCACCGGCCCGCACTTGGCGCGACCGATGATCTCGTTGAGGAGCGCAAGCTTCACCTGGCCATAACCGGGACCACCGAGGTTGGGCCCAAGGTGGCAGGCCCACAGACCGCGGGCACGAACCTCCGCCTGCAGCGGCGGGATCATCCGCTCGCGAACGGGATCGCTGCGGTCGTACGGGTGCTTGATGACGAAGTCGAGCGGCTCGAGCTTCTCGCGGACGAAATCGTCCACCCAATCAAGTTCCGCCTGGTACTCCGGATCCGCCTCGAACTCGTAACCCATCGTGCTGTCCTCCCGAACGTGTCCCCGTCGCCGCCGGACCCCACGCCCGGAGCGCCCTAGAGGACACTCACCAACGTACCAGTGGTCGTTTGCCGAGCCCGGTCTGCACGGGTCCCCCGAGAGTTCAGGGCACCACAAAGTTCCGGGTGAGCGAGAGGTTGTCCGAGAACGCCACGGTGATGACGTAGTAGCCGTTGACGATCAACCCTTGGAAGGTGCGGGAGTAATTGCCCGTCGGGCCGTCGACCGAGCTCCACTGCGGTCCGTTCACGCCGACGGTGAAGCTGCCGGTAAAGCCATTCTTCGGGACGACCTGCACCGTAACCACACCGGCAGCAACGGTGCCGAAGTTGACGATGACATCAACGCGGTTGCTCGTGTTCGGCGGTGGGTTCGGGGTACTGGTGGACGACGAGGGTGGCGACGGTGCAGTTGTCGCAGACACAACTGAAGTGGTGGGGGTCGACGTCGAGTCCGGCTTCGCGTCGCCACCGGAACTGTCGAGCATGGGCCGGCCCTCGGCAGCGCGCACTTCTGCCGGTGTAGCGGGAACGGGCACCTCCACAGCCTTCCCGCCCGCCGCGATCCGGTAGTCGTGGCGACCATCGCCGGGGAGTAACACCGCGGTGTCGCTTCCCCGGCCGTCTCCGTAGCGCACCTCCCGATCGCCGGCGATCGCCAACTCCGTACCCGCATCACCCTCGGCGACCACCACACCGGACAGCGCGTAGGCGCGCAGTTCGCCGGCACCCGACTCCCGTCGAACACCGAGCCCTTCGCTGTCGTTGAACACGAACCGTCCACCACCGGTACCGATCCCGCTCACGGCGCCCTGATCGTTCTCCACCATCGCGTCGATCGCGCCGTCGCTCTCCACCGTCACCGGCCCGGTCGTACGCAGCACGACCGTTGTCGAGCCGAACGCGCCGCGCGTCACCGAGACAACCGACCCCGTCCCCGGCAGGGCGGTCCCCTCCGTCACCGTCGAATTGCCGTTCGTCACGCTCCAGCGCGGCCCGGTGGTGGTGACGGTGAGCAGCGTGACACCCGCACCGTTCCCCGCACCGGCGAACGGCTCCTCGAACGGGGCCTCGCGCGCGTCGAGGGCCACCACATCCATTTGGCTGCCGTCGCCGAACCAGGGCGTCGGGTCGTTCGCTGCGTCGGCCGCGCCGAACGAGTAGCGCCAGGTGTCGGTCCGGAGGTCGAACTCGATGAACCGGTCGAGCCCCGGCCAGTTGGGGTCATACACGTAGACCGCCGTCTGTGTCTCGGTGATCTGACGCACGGCGTACGGCAAGAGGGTGTGCCCGGCCCCGGCCGAATAGATACCCAGCGTGTACGGGTTCGCGCCCGGCCGCAGACCCGACTCCACATCGGCGAGCACGTCACGCAGTGGCCTGCCACGGGTTCTGCCTGCTGCGTCGAGCACGTCCGGCAGGAACTGGGTGGCGAACAGCCGAACTACCCGATCGGTCACCTCACCGTCCGCCAACAACTCCATGCTCGCCGGTTGGGCGTCGGCAACGAAGCGGTCGAGGCTGAGCAGCACCATGCCCTCACACACACCGCCCGCTGTTGCGGCAGCAACCTTGTCGACCCACGCCTGCGCTACCGCCGTGGGGGTGCAACCACCACTCGGTTCCTCGCACACGGCCGCCGCCCCGAACATCGCGATGGCGTCGTCCACCCCGTACGGCTCAGATGGTGCCCCGTTCGGGAACGCGAATCCGTTGGGGTCCGGGCGGTACGGGAAGGTGGTCGCTGCAAGATCCGCGCCCCAACCGGATTGGGGTACCGGGGTGAACGAGTCGAAGGGGGTAAGCCCCACGGTCGAGACTGCCTCGCCCCCGATCTCGACGCCGACCGATGGTGCTCCGGTCGTGGTGGTGCGGGAGTCCGAGGAGGACTCACTGGTTGAGGACTGGGTTCCGCCGCCGCACGCGGGTAGCGCAGCGAGCACCAGAAGCACAAGTGCCCGGTGACGGGTTGGCCTCCTCACGACGGTCCGACGAGGCGCCACATGGAAAAGCCCGCCTCGGTGGGGAGGATGTCCGCCAGCGCGCAATTCAGGCAATCGCCGACCGTGCTGCGGCTGTTGCTCTGTGCCCCGCCCACGGCCCACCGGACGCTGGGCGACTGATTGTCCATTGCGGTGAAGATCCACGCAGCAACGAGCGATGCCCGATCGGCAGTGCGGGGCGGGAACGCACCGATGATGGAGTAGTTGGCGAACGATGTGCCCTCTCCGGACACGTCCGAGGACGTCGTGGCATAGGCAAGGAGCAGGTGCAAGCCCTCGAACATCGGGGTCAACCGGTCCTGCCACGCAAGGCCGCCCGCCGTGTCCTGGAACGGTCCACAGGCCGCAACGACCAGCCATTCGAGGTCTGTGTTCCCGAAGCGGAGGTTCCGCGCGACCGTCGCACCGTCATCGGTCTGCCAGCCGCTTCCGTCGGCGTGGCCGGTGTACCAGAACATGTCAACGGTGTCGGCCCCACCAATTGCACTATCGGTTGTTGCGGCAAAGATGCGGTCCGGCGTGGCGTCATTGGCATCCACCTTGAGGTCCATACCCCACGCGGTCATTGCGTCCTCGTAGTCCTGCGTGGAGGGCGCCGTCGCGGTGAGTGGTGACCGGGCGCTTGCCGCCCGGTACGACGTGCCGAGCTCGAGCCCGTTCGCGTCGTTGTCGACGATTGCCTTGAATGTTGCCGCCGCCCCGGCGCGGATGACCGCTGCAACCACGTCGAGCCGGGCACGGATGAAGGTCGAGCGCAACGTCGCCCCATTTGCCGCGGTGCCGTCGCACTGCAGCGCGGGCTCGACCGTCGTGAGCCGCTCCGACATCGCCGGCGCGAAGTAGACCAGCGTCGCGACGAGCGTGAAGCCGGAGGTGGAGCCCGCACGGTCCTTCTCGAGCGCAGCCCTGCAGCGCGCAACAGCATCGGCCCCGGTGGGAACCTGCACGCTCGCGCCCACCGAATAGGCGCGCTGCTGGATGTTCGCGAAGGCGAGCCTGCCCCTGCCCCCCACGAGCAGGTCGAACGAGTTCCCCGGCCCGACGAGCGGATAGCCGCCGAGTCTCGACGTGCGCGCGCCGGTGGTGGCCACCTGCTTCTTCAGCGTGATCGCCCTTGACGACGGGCTGTACATCTCGAGGGTGACGGCACCCGGCTTCACCAGCGCACCGGAGTCCCCCTGCTTGAGCGAGGCTGAAGCGTTCGTCACGAGGCTGTTCATTGCGGCTGTGCTCATCGGTTGAAGCGCGTTGACGGCAACCGGGTCCCATCCGGTGCTCGAGACGCCGTCGGCGTGCTCGTCATCGGCTGTCTTGAGCACGGGGACAGTGCCCGTGAACGTCTTCGTACCGACCAACAGTGCCTGGGTGTCCGCATATCCGAGGCGACCCGTTGCATCGACCGTGAGATCCACACCCGTTGGCATGACCGGGTCGAGCGCCTTGTTGACGGCTGCGATCTGGGTCTGCGTGAGGCCCGATGACACGACGTTGTAGACGGGTACCGCAATGGTGTTTGCCGTAGTGGCGTTGCGTACCGGCGCCGAGGTGGACGTAACGCTCCCGGAGGAAGAACCTCCACATGCGGCGGACAACAAAGCCGTCGCTCCCGCCCCGAACGCGAAGACCGTGTGCCTTCTTCCCATGGATAGCCCCTCCACTCAAAATCGGTCCCATCGTATCCCAGACCCTCTCCGGGAAACCCCGTGACACCCCTCGTTCATACTGATCCTGTCCCCCGGATCCCCCACTGGAAAGGGCCCCTCACCGTCATGAGCACCACCACCGACACGAGTGACGCCACCACGATCGCCGCCTGCCCGACATGCCGCCAGCTCCGCAAATCCGCCGCCCGGTACAGCACGGACTACACCGTCACCCCCTCCGTGGGCGGAGGGTGGATGCAGTGGTCCGGCGCACTGCTGCGCCTCCTGCAGCGCACCGGGAGCGAACCCACCCGCGCCCTGCTGATCGAGCAGCCGTCGCGCACCGAGCGGTACGTCCAGATGCTGGTCGGTCACGATGTGGCGCACGTGGAAGCAAGCAGCAACGTGTATCTCGAAGGACCGTCGCGCCTGTCCGGTGTGGAGGAGCGGCTGCTCACCCTGCTCGGATGGACCGCCCCGAAGGCCGACGGCGACGATCCCGACGATCTCCCCGCCAACTGGAGCCTGCCGATCGTGCGCGGCGACTGGGCCAATCTCGTGGAAACGATCACTGCCACCATCGTCGGCATCTTCGGGTTCAGCGAACAGTTGCCCGTCGAGATGCGGCTCTTCCTCGCGGACCACCCCTGTCGGGCCTGCTCCTGGGCAGACGTCGAGACCGATGACGCCGACGAGGTCGACGAAACCTTCGGCACCCTCGGGTTCTGAGCGGAGCCGCTGTCGGCTCAGATGAGCGACAGTGTGATCACCATCGAATAGCTCGGGGCCGTTGCTGCAGCAGGAAGCATCAGCAGCAAACGGCCATCGATGACGGCTTCACCCAATCCAGCACCTGGGCGGGCACTGGCAAGCAGGTTTGCCGGTCCGCTCGCGAGGCCATCGCCTGACACCAGCCCGCCGCCCGGCAGCACGACGGCGCCTGCCGTCACCGTCTGGTCGTAGAAGGTCTTGGGTCCGGTCGGCACGCGCGCCGAGTCGTTCGTGATCACCGGAGCCCAGCCGAGGTAGTTGCCGTCCCACCGACGCCCGTCGGATGCAAACACTGCGGTCACTGAGCCGGTTAGTGCCCATCCGGTGTCGTCGTTCCTCGTATCGATCACGGTGATCTGGCTCAGGCGACTCCATGCACTCACGAACCAACCGTTTGCGGACTCCTCAGTCGACGTAGCGACCGGCGCCAGCGAGTGAAACAACGACCCACACCCGGCGTCAGTTGTTGCAGCGTTTGCGTTGTTGTCTGCCTCCACGGCCCCGAGCGAGCGGGGGAAGCCGGGCCAGTCTGCGCTGGCTCCACCGAACGCCGGCAGGGCTCCGTACACCCCACAACTGACCCGCATCAGCAGGATTCCCTCGGGTCGGGTTACCGAGTTGACCTGCGTGAGCACAGCCGGACTGTTGGGTACCACGACGACCTGAGACGTGGCGTGTGTTCCGTCCTGTCGTTCGACGGAGAAGGTGTACGCGAGACCCGGCGTGAGACCAGAGATTGTTGCCGACGGCGACGTCGTGGCGATCGGGGCAATCCCCGCATCGCTCACACGCACGAGGTAACGCTGCGAGGACGTCGTTGCGTCGGGGTCGTCCCATGTCAGCGCCACCGACCCAACACCAGGATCGCCGGTCAACGCGAAGGCGTTGCCCAGGCCGGAATCCGGGAGCGACTCGCCCCTTTCTGGCTGGGCACCAGAGGGCCGCAAATCGTGCTCTTCTCGTTCGCCCGCCAGCGCAGCGCCGGACACCGTGATCCCAGCGACAATCGTCAACGCAAGTGCCGATGCCGCGACGATCGAACGTACCGAGCGATTGGCCATCGTGCTGTACCCCCAGACACTGTCCGTCCACCGACGCATCGCCTGCCCCCACGCCGGTACACACTTCGCAAAATCGAGAACCGAAGTATAAGCATCCGTTCATCTTGCGTTCGTCCAGTTTACCTAACGTTCATTTAGGAGCGAGAGGGGCCAACCCGATCACACACGTATCGCACCATTGCGTTCAAGGGGATATGGCGCTCTTCTACGACCCCGGCAGGTTCATGCCCTCCCTCGATGAGGACTTCGAGCACACGTCGTGGTTCCGCACGTGGCCCAGTGGCCCGTACCACCTGCACGATGTGGAGCCGGGTGGCACGGTGTACCTCGTTCACGCCGGCGACGAGCAGCGCATCATGTGGGAAACCCGGGTGACGCGCATGGTTGCGGTGCCGTACGAGGCGCTCGAGGGCTTCGCCAACGAGGTGAACCGTCGCTGGGGCATCGACCTGATCTCGATCGACATGCAACCCGGGGGCTTCTGCATCGGCTGGATGGCCGAGCCGGTCGCCTTTTTGGATCGCGAGCCCCGAGCACTCACTCAGTCCGTGGAGCGTTCGCTCGCTCCGGGGGAGTCGCTCGACCTGAACGGTTGGCAGTTCGGTACCGACCTCTCCCGCGCGTTCCGGTACCGGTGGGGCCTGCCCGACACCGACCCGAGCGACCAGCATTTCTGCACCGGTCAGTCACCGATCGGTTGGTTCGGGCTCTAGGGACCCGAAGCCTCCGGTTGCTGCGATACTGCAGCGATGTTCAGTCGCCGAACGCTGCTGCTCGGGATTGCCGGCCTCTCGGCGACAGCCGTGTCCGGCGGTCTCGCACCTGCGGCGAACGCCCTCACCGCGAAGAGCGGGAGGCGCAAGAACATCCAACCGTGGCTGCTCACGGTCCGCCGCCCGCGGTTCCTCGTGACGGATCTCACGCAACGAGCCCACGGTTCGGTGTTGTTCCTCGGTGACTCAACGTCGGCAAAGCTCTGTCCTCGACTCGCCAAACGCCTCGAGTCATCCGGGGTGGGCCCCTTCTGTGTGGACATCAACCTCGGTCGGTTGATCGCGCGCAATCGCTCGTACAGTCCGTCGGCAATCACCTCGGTTCGCCAGGCCCGACAGGCGGGCTTCGACGCCCAGAGCTACGTGATCGCGCTCGGGTTCTCCGACATCGTGAACAACATGCAGGACCCGAGATTCGCTAAGGATCCGGTGGCCACCGCCGTGGCGATCATCGAGCCATTGCTCACCGAGATCGGCGCCGACCGAACCGTTGGCATCCTCAATCTGCACGGGGCAACCAAGTTCACCGGTTCCCGGGCCCTGCTCTTCAACGAGGGGCTCGCTCAGGTTGCGGCCGCATGGCCGAACGTACGCGTGATCGACTGGGCAGGCGCAGCCAGATCGCACCGAGCGTGGCACATGCCCGACGGAATCCACTACCGCTGGCGCGGGATCCCTGCACGCCATCAGTTCATCGCAACCACGATCCGAAACATCGCGCAGCAGCACGGCGCGAACCCTCCTGCACCCACGTCCCTGCCTGACACCCCTGCCTGATCTCCGAGGGGATCAAGAGAGGCGGGCCAGCACCTCTGGGGGAAGGGCCAGACCGAACCACGACTGCCAGCGGTCGCCGAGCAGTTGCGGCGACGGCAGCGTGCCACCGGCCCGGTGCACGGCGTCGAGCGCGAACCAGGGCCACGGGGTGAACCGTCCCGACCCTGCAGGGAGGTCGAGCGGCCCGAGCCGGGCGGCCATCTCCTGAACGGCGTCGCCGAGCCGCGAATGCTCCAGCGCCACCACCTCTGCGAGTTGGTCGAGGCCCTGCTGGAGACGGCGGGCAAGCAGTGACTGCCCCCCAAGTCGATCGACGAGCAATCGGCCGAAGGTGTCGTGGTACCACGCGAACCCGCCGATGCCGGCCTTGAAGCGGGCATAGACCTGAGGGTCCCCATCATCGAGTGTTGACCGGAGGTTCGCGAGTTTGTCCGCCGCTGTCGCGCCGTTGTCGGCGGCGTCACCGTTCACCAGGTGGCCGGCGACCACTTCACGATGCTGCAACCCCCACATGTCAGCGGGCTCGCCACGGCCCTGCGCTCGCTCCTCAGCGCTGGCTGACGAGCAACCGCTGTACGTCTGCCTCGCTGAGGAATTGCATCACACCGTCGGTGACCGGTCCCCTGCCGATCTGCTTGCGCTCGCGGGCGAAGTCCTGGCTGTTGATCCACGGCTCCCGGTCACCCTGCATCGGCATGAGGTGCATCACTCGCTGCATGTAGCCCGGCGAGAAGTCCTCGATGAACGGCCGTTGCCGCATGCCACGGTCCGCGGCGCGCAACCTCGGCGTTGCCTGCACGGCGTCGGCTGCACGCATGTGGTTGAGGAGGCGACAGACATACGAGCTGATGAGGTCGGCCCGCAGCGTCCACGAGGCGTTGATGTACCCGAATGTCGTGATGAGGTTCGGGACGTCGGAGTAGCCCATGCCGCGATACGTCCATCGCTTCGAGAAGTCCACGGTCTCGCCATCGACGGTGAAGTCCATCTCCCCCACCGTGACGAGATTGAGGCCGGTGGCGGTGACAATCACATCGGCATCGACGTGCCCACCGGACGTGAGCCGGATGCCGGTCTCGTCGAAACTGTCGATGGTGTCGGTGACCACCGACGACCTGCCGGACTTGATGCTGCGGAACAGATCGCCGTTGGGGAGCAGGCACATGCGCTGGTCCCACGGGTTGTACTCGGGCGTGAAGTGGGTCTTCACGTCGAAGTCCTCCCCGAGTGCCTTGCGAACCCCGCCGAGGAGGAGCTTCTTCACCTTCTCCGGCTGGGTGCGCGTGCGCTTGTAGAAGTACCCGCCGAGGATGACGTTCTTGCGCCTCGTGATCGCGTACGCCGCCCGTTCGGGGAGCACCTTGCGGAGCTTGTCGTTGATGATGTCGTGATCGGGGCGCGCCACGACGTACGTGGGCGTGCGCTGGAGCATCGTGACGTGTGCAGCCTTGCTCGCCATTGCCGGGACGATCGTCATCGCCGTGGCGCCGGAACCGATGACGACGACGTTCTTGCCGGCGTAGTCGAGGTCCTCGGGCCACGCCTGCGGGTGGACGATCCTTCCCGCAAAGCGATCGGCGCCCGGGAAGGCCGGCTCGTATCCGCCCTTGTACGAGTAGTAGCCCGAACACATCGCGAGGAAGTTGGCTGTGTACTGCACGCTCTCGCCGGTGTCCGCGAGCCGTGCCGTGAGGGTCCAGCGCGATGTGGTGCTGTCCCACTCGGCCCGCTCGACTCGGTGCCCGAACCGGATCTTGTCCTCCACGTGGTGCTCCGTCACCGTCTCGCGCAGGTAGTCCATGATCGATGGACCGTCCGCGATGGACTTCTCGTGCTTCCACGGCTTGAACCGGAAGCCGAGCGTGTGCATGTCGCTGTCCGAGCGGACCCCCGGATACCGGAAGAGATCCCATGTGCCGCCGATGTCGGACCGGCCTTCCAGGACCGTGTAGGTGCGATCCGGGCACTCCTTCTGGAGGTGACAGGCCAGGGAGATTCCCGAGATCCCTGCACCCACGATCAACACGTCGCTATGCGTCATGGCCGCATCGTAAGGCTCATCGGGCGAGAGATGCTGCGAGAGATGCTGCGAGACCGGTCATTCGCCGGGCCGGCGTGTTGATGCAGCCGCGCATCGCCGCCTCTGAGCCGACCACCGTGAGATGCCGCTTGGCTCGGGTGATAGCGGTGTACACGAGTTCCCGACCGATCAGGGGCGAGGACGCTGGCGGCAGGACGAGCACAACGCTGTCGTACTCGGAGCCCTGGCTCTTGTGAATCGTCATTGCGTACGCGGTGTCCACGTCCTCGAGTTCCACCGGATCCACGAGGCGGACACCCCACGGGGCGGTTGCATCGGCGAAAGCGGCCTGGGGGCGACCGTCCACGAGCACCACGACCCCGGTGTCACCGTTGGCGAGGCCGAGGCGGAAGTCGTTGCGGGTAATGAGTAACGGCCGACCCGGGTACCACACCGTGGGCGCACCCTTGGCCCCGTATGTCCACCGCTCGCCCCACTCGTTCCAGTGGGCCACACCGAACTCGCCGAGGCGGTGCGCACAGAGCACCCGTACGCCGGCAAGGGCGTCCAGAGCAGCGCTGGCGTCACCGGCGACTGCGGCATCCCGCGCGGCCTCGAGCGCCGGGGCCACGACCGACTTGATGACGGCGAGCGAGCCCTCCGACGACGGGTGCTCCGTGGGCGAGAACGTCAGTCCCTCCGTAGGGGGGCTACGGAGCAGGGCAAGGGCATCGTCAACCCGTTGCTCCCGCACGCTGTCGGCCAGCAGCGCGATTGGCGAGTCGTACTCGAAACGGTGACCGCGCTGTAGCCGCACAGCGTGGCCGGCGAGCGGAGACAGCGGGTCGTCGGCCGCGACCACGATGTCGCCGAGCGCAGCGCCTAGCTCCACACTCTCGAGCTGATCGGGATCCCCGATGAGCACCAGACGGGCAGTCGGCGGGACGGCCTCCACGAGGCGCGCAATGAGCGGGGTGGACACCATGGAGGTTTCGTCGATCAGCACGATGTCGAACGGGATCGGGTTGGTCGCATGGTGTGCGAACCGCTGTCGGCGGGTCGGGAGCGGGCCGAGCAGGCGATGGATCGTAGAGGGCTCGAGCGCGATCAGGGCTCCCTTCACCGAGTCCGTCAGACGATCCGAAACAGGTACGGCGAGGCGCTCCTCCTCGCTCTCCACCCGGGCGACGGCCGCCCGAATGGTTTCGGTGAGGCGAGCGGCCGCTTTTCCGGTGGGTGCAGCGAGCGCAATCCGCAACTGCTCACCACGGTCCTCGGCATCGGACATCATCGCCATGAGCAGACGGGCAACGGAGTACGTCTTACCGGTGCCCGGGCCGCCCACAACCAGCGCAAGGTTCCGGCGGAACACGAGATCAGCCGCCAGGCGCTGCTGATTGACCGACCCATCGGGCTCGCTCGCGGGGAGCAACCGCTCCAGCAAGCGCGCCGCGCGATCGCCCAGCGTGGCGGGAACCGACAGGACGTCGGTGCCGGCGCGAGCACGCAGCGAGGCCGCAACTGTGCACTCGTCCACCCAGTGCCGCTGCAGGTACAGGCGACGGCCGCAGAGCACGAGCGGGGCGCTGTCGAGCACCGGTTCGGTGTCGGCGTTCCCCACCACACGGACGAGACCCCGCTCCGCGGCTGCCCGCAGGGACGCGAGCCAGCGGTCCGTGTTCGGCCACACGAGCGCGGGCTCGCCGTCGAGATACTGGCGGGTGGGTCGTTCACGCTCCACGGCAAGCGCGAGGTGATCGAGGTCCGCGCAGGCGTGACCGTGCAGCGCGGCCCAACAGGCCATGGCCACACCGAGGATGACGGGTTCGTCGTCGGTGGCGTGCAGCAATCCGCACCGGGCCACCCACGCCGCGAGGTGCACCTCAGCAGCACCGAGCACCCCGGCGTCCACCAGACGGGCAAGGCACGCAACCTCGTCGGGGACAAGCACGCTGACGAGACCGCCGTTGTTGCGGGCCGATTCGATGGTGATGCCCTCGTTCATGCGGCCCTCCCGGTGGCGAACAGTTCCTCGAGCGCAAGCACAGCGGCCGCCGGCGGCCGCCAGGAGAACACGCCGTACGGCACGCCGTCGTGCGTGGGGGTTCCTGCACCCACCATGCCACGCACGAACAGGTACGCGATACCGCCGAGGTGTTTGCTGGGCTCGTAGCCGGGCAGTCGCCAGCGGAGGTACCGGTGCAGCGCAACGCTGTACAGCAGCGCCTGCAGCGGGTAATCGCTGTGCTCCATCGCAGGCACCAACAGGCTTGGGTGGTACGACGCAAGCGGGTCCGCTGCACCGCGGGCGTGCAGGCGGTTGGTTTTGTAGTCCACGACGAGGTAGCGATAGCCGCCCCCCGCAGCGGGAACGCGCAGTACGGCGTCAATGGATCCCTGCAGGAATCCCGCAAGGTCGACCGTGAAGCGTCCGGCGGCGAGCTCGGCCGCATAGGGCCGCATCGCATCGGCAGCGTCCAGTGTGGCGAGGAGCACCCGCCCGATGTCTGCAGACGCGATCGGCCCGGCGCCCGAAGCGAGCGGGAGGTCGAACTCGAGCTCGGCGAGCCGGTCCGTGGTGTCGATGTCGGCGAGCCGCAGCCCGTCGGCAAGCGGCCCGAGCGGGGTGTTGGCAGCCAGCACAAGGCCGCGCGCAAGGACACCGGCGTCCACCGGAACACGGTTGCGGCGCAGGGCTGCCTCAACCACCTCGAGCAGTTCGGCGTCGAGGTCGGCGCTGGTCGGGTTGAACTTCTCGAGCACCTCGTGCACGAGCGTGCCGAATGCCGTGCCCGCAGCAACGTCGGCGAGCGGTACCGCCGGACCGGAAAGCGGGATGCGCCGCGGCGCTGCCACATCGTCCACATTCCCCGGTTCGTCGAAGCCACCGGCAACCGGTGCGGCGGGCGACGACGACATCGGTGAATACGGCTCGTCCCGGGTACGGCTGATACCGGTGAAGGACCAGCGGCGCCAGGCCGGATTGGCCGCGCTGCGCCCACCCGCATCTGCGATCGCGAGCGATACCGGTGTGGTTGCCGCCGCCGGTCCGCCCCAGCGGCTGACCGCGGTGCGGGCGGGCACCGTGGACACGTCGATGAGCCCGGGGACGCGACCCGACAGTGCAGCGAGCTTCTCGGCGACCTCGTCGTCGGTTGGCTCGAACGATGGGATCCTCAGGGCACTCTTGGTCACAGCCGAGTCCACGTCGGTGGGCGGTGTGTTGAGCGGAACGCCGTACTCGTCGCGATCGAACAGCACGATGGTGAGTGCGCTCTTGGGTGCATCCTTGCCCGGGGCCCACCAGACAACGGTGCGGTGCTCGCCCCGTGTCAGCCCGACGTACAGGAGGCGCAACTGGTCCGCCCGGCGCTCGATGTTGGAGCGGTGCTCCCGACCCTTGTCGGACTCGGGGATGCCGTCTCCGGCCCATCCCTGCTTGGTGGCAACGTCGATGACGCGACCTTCGGCGCCGTTGTAAATGAGCGGCCCCTTGTTGCTCGGCATGCTCCACGAGAACGGGATGAGCACGATGGGGTACTGGAGCCCCTTGCAGGCGTGCAGGGTGGTGACCTGTACGGCCTCGGCATCGGAGTCGATGCGACGCATCTGCGGGCCGAGGTCGTCGGAGCCGTCGGACTCGTCCACGAGCCGCTCGAGACTGCGGCGGACTGCCGCGGCAGAGTGACCGGTACCCGGCAGTTCGGACGCGAGGACCTCGGCAATGTGATCGAGGTCCGTGAGCTCCCGCTCGCCGGTGAGGTCCGCAAGCAGGTGCTCCACCAGGCCGCTCTCGGCACGCACGTGGTCGTACCAGGTGAGAACCGAACGATCCGCGAGGAGGTCCGCCCAGCGAGCGCACAGTTGCTGCAGCGCGGCAACGCTCGCTGTGGATCCGGGGGAGTCGGGATCCAACGATGCGGGTGCCTCGTGGAGGAACACACCGAGCCCGGCGGCGCGCACCAGGGGCGCATACGCCGGGCGCTCGAGCGCAGCGAGGAGCACGCGCCACTGCTGCGCGGCGGCGGTTGCGAACACGCTGCCGGTCCGCGTGCGGACGACGGGAACCCCAGCCCGGTTGAGCACGCCCACGACCTGCTCGGCGTTGGCGTGCGACGGCACGAGTACCGCAATGTCACCCGGGGTGACCCGCCGGGCCGAAGCGCCCTCGCCATAGTGCTCGTTCTCGAGGAGTTCGACCACCGTGCGGGCGAGGTCACCGAGGATCGCGCGGCGCGCCCTCGGCGACGAGACCTTGGAACCCAGCGTGACGTACTCCGCCGGCCGTGACTTCGTGGCCGGCTTCTCGATGCGCTCCCATGTGGGCGGCTTGTTACCGAGCAGCTCGGCGAGGCGAGGCACCCAGCGGATCTGCAGCGGCGCGCCGCCCGGAAGGGCCCGCACGGGTGCGGTTTCCGGTGTGCGCACCGGCGTCACCGCAATGCGCGGGTCCCCGAGGTGTACGCCACCGATGAGGCCGAGCGTCGCCTCGACCAACTCGCGATCACTGCGGAAGTTGGTGAGCAGTTCCTTCTTGTCCACACCGCTCGTGGCCCGCAGGTACGCGTGCACGTCTGCCCCGCGGAAGCGATAGATCGCCTGCTTCGGGTCCCCGACCGTGATGACCACCCGATCATCGCCGAACGCCCGGTCGAAGATCTGCCACTGAACGGGATCCGTGTCCTGGAACTCGTCCACCAGCACGAGCCGGTAACGGCTCTGGAGCATGCGGCGGGCCTCCTCGCCATTGGCTTCATCCGTGACGGCATCCCGCAACTGGGTGACCAGGTCGTCGTAGCCGAGTTCGTGGCGGTCCGAGCGGCGTTGCCGCACGCGCTTCACCGCTTCGTCCACCACGGCTGCCCAGTCCGCAAGCCGTTCGATCGTGTCCTGTTTCGCTGGCACGATCCCTGCGGCAACCTGCGGTGCTGGGTGGGCACCGGGGTTGTTGAGCAGTGCGTTGACCGCCTCGGTGAGCTGCGTGAGCACCTTGTTCGGTGCATTGCGCTTCAGCGCCGGCCACGACAGGGCCTCTGCCTGCGGCGCGAGCCGCTGCACCACGAGGTCCCGGCACACTTCGTCCACCACGTCTCGGGTGTTCTCGACAAGCTCACTGCCGAGACGCGCCCCCGAACGCAGACCGAGCTGGCGCAGGGCCTGCTGGCAGAAGCCGTGGATGGTGCTGATCGTGGCATCGTCGAACGTGTTGATCGCTTGCTCAATATTGCGCCGCCGGGCCGTGATCTCGCCCTCTTGCCCCACGAGGAGCGACCCCATCCACGGGTGTCGCTCCGGCACCTCCCCGCTCACCAGAGCCTGGCGCGCATCGAACAGGGCCTTGCGCGTGCGGTCCCGCAGCTCGGCTGCCGCCGCACGGGTGAAGGTGACGACGAGTAGCTCAGAGGCAGCGACGTCGTGCTCAGCGACGTACCGCACCACGAGGGCCGTCAGCGAATAGGTCTTTCCCGTGCCAGCACTCGCCTCGACCACGAGCCGACCCGAGGGAGGCAGCGCACCCTTCAGATCCAGTTCGTTCTGCTGCGTCATCACGCCTCGCCCCCGTCCTCGTCATCGCTGGCACCGAGTGCCACACCGTTGTGGTCCACGTACTCCACCGATTCGTGCAGGAGCCCCCAGACCCATTCGGCGACGGCAACGCCCCGGCCGGCGCCGCTGTCTGCACCGAGGCCGGGCGGATCACCCGCACAGAGCGGCGCGTCACGCAGGTCGTCCACCGAGGTGTCGGCCCAGAGGAAACCGACGGCATCGTCCTTCAGGTCGTTCTCCAGATGCGTATCGGCACTTCCCCAGTTCGCACCTGCCATCGCCTCGGAGGCCCGTTCGAAGAGTGGCACCGCGTCGCGCAGTGCCCACTCGAACACCTGTAGCCCACGGACGAGGAATGCCCGAGCGGTATCGGAACGTTCGGCCCCCACCCCACGGAAGCGCAGACCAATCGCCGGAGTCGCGCGGTCACTGTCGCTGGCCTTGCGCGTGACGAGCACTGCGGACCAGTCCGTCTCAGGATGCTGCACCTGCAGCGCAGCAAGGCGCAGGGCGAGACCGAGACGCTGCGAGGCACGTGGGCGCGCGTAGCGCGTGTCGGCAACCCGGGTGCCGCTCACCCCGACCACCTTGCCCATCAGCTGCACCGCGGTGGGATCACCCTCGCCGAACCGCACGTCGACCTGGAGTGCGATGTCCACCTCGTCCGTCGTGCTGTCGTCCACGCTCCACGCCTGCAGTACCGCCTCGAAGTCCTGCACCTCGCCGATGACCGCGTCCAACGCGGCGGTGCTCAGATCCCCAGGAGGGAGCGTGCCGGTGAGACGGACCGTTGCGGACCATTCATCAAACCCGACGCCGTGGCGACGCGCCTCCAGCAAGGCACGCCCCAGCGCGCTCGTGCCGAGCGGATCGAGCCCGATGGGCAGACCGTCGTCGAGGGTCTCGGTATCGCCCGGCAGGCGAACGTCCAGACGCTCGCGCAAGTACGTGCGACCGGGGTTGACGATGGCGCTCACGGCACGGTCGATGTTCACCGTGCCGACGGGCCGGGGTGCGAGGGCCCACGGTGACACGGGGACCGTGCCGTTGGTACCCGAAGCGGGTTGCGGTGCGTGGGCCTTACGGCGCGCCTGCGCTGCTGCGAGCATCTGGGGGTCGAACGTGAACGGCTGGTCGCTTCCGGGCAGCAGCGACCCCGTGGTGAGGGCGCCCTCGTGGAAGCCATGGCGCGGATGGCGAATGACCACCTGCGGGCCGTTCTCGCCACGGACGGAATTCACCGTGTCGAGCAGTTCGGCAAGAGCAACGATGAACGGGACCTCCTTGTTGGTGGTGAGGTCCGCCCCGTTGCAGGTGACGATGAGGCGATCCTGTGCGGCAAGGACGGCATCGAGCAGGAGGTGGCGGCTCTCCAAGCGCGGGTGACGTTCCCCCACGCATGGCCGCGAACCCAGAACGTCGTCGCCATCTGCGTTGCCGGTGCGCACGGCTCCTTCGTCGAGGCCGAGGATGCACACCACCCGGGCGGGCACGCCGCGCAGGGGGATGAGCGACGTCACCGTGACGGCACCGCTGCGGAGGCGGAGGCGGCCCGGACGATCCGCGAGGTGATTGGCGAGTACTGCCTTGACATCGGCGATCCCGAGGGGAACCGCGCTCGTGCCATGCGGACCGGTTGCGGTGATCCGGATCTCGTCGAGCACGCCGTGCAGCGCCGCAATACGCCAGTGCTCGTCCTTCGGCACGGCGCAGAAATGATCCACCACGGCGTGCAAGGTGTCCACCCACTCCGCGATGGGGCGGGGCGTACCGACCTGCTCGTGTAACCACACGAGGCGGGCGAGGAAGTCGGCCATCGTGCCGGCGAGGGCAACATCGTCGGACCCCATGTCGTCGAAGGGCACGACGTTACCGAGCACCGCACGGTCCACGGGGGCGGAGAGCGCTGCACCGGCGAGCAGGCGTTCGCTCATGGCGCGCCACGTGCCGCCGGCGATGTCGGACGGGATGCCCCACTGCACCCGGTGCTCCGCCAGCAGCCCCCACCGGGTGCCGAGCTCGGTGCACCAGTTGGCGAGCTGCCCGATGTGATCGGCCTCCCAACCGAACCGGGTACGAACGGGCTCGGACTGCGCGAGCGACAGCACCTGGGTGAGGGTGGCACGTCCCTCGACGAGCTGAAGCGCGGCCTGGAGCACGTCGGCCAGCGAATCCTCGGTGGTGAGCGAGCGATCACCCACGCGCGCCGGGACGGGCAGCGATCCACGGCCGAGGACCGATTCGACAAGGGGGGCAAAGCGCTCGAGATCGGGGCACAGCACCAGCACGTCGTGTGCCTGCAGGGTGGGATCGGCGACGAAGGCATGGCCGAGGGCATCACGCAGCACCTCGAGCTGACGAAGATCACCGTGGCACGCGTGTACCTGCAGGCTGTGGTCCGCGAGCGCGAGCCCGCCCACCGGAGCAGGGGCTACGTCGTGACGAATGCCGTGCTGGAGATGGCCGAGCAGCGAGCGTGGCGCAGACGTCGCCGTATCGACAGCGCGCTCGACGACGTCGGGCATGCCGGCGGTGAGGGCGCGCGCCTCGAGTGCCGGGCGGCCCCATGAGACGAGGAGCGGATGGTTGACGTGAGCCGCAACATCCAGATTGACGCGCACCTGCACGGCCCCGGCCAGGCGGTTGGCCGACGAGGCCCACGCCACGCGTGACGGGTGGCGCAGGAACACGTGCACCTCCCGCACCTGCGCGAGCGAGCGCAGCAATGACAGGAACGTGAAGGACAGCGACCCGAACCCGAACACGCTCACCCGCTCAGGCAGGTTTGGCTGGATCGCTCCGAGACGCATCTGCTCGAGGTAGTGCGGAAGGCGTTCCGGCGGGCTCGGTGTATCGATGTGCTTGCGCACCTCTCGCCAGAGACGCGCCTGCCAGAGGTGGCCGGCATCCAGCGGCGCGAGTTGGCCATCCTGGAGGAACGTGCCGTCGGTGTCCTCGCCGAGCGCCCACGACGTGATGAGTGCCGGGCGCTGGCTGGCGTACTGGTCGAAGAGGTCGGCGATGCGCCGCGCGAGCGCCCACGGGTCTCGCCCGGCGCTGGCGCCTGCACCAGCGCCGCCATCGGTCGCCCACGGGAGCAGCGAGGGCTGCGCCTCGAGGATCTGCAGCACGGTCCACGTGAGCCGCTCGATCGACCACGGGTCATCGTCGGTTGTCGCCGCGCCGAGCGCACGTGCAACGAACTGACCGGGGAACAGGAAGTTCACGTTCGCAACGATCCCGTCGCCGCGGCCGGTGCTGCCGAGGCGGGCACCGAGCGCAGCCATGACCGCATCTGCCGTTCCGGCGGACGGAACGGCCACCACGTGCGGGGTGAACGGGTCTGAGAGCGGAGGTGCGAGTACCCCGGCGAGCGATCTCAGCAGGGGTTCGAGTTCGTCGGCGTGGTGGAGCGTCAGCATTCTGGGGGGAACGCTACGCCACCGGTGTCACGTGATTTCCCGGAACAGGCCGGGGCTCGACGCGGGTCATGTCACACGGTTTGCGTTCGCTGCGTTCCCCACCGGACCATGCCCGACTCCCCCGGGGCCGCCCGGCCCGTTGCTCCCCTCGTGCTGCGCCTCTTCGCGGCAGCCCGGGTGACCCCTCTCGTGCGTGATCGCTGGCTCGGTGCCGGATTCGAGCCGACCCAAGCCCTCCACTTCGTCAGCACCGGCGCGAGCCTCGACGAGGCCGTGGAAGCACGCCGAAGCGGACTCGGCGCCCTGGACGTGTGGCGCCGAGGCCGCGCCGCAGCCGACCCCACGGAATCCATCGCGCACCTCGTCGAGGTGCGGCCAGGCAGTGGCGGCGGGGCAACCGTGATTTATCGAACGCTGACCGACCGGTCGGAGACTGCTCGCATTGTGGGTACCACGGCGGACCTTGCGGGCGCGCTCGACACCGTGCTCACGGTCCTCGGCCCTGCGCCCGGCCTGTCCGGTGCGCGCACGCTGACGGTCAACGGCTTCGACGGCGCCACCGTCCTGGCACTACTGAACCGCAGCAGCCTCGCGGAACTGCTCGACCACGACATCGAGATCCACATCGAGACGTGGGAGACGTGCCGGGTGGCCGACGATCTCGGCAAGGTCTGGCTCCTCCCGCTCGGGCACGACAGCGAGGACGGGCTCGTTGACCACGGCGGGGATCTGTTCTCGTTCGACGACGTGTACTTTGCTCAGACAGGCCTCGATTTCCTCCCCCGCGCGCTCGGGCGTCACGGCTCGTGGCTCACCGCGCGGGAGGTGCTCCGCTCGGGCGAACCGCTCGTTCAGGTCACGCCGGCCTGGAGCGACCACGACCCCCGTGCAACGGGACCCGTGTGGGAGGTTCGCACCGACGGTGACCGCTTCGCCGTCAGCGACGGGAGCTCCCACGCACGGCTCGATGAGGCGCTCGCTGCCGTCGGAAGAGCACTATTTCCGGTGCGCGGTTCGCTGCTCGTGCGACTCCCCGAGGGATCAACCCTCGACACCGCCGACCTTGTTGCTCTCGTCCCCGTAGACCGGGAGGACTTCACGTATCACCGGGTCGACGAACCGGCGCTGATCATCAACGGATGGGACCACCTCGCGATCGTGCCGGACAACGACGATGGCGTGGTGTTGCTCCCCGTGCAGCGGGACCTCTTCGGCTCGGTGGACCTTCACTCCGCAGTAGGGAACCGGCTTGCCTTCCTCGCCGAGACCCACGCACCATCGCCCTACGCCAATGAGCACTCCCTCGGTGTGATCGGCCCGCTCGCCGTGACGGTGGATGCCCGCCACAGGAACGAACCCGAGGTCCGTGTGACCCCTTGGGGTGGGGACCGCGCTCAGCTTGTTGCGTCGTGGGTGCAGCGCCTCGGCGCGAGTGATCTCGCGTTCGCCGCGCTTGCCGCCGAGGGGTACGCCGAGATGACGATGACGTCAGGCGACGGGACGGTGCTCGATGGACAACCCCTCACACTCACCTCGTGGTTCGACTCCGACCTCGAGGGCGATGAACGGGCCGCTGTGCTGATCGCTCTGCAACTCGCACAGGTGCGGGATGCAGAGAGCGCACCGCAGGCGTCGCCCGAGCCTGTGTGAGGCCGAACGCGGACCGCCGCCGTTTGCTACTTCGCTGCGATCCCGCACACCGAGACGCGCAAGGGAACGACCGTCGTGAAGCGCAGGACGGTTTCCCCCACGAACGGATCGGTGCCGAACCAGACCGGCGCGCCCGAGACCACACCGAGGTCGCGGCGTGCCGACCGCACGGTGCCGCTGGCGAGGATCGCATCCATCGAGACCGCGCCGGCCGGGTCGAGCCCCGTGATGCTCACGAAGCCCGCCGGCGCATCACCCGCGAACGTCACCGATGCCGGTGCCTCGGGTGACACCGCAAGCTCGAGACACCCTTCGGGCCTGCCGACCACACCGGTTGCGGCGACGACAACGAGGCCCGTGTTGTTCGAGGCCGCCGTCGGACCATCCGTACGCACGACGATCGCGAACGGCAGCGAACCGGCGAGCAGCCGTTCGAGCGGCCAGTCGGCTCGTGGTTGCCACGAGCCGCTCCGCCGGATCTCCGCAAGTCGCCCCATGGTGACGTCCGGGTCGTACTTCGGTTCTGGCTGTGTGCCGGGGTCCACAATGGGTGACAGCGCGTGCAACGCAGCGATCTCGATCACGGGGCGCACCTCGTAGAGCACCGCCTCGCGCGCCCTCCGAGCCGCATGGATGTCGTTCGCGTTTCGCCACACGGCATGCGCGCCGAGGAGTGCCACGACGGCCAGTACGGCGACCGCACCCGTCGGCGCGGCGGCATACCGGCTGGCGCGTACCCGCCTCAACAGTTCGGAGGCGCCAACCGCGAATACCGGAATGGCGAACACACCCGCCACCCCGACATAGCGCGGCGACGTGGACTGCACCGTTCCGAGGCCTGCGCGCCCGTACGCATTCATGATGAAGAAAGCCACGAAACCCGTTGCGCCGAAGATCAGGAGGCGGCGGGCGGCGGGCCGGCGCCACAGCCCCGCGGTGAGGGCAACGGCGATCAGCCCGAGCACCGTGCCGCCACCCCGGATCGCAACCGCATGGTCGAGCGCGTTTGTCACCCCTCGAACGAAGTACGCCGGCATCATGCGTGCCGGATGTCCCCACGGGGCCGAGAAGCGCCGGCCGTAGGTCGCGAACCACCAGAGATAGAGCGCTGTCGGTGCGCCGAGGATGGCGAGTGCCCGCAGCCAGTTGCGCCTGAACGGCCGTTCGGCGGCGAGCACCGCGCCGGTACCGAGCATGACCACGATTGCGGTGGGTCCGATGAAGAGGGCGAGTACGAACAGCAATGACGCGCTTGCCCCGAGCACAACCTCGCGCCGGCGGGCACCCTTGTCCTGTTGCCCCTCAGCGGGTCGGCGCGTGGCGATCAGCATCGCCCCCATCGAGAGCGCGAGCGACCACATGTACCCGATCTGCACGGGCCAAATGATGTTCTCGTTACCGCTCCCGAAGAAGCCGAGCCACACCATCGCCGCAAGGCTCCACTCCCAGCGGATACCCGCACGCTGGATGACGACCCCCACCATCCAGGTGACGGCCACGTGACCGATCATCAGCAGGACCATGAAGGGGAACTGCGACGAGATTCCGAACAGGGCAACCATCGTCGAATAGATGACGGCGAGCCCACCCATGAGGTGCTCGTTGTGCGGGTACCAGAGAAAGTCTGCGGTTCGGCCGTTCAGGCGCAGTTCGCGACGGCCGAGGATGAACGCCCAGTCATCGCTGAAGAACCA
>CAMDBM010000011.1:0-66171 GCA_945889085.1 Ferrithrix thermotolerans DSM 19514
GGAGAACGAATCAGGAGTCACATTCACGACCCCCACGATGATCGGGCCCGCACTCTCGAGCACGCTGTCGCGTAGCAGGATCCGGGTCGATGCACTGGAAGAACGAAGGATGTCTGTGCCCCTGAGCGTTCGTGACGTACGGATCACGCAACTTCAGACGTCAGTTTGCCAGATGCTCCCGCCTACCGGCACCTCCGGTCCGGGGTCGACGGGCCCCACGCCGAACACGCACCGAGCACTCACCGCTTGGAAGTGATGCATGTCCTGCAGGAACGCGCCCGCCTGCAGGTGGAATGCAAGCGAACCGCAAGCCCCATTGGGCACCCTGTGGATGGCATTGCCACCACATCCCTGAACAACCCTACGGAGGAAGCACCATGCACCTGTCCAAGAACGACATCCCGGTCCGCATCAATGCACCGGGCGCTGTCGCCCGTCAGCTGTCGGACTTCGGCGAGACCTCGGGCACCATGGGTGCCGAATACTTCAGCCTCGGCGCTGGAGCGGACCTCGCACCGCTGCTCGTGGGCCTCGAGAACGATCTGTGCCACGCAGAGCACTCGGGCTACCTCATCAGCGGTGTCGTCGTCGTGACCTACCTGGACGGTTCGTCCGAGCGTTGTTCCGGCGGCGACGTGTTCCATTGGCCGGCTTGGCACACCGTACGTGTCGAGGATGACGCCGAAATTGTGTTGTTCAGCCCGCAGCACAGCCACGTACCGGTGATGGACCACATCAAGGCGATGATGGGCCTCGCCACCGCCTAACAACCGCCGCACCGCGAACTTGCCGGCCTGCTCGGCAGCCGAGCGAGGGGCCCTCAGAGTCTGTCGGTGTGGTGGCCGACCATCAGCCACCGGTTGCCTTCTCGCCGATACACACTCGTGGCACGAATATCGACCGGAACACTCTCCGCGTTGATCACGACCGAGCCGCGTTCGAAATTGGCGACGATGCCCATTTCGGAGGCCTCGATCACGTGGACGGCTTCGGGGATGATCGGTCCGCCCCGCAGATTCGCAGCCTGATCGCGCCAGCTTGCCTCAATCGGAGCCCAACCGATGAGCAGCTCACCGAGCGGACTCATGTAGGTCACGTCTGCCGCTTGAGACCACAGGTTCAGCATGGGCTCGGCGTCGCCCTTGAGCACAAGGTTGAGCGCTTCATAGAACGAAGTCGTGGTGTCTTGCAAACGAGACAGTTCCATCACTCTCCCCCACTGACCATCACATTGTCCCGGACCGACTCGTGAACGGAGAGCATCCGGGGGTTGTCTGCATCGTTGAGGGGGATCAACACGTATTCCTCCGTGAAGTACGAGGGGGAGGCCGCCTGGCCTCCCCCTCGATCGGTTGTTGGACTACTGAACCTGCGTGTCACCGCACTGAAGTTCTGATGCCACCCCGCCGAAATCGCGGAGTCACTTCACATCAGCTGCAGCCGCTGGTGCTCCCGCACGACGGGCAGGCGTGGCAGGCACCAGCCCGCTGCATCTGTACACCGCACTGCATGCACATCGGGGCGTCGCTCTTGTACACCGGCCGAGGCGTGCCCATGCCCGGGGTGTGATCCGACTTGGGAGCGATCGGGGCAATGCCCATTTCGATGGAGGCAGCGAGCTCGCTCACCGACGGCACCGACTTCGGGTCCGCCGCAAGATCGGTGCCCATCGAGGTGTACACGATGGACTCCTCCACACCCGGCAGCGTCGGCTGCGTGCGCTCGTCGATCGAGAAGATCCCGAGCTCGGCGCGCTCAGCGGGCTGCAGGTAGATGAGCGCAAGCTTGCGGAACAGGAAGTCCATGATGGATGACGCGAAGCGGATGTCCGGATCGTCAGTCATGCCTGCCGGTTCGAAGCGGCTGTTCACGAACGCCTCCACGAAGGCACGCACCGGCACGCCGTACTGGAGGCCGTAGGAGACACTCTTCGCGAACGCATCCATGATTCCCGACATCGTGGAGCCCTGCTTGGACACCGTGAGGAAGATCTCGCCGGGACGACCGTCTGCGTACTCGCCAACCGTGGCGAAGCCCTTGCAGTCAGCGACGCGGAATTCGAACGTCCGCGCTGTCCGAGTTCTCGGCAGCTTCTGGCGCACCGGGACGTTGACAACACGCTCAATGATCTTTTCGATGACCTGAACACCGGGGAGTGCAGCGGCGGGAACGTCTGCTCCCTCGCCCTCTCCCTTGTCGCCCTTCTTCATCGTGGACAGCGGCTGGGCAACCTTGCAGTTGTCTCGGTAGATCGCAACAGCCTTGAGGCCGAGCTCCCAGGACAGCAAGTGCAGACTCTCGATGTCTTCGACGGTTGCATCCTCGGGCATGTTGACCGTCTTGGAGATTGCACCGGAGATGAACGGCTGAACGGCACCCATCATCCGCACGTGACCCTCGTAGTGGATGACGTTGTCACCCATCGAGCACGCAAACACGGCGACGTGCTCGGCCTTGAGGTTCGGGGCGCCGAGGATGGACTTGTTCTCGTCGATATAGGCCATGATGGCCTCGATCTGGTCGGGGGTGTAACCCATGCGACGCAGCGCCCGCGGGATCGTCTGGTTGACGATGAACATGTTGCCGCCACCAACAAGCTTCTTCAGCTTGACGAGACCGAGGTCGGGCTCGATGCCCGTCGTGTCACAGTCCATCATCAGCCCGATCGTGCCGGTGGGCGCGAGTACCGATGCCTGGCTGTTGCGGACGCCAAAAGCCTCACCGTCGCTGACGGCCGTCTCCCACGCGTGCTGGCCCGCGGCAACCAGTTCGCTCGGGACCGCTGAGGTTCCCTCGATCTTGTAGGCAGCATCACGGTGCATGTTGAGCACCTTGAGCATGTGCTCACGGTTCTCCGAGAAACCCGCGAAGGGGCCCATGCGGCCTGCGGTCCGTGCCGATGTGGCGTAGGAGTGGCCGGTCATCAATGACGTGATGGCGGCCGCCCACGCGCGACCCTCGTTGGAGTCGTAAGCGAAACCGAGAGCCATCAGCATCGCGCCGAGGTTTGCGTAGCCGATACCGAGTTGGCGGAACGCATGGCTCGTCTTGCCGATCGACTCCGTGGGGTAGTCGGCATTGCCGACCAAGATCTCTTGGGCGGTGAACATCACTTCGATGGTGTGGCGGAACGCCTCGACATCGAAGTTGCCCTCCTCGTCGAGGTAGTGCAGCAGGTTGATCGACGCAAGGTTGCACGCCGAGTTGTCGAGGTGCATGTATTCCGAGCAGGGGTTCGAGCCGTTGATCCGACCGGTGTTGGCTGCGGTGTGCCACTTGTTGATCGTCGTGTCGAACTGCAGACCCGGATCCGCGCACTCCCACGAGGCCTGGGCGATCTCACGCCAGAGATCACGTGCACGCATCGTGCTGACGACCGATCCGTCGATAACGGAGCGAAGGCTCCAGTCTGCATCGTCGTTCACGGCGTGCATGAAGTCGTCGGTGAGACGGACCGAGTTGTTCGCGTTCTGGTACTGGATCGAGAACGAGTCCGAACCATCGAGGTCCATGTCGAAGCCCGCGTCGCGCAGCACGCGCGCCTTGCGCTCCTCTTTCACCTTGCACCAGATGAACTCCTCGATGTCGGGGTGATCGACGTTCAAGATGACCATCTTGGCGGCACGGCGGGTCTTGCCTCCGGACTTGATGGTGCCGGCCGAAGCGTCAGCGCCACGCATGAAACTCACCGGGCCGGAGGCAGTGCCGCCGCCCTGCAGGAGTTCCTTGGAGGAACGGATGCGGGAGAGGTTGATCCCTGCACCGGAACCACCCTTGAAGATCGTTCCTTCTTCGCGGTACCAGTTGAGGATGGAATCCATCGTGTCGTTGACCGACAGAATGAAGCATGCGCTCGCCTGCTGCGGCACGCCCTTGACGCCGATGTTGAACCACACCGGGCTGTTGAACGCTGCGCGCTGCGTGACGAGGATGAACTTCAGCTCATTGCGGAAGGCTTCGGCCTCGTTGGCATCCACGAAATAGCCGCCATCGGTTCCCCAGTTGGCAATGGTGTCGGCAACCCGGGTGACCACCTGGCGCAGCGAGGACTCTCGCTCCGGGGTACCCGGCGAACCGCGGAAGTACTTCTGAGCAACGATATTGGTGGCGTTCAGCGACCACCCAACCGGAAATTCAACGTCGAGCTGCTCGAAGGCAACCGAACCGTCCTTCCAGTTGCTGATGCGAGCGTCCCGTCGCTCCCACACGACCTCGTCATACGGGTGCGTACCCGGGGTGGTGAAATGCCGCCCAATACCGATCCCAAGCTGCTCCGGCGCAACCGCCATGCTGTGCTTCCTTTCGTTCCGTTCCTCACCACGGACCCTCCGTGGTCTTGTAGGTCGCCAGAAGCGTCTGGTTGACCATTTTTTCAGGGCGGGGACTCCCCCGAAACCCTGCCGCTTAGTGGATCTAGATTACACCAGTGTAGTTACGGCCGTGTCAACACTTGTTTGCTACTCCATGACGCCACCCAGAGCGCCGGAAGCGGCTCCGACGTGATCAGAGCGTCGGTGGCGGGGGTGCAGGTTCAGGACCGAAGCCCCACGGCGGACTGACACCCCCACACAGCGAAGATGCTTACCGCCCCGTCTGCCGCGGCCCCCGCCACAGACGCTCGTTAACCATCAACCCTAGGGACCTTTGCCTGTGTGGAGAAAGGGGAATAACCGGTGAATTTCCCTGTGGACAACCGCCGCTTACCGACCTCTGGCGGCAGGTCCGGACACCGTCCACACCCCTATCCACAACCGAGGGTGTGGATACTGGGGATAGGTGCTTCAATCACTCGCGTGCAGCGCATCTTCCCGGGTCCACAGGTTGGTGTTGACCCGATCGATCTGTACCACACCATCGAACAGGATCGCCCGGCCCACCGGCCCTGGGTGGAACTGTGCATGGTGGCGAGCATCGACGGAAGCACCTCGGTTGCCGGCCGCTCCACCGGACTCGGTGGGCCGGGCGATCTGGCAGTTCTGGCTGCGCTGAGAGAACGTGCCGACGTCATCATCGTGGGCTCCGCGACGGCCCACACTGAGCGGTATCGGGCCCCACGTAAAGCCGGGCAACGCATTGGTGTGGTGACGGCCACCGGACGGGTGGACGTGAACCTTCCGCTCTTCGAGTCGGGGGCGGGGTTTCTCATCACCACCGCAGAAGCACCCTCGCACGGTTTGCCCGCCATGCGTTCGAGTGGCAACACCGTTGACCTCGCTGCCGCCATCGCTGCGCTCGGTGCCGATCTGGTCCATGCAGAGGGAGGACCCACGCTCAATGCCGCCCTCCTCCACGCTGATCTGGTGGATGAGGTGAACCTCACGGTTGCCCCACACCTCGTCGGAGGTCCGGGTCAGCGCGTAGTGAACCCGAGCGGTACAGAGGTGCTGCAGAGGATGGAACTGGTACAAGTGTGCACCGACGATGGGTACCTGTTCCTCCGTTACGTGCGCAACGCTCAATCCGGCAGCGACACACGCTGACCAACCTCGAGCGACGGGCCGCCGTTGAGGCGGACCAGCTTGCGGATCGTGCCGGACAGGTCCCCCGTGGGCTTGAGCGCCCGGGCGACCACCCACAAGGTGTCACCGCGTTGGGCCACATAGATACCCCCGGGCACGATGACTTGACCTCGCAGGGTTCCCGGTTCGTCGGCGCTCACGGCGGAGGGAACTTCCTGGGCCGACATCGGTACGGCAGGCAACAGTGCATCTGCTGTGGCGTTGATCTGCTTGACGAGAAACGACCCAAGCCCCACCACCGTCACGAGCAGCACCAGGGCTGCGACACGACGCCTGAGGTAGATGGAGTGGCTGAGCTGGCGATGGCTCTGGGCCTGACCGCCGACAATCAGGTGCAACTTGACCGGAGCGTGGGCGTTATCCCACGTGCGCCGATACTCAATGGGTTCAATCTGCAGCGGCAGTGCCATGGTGGCCTCCTTGGCCTCACGGGGAACGCCTGTTCCCCAAACGACTGTTCGTAGTGTGCCCAAACATTCTCTCGACGTCAACCTCGAACAGAACAAAGGTTTGTCGAACGAATGTTTGCTCTTCGAACGGGCGTTTGCTTAGAATGGGTCCATGCGAGCTACCGGCCTCACACCACGACAGCGCGAGATCCTCGAATACATCGAGACGAGTATCAGCGCACGTGGCTTCCCTCCCTCCGTACGTGAGATCGGCGAGGCGGTCGGTCTCAACTCACCGTCCACAGTCCACAACCACCTCGAGACCCTCACGAGGCTCGGGTACTTGGTGCGCGATCCCTCCAAGCCCCGGGCCATGCTCGTTCGGTACGACTCGGGGTCCGGTGCTGCAATCGAGCGCCGCCCGGTTCGCCACGTCCCCCTCGTCGGCAGTGTTGCCGCCGGCGTTGACGTCCTTGCCGAGGAGAACGTGGAAGAGGTGCTCCCGCTTCCGCTCGACTTCACCGGCGACGGAGACCTCTTCATGCTCAAGGTCCGCGGGGACTCCATGGTGGACGCCGGAATCCTCGACGGCGACTACGTCGTTGCCCGCCAGCAGCACGAGGCTCGCAATGGGGACACCGTCGTGGTCGGGATCCCTGGGGGCGAAGCCACGGTGAAGACGTGGCAGCGAAAAGGCAACAAGGTCACGCTGATCCCCCACAATCCGCGTCTCGAGCCGATGACCTTCGACGCAGGCGAAGTGGAGATCTACGGCAAGGTCGTCACGTTGCTGCGTCGTCTCGACTGACGCAGCCGCTGTCGCTCAGCAGCCCTGTTCGAGCAGTTCGCGCAACACTGCGTACGTCCGCTCGATCGGTGCTCGTTCCACGCGCTCATCCCGGGTGTGCGCCAGGGTTGCGTCCCCCGGACCAAAGTTGGTTGCAGGTATACCGTGTTCGGCGAAGCGCGCCACGTCGGTCCAGCCGAGTTTTGCCGTCACGGTGAGGCCGTTGCGCTCCACCAGTGCACGGATGAGCGGATGGGACAGACCGGGTTGCGCTGCGGGCGACACATCGTCCATCACGATCTCGTCGTCGGGCTCCACTTCGGTCGAGAACAAGTCCCGGAGGTAGCCCATCGCGCTGTCCGCCGTCCGATCCGGGGCGAAACGGTACGCAATGAGTACCCGGGCAGCATCGGGTACCACGTTGCCGGCGATTCCGCCCTCCACCCGAACTGCCTGCAACGACTCCCGGTACTGGCAGCCGTCCACTTCGGGCTCTCGACCCGGCCACGTATCGATGATGGCGAGCACCCGACCGAGGCGATGGATCGCGTTGCGCCCCATCCATGGGCGGGCCGTATGAGCACGGGTGCCCCTCAGCGTCAACCAGAAGCGCACAATGCCTTGGCAGCCAGCCTCGATCTCCCCATTCGTCGGCTCACCGAGCAGTGCCACGTCACCGGCTAGCAACTCGGGGCGTTCCCGAAAGAGGCGCTGGAGACCGTTGAACGCGGCAGCAACCTCCTCCGCCTCGTAGAACACGAACGTCACGTCCGGTACCGGCTCGCGCACCGTGCAGGCGAGTTCCAGCATGACCGCCAACCCAGACTTCATGTCGGCCGTGCCGCAGCCCCACAGCACGTCGCCGTCGAGGCGGCTCGGCACGTTGTCCGCGATGGGGACGGTGTCGGTATGGCCGGCAAGCACCAGTCGCATCCCCCGACCGAGCATGGTGCGCGCCACGAGGTTGTGGCCCACACGCTCAAGGGCCAACCACGGGGCATTCTCGCGCAAGCGTGTCTCGATCCAGTCCGTGATCTCACCCTCGTGGTGACTCTCGGAGCGGATGTCCACCAACTGAGCCGTGAGCCCGAGCAGATCGGTCGTCATGCGAGCCTCTCCGCTCAGAGCGCGGCACCGTGGTCGCGCAACACCTGGTTGAGTTTGGACTTCTCGTGGCGCTCGCCGGCCTCGAGTTGCTTGACGAGCAGCACGCACGGCATGCCGAAGTCGCCTCCCGGGAAGGTTCGGACACGGGTGGCGCTCACGGCAACCGTCCACGACGGCACGATCCCTCTGGACACCTCGCGACCGGACCATGCCTCGATGACCGGGATGGAGCCGGTGAGAATACAACCCGCACCGAGCACCGATCCCTCGCCCACGCGGGCACCCTCGGCGACGATGCACCGACTGCCGATGAGGCATTCGTCCCCGACGATCACGGGCGCAGCCTGCGGGGGCTCGAGCACCCCACCGATCCCGACGCCACCGGACAGGTGCACGTTCTTGCCGATCTG
Organism: Ferrithrix thermotolerans DSM 19514; assembly: GCA_945889085.1. Lineage (GTDB taxonomy): Bacteria > Actinomycetota > Acidimicrobiia > Acidimicrobiales > Ilumatobacteraceae > WLJO01. Next base: position 8,213 of record CAMDBM010000011.1, read on the forward strand.
GGCGCAGGACCCGACCGTGGCCCAGGTGTCCACCATTGAGCCGGAGCCGACGTACGCGCCGATATTCACGTAGCTCGGCATCATCACGACGCCCGGCTCGAGGTGCGCACCCCAACGGGCGCTTGCCCCCGGGACCACGCGCACGCCGTTCTTCTGATAGTCACGCTTGAGCGGGATCTTGTCGGCGTATTCGAACGGACCGAGCTCGGTGGTCTCCATCTTGGACAGCTTGAAGAGCAACAGGATCGCCTGCTTCAGCCACTGGTGGACCACGACATCGTCGCCGACCAGTTCCGCCACGCGGGCCTCGCCACGGTCGAGCATGTCGATGGCCTGCTTCACCGTGGCAAACGCCTCGGCGTCGCCAGCCTGCAGTGTGTCACGCGTTTCCCAGAGCTGTTCGATACGGGTCTGCAGGTCTGTCATCTCAGTCGGAGTCCTCATCGGGATCAGGGGGTGGCGGTACCGGACGCTGAGACGTTAGGGGACGCGTCGGCGGCGGCGCGGGTTGGCGCTCCCACCCGCTGCGCGGCAAGCGCTCGGTGGGCGGCGGGCTGGAGATGGAACCGCTCTCGTCGAGCGAACTCACGATCGGAGGCAAACCGGTTCCGGGCTGCTGCGGACGCTGTTGGGCATCACGCTGGACCGGTGGCGGCACGGGTGCCGGTTGCTGGGTCTGGCGAACCGTCGGCGCAGCCCCGCCCTGTTGTGGCTGACGAACGGTGGGTGGAACCTGCTGCGGGCGCGCTCCGGGCTGTTGACCGGGTCGTTGGGCCCCGGGCTGGGCGGGTCGTTGAACGGGCGGGGCCATCGCCGGGCGCTGGGGCTGGGGCTGGGCTGGATACGCAGCCTGTCCCGGCGGGTACGCAGACGTTGGCTGGGCAGGCGACTGCTGGTACGGCGCACCGTACCCGGGCGACGCAGCCGTGCCGGTTCCCTGAGCGAGGCCGAGCAGCACAGCGCCCACGCCGAACACCACGCCCACCAGTCCGACGACGAGCGCGAGCAGCGACGACGTCTTGTTGATGGCCGGCCCGACGCCGAGGGCGAAGGGGAGTCCCGTGTCCGGCGAGGCAACCTCGAGTTGGTAGTCGCCGACCACGCTGATGTTGACCTGACGATACGGTTCAGCCACCACGCCGCTGTCTCGGATGACCGTTGAGGAGGCGGGCGCGGACAGCCTGAGCGTCTTGCCATCGCTGTTCGTGAGTTTCAGCGCGATCTCGGGCGGGTTCGGGTCAGCGGCTACCGGCACCACGTCAGCGCTTGCGCAACCATCGTTGGCCCCGTTGATGCGCACAGAACCTTTCGACACGTAGTACAGCGTGTACGTGCCGGGTTGTTCGAACGTCAGGTCGGTGACACATCCAGACAGCGCTCCGGACTGCGTGACGAGGTTCTTCACCTTCGAGGAGTGGTTCTGCTTGCCGGACACGTAGAGCGCCGCGCCGGCCACGATGCCGACGAGCACGAGGAGCACACCTACCACCACGAGCGTCCCGCCGCTGCGACGTGCAACGGGGTAGCCGGGCTGTTGGTAGCCGGGCTGTTGGTACGACATCAGCGATCCCCCTGCGGGCCAACACCGAGTCTCGTGCCGACGAGGGCGATCCGGTCGTCTGGCTGCACAACCGCTACACGGACGTTCTGGGCCCCACCGGCCCCGTAGAAGTCGCCGGGGCTCACGAGGGCCCCACCCTCTCGGGCCAACCGCTCGGCAAAGGCCCAGCCGTCCTGCGCGTCGAACCAGAGGTAGAAGCCACCTGCGGGGAGTGCGATGTCAATGCCTGACCACCGCGAGAGGATCCGGGCCATTGCGTCGAGGCGCCGCAGATAGATGTCTCGCTGCGCCACGACGTGCGCGTCATCGGCGAGCGCAACGGCGGCGGCCGCCTGGGCAGGACCGGGCACCATCATGCCGACGTGCTTACGCACCTCTTTGAGATAGTTGACGATGTCCGCGTCACCCGCGTAGAAGCCCACACGCAGACCCGCAAGGTTGGAACGCTTGGAGACCGAGTGCACTGCCACCACGCCCTCGAGACCGTGCTCGAGGATGGTGCGCCCACGACCGTCCCAGGTGAACTCCACGTAGCACTCATCGCTGAACACCGGCACGCCGTGCGATCGACCCCATGCTGCCGCAGCGCCGAGATCGTCGAGTGCACCGGTGGGGTTACTCGGGCTGTTCACCCAGAGCAGCAGTGCCCGCCGAGCGTCATCGTCACTGATCGCCGAGAGGTCCAACCCGCCACCGGGTGTCGATGGCACCGGTACGGCGCGACACCCGGCGAGGATGGCCCCCATCTCGTAGGTGGGGTACGCAACTGCCGGGTACAGCACGGTGTCGCGGTCCGGCGAGCGCAACCGCAGCCACTGCGGCAGCGTGCCCACGAACTCCTTGGTGCCGATGCAGGCCGCTATCTGGCCGAGCGGCACCTCGATGGCGAAGCGCCGGTTCATCCACGCAGCGATGGATTTGCGGAGCGGATCGCTCCCGATGGAGGGCGGGTAGCCGCGTTCGCTGTTGGAGGAGGCGAGTGCCTCGATGACGGCCCGCGGCGGGGGGTCGCAGGGTGTACCGATGGACAGGTCCACAATGCCGCCCTCGAGTGCGTCGCCGAAGTGCTTGAAGCGATCGAGACGGTCGTACGGGTACGGGGGCGGTACGAAGCCTGCCGAGACGTTGGTGCTCATGCCGGACGTACCCACCCGTGCTCGTTGGCGGCGGGCGCGACGACGTAATCCGACAGCCGTCCGACTGAAGCGTCGCTGAGGCGTGCTCGCACCCTGGTCCCCTCTTCCTCGTAGGTTTCCGAGACCACTTCGCCCTCCCGTCGGATCGACGCCAGGACGTCTCCCCGTTCGTAGGGCACCATGAGCTCGGTGACCCGGGCCATTGCCCGCAGTCGATCCGACAGCGTACGCAAGAACCCGTCGATGCCGGCGCCGGTTCGGGCGCTGACGGCCACGGAACCCTCGTGGCTCCGCACGAGACGGTCCGCCTCGGCAGGTGCGACATCCTCTTTGTTGAACACGAGTAGCTCGGGGACCCGTCCCGCCTCGATCTCGCCGAGCACCGCGTGCACCGCCCGGATCTGGCCCTCGGGGTCGGGCGCACTGGAGTCGACGACGTGAATGAGGTAGTCAGCCGAGGTGGCCACCTCGAGGGTGCTCTTGAACGACTCCACGAGCCCGTGCGGGAGGCGGCGCACGAAGCCGACGGTGTCGGTGAGCAGGACCGGCTCGCCACCGGGCAGCGAGAGGCGACGCGTGGTCGGGTCCAGCGTGGCGAACAGGCGGTCCTCCACAAGCACACCCGCATCCGTGAGACGGTTGAGCAGCGAAGACTTACCGGCGTTCGTGTAGCCCACGATCGTGACGTTGACGAGACCGCTGCGGTCTCGACCCTTGCGCTGGAGCAATCGGGTCCGACTCATCTCTGCGAGGCCGGTAACGAGGTGATCGATGCGGCGCTGGATCGCGCGCCGGTCCACCTCAAGCTTGGTCTCGCCCTTGCCGCGCGTACGCGTGCCGATACCGCCTGACTGCTGGGACATCGCTGCCTCGGCGCCGCGGCGCATGCGCGGAAGCCGGTATCTCAAGATGGCCAGTTCCACCTGCGCCTTGCCCTCCTGGGTGTGCGCGTTCTGGGCAAAGATGTCGAGGATGACCGCTGTTCGGTCGAGGGCCGTACGGCCGAGCAAGCGCTCCAGGTTGTACTGCTGGCCCGGGGTGAGCTCATTGTCAAACACGACGGTGTCGGCATCGACGGTGAGACACAGATCCCTCAGTTCCTCGGCCTTGCCCTTGCCGAGGAAGAATTTCGGGTCAGGGCGATCGCGTGACTGGGTGAGGCGGGCCACCTCGTCGGCACCCGCAGTGTCGACGAGCAGGTGCAGTTCCTCGAGCGACGCCTCGGCGTCGTCGGCGTCGTCGGGCGGAAGGGTGACACCGACGAGCACGATTCGCTCGCGGAACGAGCGCTCGATGAGCGTGGTGCCGAGCGCCTCGTTGTAGGGCATCAGAGATCAACAGAGACGGTGGCGATGTGTGCCGAGGGCCCGACGAGTGTCAGCCCGCCCTCGGTCGGGCTGTCGAAGCAAACCGTCGCGTCGCCGCCATCCATGTGGACGAGCACCTCGGAAGCACCTGCCTGCAACATGCCCCACTGCAGAGCGGCCCACGCGCTGGCGCACGCGCCGGTGCCACACGCCTCGGTCACCCCGGCGCCACGCTCGTGCACGCGCATCGTGATCGCGTGCTCCTCGGGTCCGGGCATGACGATCTCGAGGTTCACGTCGGGAACCTGTGTGCCGATGTGAACGAGATCCACGACAGCCACATCGTCGACGCCGACGACGGTATGCGGGTTCCCCATGTCAATGTGCGACACCGGGCGATCGGGGTGCACCCCGACAGCGTCCCACGACAGCGACGGCATGCCGGGGGCGGGAACGCCCATGGCAACGCTCGCCATGATCACGGCGGGGTCGTCGGTGGGCATCACCTCCACCTGCTTCTCGCCGGAGTCGGTCACGACACGGTAGGTACCGGGCCCGGAGTCGCCGACGGCCTGGACGAAACAGCGAATGCCGTTGCCACTCATGCCGGCGCGGGATCCGTCGGCATTGAACAGGATCATTCGCCACGCGCCGTCCGGACGCAGGTTCGCGAGCAGCAGTCCGTCAGCACCGATACCACGGTGCCGATCGCACCAGCGGATCGCGAGCTCGCTGCCTCGGCCCTCGAGCCCGCCGATCCAAACCAGAAAGTCGTTGCCGAGTCCGTGATGCTTGGTGAGGCGCACTGTTGCACCGCTCATGCCATCACCGCTACTGCCAGCACGGGCAACGCCTCCAACGAATCCATCTCGATATCGATCCAGCGTATGCGGGGGTCCCTGCGGAACCAACGATCCTGGCGGACAGCGAACTGACGTGTTCGCACGATGATGGTCTCCACTGCCTCGTCCAGCGAGTACAGCCCATCCATGACGTCCAGCAACTCCTTGTAGCCGAGCGCCTGCCGGGCAGTTCGGGAAAACTCGCCCGAAGCAGCGAGCCGCTCAACCTCACCGAACAGACCCTGTTCCATCATGCGGTGCACCCGGCCCTCGATGCGTACGGCGAGTCGCTCGCGCGTCCAGCGCAGGCCGATCTGGGTGATCTCGCTCTGTGGATACGTCTCCAGACCCGGCCCGAACGAGCTGAACGTGCGGCCGCTGCCCTCGCACACCTCGAGCGCCCGCACGATCCGACGTGCATTCGTCGGTTCCATCTTGCTGGCGGCGACCGGGTCAACCGTCACCAGGCGCCGAAACATCGCGTCCAGATCCCCGAGCGCCTCGTGCTCGAGACGGATCCGAACCTCCGGCCACGAGCCCGGCAACTCGAGGTGGTTGACGAGCGCCGAGAGGTACAGCCCGGTGCCGGCCACCAATACGGGCATGCCCCCTCGCGACGAAATGGTTCCGAGGGCCTCGTTGGCCATCTGCTGGAAGTCTGCAACCGTGAACGGTTCTGACGGGGTGACGAGGTCGATGCCGTGGTGACGAACCTCGGCACGCTCGGCAACCGTTGGCTTAGCCGTACCGATGTCCATGCTCCGGTACACCTGCATCGCGTCCACCGCAACGATCTCCACGTGGGGTATCCGGCGGGCGAGTGCCATTGCGAGGTCGCTCTTGCCCGAGGCGGTGGCGCCCACGATGGCAACTGCCGGGACTGTGGCCCCGCCGGATTTGCTCACTGGGCCGAGGACACCGGGATGCGCACCTTGTGGGCTGCGTCATGCAACAGCGACCGGAACTCACCCATCAGGTGGTGTGGTGCGCCGTGAACGATCTCTACCTCGGCGTAGGCGCCCGGGCGCAGGGGCCGCGGGGGCGTGAAGTGCACGAGTTTGTTCTGACGGGTACGGCCACTCGTTACCGACGGATCTTTCTTGGACGGACCCTCCACAAGCACCTCCTCCACCCGGCCAACGCGTTCGCGGTGTTTGGCGAGCGCAGAACGCTCGATCACCACACGCAACCGGGCGAACCGCTCGGAGGCAACGGCGGCGTCCACGAAGCGGTCCTGCATCTCGGCAGCCTCGGTTCCCGGCCGGGGCGAGAAGAGGAACGTGTACGCGTAGTCGAACTGGGCGGCACTGGCCACCTCGAGTGTGCGGACGAAGTCCTCCTCGGTCTCACCGGGGAACCCCACGATGATGTCGGTGGACACCGCGAGATCCGGCATCAGCATCCGGGCCTGCGCGAGCCGCTCGAGGTAGCGGTCAGCGGTGTACCCCCGGTGCATGGCGGCAAGTACCGCATCGCTGCCGGACTGCAGCGGGTAGTGCAGGTGCTCGCACACGCTGGGCACCGATGCCATTGCTGCGAAGGTCTCCGGGCGCATGTCTTTGGGGTGTGGGCTCGTGAACCGGACCCGGCGAATGCCGGCAACCGAACCCACGGCGCTGAGAAGGTCCGCGAACAACGGGCGCACTCGGGCATCGGCATCGCCTCCCTGCCTGGCGGCGAGCTGCAGGTCGCGGCCGTAGCTGTTCACGTTCTGGCCGAGCAGGGTTACCTCGGACACGCCCGCAGCGGCAAGCGCCCGCACCTCAGTCACGATGTCCTCGAACGGCCTGCTGATCTCCACACCGCGTACTGCAGGCACGATGCAGAAGGCGCACTTGTTGTCGCAGCCGATCTGGATGGTCACCCAAGCGTTGTAGGAGGTCTCGCGCTGTGCCGGGAGGGCCGACGGGAACATGGCGTGGTCGTTGATGACCGCCTCGTCAAGGATCTCGGTGATCGGGCCACTCGTTCGGGCCTCACCCATGAGGATCGCCGCTCGGTGCACGTTGTGGGTGCCGAGCACCACATCGACGTACGGAGCCTTGTCCCGGACGAGATCTTTGTCCTTCTGGGCAAGGCAGCCGGCCACGACAATCTGGCGACCATCCTTCTCGCCTTTCCAGGTCTTCAGGTGGCCGAGAGTGCCGTACAGCTTGTTGTCGGCGTTCTCCCGGATACAGCAAGTATTGAGCACCACAACATCGGCGTCGTCCTCAGATTCGGCCGGCACCAGGCCGTCTTGCTTGAGCAGTCCCGCGATGCGTTCGGAGTCATGCTCGTTCATCTGGCACCCAAACGTGCGAACGACGTAACTCTTGGCCATCAAAAAAGCCTAGGGCCTGGCCGAGCGCACCGGGGTGCGGTCGGCCAGGCCCAACGGCGGGCATCGTGGTCAGTCGACCTCGACGGACTCATCCTCTTCTTCCTCGGCGACGACGTCCTCGAGGTTCTCCCCGAGCCCGGCGGCGATCTTTACCTTCTCGGAGACCTCCACCATGATCTCGGGGTTGGTGTTCAGGAAGTTCTTGGCGTTCTCCCGGCCCTGCCCGAGTTGTTCACCCTCGTAGGTGAACCAGGCTCCGGACTTCTTGATGATGCCCAGCTCGACACCCAAGTCGAGCACCGAACCCTCCCGGCTGATCCCCTTGCCGTACATGATGTCGAACTCTGCCTGTTTGAAGGGCGGGGCCACCTTGTTCTTGACGACCTTGACCCGGGTGCGGGAGCCAACGACCTCGGCGCCGTCCTTGATCGCCTCGATTCGACGGATGTCGAGCCGGACCGACGAGTAGAACTTCAGCGCTCGGCCACCCGGAGTGGTTTCCGGTGAACCGAACATCACACCGATCTTCTCGCGCAACTGGTTGATGAACACCATGATGGTCTTCGTCTTGTTGAGGTTGGCCGTGAGCTTGCGCAGCGCCTGGGACATCAAGCGGGCCTGCAGACCAACGTGGGTGTCCCCCATCTCGCCCTCGATCTCGGCCTTGGGCGTGAGGGCCGCCACCGAGTCGATGACGATCACGTCGATCGCCCCGGACCGGACCAGCATGTCGGCGATCTCGAGGGCCTGCTCACCGGTATCGGGCTGGGAGATCAGCAACTGGTCGATGTCCACGCCGATGGCCTTGGCATAGATCGGGTCCATGGCGTGTTCGGCATCGATGTAGGCACAGATACCGCCGTTGCGCTGGGCCTCAGCGACGAGGTGCATGGCCAGCGTGGACTTGCCGGAGGACTCCGGACCGAAGATTTCCACAATGCGGCCGCGGGGGATGCCGCCGATGCCGAGGGCGATGTCGAGGGCGAGGGCGCCCGTCGGCACGACCTCGATCGCCATGGTCTTCTTCTCGCCCATCCGCATGATGGAACCCTTGCCGTACTGCTTGTCGATCTGGGCGAGCGCCATTTCCAGCGCCTTCTCACGATCCGTGCTCATTACCGTTCCTTTCGTTCCCGGAGGGTCTCCGGGGTGTCGCCGCTGCTTCGTGGAGGCCGGAACCGCCGGACTCGATTCGGTGAGCGGGACCCTACGGAAGGGGTGTTACAGGGTTCCGTTCACGAACGACAACAGTGTAACTGCGAACGACTGTTCGTGCAAGCATATGTTCGATCAAGAGGGGTTTTCCCCTTGCCCAGACGGGCTTGCCCACATGTCCGTCGCCTTGACGGCCCGGGCCTCCTCGGCCTCGGTGAGGGCGGCGGGAAGGAGCTCAACGGGTGTGTCGGGAAGGAACTCGTCCCGGGTGGGCGGGTGCACCCGGAGGTCGAACGCTGACCAGAGCGTCTGGGTGAATGGGTACGTGAGCACGGGCATGACCAGCGCAATCACCGCACCGATCAGCGCCATGGGGACGACCTCGAAATCGGGGTACGAGACCGCAATGGAGATGGAGAGGAACAGCATCACGCTTCCCCCGGTGATGACGACGGCGACGGTCATCGCCCCCAGCTCGAACCCGTCCTGGCCCCGGTTCCAGCGCAGTCCGCAAGTTCGGCATCGGTCATACCGGCGGAACCACGAGCGGAACCAGGCCTTCTTGCCAGCGCACCACGGGCACCTCCGCAGCAGGGCCCGCGCCACGAGGCGCGGGAACGTCAGTCTCGTGAGGGTGCTCATCTGTTCCTGTCTACCCTGCGGCGCACAAGGTCTCAGCAGGACGGACACCGACTGGTGATCCGGTGGTGGAGTTGGGCGCTCCAGATGCCAGAATAGTGACTCCTTGGTGGCCGTAGCTCAATTGGTAGAGCAACAGGTTGTGGTCCTGTAGGTCGCGGGTTCGATTCCCGTCGGTCACCCCAATCAAAGCAGTGAGTCGTTAGACTCGCCGCTCCTGCCTCTCTAGCTCAACGGTAGAGCAACGGACTCTTAATCCGCAGGTTCTGGGTTCGAGACCCAGGGGAGGCACCACACTGACCAGCGCCTGTGCGCTGGTCAGTCCCATTTTCGGCTTCACTACTCAGCCGCCCATCCCGGGGAAGTCGGGTACGTCGGCGGTGACGCGCAATGACCAGTTCGGCGGGCGCTTCTCCAGAAAAGCCGTAACCCCCTCCCGGGCGTCCGCCTGACGACCGAGCCACTCGAACGGTGCCGATTCCGTCCGCATCATCAACCGCAGGGCAGGGGCAACATCGGCCCACAGCAATTGTTTGGTGAGCGCCACCGACACCGGCGCCGCATTCGTCGCCACGTCCCGAGCCCACGCCATCGCAGCGGGCAGCACCTTGTCGGCGGGCATCGACCGAGATGCAACCCCGAGATCGCTGAGTTCCCTGCCGCTCACCATTCTTCCGGACAGCAACAGATCGGCCGCTCGCTCAATGCCCGCAACCCGTGCGAGCAGCACGTGGGCAGCCAATTCGGGCATCATCCCACGGCGCACGAACGCGAACTGACACTTGGCGTCCTCGGCAACAAAGCGAACATCGGCACAGAGCGGGTAGGTGACCCCCACGCCGACCGCGTGCCCGTTGATCGCTGCGATGACAGGTTTGCGGATCTGCCACGGCAGCACAAACTCGGTGCCCACCGCCTCGTCGCGGTCGCGTTCGTCACTGTCGAATGTGCTGCCTCCGGAACTGAGGTCTGCTCCTGCACAGAACGCGCGACCGGCACCCGTGAGCACGACAACACGGACGTCGTCATCGTCGTGAGCCGCCATCATCGCGGCCGAGAGTTCTCGGCCCATCCGGGCTGTCCAAGAGTTCAGTTGCTCGGGGCGATTGAGCGTGACAAGCATCACCCCTGCGTCGATCCCCACGGTGATCTGCTGGTAGTCCATCAAGTGACCTTAGACCCACCGGCCGATCGCGACTAGACCTGCGAGGTGCCCCGGCCGCAGGTGGACCGCGTGCGAACATAGGCGCATGGTCGTGGGCGATCCATTCCTCGACCCGGCGCAACCCGGTGGCAACGGTGGCAACGACGGGTGGCCGCGCGCGCCCTATCGTCCTGAGCCGCGTGCCGACCGTCCTCCGCCGCTTGCCCCCAAGCGAGGGCGCGGCCGGGCGGGGCAACCCCCCGCTCACCCTCCGGCCCCCGAACCGCGTAACGCTCGGGGCCCCGCGCGTCGTCCCGAGCAACGGGAGGATCCGATCCCCGCACCGAGCGGGCGCGTGCCCGCCCCGAGGCCGACGTCGATGGACTGGCGAAGCGAGCGCGCTCAGAGAAGCACTCCGACACGCCGCGCGCGCACAGATCACCCCGGGCAGGAACCCGGCGGCAACGCGTTCCGCGCGGACATCGAAGGACTCCGTGCCATCGCTGTGCTGCTCGTCATTGCGTACCACTTCAAACTGGGACCGTTCCACGGCGGCCTCGTCGGCGTGGACGTCTTCTTCGTGCTGTCCGGGTTCCTGATCACCTCGCTGCTGATCCGGGAACTGCAGAGCACAGGAACCGTGTCATTGCCGGACTTCTGGGCGAGGCGCGTCCGCCGCCTCCTGCCCGCATCGTGCCTCGTCATCGTCGTCACCGTGATCGCTGCTCGCTGGATGCTCTCGCCGGTACTGCTCAAAGACGTCGGGCGTGACGCTGTCGCCGCTGCCCTCTTCGTCGTGAACATCGTGTTCGGCAACCGCAACAGCGACTACCTCGGCGCCCAGGCAGCGGCCACGTCACCGTCGCCGCTCCTGCACTTCTGGTCGCTCGCGCTCGAGGAGCAGTTCTACGTCGTCTGGCCCGTTCTCGTCATGCTCGCCGGCAGGGCGCGTAACCGCATGCGGGCAATCACCGGCCTCATCGTTGGCCTCGGGACCGTCTCGCTGGTCGCCTGCTTCTGGTACACCCAACGCTCCCCCGTCTGGGCCTTCTATCTGTTGCCGACGCGCGCATGGGAACTCCTGGCCGGCGCAGCCCTCGCCGTGATCGGCACGAGGGTAGTGCGCATTCCCGAGCAGGCTCGAGCGGTGCTGGGCTGGGTAGGTCTGCTCGGAATCGTTGTGGCATCGCTCGTCATCAGTGACAGCACTGCGTTCCCCGGTTTCGCCGCACTCCTACCGGTGCTGTCCACCGTTGCCGTCATCACGGCCGGTGGCGCTATCACCCGCAACGGTCCGCTCACAATCCTGCGTGCCGGTCCGCTCCAGTGGGTCGGCAAGCGCTCGTACGCCATCTACCTCTGGCACTGGCCCGTGTTCATCCTCGCCGACGCGAAGTGGGGCCCGCTCAGCATCCCCCAGCGGATCGGTGCCGTTGCCATCGCCGGGTCGCTCGCCGCAATCTCGTTCATCCTCGTGGAGGACCCCGCCCGTCATTCGCCATGGTTCTCGGCGCAGGCTCGCCGCGGACTTGCCGTCGGAGCCTGTCTGGTCGCTGTCAGCGTATTCGCGGGTGTGCTGACCGTGCGTTCGGACGTACGGACCAGCGGAGGAGGCGACGTTGCGGCGCCGGACCTCAGCATCGACGACATCGACGGAGCCAACGGCGGTACCACGGACACGATCAGTCCGACAGACCTCACGGCTCCCGTGCCGCTCCCGACATCGGCCGGCTCGACCAACACTGTCGATCCCGGCACGGTGTACCGCCTGAGCGACCTCATCGAACGCAACGCCGAGGTGCTCGACGCTTCACTCCGGGCGACCGACGTGCCGTCAAACCTGACCCCGGGATTCAACACGATCAGCAAGGACCTTCCCGCCCTCTATTCAGACGGCTGTCTCCTCGACCCGGGGACCATCGAGTCGGGGACCTGCACGTACGGGGACCCGAACAGCACGGTCAAGGTGGCGCTCGTCGGCGACTCCCATGCCGCCCAGTGGTTCCCGGCCCTCGAATCGATCGCGACCAAGCGTGGCTGGCGGTTGCTCGTGCTCGTGAAGAAGGGCTGCGCGATGGCAGAGTTCGTCACGTACGACGAGGCGAACCGCAAGCGAACCGAGTGCGGGCCCTGGCGCAAGGCCGTCATGAACCGGCTGAAGTCCGAGGAGCCGAACCTCATCCTCGTCGGCTCGTACCGTTACCGACTCACCAACCGACCGGCGAAGTCCAATGCTCGTAGCCAGTGGCTCGCAGCGCTGACTCCCACGCTCAAGTCGCTGCGCAGCCTGACGAACAAACTCATCGTGATCGGCGATATCCCCCATCCGGAGTCCTGGCCGGCAAAGTGTCTGGCCAACAACCTCTCGACAGCCCGGGACTGCCTCATCGACCGCTCCCGAGCAGAGCGCAAACCGGTCGTCGATGCCGAGGTGGAGGCAGCAAAGGCAGCCGATGCCACCTACATGAAAGCGAGCGACTGGATGTGCAACCTGCAGCAGTGCGCCGTGATGCTCGGCAACATCCAGATGTACCGCGACGACAATCACATCGGGGCCACGGCGTCCAAGTACTTCGTGCCCTTCGTTGAGGCGGTGGCAGTGCCGCTGCTTCCTGCTTGAATCCAGCACAGGCGCGCAGTTCACGCCCTCCTCCCCCGCAGACGGTAGGCACATGTTCGACGACGCGATGACCGCAGAGACCGATCCGCAGGCACCACGGAGCCAAGCCGGCCGCCTCAGCGCGCCGTGGTACCTCGGCGCGCTTTGTGGCCTGCTTGCCGGAGCGCTCGCCGTGGGCGTCGGCCTGCTGACCGCCCAATGGTTCTCAACGAGCACGCCGATGGACGCTGTGGGCAGTGCCTTCATCGACCGAGTGCCGGGATGGCTGAAGCGCCTTGCTATCGATTGGTTCGGCACGAACGACAAGCGCGCGCTCCGCATCGGCATCTACACCGTGATGGGAATGCTGGCGCTCGTGATCGGGTGGCGAGCCCTGCGCAACCGGTGGTCGGGGGCGGTTGGATTCGTGTCGTTCGGGGCCCTCGGGGTTCTCTGTGTGCTCGACCGGCCGCAGCCCTCGTTGTCCACCGTCATGCCCACTGTGCTCGCCGCGGTCATCGGGGCGGCCGCGCTGCTGGGGCTCATCGATGTCCTCGAGGGACGCTGGAGGTTGAGCCACACGCCGCACCGGTCACGGGTTCCCCTCGGACTGGACCGGCGCGGTTTCCTCGTGGCCGGTGGCTCGGTCGCCGCAGCGGCGGCAGTCACGGCCGCGTCCGGCGTCGCCCTCGAGGGACGCCGGGTCCGTCGCCTCACCGAGGGTGCCCCAGCCTCGCTCCCCCCAATCGCCTCGACCACCGTCGCCTCACAGCCCTCGACGGCGGGGGCCACCGGTGCACCCGACGCCAGCGTCGACAACCTCGAGAGCGAGACCCCGTTCATCACGCCGAGCGATGACTTCTATCGCATCGATACTGCGATCTCGTTCCCGAACGTCACCACCGAGAACTGGCAACTACGCATCCACGGGATGGTCGATCGCGAGTTGGTCCTTCGCTATCAGGACGTGCTCTCGCGTCCGCAGGTCGAGCGGACCGTCACGCTCGCGTGCGTCTCCAACGAGGTCGGTGGCGACCTCGTCGGAACGGCAACCTGGCAGGGCGTGCTCCTTGCCGACCTGCTCGCCGAGGTGGGCGTGGGCAAGGGTGCCGAACAGGTCTATTCCACGAGCGCCGATGGATGGACCAGTGGCTTCCCCGTCGAGGCCGCCCTCGATGGGCGTGAGCCCATGCTCGCCATCGGGATGAACGGCAAGCCGCTCCTGGTCGCGCACGGGTTCCCGGCCCGACTCGTTGTGCCCGGACTGTACGGCTACGTCTCGGCCACCAAGTGGGTCACCGACATCAAACTGACCACCTGGGCCGAGGACACCGGGTACTGGGTTCCGCGTGGCTGGTCTGCTCTCGGCCCCGTCAAGGCCCAGAGCCGGATCGACGTGCCCCGGCGCGGCTCCACCGTCAGCGCGGGAACGGTCAACCTCGGGGGCGTCGCGTGGGCCCACCGCCGCGGTGTGGCGCGGGTGGAGGTGCAGGTCAACGACGGACCCTGGGCCGAAGCCGTCCTCGACGACCGCGGGGCGCTCGATACGTGGCGCCAGTGGCGCTACGCCTGGGAGGCAACACCCGGGAAATATCGGGTCAGCGTGCGCACGACGGACAGTACCGGCGAGGTACAGACCGACGTCGTTCGTCCCCCAGACCCTGACGGGGCCACCGGCCACCACACGCGGCGTTTCACCGTCGCCTGATCGAATTCACCGGGCCGCAATGCAGTTTTGGATCCCCCGTGCGGTCTCACGGGTATGGTTCGCGCTCCCGGTATGAAGATCACGGTTGTGCACGCCCACCCCTCGGCGAACAGTTTCAGCCGCGCAGTGTTGGACACCGTGCTGGATTCGCTGGCTTCGCACGACGTGAACGTCTGCGACCTCTATGCAGAGGGGTTCCAACCGGCACTCACCGAGGCCGAGCACCGCGAGTACCTCGGCGCCAATCCGATCCAGGACCCCCTCGTGGCCCGCTACGCAGAGTACGTCAAGGCGGCGGAGGCGCTGGTTTTCGTGTACCCCACCTGGTGGTCCGGGCTTCCCGCCGCGATGAAGGGCTGGATGGACCGCGTGCTCGTCCAGGGCGTGGCCTTCGGCTTCAACGACAAGAACCGCATCGTGCCCCAACTCGGACACGTCCGACGGATCGCCGGTGTCACTACGTACGGGTCGTCGCGGCTGGTGACGGCTCTCGGCGCCGACGGGGGCCGGCGTACCCTTGCCCGGGCGCTGCGCATCTCTGCAGGATGGCGCACGCGAACCACCTGGCTCGGGCTGCACCGCATGGACACTGCAACCGATGAGGACCGTCGTCGGTTCCTCAATCGTGTCCGGCGGGAGTTCGAGACATGGTGAAGGCACTCGTCGTCTCGGTTCATCCTCGCACCGACAGCCTGACCGCGGCAGCGCTGGAGCGTGCTCTGGCGACCCTGCGGGAGGGGCGCCATACCGTGACGCTCATCGACCTCTATGCAGAGGGCTTCGACCCGCTGCTTTCCGAGGACGAGCACCGTCGGCACCGCGACCCTCCCGGGACCAAGCCGCAGATCGCCGATCACGTGGCGCTCGTCCGCGCGTGCGAGATGCTCGTTCTCGTGTACCCAACCTGGTGGGGAGCACAGCCGGCAATGCTCAAGGGCTGGTTCGAGCGGGTGTGGGTGAACGGCGTGGCCGCCGAGGTTCACGATGACGGCCGCCCGCCCAGCCCGCTGCTGACGAACATCAAGCGGATCGTGGTGGTCACCACGCACGGCTCGCCCAAGTGGATCAACGCTGTAGAGGGCGAGGCGGGCAAGCGTTTCGCGAAGCGCTCGCTGCGCGCATCGGTCAACCGCCGCTGCAGGGTGCACTGGATTGCGTTCTACGGCGTCGACCGCAGCACACACGAACAACGGACACGGTTCCTCGACCGTGTCAGCCGCCGACTCGCTCGAATCGCGTAACTACCTCGACGTGTGGGGTCTGTGGGAACAGCTCCAGTACCTCGGACCCTGCGTGTCGGTAACCGGCTGCAGCCAGGAGCGCGGTATCGCGACCGAGTGCCGCAGCATCACAGCTCACGAGCACGACGGTGCCGGCCCCCGTACCCGTCACAGCACCAACACCACCACGCCCGAGCCCGGACCGGGATGGATCCGCCACGACGAGGTCCACCGGTGCCGGTGTCCACGTCTCCACATCGCCCTCGATAATCGCGGCCTGCCGATCGGCAAGGTTGAGCCGTGCATCGGCCACCGAGCTCGCCGAGAGCTCGACGACCACCACGGCAACATCACGGAACAGGGTGGCAGCGAAGAGCCCGATCCCGGAATACAGATCTGCCCACGATGTCATGCCCGACGTATCGCCCGCTGCGCGGCGGACCGCGTCGACGAGCAGCGAGGCGCTGCGGGCCGACGACTGGAAGAACGACCCGGCCGACACACGGAGCCGCTGCCCGTCCACCACTTCGAACAGGAACGCGTCGGCACCCACCTTCACATCTGCGGGCACACCCTCGAGCCGTGTCGTCGCAGTCCCCGGGACAACAAGCAGCGTCCGCTCACCGCTCGCCTCGCTCACACGCATCACCACCTCGTCAGCCCCCGGGGCCCTCACCGTCCCGAGCAGCGCCGAGAGAGCTGGGTGGGCCACCGGACAGTCGCCGAGGCGAACGATCTCGTGGCTTGCCTGCCGCCGTAGCCCGAGACGTCCGTCGGGGGCGACGCCGGCGCGCAGCGTGGTGCGGTACCCGAACCCGTCCACCCCCGAGCCCACCGTCACCACGGCGTCCGCCAGCCTGCCCTGACGCGCCAGGGCATCACTCACCATCGCCGCTTTCAGGGTCGGTTGGGCCCCGGTCGCCACGTACTGCCAGCCACAGCCGCCGCACCCCGCCCGCACGTGCGGGCACGGGGGCGCGACCCGTGCCGCCGCGGCCTCGATCACCTCGAGCGTCCGCGCCCTCCAAAAGTCCTTCCCGCGGCTCACAATCTCCGCGCGAACGGTCTCGCCCGGAAGGGCGCCCTCGACGAACACCACCCGCCCATCGGGCTCTCGCGCAATACCATTGCCACCCACCGCAAGGCGTTCGACGGCGAGCTCGAGTTCCATGACCATCGAGCGTAGGCGGGCCCGTTAGCGTGATCGTCGATGAGCAGCGCCATCCAGATCGCCCCGTCCGTCCTGCCCTGTGACTTCGCCCGTCTCGGCGAAGAGCTTGCTGCCCTCGAGGCGGCCGGGGTCGACCGGATCCACTGGGACATCATGGACGGTCAGTTCGTGCCCAATCTCACCATCGGTCCCGATGTGGTGGCTGCCGCACGCAAGCACACCTCGCTCCCGTTCGAGGCCCACCTGATGGTGCTCACCGCCGATGCGATGGCCGAACGCTGGGTCAAGGCGGGGTGCGAGCGCCTCATCGTCCACGTCGAGGCCTGCACGCACCTGCACCGCACCCTCGGCCTCATCCGATCCCTGGGCGCGAATGCCTCGGTCGTCATCAACCCCGCAACGCCGGCAAGCGCCATCGCCAACGTGCTCGACCTCGTCGACATGGTGCTCGTGATGACGGTGAACCCCGGCTTCGGCGGTCAGGCCTACATCGCGAACATGGAGCCCAAGATCCGCGAGGTGCGCAACATGATCGACGCGAGCGGATTCGACATCGACATCGAGGTGGACGGCGGTATCAGCACCAAGACGATTGCCGCAGCACGCGCCGCGGGCGGCAACGTGTTCGTGGCGGGCACGGCACTCTTCCACCACCCGGGCGGCCTCGCCACCGCCGTGGCCGAACTACGGGCCGTAGCCGAGACGGCCTAGCGCTGGCTGAGGATGTCGCCGAGGCCCTTGGCCGCATAGACGGCAAGCCGTTTGAGCGCCCAGATCGCGAGGAGGGCAAGCGCCACCCCGATCATCGGCTTGATGAGGGCGAGCGCGATCCCGCGCCGGTCGTCGAGGAACGCGCTCAGCACCCCGGTGTCGATCGCAGTGCCGTCGTCGTTGCGTACCACGATCGGGTCCGACAGTGCGGGGCACGACGGGCCGTAGTCGTCGATACCGACCACGAGATCGCCACCGAACACCGGCAGCGGTTGGCGGACCTTCGAGCGCAAGACGTTGTCCGGGGTGTGCTCGGCCGCGATCAAGTAGTTCTGGTTGAGGACAAGGAAGCGGACGTCGGCGCCAATGCGGACGTCAACGGCGCGACCCTCCGTCAGGAACCTGCTCGGGTCCGAACGGATCACCGTCACGATGAAACGCCCGGTTCCCGCTGTTGCATCGATGATGCGCCCTATGAACACCACGTCGGGAGGCTTCGGCGGCGTGCAGTCGGGCGGAAGGGTCGACACGGTCGGGTCGACGTTGGTGGTGGTGGTAACCGCGCTCGGTTCAGGTGCGCCGAGGGGCACCGTGGTGTCCACCTGCGCAAGCGCTGTTGTCGGGTTGACGAGCAAGAACACGCCCACGAGAACGCAGAGTCCCAGCAACCGTCGCACACCGAGAACCTACCTCCGGCCCCGTCGGGGACCGTGTCACCCCGACCTGCGCGGTGTTACCTGCCCAGGAAGTTCGGTGTGCGCTTCTCGATCCACGCCTGGATCGCCTCAGGCGTGTCCTTCGTCGCGAAGTTGATCGTCTGTGCTGCGCCCTCGTCCTCGAGCGCCTGCTCAAGGGTGACCGCCGTGTAGTTGTTGAGGAGACGCTTGCTCTGCGCCACCGCGATCGGTGCAGCGCCGGCGAGCTTGGCCGCCCAGTCATCGACGAAGGCATCGATCTCGCCATCGACGACGACGCGATTCACGAGGTTGATGCGCTCTGCCTCGCGGGCGTCGATGATGTCCGCGAACAGTGCAAGCTCCTTGGCGCGGTGCAGGCCGACACGGCGCGGCAGCAGCCAGGAAGCACCGCCGTCGAGCGTGAGGCCGCGCTTGGCGAAGATCTCGCTGAAGCGGGCGTTGTCCGAAGCCACGATGAGGTCGCAGCACATCGCGAACGACATCCCGACGCCGACAGCGACGCCGCGCACCTTGGCAATAGTCGGCTGGGGCAGGTGGTAGATCGCGAGGATCACGTCGCGCACGTCGCGCATGGCGAACAGCTGGTGCCGGGGCTTTTCGTCGATGGCGCCCCCGCCCGACAGGTCCGCTCCCGAGCAGAAATCCCCGGCCGCCCCGGTGAGTACCACGCAGCGGTCGTCGGGGTTGCCGCCGATCTCCTTGAGCGTGCTGAACAGCTCCGTCCACATCGTCCGGTTTACGGCGTTCTTGCGCTCGGGCCGGTTCAGGGTGATGGTGACGACCCCTTGGTTGCGCTCGACCTTGATGGTTTCCATGGCGATCCCCTTCGCTCGTTCGGTTTTCCCCGACGATAATGATCCCGTGGGCTACAACCCGTACCGGAAGAAGGTCGTGAAACCGGGCGACAAGTGGATCTTTGCCGCCATCGCAGCCATTGCGGTCGCCCTGATCCTCTGGGGCTTCCTCGGCTGACCGCGCGCGGGCCAGTCGGCGGGCCAGGACTGGGGGCCTAGATGCCGTGGAGCACCTCGATCGCACCGCCGAGCACGGCAGCGGCGTCGATACGGACCCGGTCCCTGCCGCGACCGTGGTCGGCCATCCACGCCAGCGCCAACCTGCGCATCCGCAGCAGTTTGTCGGGGCCGATCGCCTCCCATGGATGCCCGAACGCTGCGGTGGAGCGCGTCTTCACCTCGCAGAACACCACCCAGCCCGGCTCACGCTCCACCACGAGGTCGATCTCACCCATCCGGCCGTGCCGCCAGTTGCGGTCCAGCACGGTGTACCCACGCGCCTCGTACCACTCGGCTACGAGCCCTTCACCATGCGCTCCCCGAGCCTGATTGGCCCGGCCCACGGGACTAGATCTCCTTGGTGGGAAGTTCTTCCACGTTGACGTCCTTGAACGTCAAGACCCGCACGGCCGGAACGAGCCGGCTCTTGCGGTACATGTCCCACACCCACGCATCGGTGAGCTTGACCTCGATCAGGGGACGGGCTCCATCGGACAACACATTCACCTGCACGTCGTTCGCGAGGTAAAACCGGCGATCTGTCTCGACGGCATAGCGGAACATGCCCGCAATGTCTTGGTACTCCTGAGCGAGCTGGAGTTCACGGTCGGCTTCGAAGTTCTCGAGATCGTCGGCGCTCAACGTGCGCCTCCTGACGTCAGCGGTCGCGCTTTTCGCGGATCTTGGCAGCCTTGCCGGTGCGGTCACGCAGGTAGTACAGCTTGGCGCGACGCACGTCACCGCGACGGATGACCTCGAGCTTGGCGATGATCGGGGAATGCTTCGGGAACGTACGCTCCACGCCGATGCCGAACGACACCTTGCGGACCGTGAAGGCCTCCTGAACGCCGCCGCCGGTCATGGAGATGACGTTGCCCTGGAACACCTGAACGCGCTCACGGCTGCCTTCGACGACTCGCACGTGCACCTTCACCTCGTCGCCGGGGTTGAAACTCGGGACGTCGGACTTGATGTACTGCTGATCGACGAAATCGGTGGTCTTCATGAGGCAAACGCTTCCTCGAGAGTGGCGGCAAACAGCCGTACGGGAACACTCAAGGATACGGGACCGGGGGGAACTCTTCCAACAGCCGCTGCTCGTTTGGTGCAATTCCCCCGCGGGCCTCGATCAGGTCCGGGCGGTAGCGCATGGTGCGATGGAGGCGCTGGGCGAGGCGCCAGCGGTCCATCCGGGCGTGATCACCGGAGCGCAGCACCTCGGGAACCGTCCACCCCCGGAAGTCCGCCGGGCGCGTGTACTGAGGCTCCTCCAGCAGACCATCTGCGGCAAAGCTCTCGGTGAGCGGGCTCAGGGTGTTGCCCATCAGCCCCGGCAGGAGGCGCGTTACTGCCTCGATCACCAGACACGCGGCAACCTCTCCCCCGCCGAGCACCACGTCGCCGACGCTCAGTTCACCGTCCACGACACGTTCGCGAATCCGGTGGTCTATGCCTTCGTAGCGGCCGCAGAGCAGGCTGAAACCGGCGCTACCGGCCAGTTCACCAGCGATGGCCTGGTTGAAGCGACGCCCGCCCGGGCCGAGCAGAAAGATCGGGCGCGGCGGGTTGGCGGCCTCGATCGAGGCAACGATCGGTTCGGGGCGCATCAGCATCCCGGCACCCCCGCCAAAGGGGGAATCGTCGACCGTGCGGTGCACGTCGGTGGTGTGCTCCCGCAGGTCATGGCAGCGCAGGTCGACCAGACCGGAGCCCCGGGCCTTGCCGAGCAGGGCCTCCGAGCAGAACGTGTCCACCAACCCCGGGAAGATCGTGAACACGTCGATGCGCATGTTCAGTCCTCGTAGACCGCGAAGAGTCCCTCGGGCGGGTCGATCGTGGTGATGCCGTCCGCGCAGGAGAGGATGAAGATCGTCGGAACCAACGCGCCGGACTCGAGTTCGAGAATGTCGTGGGCGGGATTCGCGAGAACGCCGACACAACGACCGCGATCGGTTCCGTCACGCTCGACCACACGCGAGCCGATGAGTTCATGTACCCACACCGCCTCAGGGTCCGCTATCGGCTCCGCCTCGAGTTCGGTTTTGGTCAGGGCCTCGGCCGCTGCGCGATCGTTGACACCCTCGAACTGCACCAACCAGCGGGTCTGTTGCGGCTTGGAGGCCAGCACGGTGAGCAGGCGTGTACCGGCGTGAAGCACACTTCCGGGAGCGAGACGCTCCGTGCGGTCAGTAACGAGGTCAACGTAGACCTCTCCACGCAGTCCGTGGGCCTTACCCACCCGCCCGACGACGAGCAGGTCGGTCAATCGACGAAATCGACTTCGACGTCAACGCCGTCACGGCTTGCAGCAGCGCGCACGAGCGTGCGGATTGCCTGCGCCGTCTTGCCGCGCTTTCCGATGACTCGACCGAGGTCGTCGGGC
Organism: Ferrithrix thermotolerans DSM 19514; assembly: GCA_945889085.1. Lineage (GTDB taxonomy): Bacteria > Actinomycetota > Acidimicrobiia > Acidimicrobiales > Ilumatobacteraceae > WLJO01. The sequence goes on from CAMDBM010000011.1 coordinate 29,823, forward strand.
CCGACTCGGACCTCGAGGCGCAAACGGCCACGACCGGGTGATGCGCTCACGATCACCGCATCGGGGTTGTCCACGATGGACCGCACGACGTGCTCGAGCACAGCCGATGCGACCGGAGCCGGGATCTGATTCTCGACAGTCACGGTGCTACTTGGCAGCACGGGCCGAGGAGAACTCGCCCCAGGCGCCGGAGATCTCGAGCAACTTCTTCACGCGCTCGCTGGGCTGCGCGCCCTCCATGAGCCACTTGACGGTCTTTTCGTTGTTTACAGTCAGGGTCGAGGGCTCCTGCCGCGGGTTGTAATGCCCGAGGATCTCGATGAAGCGACCGTCACGGGGCGAACGGCTATCCGTTGCCACGATGCGGTACTGCGGCTGCTTGGTCTTGCCGATGCGCGTAAGTCGCAGTTTGACGGCCATGTACGTACGTTCCTCTCGTCAATTCATTCCCGGGAAGCCGGGTGGCATCATCGGCATCCGCCGTTTGCCCTTTTTGCCGCCGGCCATGCCACCGAATCGCTTCATCATCTTCTGCATTTCGCTGAATTGCTTGACGAGTCGGTTGACTTCACCGGTGCTGGTTCCGCTGCCGTTGGCTATCCGCAGGCGTCGGCTCCCGTTAATCATTTCTGGTTTGCGGCGCTCTACCGGTGTCATCGACCGGATGATTGCCTCTACCCGTGAGAGCTGATCGTCCTCAATTTTGGCGCCCTTCAGCTCCTTGGGCATTCCCGGCATCATACCGAGCAGGTTGTTGATTGGGCCCATCTTCTTGACAGCCTGCATCTGCTCGAGGAAGTCGTCGAGGGTGAATTCACCCTCCATGAGGCGGGTAGCAGCGGCCTCGGCCTGCTCCTGATCAAGGACCTGTTCGGCCTTCTCGATGAGGCTGAGCATGTCGCCCATGCCGAGAATCCGGCTCGCCATGCGATCGGGGTGGAACTGCTCAAAGGCGTCCAGCTTCTCGCCGGTGCTAGCGAAGGCGATCGGCCGACCGATGACCTCTTTGACGCTGAGTGCCGCTCCACCGCGTGCGTCGCCGTCAAGCTTGGACAAGATGACGCCGTCGATAGCGAGCGCCTGGTGGAAGCGTTCGGCCGTGTCCACCGCGTCCTGGCCGGTCATGGCGTCAATCACCAAGAAGGTGTAGTGAGGTTCGGTAGTGGCAGAGATCCGGCGAACCTCCTCCATCAACTCCTCGTCGATCGCCAAACGACCGGCGGTGTCGATGATCAGCACGTCCTTGCCGAGGCGGCGGGCCTCCTGCAGGCCCCGCTGGGCCACCGAGACCGGATCGCCCTTGCCCGAGCGAACGATGTCGTCTGCCTCGGAGAACACCGGAACGTCGATCTGGCGACCGAGGGTGCGCAACTGCTCGACGGCGGCCGGGCGCTGAAGGTCTGCCCCTACCAGCAGTGGGTTGCGACCCTGGCTCTTGAACCAGCGGGCGAGCTTTCCAGAAGCTGTGGTCTTTCCCGAACCCTGCAGGCCCGCCATGAGGATGACCGTGGGCGGCCGGCTGGCGTACGTAATTTTGAGGACCTCGCCGCCGAGCATGGCAGTGAGTTCTTGATTAACGATCTTGATGACCTGCTGGCCGGGGTCGAGCGACTTGGAGAGCTCAATACCGATGGCCTGCTCGCGGATCCGGGAGACCACCGAGCGCACGACCCGCACGTTGACGTCTGCCTCGAGCAGCGCCGAGCGAATCTCGCCGAGCATTTCGTCGACATCGGCCTCGGTGAGGCGTCCCTTGCCGCGCAGGCGCTTGAGGATTCCGTCAAAGCGGTCGGACAGGCGGTCGAACATGAGACGAAAAATGCTACCGCCGAGCGGGTCCGGAGGGGTCGAAACCCCCAGAGGCCCACTCGGCGGTGCTGCATCACCCGGCGCAGAGCGTGGAGATTCAGTTGTCCTTCGTGCCCTCGGTGGACACCGGGGCAGAGATCGTCGCTGTCGGCTCGTCCTCGTTGAGCGTGGTTGCGGGCTCCACTGCGGGGACATCGTCCGAAGCGGGAGCGTCCACGGCGGCGAAATCGAGGTATTCGTCGGCAACTGCGTAGACCGAGTACTGCCCGCCGTCATCGGAGGTGAACAGGTACGACGGGAGGAGCCACACGTTGCCGTCGGCATCCCACAGTTGCGTCAACCCGACAGTCACCTTGGTGAGGGTGATGGTGAGGACCTCGACGGGGACCTCGGGGGCTGCCGGGGTGGTGTCGACAGGAAGGGGGTCAACCGGCATGGTCTCTGCAGGAACCGGCTCGGGAGCAAGGCCCGGGTCGCCGACCGTTGCTCCTGAGCCCTCGACCGAACCCGAACCGGCAGATGCATCGGTTTCGGCGGGGGTAACCGCAACCACATCGGCAACAGCACTGCGGGCCGACATGGCAACCGGGCCACCACCGAGGTAGCCGGACCAGTACCCACCGGTGTCATTCATCCGCTCGACAGCCTTCGGGATGCCCACGAGTTCGTACTGGTCGCCACGCACCGGCTCAGCAAGAAACCCGCTGGCGCCCGTCAGTGCACCTTCGGCGCCGTAGCCGACACCGATCGCCATCTGGGTCTTTGAGCCGTCCACCAGGAGCCAGGCGGTCACCCAAGAACCCCAATCGTCGGCGTAGGCCTCGAACTCGTAGTTCGCTGCATCGAGGCCGAGCGTGACGAGGAGCGCCTTGGCCTTGGACTCCGCCTCAGCCTTGGTCGGCACGTTCTTGGGCGGCTGCGGCACATCACAGGGCTTCACGTCACGGGTGACGACTGTCGTCGCGTCGGCACCGGACTCATCGATGCTCGACGAATCCGCTGCATCGTCAGGAGCAGGCTCACCAACAGCGATCCCCGGTTCCACACAGGAGACCGGGGCGACCTTGTTCGACCAGGAGGGCGAGAACCACCAACTGCGGAGAGCGTCGTTGGTGATCGTGAGCGAGGCGTCGCCCTTCGAGGAGTCGCCGAGGAGGTCGTACCCACCCTGATCCTTCGGGAGGGTGGTCCACGTGCCCGACAGACCAAAGGCCTTGGCGAGCGCTGCCCGCTGCGCGTCGGTGGCGGGGCCGGCGTTTGCCGGGAAGTACCACGCAGTGAGCGGGCCGAGCGGCTCCGCAAGCCCTGCAGCAGCGACGTACTTCACTGGCCGCATGCGCATGTCGGACACCCCGTCAGCGGCCATACCGGGTGCGGAGGCGGCGGCCACTTTTTCGTCGTTGGCCCCGTTGCGGGCGCCAACCCGAATCTTTGCTGGTGCCTTGGTGGTCACCTTGCTCGTGTCTGCTGAACAGGCCCCGAGGAGGGCGACTGCTGCGAGGACCGGAACCGATACCTGAAAGAACTTTCGGAGAGTCATGCACCGTCCGACGTCGGCCTCGAAGGTTTCGTTCCCGGCTATTCCCCGAAAAGCGCGTCGACGAACTCGTCCGGGTCGAATGCAACGAGGTCGCCGATGCTCTCGCCGAGGCCGACCAGCTTCACGGGGATGCCGAGCTCGGTCTCGATGGCGAACACGATGCCACCCTTCGCGGAACCATCAAGCTTGGTGAGCACCACACCGGTGACCTCGGTGACGTCGCCAAACTCCTTGGCCTGCACGAGGCCGTTCTGCCCCGTGGTCGCGTCGATCACGAGCAGGACCTCGGTCACCCGGCCGGGTTCGCGATCTGCCACGCGACGGACCTTGCGAAGCTCCTCCATGAGGTTCGACTTGTTCTGCAGGCGACCTGCTGTGTCGCCGAGGACGAGATCGCAGCGCCGTGCCGCGGCCGCCTGGACACCGTCGAAGATGACGGAACTCGGGTCGCCACCTTCGCTCCCGCGAACGAACTCGGCACCGGAGCGCTCTGCCCAGGTCTGCAGTTGCTCGGCAGCAGCGGCGCGGAAGGTATCGCCCGCCGCGAGCAGTACTCGGTGTCCCTCGGCACGCTGCTGCGCAGCAACCTTGCCGATGGTGGTGGTCTTGCCCACACCGTTCACCCCGACGAACAGCCAGACATTCGGACCCGCACCGCCGCGGTCCTCGAGCCGCAGGCTCCGGTCGGTATCGGCCAACCTGGCTTTCATCTCCCCCTGCAGCGCGGTGAGCAGCGCATCGGGATCAGTGATCTCTTTCGACTTCACGCGTGCCCGCAGCGGCTCCAGCAACCCATTGGTAACCCGAAGACCTACGTCGGCGCGCAGCAAGGCTTCCTCGAGTTCGTCCCAAGACTCCGCCGTGATCCCGGCACGACCGCGGACACCGCCGAATGCACCGGAGAAGGTGGCGCGCGCCTTGGCTATCCGGTCCCGGAACTTCGGTCGCTCGAGATCCTCGGGTTCGGCTGGCGTCTCTGCCTCGATCTCTTCGATATCGGCGAGCGCTACTTCCGCCTCGAAGTCGGCGAGCGACTCCTCGAACGCCGCATCGAGATCCTCCGCGGAGATCTCCTCATCTGCCTCGGCGTGTGTCACGGGCTCATCGGTCGACGGAGCCGGCACAGCCCTGCTCGGCTTTACGGGCGACGGTTTCGGGGGCGGGGCCGGAACCTCGCGGCGCTCGGCAGTGACTGCCGGCGGGGCAGTGCCGGCACGACGACGGTTGACGAGCAGCACGCCGATCCCGAACACGAGAACGACGGCGATGAGGATGAGCAGTACGGCCGGCATAACCAGTGTCACGCTACCGGTTGGCACCCTGCGGGCTCAGTTGGCTGCGTTGACCCGCTCGGAGACGACTTTCGACGAGCCGCCCGGCTGCATCGTTACACCGAGCAGGACGTCACCGGCCTCCATCGTCCGCTTCTGGTGGCTGACGACGATCAGCTGAGCCTCGGAGCGGAATTCGTTGACCAGCCCGAGGAAGCGGTGCAGGTTGACGTCGTCGAGAGCGGCCTCGACCTCGTCCATCACATAGAACGGCGAGGGGCGCGACCGGAACACGGCAAACAGGTAGGCGAGCGCTGTGAGGCTTCTCTCTCCACCAGAGAGCAGCGACAGCTTCTTCACGTTCTTGCCGCTCGGCTTCGCCTCCACCTCGATACCCGTGTTGAGCAGGTTCTCAGGGTCGGTGAGGACGAGTTTGCCCTGGCCTCCGGGGAAGAGCATCCCGAACAGCTTCGTGAAGTGCGTGGCGACGTCGGCAAAGGCGTCCGCGAACACACTCTCGATCTCGGTGTCAATCGCCTTGATTACCCGGGACAACTCACGACGGGTTTCCTTCACGTCCTCCAGTTGGTCCTCGAGGAACTTGTGCCGTTCCTGCAGCGCGTTGAACTCTTCGAGCGCAAGCGGGTTGATGGGGCCGAGCAGGCGCAGTTCGCGTTCGAGATCCTTGACTCGCGTCTGGGCCGGCACACCCTCGGGAAGCGGCGGCTCCACTGCCGCGAGAGCGACATCGGGCTCGGTCTCGAGTTCACGTCGGGTGGATTCCTCCACCGTCTCGAGGCGCAGACGCGATTCGGCCTCGTCAATGTCGACCTTGTGCGAGCGCTCCCGGATGCCCTCGAGTTCTCTGTCCGCAGCGACTCGTCGCCGGCGGGCCTCGTCGAGGCGTTGCGTGATGCCCCGGACCTCGTCGGTCTGGCGGCGCCGGGCCTCGTGCAACGAGGCCAGTTCCGCCTCGATCGTGACGCGCCGCGTGTCGACGAGTGCGGCCAGACGGTCGATTGCACCGAGCGCCGCCTCGATCTGCTGGCGACGTTCTGCTGCCTGTTCACGCGCCACCTGGTCAGCCTCGAGACGACGCTCGGTCTCCTCCAGACGACGCTCGATGAATTGCTGACGCTCCAGCAGGGCGGCGTTGCGGACCTCGACGTCCTTCCGGCGACCCCCGAGGACGGCGGCACGGGCCTCGAGCTGAGCGCGAACCTCGCCGCGGCGCCGGGCAGCGGCTACCTCCTCGGCCTCGTCTGCCTCGAGTGCGGGAAGCAATCCCTCGAGCTCCGCGATTCGTCCACGCTCGCGGTCAGTGCGTTCCTGCAGTTCGGACGTGGACTGAACAACGATTTCCAGTTCGGCCTGGGCCTCGCGTCGCTGTGCCTGCACGCGTCCGAGCGTGTCCGTCGCCGCCGTGAACTTCGCATCGTTCGTCTCGAGCCGCTTGCCGAGGTCACGCTCGTTCTGCCGGGCAGCCTCGAGCTCGGTACGGGCGCTGCGCATTACCTGTTCGCGCTCGACGACATCCCCGCGCGCTGCAACCGCGCGTAGTTGGGCCTCCTCGAGCGCTGTTGCCGTGGCTCCACTGCCGGTGGTGCCATAGCGCCAACCGACGGCCGAGAACCGGTGGCCGTCACGCGTGACTATCACGCTGTTCGGGTTGGCGAGCGAGATGTCGAGCGCCGCCTCCCAGCCGCCGTCGACGCACCCCGCCCTCGCGAGCAACACGTCGAGGAGCGCATCCACACGTGCATCGCTGCCGCGAACGTGCGACCGAACTGGGGACGTACCGGAGGGCACTGCTGTGGGGACCGATCCGAGGAATGCTGAGAGCGCCAGCACTGCGCCGGTTGCGTTGCCCGACGCAAGGTGACGCAGGGCTGCTCGCGCCGAACCCGGATTGTCCACCAGAACCGACAGGATCGCGTCGCCGAGCGCCGCCTCGAAGGCAACCTCCCAGCCCTCCTCAACCCGGACGAGGTCAAGCAGTGTGCCGAGCACACCCGGCACGTCCTCAAGCCGCTTCGAGCCGGCGCGAGCACGGGCGTTGTCGAGCGCGAGCGAGAGCGCATCGGCACGCGCCTGCCAGCGGGACAGTTCAGCCACGGCCTCCTGATGAGCGGCAGTTGCTGCCGTTGACGCTGCATCGGCCGCGAGGCGACGGTTCTCTGCAGCTTCCACATCCGCGACGAGGGGCGTCTCGGCAGACTCCGCTGTCTCGGCCTCCCCGCGCAGGCGTTCCGCCTCTTCGGAGAGACGCGCAACCTTCATCTCGAGGTCCGCGAGCCGTTGGCGTGCGCGACGCGACTCGGAGTCAGTGCGCTCGAGCCCGCTTCGCAGGGTACGGAGCTCGCCGCGTACCTCGGCGGCAGCGCTGGACGCAGCCGCGGCCGAGCCGCCCGAAGCGGATTCGATCGCCTCGAGCGTGCGGTCACGCTCGGACTGGTACGTGGTCTCGTCGTCGGTAAGAGTCTCGGCCTCCGGCACGAGGGCCACGAGTTGCGCAGCAACTTCGGTCAGCTCGCCCTGCAGCCGCGCGGCCTCACCCTCAAGGTTGGCGACGACCCCGCCGTCCATCAGTTGTCCGCGGTCGCGCTCCATCGACCGGCGACGTTCGTGCAGCACGGCGGCGAGACCACGTGCCCGCTCTCGGAGTTGCTCGACGTGAACCAACCGATCGCTGACGTCCGTATCGCCGCGAGCCGCTAGCTCACCCTCCGCAGCGGCGACCTGCTGCTCGAGGAGCGCGAGCTCGGTGCGCAGCGTTCGCTCAGACGCACCAAGCGATTCCCTCTCGACGGAGAGCGCTGCGAGCCTTGACCGCTGTGCGGCAATCTCCCGGCCGGCGAGGAATATGCGCAGGGCACCGAACTCGGCCTGAAGGTCTCCGTGACGTCGTGCGGCTTCCGCCTGGCGCTCGAGCGGGCGCAACTGCCGCCGGACCTCGCGCAGGAGGTCCTGTACCCGCAGGAGGTTGCCCTCCGTCGAGTCGAGGCGGCGCTCGGCCTTTTCCTTGCGACGGCGGAACTTCAGGACCCCTGCCGCTTCCTCGATGATCGCCCGACGCTCCTCCGGGCGGGCGTTCAGCACGGCGTCGATCTGGCCCTGACTCACGATGACGTGCTGCTGGCGACCGACGCCGGCGTCGCTGAGCAGTTCCTGGACATCGAGCAAGCGGCAGGGAACCCCATTGATCGCGTATTCGCTCTCGCCCGTGCGGAACAGCGTGCGGCGGATGCTGACCTCGCTGAACTCCACGGGGAGCACCCCATTGGCGTTGTCGATGGTGAGGGTGACCTCCGCCCGTCCGAGCGCGGGGCGTTTGTCGGTGCCGTTGAAGATGACGTCGTCCATCTTCTGGCTGCGGACCGAGCTGGGGGCCTGCGCACCGAGCACCCATGCGATTGCATCGACCACGTTGGACTTGCCCGAACCGTTCGGGCCGACCACGACGGTGACGCCCGGCTCGAACTCGAGCGTGGTGGCGTCTGCGAACGACTTGAAACCCTTGAGGGAGAGAGACTTGAGGAACACGGTGGGTTCGACCCTATCGCTTCCGGTCACTTCGATGGGTAGCCCGCGGCCACGCCCGGCCGGAGGGCGCTACTTCTGGCAGCGCGGGCAGAAGAAGGTGGACCGGCCACCCACCGTGGCCCGGCGGATCACCGACTTTTCGCAGGTCAGGCATCCTTCATCGCGACGGCCGTACACCAGGTGCTGGTGCTGGAACTCCCCAGTCCGACCGGCAACATCGACGTATTGGGTGTCGTCGAGGGTTGAGCCACCGGAAGCGATCGCTGCCGTGAGCACCTCGGTAATCGCCCCGGCCAGCCGACTGATCTCGACGGGACGCAGGGCGTTGGCCGGGCGGTCGAAACGGACCCTGGCACGGTGGAGGACCTCGTCGGTGTAAATGTTCCCGAGACCGGCAATCCGGTGCTGATCCAGCAGGACGGTCTTGACCGCGCGCGACGTCCCGGACAGCGCGAACCGCAGGACGTCCGCGTCGAAGGGATCGGCGATCGGGTCCACGCCGAGCCGGAGCAGTTCGGGCATCTCGTCCTCGAGGCGCTCCGGGTCGTACACGACCACTTCGCCGAAGGTCCGCGGGTCCACGAACCACAGCTCGACGCCACCCATGGTGAGCGCTACGTGCGTGTGCGCGGGTCGCTCGCTGCCGACCGGGGAGACGAGCAGTCGCCCGCTCATCCTCAGGTGCACCATGAGGCCGAACCCGCTGTCGAGCGAACCGAGGAGGTATTTGCCCCGTCGCTCGAAGCCGGTGATCACCACCCCGGACAGCCCATCAACCAGTGCCTGGCGGGACGTGCGCCGGACCGTACGTTCGCGGCCGACCTCGACCCGGTCGATCCGCCGGTCGAGCACCGTGTCGAGCAAGCCGCGCCGGACCGTCTCGACCTCGGGAAGCTCAGGCATCGGGCTCCGTCGGGGCGTCACCATCGAGTCGACGGATCGCATCGCTGGCAGCCAGTTGTTCGGCCTGCTTCTTCGTGCGGCCCTCGCCAGCGCCGAGAACCGACCCGTTCACCAGCACCGACGCAAAGAAGAACTTCGCGTGGTCGGGTCCCTCCTCGCGCAGCACGTAGACGGGCGGGAGGTCCTCCCTGCTCGCACAAAGCTCCTGCAGCATCGTCTTGAAGTCCGTGTACGGCGAGAACCCGTTCGGCTGCAGCAGACGCTCGCCAAGCAGTCGTACCACCAGATCGTGCGCGGCAACCGTCCCGCCGTCGAGATACACCGCGCCGATGATGGCCTCGAGTGCGTCCGAGATGATCGAGGACTTGTCACGACCCGCTGCGGTGTCCTCTCCCCTGCCGAGCAACAGGCACGAGCCGATGTCCAGCAAGCGAGCGACGTCGGCGAGCGCGAGCGCGTTCACGACGCTCTTGCGCAGGTCCGTGAGGTGCCCTTCCCGCGCATCGAGGTGACGGCGATACACAACATCGGCAACGACCCACCCGAGGACGGCGTCACCGAGGAACTCGAGCCGTTCGTTGCTCTCGTACCCGGGGTTCTCCGAACACCACGATCGGTGACGGAGTGCCTGCAGCAGCAGGGATCTGTCGCCGAACCGATGGCCGATCCGTTCCTCGAGGGCCGACACTGCCGTGTCCACAAGCCGTCCTGTCAGCTCGAGCCGCTGACCCGGTCGACCACGTAGTCGACAGCGTCGCGAACAGTCTTGAGATCCTCGAGGTCCTCGTCCGCGATCCGGAAGCCGACGGAGCGCTCAGCAAATTCCTGTTCCATCTTGTCGACCAGTTCGATGAGTTCCATCGACGCGGCGCCAAGGTCCTCGATGAACGACTGTCCCTCGCTGATCTCCCCCGGCTCGATGCCCAAGATGTCGGCCAGCAGCCCTCGCACGATCTCGACGATCGCCTCGCGGTCAAGCGGGTTCTGCTGCACGTGGGTCTCGGCGGGCACGTTGTCTCCTCGGATCGGGCCCGGCTCTACCGGACCCCTTGATGTTAGGACGCCACCCTGCCGGGTTGCGCCACGCAGGTCAGGCGGGTGGGGCGACCGAGGCCCGCAGGGCGTCGACGAAACCGGAATCAACGAGGTCCTTTCCCACACGCAGCGCATTCAGGATTGCCCTCGAACTGGACGATCCGTGGCTGATGATGCAGACGCCGTCCACACCGAGCAGCACCGCGCCGCCGTAGGTCTCCGGATCGAACTTCTCGTAGAGCGGCAACAGCGCCGGCAGCAGCGCGTCAGCGTGGGCCTGGTACTCCGGGGTGGACGAGAAGGCCTCGAGGAGCGCGCTGATCAGCGTGCGCATCGAGCCCTCGAGGGCCTTGAGCAAGACATTGCCGGTGAAACCGTCGGTCACCACGACGTCGACGGTGTCGGTCATCACATCACGGCCCTCGACGTTGCCGATGAAGTTGATCCCCTTCGCAATCGCCAGCAGTTTGTGGGTCTCCTTGACGAGCGGCGACCCCTTGATGGGCTCCTCACCGATCGAGAGGAGACCGACCCGGGGATTCGCGATACCGAAGCGGTGCGCTGCGTAGACCGAACCCATCTGCGCGAACTGCACCAACCACTCGGGCTGCACCTCGGCGTTCGCTCCGGAGTCGAGCAGGATCGTGGGCGTGGAGCCGGGAACGGGGATGGCCGTGGCGATCGCGGGACGCTTGACGCCCTTCATCCGACCCATCCGCAGCAGTGCAGATGCCATCGTTGCGCCGGTGTTGCCGGCCGAGACCATCGCTGATGCCTTGCCGTCGCGCACTGCCTCGGCGGCACGCACGAGCGTGGAGTCCTTCTTGTGCCGGACGCTCTGGACGGCGTCCTCGTCCATATCGATGAACTCGTTGGCCTCGATCAGTGGAAGTTCGCCACAGCCCTCGAGGCCTGACGGGCCGACGAGAATGACCGAAATACCCTCTAGGGCAGCCTGATGCGCTCCCGCAAGGATCTCTCCCGGGGCGCGGTCTCCCCCGAGCGCGTCGAGGGCGATCGGGAGCATGACAGTGGCGACTACTCGACGTCGATAACGACGCGGTCGCGGTAGAACCCGCAGGACGGGCACACCGTGTGCGGCAGTCGGGCGTTGCCGCAGCGCTGGCACAGGCTGCGCGCGGGAACGCCGAGCTTCCAGGCACCAGCCCGGTTGCTTCGCGACTTCGACTTTGACTTCTTCTTCTTGGGAACGGGCACGACGAACTCCCTCGTAATGGCCTTGGGAGGTTATCGGGATTCGTCCCGGAGCGCGTCGAGTGCGGACCATCGTTCGTCACGGACCTCTGCGACGCAGGTACAGGGGGTTGAATTCCGGTCCGCGCCGCAGACCGGACAGAACCCGGCACAGTCCTCACGGCAGATCGGGGCGACCGGCGTATCGAGCAGAAGCGCTTCGCGAACCATCGGGCGGAGGTCGAGCTGGTCGTGTTCGAGCGGAAAGGCCTCCGGATTGGTCACCTTCGCCTGGTAGATCTCCTGCACGGGCACCTCAAACGGGCCCCCCACGGGGGACAGACAGCGCCGGCACTCCCCCTTCCAGGTGGCATGCACCGTTCCCGCAACGACTACTCCGTCGCTCAGGACGTCAAGGCGAATGTTCACCTCGACCGCGCCCGGCGGCAGCCGGTCCTCGCTGATCCCGAGGGCCTCGATGGTCGATTCGAGCTGAAATGCTCGCTCCGTACCCGGCTTCCTCAGCAGCTCGGCAACGTTGAGAATGAGGCTGTTCACCCACGGTCCTGGTCGAAGAAGCCCTTGCTGTGATCCTCGTCGGGTGCGGCAGCGACCGCCTCGACCTGCTTGGGTGCGAGCCCGAGCCGGTTCCGACCGGCCGCGACCGTGCGGCTCAGCTTGTCGAGCACGATCTCGAAGCTCGCGAGGCGCTGGTCGATGAAGTCCTCGGTCTCGTTGCGCTTGCGGCGGGCATCGGTCTCGGCCGCGTCCATCACCTGGCGAGCCCGGGATTCCGCCGCACGAACCACCTCGGTCCGTTGGACCATCCGCTCTGCCTGTTGGCGCCCGGCCTCGAGGATCTCGTCGGCCTCACGCCTGGTCTTGGCGAGGAACTCCTGACGCTCACGAAGCATCCACCGCGCGGTACGCAGATCTTCGGGCAGCCGCTCGACGGCTTCCTCGAGCAACTGGATGATCTCCTCCCGATCGATGCGGGGCGTTGACGACAGCGGGAAGGTCGGCGCCGTCGCGATGATGTCGACCACGCGACGCAGGAGGGTCTCGGAGTCGTTGGCGGCGTAGTGGTCCGGGCGGGGCTCGACGAACGCGTCGTCCTCGAACTCCTCGGCGTAACCGTCGTCGTAGGTCATGGGTTAGCCCTTCGTGCGGACAGTTGGGAAAGTCGGGATGCGACCGGCACGGGAACGAGCCGGGAGAGGTCGTGACCGTACTGCGCGATCTCCCGGATGTACCGGGAGGAGATGTATGACAGCTCCGGCGAGGCCGGAACGAACACCGTGCGGACACCGCCAACTAGGTGGTTCGTGAGCGCCATCTGCTGCTCGACGTCGAAATCGGTGGCGCTGCGCAGGCCCTTCACGATGACATCTGCCCCGAACCGCACTGCGGCGTCGATCGCGAGGCCCGGGAACGACTCGACGCTGACACCGGGGCACCCAGCGAGGGACTCGGCGATCATCGTCTGGCGCTCGTCGAGCGTAAAGGCACCCGACGGCTTCGCCGGGTTGTGCATCGTGACGACCACGACGGTGCCGAACAACTCGAGCGCCTGCTCGATTACGTCGATGTGTCCGAGGTGGATGGGATCAAAACTCCCGGGGTACAGGGCGACCGACATCAGAGGCACGCTAGCCGTTCGACTCGGAGGATGCCCGGTGCAGCCACGTGATGACGGTGCGCCCGTAACGGCGGCTCCTCGCCACCTCCCAACCCGGCGGAGCAGGGATTTCCCGGTCGCTCTCGGCAACCACGGTCGCTGCAGAAACGCTGTCGAGGAGCGTTTCCCATGCCTCGAACAGGTACGGCGGATCGGCAATTACGAGGTCGACGGGGCCCAATTGACTCCCAATCTTTGCGGCGTCGCCGACCACGACGCGGGCCCGACCCACGAGACCGAGCGCTGCAAGGTTCGCCCGGATCGTCTCCACGGCAAGCCGGTCCCGTTCCACGAAGGTGCAGGTCCTTGCCCCCCGGGAGAGGGCCTCGATCCCCATCGCCCCGGACCCCGAGAACAGGTCGACCACCACGGCATCCTCGATGAGACCGGCACTGTCGAGGGCGTTGAACACCGCCTGTCGAACCTTGTCCGTCGTGGGCCGGGTGTCGTTGCCCGGCGGCGTGAGCAGACGACGACCACGAAGTTCTCCCGCCACAACACGCATGGCCGACGAGGATACGTCTGGCAGGATGCTGCCGTGCCGGCACCCGAGGAGATCATCATCTGTGTGGACTGCGGCGGGCGCTGCCATCTCCTCACCCACGCCCGGGAGGACGGCCAGTGGCTGCCCGGTGACCTCGTTACGTATCGGTGCGAGGAATGCCGGGACCGCTGGGACCTCGTGCTGCCCGACGACTGGGACAGCGACCCCGAGTAGTTACTCGCAGGGGGCGCCGGGCTCGGGTGTCTGCGGGCCCTGCTCGAAGTACGAGACAAATTCGGCCAGACGGGCGTCCTCGGCCGACGGCAGCATGAGTTGTTGGCCCCATGCCGACGCAACCACCGGGGACGGCAGGCCAACGAATGGCGACACGAACACGTGCGTACGACCCTCAACCAAGCCCTTGAGCAGCGCCACCTCGCCGGCAGCGAGATCGGGCGCGTAGGTAACCCACACTGCTCCGTGCTCCATCGAGTGCACACCGCGCTCGGTCTGAATCGGTGCGTCGTAGTACCCGCAGGTCTGCCAGGTCGGGCTGTGCGGCCCGCCAACCGGCGGCACCTGCCCATAGGTCACCGGATCCGACGTGTGCTCCTGCAGCAGACCCGCATACGACTTGGTGCCCTCCGGCGGGCCACCCGGAACGCTGTCTGCGGACGCAGGGGTCTGCGTGTCTACCGGTATCGCTGCTGCCGAATCGGCTGGTGCCTTCACCGTGGTGGGGGTTTGACCAGCTGACCCGGAGCCGCCGCAGGCCGTCAGCACTGCTGCGGCGAGGACGAGGGCGAGCGGCGGCGCAGAGCAACGGAGTGCAGAAGTTAGGCGACGGTTCACCTCCCTAGTCTCTCGCGCGCGTGACGGAATCCAACGACAGGTGACCGACCGCGAACAGGGTCGATCACTAGTGTGGTTGGGCGATGTCAGAGCCCACCACTACCGAGACGGCGATCCCCGACAGTCGACTCTCGCCGGCGCAGTGGAGGCTCACCCGTAGAGCCGCATTTGTGGTCTACGCGGCGCTCGTAGCGGTCCAGCTCACCGCCGGGATCCCACCACTCGACCCGGGCCTACCCGTCAGCCCGATCATCCTGCTCGGCTGGTTCGGCCTGGCGAGCGCGATCTGGTCCCTCGGCCGCGACCGACGCGAACTCGTCTATGCGCTAATCGGTTGGGGAAGCCTCGCGGTCGCCATCCGCCTGTACTCGGCCACCCGTGGTGTGGTCGACAACTGGTGGGGAAGCCCGGTGTCCGTCCCGGGTCATCCATCAACCATCCCCGAGCAGTCCGTCACGAATGCCCGCTGGGTGATCTCCATCGATCGCGTCATCGGCTTCGGCAACAACCCGTCACAGTGGCTGCAACGCCACCTGTATCTCTCCGGCAACGAACGTGGCGCCCGCTGGGAAGTGGTGACTGCCCTCACGTACATGTCGCACTTCTTCGTGGTCTACGTCGTGGCCATCGTGCAGTGGCTGCGCGATCGGCGCGAGTGGCTTCGCTGGGTGCTCACGCTCTCGACCATGATGCTGCTCGGCGTAATTCTCTACATGCTCGTTCCCACAGCCCCGCCGTGGCTCGCAGCACCCATGGAGCTCGTGGGGCCGGTGAACCGTGTCGGCACGCGTTCGCTCCACTACCTCCACCTCAACTTCGCGGACCGTCTCTGGAAGAAGGGAGCAGCCAGCACCAACGAGGTTGCTGCGTTCCCGTCGCTCCACTTCGGCTTCACCGTCATGGTGTCGATGTATTTCTGGAAACGCGCTCGGCCGTGGCTGAAGGGCGTGCTCGTTGCGTACCCACTGCTCATGGGGTTCACGCTCGTGTACAGCGGCGAGCACTACGTGTTCGACTGCGTAGCGGGTGCAGCGCTCGCCTACGTCGTGGTGTGGCTCAACCGGCGCTACATGCCGAGGCTGTTCCCGAAACTCCTTGGCCCGACCAAACCGTCCGACGGAACTGTCACTTCACCGTTCACTGACGAACCAACCACGCAAGCAAAACCGACTATCTCCACCTGACCGGAACGCTTCTGCCGGCAATCCGTCACCGCATCAACCAGCGGGCATCAACACACGGGTAGGGCACCTGTCGCCGGGCCGTGACGGGTGACGGTCGCGACGCTCCCCGACCCATTCGAAGTGCATTCCGTCCGGGACGAGGAAGTTGCCTCCCCAGGCAAAGCCGTGGCTCCGAAAGATCTGCACTACTGCGCAGGGCAGCCGAGGAGCGCAGCCGACGCAATTGGTGGTGGGATTCAGATCAATCGCGGCACCCCACGTGTGGCGGGAAACGGTGCCCCCCTTTCCACCCAGAACGGTCCGGGCCCTCCGTGGTTGGTAGCACCCCCCTGTGTTGTCCGTGTCCCTCGTATCGATTACCGAAGCCAGACCAGCCACAGTGAGTTCGTCAAATGCTGCCTGGGCCGCCCGTGCGACCACGGCATTGCAGTGGGTGCTGAACCTCCGTCCGCCGACACGGAACACCGCGGGAATGATGTTCGCCGACCTCCAGGAGTCCGGAACTGCCAGCGCATTCGCGCCGCGACTGGGCACTTCCCCCAGTAAGGAGTCCAGATCACGCGTATCGAGGATCTCGTCGGCGAACCGGCGATCCCACGTCCGAACCGGGCGAACCCGGTGTCGCGCAAAGAATCGAGCAAACCCCACAAAAAACGAATCGATCGACTCCCTCGAGGGCAGCCCATAGATGATCACGGACGCATGACGGCGAACACCCATGTATCGCGCTGTCGTCTGGCTGAACAGCAGATCGCTCGGCAGTGAACCCGACACAGCACCGAGCCGCAGCCGCAACGTACGCTGGTTCCAACTGACGATAGTGAGCATGTCCCCCACCAGAGCGCCGCGTCGGCGAGCGGTGGCGGCGTCCATGACGACTTCCCCCTTTGCGAGCGCAGTACCGACCTCCGGGCCGAACAGTGTCTCGCCGGCAGCGATGCCGATCGATCGGAAGGTCACACGGTAGGAAAAGCCCGCAGGTGCCCCAAAGATTTTCTCCCCGTTTCGTCTGATCCGAAGGAGATCCAAGGTGCCACCGTCGATCACCGCTGCCCGGCCTCCCACCCTCGACGCAGCGTTTTGTGCCACGGCGATCACCCTGTCGCTGATCGGACCCGAGGCGTCCATCCACACCCAGTCCGCCGCCATCCCTCCGGCCGTACTCGAGTTGGAGTCTCGACTCTGGACGGGCAATGGGCGGGCAATCGCCGGGAACGACGTGGCGCTCAACGAAACAACGACAATGACCCCAGATACCAGCACTCTCACGAACGACCGCCAGATGCAACGCACAGCAGCTCCTTGGATCCAGTCGGCGTCGGAATCATCAGTTAGGCCCGATGGCCCTTTACTATCAATACCAACCCCAACCATTAACTCCAACTCCGATTCCCGATCGCCCGGCGTCAAACGTGGTGCCGATGAATTCGCGAGCCCGCTCAGCCCTTGAACAGGAACGCTTCGTCCTCGCTCGTGAACAGCAGCGAGAGTTCGTCCACCAGCGCCGGCTGACTCCGAAGCGTCGGGTCCGCGTCAACGATCTCGAACGCCGCCTGACGGGCGAGCGCAACAAGTTCTTTGTCCCTCCGCAGGGACGCAAGCTTCAGATCGCTGCGGCCTTTCTGCGACGTGTTCATGATCGTTCCCTCACCGCGCAGCTCGAGGTCCGCTTCCGCCAGTTCGAACCCGTCGGTTGACGCAACGAGCGCCTCTACTCTCGGGTTGCCATCTTCCTGGGGCGCTGTGACGAGCCAGCATCGCGAACGGTGCGCGCCCCGGCCGACGCGTCCGCGCAGCTGGTGCAGCTGCGCAATGCCGAAACGATCGGCGTCGAGGATCGCCATCACCGTGGCGTTCGGCACGTCGACCCCCACCTCGATCACCGTGGTGGCAACGAGCACGTCAATCTCCCGGCGCCGGAACTGCTCCATGACGGTTTCCTTCTCCGCCGAGCCAAGCCTGCCGTGCAACAGGCCGATGCGCAGACCGACCAGTTCCTGCAGGCGCAGGCGCTCGAACGTCTGCTCCGCCGACGCCACCTCGAGCTTCTCGCTCTCGTCGATCAGCGGGCACACCACATACGCCTGGCGCCCGGCCGTCACCTCCTCACGGATGTCCACCCACACCGCCATCTCGTCGAGCGGTCCGTTGGCCCAGTGCGTCACGATCTCGGTACGTCCGGCCGGCTTCTCGTCGAGCACGCTCACGTCGAGATCGCCGTACACCGTCATCGCCGCAGTGCGCGGGATCGGCGTAGCGGTCATGACCAGCACGTCGGGCACGGTTCCATCGGGGTTGTCCGCTTCGCCCTTGGCCCGCAGCATCGCCCGTTGCTCCACGCCGAAGCGGTGTTGCTCGTCCACCACCACGACCCCGAGGTGGCGGAAGCGAACACCCTCCTGGATGAGCGCGTGGGTACCGATGACGAGATCCACCGAGCCGTCGACGAGGCCCGCAAGAACCTCACGGCGCTCTGCCCCGGTTACCCGGTTGGTCAGAAGTTCCACACGAAGGGGTCGGTTGCCGAACAGGTTGCTCGGGTCCCCCACCTCGAGACCGTCGAGGAGACTGCGGATACCGGCGTGATGCTGATCGGCGAGCACTTCGGTGGGTGCCATGAGCGCACCCTGATGACCGCCCTGCACCGCAACGAGCAGCGCAGAGACCGCAACGACCGTCTTGCCCGCTCCCACATCGCCCTGCAGCAGACGGTGCATTGCGTGTGGCGCTGCCAGGTCCCCGGTGATCTCGTCGATCGCCCGCTGCTGGGCACCTGTGAGCGAATACGGAAGGTTCGCATGGAACTGCTCGACGAGCCCGCCGTCGAGGCGATGGCGGATACCGATCGCATCGCGCTCCATGGCGCGTTTGCGCATCACGAGCACCAGTTGCACGCGCAACAACTCGTCGAAGGCGAGACGACGTCGCGCCGCCTCTTTTTCCTTCATCGTCTCGGGGAGGTGGATCGACCGGAAGGCCTCGTCACGGACCATCAGCCCCAGGCCGGAGCGGATGCCCTCCGGCACCGGATCGAGGATCCCCCGCTCGCGACAGCGGTCCAACGCGTTCTCGATCCAGCCCGCGAGCTCCCACGTATTCAGTTGGGCCTTCTCGCTCTGGGGATAGATCGGCACGATGCGCCCGGTCCGGTCGCCCACGAGGTCCACGACCGGGTTCGTCATCTGCAGGCCGCCGCGATAATTCTCGGGGCGGCCGAACAGCACGATGTTGAGCCCCTCGCGCAACTGCCGCTCGCGCCACGCCTGGTTGAAGAAGACGATGTGCAGCCGACCGCTGCCATCTCCAACCGTTGCCGTCACCATCTTGCGATGGTTCTTGAGCGATCGGCTCGCAACCTCACGAACGGTCACCAGCACTAGTGCTTCCTCACCGACGACCAGATCGCCCACGCGGGCCTCGTTCGTTCGATCGATCCAGCGGCGCGGATACGTGGTGACGAGGTCCAGCACGGTCTCGATGCCGACGTCGCGCAGCGCCACCCGGCGCTTGTCACCGACCCCTTTGATGCGCTCGACGTCGATGAGGGCAAGGTCGCGGAACGACAGCCCAGTCACGTGCTATTCGACCCCGAAGAGATACGGGTACAGCTGCTGACCACCCCGGAGCACCTCGGCCTGTGCACCCGGTCGGTGCTCGTGGATCCACTCCACGATCGACGCGGTGACCGATGACGGAGCTTCTGCACCCTCGATCACGGTGACGATCTCGGCCGTGGGGCTGACGATGTGGTTGAGCAGGGCGATCATCACAGACAGCAGGTTGTCGGCAACCGCAACAATGCCGTCGCCGCGAACCAGACCGATCCAGTCACCCACCCGAACCGCTCCGACCGGCGTCGTGACATCGCGCACGGCCTGGGTCACCTCGCCGGTGACCACGCTGGACGCGGCGTCGGTCATCTCGGCCGCGTTCGCCTCGGCGTCCATCACGGGGTCGTACACAACGAGCGCCGCCAGCGCTTCGGGCATCGACTGGGTCGGAACCACCCGAACCGTCTTATCGGTGAGTGCATTCACCTGCTCCGCCACCGGGATGATGTTCTTGTTGTTCGGGAGCAGCACGACTTCGCGGGCATTGACATGGGCGACTGCCTCGAGCAATTCGGCAGTCGACGGGTTCATCGTCTGGCCGCCGGTCACGATCCCCTGCACGCCCAGTTGCCAAAACAACTCGGCAAGCCCGTCTCCGCTGCACACGGCAACGATCGCTGTGGTGACCGCCGGTAGCCCGATTGCGGGGGGTTCCCCGCCGTACATCCTCGCCTCGCGAGCGGCGTGCTCCTCACCCACCTCGTCGAACAGGTCAGTGACACGGATGCCACGTGGGCGGCCGCCGAGGTCCAGCGCAACCTCCACGGCGGCACCGACATCGTTGGTGTGAACGTGACAGTTCCAGATGCCGTCGCCGCCGACCACCACGATCGACCCGCCGATGGCTCCCCAGCCCTGCTTGAAGTCCTCGATCAGGTCGTCGACGAGATCCAGGAAGTACATCACCTCATAACGCAGGTCCGACACGTCATCGTCACCGCGGTGGGCCACCCGCTCGAACTGGGCGAGCGACGGGCCGGTGATCACCTCGGGCTCCGGGATCGGATCGCCGGCCACCACGTTGAGCGCGGCGTCGAGCAGCAGCAGGAACCCTGCGCCACCTGCGTCGACAACCCCTGCCTCTTTGAGCACCGCCAGTTGGTTCGGCGTGTCAGCCAGAGCCTCCCTGCCCGCCGAACGCGCTTCGCGCAGCACATCGACCAACCGACCACCACGGTCAGCAGCACGGCGTGCGCCGATCGATGCCTTCTTCGTCACCGTCAAGATGGTGCCCTCGATCGGCTTGAGGACCGCCTTGTACGCGGATGCGGATGCCGCCTCAAAGGCCTCTGCCACGCGTTCGCCCGTCAGGTCGCCCGTGGCCCCCATCCGTTCGAACACACCGACAAAGCCACGCAGGATCTGGCTGAGGATGACCCCCGAATTTCCCCGCGCCCCCATCAGCGAGCCGTGAGCGATCGCCTTGCAGGTGGAATTAAGGTCGGCAGCGGCAGCCTCCACCTCGCCAACGACGGCGTCGAGCGTGCGGGCCATGTTGGTCCCGGTATCGCCGTCGGGCACCGGGTACACGTTCAGGCGATTGATGCCCTCCTGATGGGCCTTCACGGCATCACGGAACGTGGTCATGATGTCCCGTAGGCCATCTGCCCCCAAGCGCTCCAGAACCGCCACGATGGGCATGGTACCGAGGGTCAACCCCCTCCCGAAGGGACCCGTGCGCTATCTGAACAGCAGATGAACCCTATGCCTGCTATCTGCCCCGGGCCCTTAGGGTTCTCGCCCAAGCCGCTGATAGCGTGGCCGAACTATGGCAAGTGTCTGCGAAATCTGTAGCAAGCACCCGTCCTGGGGCATGTCGGTGTCGCACTCGCACCGTCGCACCAAGCGTCGGTGGAATCCGAACATCCAACGTGTCCGTGCGCTGGTCAACGGGGCGCCCAAACGCGTCTACGTCTGCACCGGCTGCATCAAGTCGGGCAAGATCGTCAAAGCCGGCCACTGAACTAGCCATGCAAGGCGTCATCAAGGCCTACGACCCGGTCACCAAGGACGGAGTGGTCCTGACCGACACGGACCTGTCCGAGTACGACCTCGCCCAGAACGCCCTCGTGGGTTCGGTCTTCCGCATGTTGCGGCCCGGGCAGCGAGTGATTTTCGACCTCGACGACTCGGGCCGGGCCACACACCTGCGCCTCGGATCCGAGGTTGACATGGGCACACCCAGCGTCTGAGCTGGCCCAACCCGACCGCCAAACAAACCCTGTCACCTCAGGAGTCGTCGCGACTATGACCGCCATCACCAGCAACAGCAGACTCCAGCAGTGGGTGTCGGACTGGGAAGCAGTATTCGAGCCTGCGAACGTGGTGTGGTGCGACGGATCGTCTGAGGAGTACGACCGACTCTGTCAGGGGCTTGTCGATGCAGGCACCTTTGTGCGCCTCGACGACGCCAAGCGACCCAACTCGTACTGGGCCCACTCCGATCCGGGCGATGTCGCTCGGGTGGAGGACCGGACGTTCATCTGTACGGCGAACCCCGCCGATGCCGGCCCCAACAACAACTGGCGCGAACCCGACCTGATGCGCGCCGACATGCGTGCCCTGTACGCGGGCTCGATGCGCGGGCGCACCATGTACGTGGTGCCGTTCTCCATGGGGCCACTCGGCTCCCCCATCGCTCATATCGGCGTGCAACTGACCGACTCCGCCTACGTTGCGGTGAGCATGCGGATCATGACCCGTATGGGGCAGGGCGCACTCGATGTGCTCGGCCACGACGGCGAGTGGGTTCCCTGCCTGCACTCGGTCGGCGCGCCCCTCGAATCCGGACAGCTGGACTCCGCCTGGCCGTGCAACCCGGACAACAAGTTCATTGTCCACTTCCCCGAGACCAGAGAGATCTGGTCGTTCGGTTCGGGCTACGGCGGCAATGCCCTGCTCGGCAAGAAGTGCTTCGCCCTCCGCATCGCCTCGGTGATGGCACGTGACAACGGATGGCTCGCCGAGCACATGCTCATCCTCAAGCTCACGGCCCCCAACGCCGACGTCAAGTACGTGGCTGCGGCATTCCCGTCCGCCTGCGGGAAGACGAACCTCGCGATGCTTGTGCCCACCGTGCCCGGCTGGACGGTCGAGACAGTCGGCGACGACATCTGCTGGATGAAGTTCGGGCCCGACGGCCGCCTGTATGCCATCAACCCGGAGGCGGGTTTCTTCGGCGTGGCACCCGGAACCAGCAAGGACACCAATCCGAACGCGATGAGGACCCTGTGGGGCAATGCGATCTTCACGAACACTGCGCTGACCCCGGACCTCGACACGTGGTGGGAGGGGATGACCGAGCAGCCGCCTGCCGAGGCAACCGACTGGCGCGGCAACCCGTGGACCCCGTCCTCGGACACCCCTGCTGCGCACCCGAATGCTCGCTTCACGGTCGCGGCCAGCCAGTGCCCGTCCATCGCACCCGAGTGGGAGGACCCCAAGGGAGTCCCGATCTCGGCAATCCTCTTCGGCGGCCGCCGCCGCACCACGGTTCCGCTCGTGAACGAGGCGCGCGACTGGGAGCACGGTGTCTTCCTCGGCTCGATCATGGCCAGCGAGACCACGGCCGCGGCTGCAGGCGCGGTGGGCCAGTTGCGCTTCGATCCGATGGCCATGCTGCCGTTCTGCGGTTACGACATGGGCTCTTACTTCAAGCACTGGCTCACCGTGGGTAACTCCACCGAGGCCAGCAATCTGCCGAAAATCTTCTTCGTCAACTGGTTCCGCCGCGACGACAGCGGCCGGTTCCTGTGGCCGGGCTTCGGCGAGAACAGCCGGGTGCTCAAGTGGGTGTTCGAGCGGGTTGCCGGAACCGCCACGGCGCAGGAGAGCCCGATCGGGCTGCTGCCCACCGCCGGTCAGATCGACACGACCGGCCTCCAGGTGAGCGACGCCGACATGGCTGATCTGCTCTCGGTCGACCGGGACGGTTGGCGGCAGGCGGTGCCGCAGATCCGTGAGCACTTCGCCAAGTTCGGCGACCGGCTCCCGGTCGAACTCCTTGAACAGCTCGATGGGCTGGAAAAGGCGCTTGCCGAAGGCTGAGGACGGCCCTAGGCCATCAGGCGATAACCGAGCCCGCGTACCGTCACGATGAGTTTCGGGTCGTCGGGGTGGTCCTCGAGTTTCACCCGGAGCCTCCGGACGTGCGCGTCCACCAGGCGGGAGTCGCCCAGGTACTCATAGCCCCACACCAGCTCGAGTAACTGGTCGCGTGAGAGCACGGCGCCAGCGTGGTCCGCGAACTCGCAGACGAGTCGGTATTCGGTCTTGGTGAGGCTCAGTTCCTTACCGGCCTTGAGCACCACACCCTGCTCACGACGGAGCTCGACGTCGCCGAAGACCGAGGACCGTGCCGGCACAGCCGGCGCCTCGTGCAACTGCACACGACGGAGCAGCGCCCGGATCCTGGCCGCTAGTTCTTTCGCAATGACCGGCTTGGTGACGTAGTCGTCTGCGCCCGCCTCCAGACCCGCAACGAGGTCGTAGGTGTCGGTCTGGGCCGTGACGATGATGATGGGAACGATGCTCGTTGCCCGGATGGCCCGGCAAACCTCGAAGCCGGAGAGGTCCGGCAGGCGCAGGTCCAGCAGCACCAGTTCGGGTTCCCGCATCTGGAATGCCTCCAGCCCGGCCCGGCCCGTCGGGGCCTCCCGAACGGTGTACCCCTCGTCCTCGAGCGCGAGCGTCAGGGCGAGACGGATGTGGTCGTCGTCCTCGATGAAGAGCAATTCGTGCACAGTCCGGACATTCTGGCCGCCCGGCCACAGATTTCTCACTTGTTACAGAACCCGCACAAAACGGGCGGCGATCTGTCACAGAGGGATCGCATGATGATCTCGTTCACGCTGCCCCGGTGAGGTGCCTTCCTCCCCCTGGTGCCTCACCGGCCAGCGAGACCCTGCCCCGATTGGCCGTGTGCCACCGGCGACCCGAAGATGGAGCATGCTGGAGAGGTGCCGCTGCTCTCACCGAGGATCCAGAACCTCCACCTGCCGCGGAGAAAGCCCGGCCTGCGGGCACAGGTCACCATCTTTTTCCTGCTCACCGGTCTGGTCGTTTCGATGTCGCTGTCGATCATCACGTACGCCGTCGCCCGGAACTACCTGATCAGCCAGCGCCAGAAGACCGCCCAGAGTCAGGCCTTCACCAATGCTGCGCTCGTCCAGACGCGGGTGAGGGACCTCCAGGACCGAGGACTCTCGCAGGTTCGGGCCATCGACAGTGTCACCACCGAACGCGACGGATTTTCCCTTCTGGTCCTGGTGGACGGCGCAACCGTGACCCGCTTCTCCAACCGACCACCGCTGGAGGCCACCCTGCCCAAGGACCTGCTCGCGCGCGTCGGCAGCGGCGGACTGTCCGGCACCCAACAGTTCTCGCTCCAGTCGCCCTCAACCCGGTTCGCGTCGCTCGATGGTCAGCCCTACCTCGCTGTCGGCGTGACGGTACCCGGCATCTCCGCGAGCTATTACGAGGCCTTTCCCCTGTCCGGCGTGCAGCGCACCTTGCGCGTGATCGCCACTTCTCTCATCATCGCGTCGGCAGTCACCACTGCAGCGGCCGCCGGGCTCGGTCTCTGGAACAGCCGCCGTCTCATGCGACCCCTCTCGCGGGTGGCCAGTGCCGCCGGCGAACTCGCTGCCGGGGCCCTCGACGTCCGTCTCGAGCGCGAGGACGATCCCGACCTCGACCGACTGGCCGATTCCTTCAACGCCATGGCCGACGCCGTGCAGACGAGGATCCAGCGCGAGGCGCGTTTCGCGTCCGACGTCAGCCACGAACTTCGCTCGCCCATCACGGCGCTCAGCGCGGCCGTTGACATGCTCGACGCACGGCGCGACGAGTTCCAGGGCCGCACCGGGCAGGCACTCGAAGTCGTCGTCACGCAGGTGCGACGGTTCGACCGGATGGTGCTCGACCTGCTCGAGCTCGCCCGCCTCGATGCCGGTGCCACAGAGGTGAACCTCGAACCGCTCGTGCCCGAGGGCACCATTCGTCGCATCGCACAGCGATACGGCTACGCGGACGTTCCCATCGTGACCGGACCCGGTGCGAACGATCCGGTCGGTCTGGACAAGCTCCGGCTCGAGCGTATTGTCGGCAACCTGTTGGACAACGCAAAGCACCACGCCGATGGTCCGGAACGAATCACCGTGGACCGGATCGACGGTGACATCCACATTGCGGTGGAGGACGCAGGCCCAGGTGTCACCGAAGCGGAGAAGCTGCGGATATTCGAACGGTTCGCCCGAGGTACCGCAGCACGTCACCGCGTCGGGACCGGTCTGGGGCTCGCACTCGTGGCCGAGCACGCCGCCGCGCTCGGGGGTCGGGCCTGGGTGGAGGACCGCCAGGGGGGCGGAGCACGCTTCGTCGTTGCCATACCGGCAGGAGCACCCAAGTGAGGCGGTTCTCATCGCTGGTGGTTGTCCTTGCCGTTGCTGCACTTGCTGCCTGCGGCGTCACCGACACCGGCGAGTTCCGGGAGATCCCCGCGAACGAGTTCCCTGGAGGGCTGAGAGTAACCATCCCGCCCACCACGACGACCACGACGACTACAACCGCGCCCCCGGGACCGACCACGACGGAGCCCACGGTCACGCTCCCCCCCACGCCCACCGAGATCATCCAGATCTTTTACGTCCAGGGAATTCGAGTCCGTGCCGTCTCCATCGAGGAGCGCTCCCCTGTGCTCGTGCAGCGCAAGCTGTTCGAGCTCACCGAGCGCCGGGGCATGATGTCGAGCGAGCTGCGGCTCGCTACCGTGCTCCCTGCCGGGGCGATCCTCAACGGGGACATCAAACGCGGCGTCACCAGCGTCGAACTGGGCTCAACCCTCGACAGCGTGCTCCCCGAAGACCTGCCACTGTTCTTTGCCCAGATCGTCCTCACGGTGCTCCCGCCGAGCCGACAGGGGCAGGTGGTGTTCACCTTGGACGGCCAGCCGTACCCACCCGTGAAGGCAGACCAGACGGTGCTCGAGGCAGGAGCGCCCGTGGTCTGGGAGGACTACGAGGAACTGATCTTCGGCGAACCGCAGCCGCCGGTGTCCACCACCACGCTCTTCGGCCCGCCGTGACAACCGATCAGTAGCCGAGGCGCTCTACGCGGTCCGGCTTGCGCTGCCAATTCTTGTCCACTTTCACGTGGAGCTCGAGGAAGACTC
Source organism: Ferrithrix thermotolerans DSM 19514 (assembly GCA_945889085.1). Classification (GTDB taxonomy): domain Bacteria; phylum Actinomycetota; class Acidimicrobiia; order Acidimicrobiales; family Ilumatobacteraceae; genus WLJO01. Next base: position 56,098 of record CAMDBM010000011.1, read on the forward strand.
CGGCCGGCAGTTGCTTGCGCGTCGCCTCCCCGACCTCTTTGAGCACTGAGCCACCCTTGCCGATGACCATGCCCTTCTGACTCTCGCGCTCCACGATGATCTCGCAGCGGACCCTCGGCCACTCCCACTCGGTCACCCGCGTGGCAATCGAGTAGGGCAATTCGTCATGGGTGATCCGCAGCAACTGCTCCCGCACGAGCTCCGCTACCCATTCCTCGTCGGGTAGATCGGTCACGGTGTCGTCCGGGAAGTAAAGCGGACCCTCGGGCATGCGAGCGCCGAGGTACTCCACGAGCGCGGCCACGCCCTCGCCCGTCCGCGCCGAGACGGGGAAGTACTCCTGCGCGCCAATCTCGGCAGCACGCTGGAGTTGCAGCATGAGTTCCTTGGGGCCCACGCGGTCGATCTTGTTCACCACGATGACGGCATTGGAGACATCGAACCGTCCGGCGACCCAGTGGTCGCCCTTGCCGATCTGCTGCGTGGCATCGACAACCAGACAGACCACATCGGCGTCACCGGTGGACTCGAGCGCCGTCGCATTCACCCGTCTGCCGAGTGCGGTAACAGGCTTGTGGAGTCCGGGCGTGTCCACGAAAATGATCTGGGATCCCGGTCGGTTCAGCACGCCACGCACCCGGAACCGGGTGGTCTGCGGCTTGTTCGACACGATCGAGACCTTCTGCCCGCAGATGGAGTTGACGAGGCTCGACTTCCCCACGTTCGGCCTGCCAACAAGAGCAACAAAACCTGACTTCATCGACGCTGTCCCCCGTTGCCTCCGAAACGGCCGTTGCCGTTGCCGTTGCCCTCGCGGGCACCATCATCCTCGGGGTGATCGGCGTTCGGCAGCACGCTGATCCGCACGCGCCGGATCCTGCGGCCGAGCATCTCTTCAACCGCGATCCTCCAACCGCCGAAATCCACGGCCTCGGCCAGCGACGGCACGTGCCCGAGCCTGCCGAACACGTAACCACCGATCGTGGCCCAGTCCGTATCCGGCAGGTTCAGCGAGAGCAGTTCGTTGACGTCGCCGATGCTGGTGCCACCCTCGATGAGGTAGTCGCCGCCGGCCTTGCGTTCGACGTCCTGCTCCTCGGAATCGAACTCGTCCGCGATGTCACCGACGAGTTCCTCGATGCAGTCCTCGAGCGTTACCACGCCGGAGAACTCGCCGTACTCGTCCGCAACCATCGTCATGTGTGACTTGTCGGCCTGCATCTCGCGCATGATGTCACCGACGGGCTTGTTCTCCGGCACAAAGCGAACTGGGTGCGAAAGCTCCGTGACCCTGACCGAGCCACGCCCCTCGCGCTCGGCCTTCATCAGGTCCTTTGCGTACACGACACCGATCACGTCGCCGTCGTCCTCGTTCATGACAGGGAGACGGGAGTAGCCCTGCTCGATCGCCACGTCGAGGGCCGCAGTGATGTCGTCGAACGCCGACACCGTCACGATGTCCGGCCGCGGGGTCATCACCTCACGGACGGTTGTATCGCCGAACGTGATGATGCTCTCAATGAGCCTGCGCTCCTCGTGCTCGATCACCATGTCCTCGGCGGCCGCCTCGACGATGCCGAGGAGTTCCAGCTCCGAGACGAACGGGCCCTTCTTCAGGCCCTTTCCGGGCATGATCCAGTTGGTGAGCCCGATGAGCCCTGTGGAAAGGATCCGCACCGGTGGGAACCGCGAGATAGAGAGCGCCGGGCGTGCCGACAGGAGCGCTGCCTTTTCCGGGAAGAGCACTGCGTACGTCTTGGGGATGGACTCAGCAAGGATGAAGAACACCACAACGTTCGCCACGAGACCGACCACTGCGCCGCCGGCACCGAAGCTGCTCGCCACGATGCCCGTCAGGAACGCCTGCGCCGTCTGGAGCACGTTCACGGTGAGGAGCACCGGGTTGACCCACTTCTCGGGGTCCCCGGCGAGCCGGACGAGCGCCTTGCCCGAGCGGTGGCCCTGCTCGGCGAGCGCAATCGCCTTCGGTTTGGTCATCCGCGACAGACCCATCTCCGCGAGGGACAGGAACGCGAGCAGGAAAAGGATGACGACGACGATGACCAGCATCCAGACGTCGCCCGTGGTGAAAGCAGTTGCGTACATCAGGCGGGGTGTTCCTGGCGGAAGCCCTCGGGTGCGGGGGCCTTCCAGTGGAACTTGACCAGCAGGCGGAGTTCCTCGGCTCGCATCCGCGCCCGTTCCTCGTCCTCGGCGTGATCGTGGCCCATCACGTGCAACACACCGTGCACCACAAGGAGCGCGAGCTCGTCGTCGAGGTTGCCGGCGTGTGTTGGGGCCTGAGCAAGCGCAACCGCAGGGCACACCACCACGTCGCCCAGCAGGAGCGGCAGGTCGGACGTGTCCACCTCTTGTCGGGAGGGCCCCCGACTGGCGCTGCCGGGACCCGAGACAACCTCAACGTCCGAGGCGTCGATCGGGAAGGCCAGCACGTCGGTAGGACCGACCGAGCCGAGGTACTCCTCGTTGAGGGCCGCAATCTCGTCGGTGTTGACGAAGATGAGAGACAGCTCGACTGCGCCGCGCACACCGAGATCCGTGAGCACGTCGGTCGCGAGGTCCCTCCAGCGCTCGAGTTCGATCGCCACGTCTCCCTGCTCGTCCGCGGCAAACACCTCCAACACGCCGTCGCCGCCGACGCGAGGGGTTCCGGCACGACGGGGTCGATGGTCCTCGGTCACGACTTCGCCTCGTTCCGCTCGTACGCAGCGACGATGTCGCCAACGATGCGGTGACGCACAACGTCTTTGCTCGTGAGGTGCACGAACGTGAGGCCCTCGATGTCGGTGAGTATCCGCTCGAGCCCGATCAACCCGCTGCGGCCGCCGGGAACATCCACCTGGGACACGTCACCGGTAACGACCACCCTCGACCCGAACCCGATGCGCGTCAGGAACATCTTCATCTGCTCGGGCGTCGTGTTTTGGGCCTCGTCGAGGATGATGAAACTGTTGTTGAGGGTGCGACCACGCATGAACGCGAGCGGAGCCACCTCCACCGATCCCTTCTCGAGCAATCGCTGGGCACCCTCGGACTCCACCATGTCGTGCAGCGCGTCGTAGAGCGGACGCAGGTACGGGTCTACCTTGGCCATGATGTCGCCGGGGAGGAACCCAAGCCGCTCTCCCGCCTCGACGGCCGGGCGGGTGAGGATGATCCTCGACACCTCCTTGGTCTGGAGCGCGTGCACGGCCATCGCCACGGCGAGCCAGCTCTTGCCGGTTCCGGCGGGTCCGATCCCGAACGTGATGACGTTCTGGCGGATTGCGTCGACGTACCGCTTCTGGCCCGCAGTCTTGGGGCGCACCGGCTTTCCTTTCGCCCCGCGCATCAACTGTTCGGTGAGCACGGCGCTCGGGCGCTGGTCCTCGTCCACCATGTCCATCGAGCGCCGGACAGCGGTGGAATCAAGCGTGTGGCCCTGCTGCACGAGCATGACCAACTCCTCGAACAGCCTTCCAACCTCGTGAGCGCGATCACCGACAATCGTGATCTCGTTACCCCGAACACGGATCTGACAGCCGGGGTACGCGGCCTCCACCTGGCGGAGCAGTTCGTCCCGATGACCGACGAGCGGTGCCATGAGGTGACCGGCGGGCACCACCACCGTGACAGTCGACGTTGAGGTGGTCATTGGGGGTTTCGGCGGCTTCGCAACATGTATACCTCCACGGTAGCGGCCCCGGAACGACCTGCGGCGTAACCTCGGGGCATGGCCAGTAATACGGTTTCGGACATTTTCGACCCCTCTGCATGGCGCGAGGTCCCCGGTTTCGGCTTTCAGGACATCACGTACCACCGGGCCGTGGACCAAGGCACGGTCCGCATCGCGTTCAACCGGCCAGAGGTGCGCAATGCGTTCCGCCCAGGGACCGTTGACGAGCTGTATCGGGCCCTCGATCACGCCCGCATGAGTACCGACGTCGGGTGCGTGCTGTTGACCGGCAACGGGCCGTCCCCGCGTGACGGAGGTTGGGCGTTCTGCTCCGGCGGGGACCAACGGATCCGCGGCAAGGACGGCTACCGCTACGCCGAGGGCACCACATCGGAGACCATCGACCCGGCGCGCACCGGTCGCCTTCACATCCTCGAGGTGCAACGACTCATCCGCTTCATGCCCAAGGTGGTCATCTGTGTGGTCCCGGGTTGGGCCGCCGGCGGTGGGCATTCCCTGCACGTGGTGTGCGACCTCACGCTCGCCTCGAGGGAGCACGCCCGGTTCAAGCAGACCGATTCCGATGTCGCGTCGTTCGACGGTGGTTTCGGGTCCGCGTACCTCGCGCGTCAGGTCGGACAGAAGTTTGCCCGGGAGATCTTCTTCCTCGGTGACGAGTACACCGCCGAGGATGCGTACCGGATGGGCATGGTAAATGCGGTTGCCGACCACGCTGCGCTCGAGGCAACCGCGCTCGAGTGGGCCCGCAAGATCAACAGCAAGAGCCCCACGGCGCAACGGATGCTCAAGTTCGCGTTCAACCTCATCGACGACGGACTTGTCGGCCAGCAACTGTTCGCCGGCGAGGCGACCCGACTCGCCTACGGTACGGACGAAGCACAAGAGGGACGCGATTCCTTCCTCGAGAAGCGTGACCCGGACTGGTCCGCTTACCCGTATCACTTCTGACCGGCGACAGGCGGTAACGATCGTGGACGAACGGGATCCGGTAACCCCGGGAGGTATACGCGTCGACCCCGCGTCGCTGTCGTGGCGGTTCACGCGATCGTCGGGGCCGGGAGGTCAACACGTCAACACCACCTCGAGCCGCGTGGAGCTCCGCTGCAACCTCGAACTCGCGGGGCTTCCGGCTGCGCTGTTCGAGCGGATCTCCGCTGCCATCAGGGAGACCGAGGTACGTGTCGTCTGCAGCACCGAGCGATCGCAGATGCGCAATCGACGGTTGGCACTCGAGCGGCTGGCGGTTCGCCTCGATGACGCAGCAGAGATTCCCGTCGAGCGGCGGGCGTCACGTCCGAGTCGGGGGCAGCGACAGGCTCGCCTCAACGACAAGAAACACCGTGCCACCCGCAAGGCGGACCGCAAATGGCGACCCTCCGGGGACTGAGCGGCCCCGACGCCCAACCGAATGACACACTGTGAACGCATTCCCGCCCGGCCAGAAAGGCTCGTCATGAGCACCCTTGGTTCCGCTTGTTCCGGACCGCTCGCTGCCGACACCAGGCGACGGAGTGGGGCGACGCAGGCCAACTGCCGCTTCCCCATCGGTGCGAACCATTGTCTCCGTGTGCGATGAGAGCCTGATGCTCGAGCACTTGAGCCATGGCTCCACAAGCGTCGTGGTCGGCGACGGCGACGGCTCCCCGCGCGTGTACTACTGGGGGCCCGCACTTCCTGCTTCGACCGACCTCGACGCGATAGTCGCTGCGCTCGATCGGGGGCGAGCACACGGGTCGATGGACCGTGAGGGTCCGCTCACGCTCGTGCCTGAGCATGCGCGGGGATTCCCCGGTGTGCCGGGCATTCTCGGGGCCCGCCGGGACGGTTCTGCGTGGGCGCCGCGCTTCGAGTTGTCGGAGTTCGTCCGGGTCGACGACGTCTTGCGATGCACTTCCGTCGACCCGGTAGGCGGCCTGTGCATTCGCTCCACCATCGCGCTCGGTGACGCGCTCCGCGTCTCGGTCGAGGTCGAGAACACCGCAACGACCGTCTATGAGGTCCAGGCACTCGCCGTCACGCTCCCGCTGCCCGCACACGCAGTCGAACTGCTCGCCTTCGACGGTCGCTGGGCCAAGGAGATGCAGCCAACCCGAACCAACTGGAGCCGAGGAGCCGTCGTCTCGGAGAACAGGCGGGGGCGCACCTCGCACGACCGTCCCCCGTTCGTCCTCGCCGGGTCGGCTGGGTTCGGCGAGTGGAGTGGCGAGGTGTGGGGAGCGCACCTCGCGTGGAGCGGCAACAGCAAGGTGCTCGCCGAGGTGCTCGCCGACGGACGGCGCTACCTCCAGCTCGGCGAGCTGCTCCACCCCGGCGAGGTGGTGCTTGAGCCCGGCGAGCGTTATCGAACCCCGGAAGTCATCGCCGTTCACTCACCTTCGGGCATGGCAGCTGCATCCTGGGCCTACCACCGAACCGTCAGGGCGGCGGCACGGCCGACGTCGGTCGAGCGAGCCGTGCTCATCAATACCTGGGAGGCCGTCTACTTCGATCACGAGAACGCGCGACTCACGCGCCTTGCGGAACTCGCAGCGGGATGTGGGGTGGAATTGTTCGTCCTCGATGACGGGTGGTTCTCGTCACGGCGCAGCGACCGATCCGGTCTGGGCGACTGGTGGGTCTCACCCGATGCGTACCCCGAGGGACTGGGGCCCTTGATCGCGCGCGTCCGGTCGCTGGGCATGAGGTTCGGCATCTGGGTGGAGCCCGAGATGGCGAACCCCGATTCCGATCTCGTGCGACAGCATCCCGATTGGGTTCTCGGTACCCGGGGATATGAAACCCCGCTCGGCCGGAATCAGGTCGTGGTGGACCTCACCAACCCGGAGGCATTCGAGCACGTGCTGTCCGCGCTCGATCGCCTCCTGAGCGCGCACGACATCACGTACCTGAAGTGGGACATGAACAGGGACCTTGTGCAAGGCTCGAGCGCGTCGGGGCGATCCGGCGCCCATGACCAGACGCTTGCGGTCTACGCGCTTCTTGACGAGGTCCGACGTCGCCACCCCGGGGTCGATGTCGAGGGATGCTCGTCCGGCGGCGGCCGGGTAGACCTCGGGATGCTTGCGCGAACCGAGCGCGTGTGGGCCTCCGACTGCAACGATCCACTCGAGCGCCAGACCATCCAGCGCAGTCTTTCGCTCGTTCTGCCCGCCGAGTTCATCGGGTCGCACATCGGCCCACCGCGTGCGCACACCACCGGGCGGCGGCACTCGCTCGCGTTCCGCTGCGCAACCGCGCTGTTCGGCCACCTCGGGGTGGAATGGAACCTTCTCGATGCGTCCGAACAGGACCTCGCCGGGCTCAAGCACGCGATCGCGCTCCACAAGCGGTTCCGTCCGCTGCTCCACGGCGGGGATACCGTCCGTCTCGAGCACCCGGGTGAGGCTCTCCTGCTCCACGGGGTCTACGCAACGGACCGCAGCGAGGCGCTGCTGTGCGTTGTCCAGATGGATACCTCGGTGGCCATGCCGGGCACACCGATCCGCCTACCCGGCCTCCCCGCCCAAGGCCGCTACCGCATCTCGGTGGTACCGATTACCGGCAGCGACGCGGTTGTCGGGCCGGCCGTCTCCCAGCCGGGATGGATCACGGACGGAATCACCCTGTCGGGGGCCCAGCTCGCCTCACACGGGCTCCAGCCACCGATCCTCCACCCGGAGCAAGCGCTCCTCGTTCACCTCGTGGGGGGTACCGCATGAACAGCGTCGTCATCATCGGGGCGGGCACGGTCGGCTTGGCAACGGGCGCAACGCTCGCTGCGCACGGTTACCCCGTTCTCTTCGTCGACTCGTCCCCAGCACGTCGTGCAGAGCTCTCGGCCGGGGGTTGGGACACCTCCGCTGCTCCGCGACTTGCTGCTCCGCACACCACAGCGTTCGTGTGCACTCCCACGCCCGTTGACGAGTCGGGGTACGACCTCTCGAGTGTAGAACCAGCGGTCCGATCGCTGGTCCGTATGGCGCGCAGTACCGCGGCAACGATCGACGTAGTGATCCGCTCGACGGTTGCTCCGGGCACCTGCGACGGTCCGGTGACCGCCTGGATCCGCGACGAGGCACCGAACCGTTCCAAAACAGACTTCCCCGTCGTTCACTGCCCAGAGTTCCTGCGCGAAGCCCATGCATTCGATGACGCAAGGAGCCCTCGGTCCATCGTGATCGGGGCAACGGACCCCTCGGCGCGCAAACGGCTCGAACGGTTGATGTCTGGCTCGAGCGCGCCGGTGGAGACCTTCGACACCGCCACCGCGGCAGAACTCGTGAAGTGTGCTCACAACGCGTACAACGCGACGAAGATCAGTTTCTGGAACGAGATCGAGATCATGGCTCGACACCTCGGTGTCGACGGGCACGCCGTTGCGAAGGTGGTCAGCGTGACCGCCGAGGCCTCGTGGAACCCCGACTACGGAATCCGCGGGGGCTCCCCGTACGGCGGCGCATGCCTCCCCAAGGACGTCCTCGGCCTCATCTCCCCGTTCCGCGATCTCGGGCTGGCGCCGAACGTCTTGACCGCCGTGCACGAACGCAATAGACGAACGTCGGAGACGGCTCCTTGAGGAGAACAACCGCCATCGGCTCGATTGTGATCGTCGAACCCTGGGCACATCGACCCAATGGACATTTCCCCAACCGATTCGCAGAGCTCGCCGAAGCCTTTACGGAACTTGGCCTACCGGTCGTTGTGCTCACTTCCGATGGTTGGCATGCCCAATCGATGAGACGAACCGATTGGGCGGTGCACTGCTACAGCAACAGGGCACGGAGCGTGATCGCTCTTTCAGAGCGAATGTCTATTCGATGGCAACGCCGCTGGCCGAGGGTCAAGGCGCTAGTGCGACTCGTGGCGTTTCTGACTGGAGTCCATCAAGCGAGGCATGTCGCTCGGATCATCGAACGGAAACACCCGAACACCATCGCCGGGATCGTGACACTCGACTATGAGTGTTCCCCGTTACTACTCGATCTCTTCAGCGGCTCACGTCCGTGGATCCAACACATTTTTGCCGAGGTCCCGCCGTTCGCCAGTCTTCGGCCTCTTGCAGTCGCCGTATCTCACCTCCGGCAACTGCGAGGCCGCTCACGTTCACGCGTCGCGATGGCCCTCTCCACCGAAGGCTGGATCGAGCGGATGAGGTCAGCAGCGCCAAACCCACACCCCGTGCTGCTCCGACTTGCAGGAACACGACCGGTAGCTGGGGAGCGCGACAATCCGAGAATCCGGCTTGCTCTCTGCGGCGATCTACCCGTTGCACTCCACTTCGGTTCGACGTCGACGGATCGCAGGCCTGTGACGGTGGCGAAGGCCTTCGCCGGCCGCAGCGACTGGCAACTCCTCCTCGTCGGCGAGATGGCAGAGGTGCTCGCCGATCCTGCCCTAGAAGGGACCACCTGGGCCGTCCCGCCCGTCGCCATCGGCGGAATCGTCAGTGACGAAATACGTTCTTTGGCATTTTTTGCAGCGGACCTCGTGATCCTGTCGTTCCGGCCCGGATTCGACAGGAACTCAGGAACGTTGATGGATGCCATCTCCTTCGGCAAGCCGGTCATCGTGTCGGGCCCGTCATACCCCGCCGATCTGGTCACCGAATTGGGGATAGGGGTTGTATATGCCTCCGAGGACCCGCACGAACTCGGCAAGGCGTTGGATGCGCTCACCCTCACAACAACCTCGGGTGCGTTGGCCGATGCCCGCCAACGGTTCTCCAATAGCGCCATTGCTCAGGCCCACTATGAACTGTTGGTCGACCTTGCCCAGGACAATGAGGACGCCATAGGGCAGTGGTTAACGACCGTCAGGCCGTGAACCGCGGTCCGTCGAAGTGCTCCAGCCACGTGAACGTCTCGACTGGCTCCCGGCTCAGCTTCTTCGGCAGCCTCACGGGCCACCCCACGAGCACGAGTGCGGCAAGGGCCCAATCCTGCGGAGCGCGAACTAACGCCCGGACAGCCGCCTCCTCCTCCGACAGGAGTGTGGTGATCCTCGTTCCGAGACCCTCTGCCCGCGCTGCGAGCTGAACGTTCTGGATGAACGGGAACACCGAGCCGCCGGCTACGACGCTCGGCCTCCCGGCCTCGCTGTCCGTCACCGCAACGACCGACATGTCCAGCCACACCACAAGGTGAACCGGAACCTCGTCCATCGACTCGGCCATCCGGGTGGCGTCGGCAACGCGACGCTTCCGGTCCTCGCTCATGGTCTCGTCTGTGCCGTAGTGCTCGTTGACGTACCGCATCCAAGGCGCCAGATACAGATCGCGCAGCGCCCGCTTGGTGTTCGCGTCCCGCACCACAGCGACACGCCACCCCTGCCGGTTGCCTCCGCTCGGCGCGAAGCGTGCGCTGTCGAGGACGCGGTGCAGCACCGCGGCCTCGACCGGC
>CAMDBM010000012.1:0-62989 GCA_945889085.1 Ferrithrix thermotolerans DSM 19514
GCGGCTCGTCACGCGCGCCCGCGCCAGGATCGACATGCCCGGCGGGGTACTTCTCGAGCGCCTCGTCCTCGAACCCGGCGACGGGATCATGGTGCGCAAACAGTTGCTCAGTCTCGCCCGTCGGGTCGAGCCCCCGCCGCAGCCCTGACGACCCCTGCGTTCATCCGGAAGAACAGCACGCCCCAAACCTGGAGCGGTGCCCGGCAGCAACGGAACTCGTGGATACGACAGGTGTACTTTTTGCGCATGCAGAGATTTCACCGCCGTTGTCTTGCTGTGCTGCTCGGAGCTGCGCTGCTCGGAGCTGCGCTCCTCGGGACCGTCCTTGCCCCACCCGCCACCAGTGCGGTCTCACCGACGGCCAGCATCCCGGCCGAGCGCAGCGGCACCAAGGTGACCGCCATGGCGGCCGGTCTGGCCCACACCTGCGCGCTGCTGACGAACGGGCGCGTGAAGTGCTGGGGTTTCAACGGCGCCGGACAGTTGGGGCTTGGCGACGTGGCCAACCGCGCCGACGGAATGTACGAGCTCGGCGACTTCCTCCCGACCGTCGACCTTGGGACGGGTCGCAAGGTCAAGGCGATCGCAGGAGGCGATTTCCACACCTGTGCGCTACTGGACAACAGCACCGTCAAGTGCTGGGGCCTGAACGACGCCGGTCAACTCGGCTACGGCGACACCAGCATCCGTGGAGACGCACCGAGCGAGATGGGCAACAACCTCCCCATCGTGAACCTCGGCACCGGACGCAAGGCCAAGTCCATCGTCGCCGGAGGAACCCACACCTGCGCGATCCTCGACAACAGCACCGTCAAGTGCTGGGGCCTGAACGACCGCGGCCAACTCGGCTACGGAGACACCAGCATCCGTGGAGATGCACCGGGCGAGATGGGCAACAGCCTCCCCACCGTCAGCCTTGGCACCGGACGCAAGGCCAAGTCCATCTCCCTGGGGAAGTTTCATTCCTGCGCCGTCCTCGACAACAACACTGCGAAGTGCTGGGGTCAGAACTCGGTGGGCCAACTCGGGTACGGCGACGCCAACAATCGCGGTGACGGCGTGGGCGAGATGGGCAACAGCCTCTTAGCGGTGAGTCTTGGGACCGGACGCAAGGCCAAGTCCGTCGTCGCCGGAGGAACGCACACCTGCGCGATCCTCGACAACGGCACGGTCAAGTGTTGGGGGTTGAACATCGCCGGACAGCTTGGCTACGGCGACACCAACGATCGCGGCGATGGCGCTAACGAGATGGGCAACAACCTCCCGACCGTCGATCTCGGAGCGGGTCGCAAGGCAACGAGCATCGATGCCGGGGCGCTCCACACCTGCGTTCGTCTCGACATTCGGACACTGAAGTGCTGGGGCAACAACGGATACGGACAGCTCGGGTACGGCGACACCACGAGCCGAGGGGACAACGAGACCCTGTCACTGCTCGGACCAGTCGACCTCGGCACGGGTCGAAAGGCCACGTCGGTCGCTGCAGGCGACTACCACACCTGTGTCTTGCTCGACAACGGCACGATCAAGTGTTGGGGATTCAACAGCGTAGGACAGCTCGGCAACGGCGACACCACCAACCGCGGTCACATTCCCGGGACGATGGGCGACGGCCTGCCTGCCGTCAATCTTGGGGTACGCATACGGGCGATCAGCACGGGCAGCAGCGCCGCGCACTCCTGCGCGATCCTCGAGGACAGCAGCGTGCAGTGCTGGGGCTGGAACATTGCCGGACAGCTCGGATACGGCAACACCACCAACCGCGGTGATGGGTTGGGCGAGATGGGCAACAACCTGCCTACCGTCAACCTCGGCACTGGACGCACGGCGAAGGCGGTCGCAACCGGCGCAACGCACACCTGCGCCATCCTCGACAACGGCACGGTGAAATGTTGGGGCAGCGGTTTCTCCGGACAGCTCGGGTACGGAGACACCCTGACCCGGGGCGACGCGGGCGGCGAGATGGGCGACAGTCTCCCCACCGTCAACCTCGGCACGGGTCGCACCGCCAAGGCGATCGCTCTAGGTACCACCCGCACCTGTGCCATCCTCGACAACGGCGGTGTTAAGTGCTGGGGCCTGGGAAACTACGGCCAACTCGGCTACGGCGACTCCACCAATCGTGGTGACGGAGTGGGCGAGATGGGCGACAGTCTCCCCACGGTGAACCTTGGCACCGGGCGCAAGGCCAAGGCCATCGCCGGGGGCGACTCTCACACGTGTGCGATCCTCGACAATGGCAGCGTCAAGTGCTGGGGTTACGGCATCTCCGGACAGCTCGGGTACGGGAGCTTCGCAAACCTCGGAGACAACCCCGGCGAGATGGGCAGCTCTCTGCCTGCTGTGAATCTCGGTACTGGCCGCAAGGCCAAGGCCATCGTCGCCGGTGGAACGCACACCTGCGCGATCCTCGACAATGGCAGCGTCAAGTGCTGGGGTTCCGGCCTCTCCGGAGTGCTCGGGTACGGCGACCAGCTCACACGTGGGACCAATCCCGACGACATGGGGAACAATCTCCCGACCGTCGACCTCGGTACCGGGAGGAAAGCCCGCTCCCTCGCCTCGGGCCAGAACCACGTGTGCGCGATCCTCGACAACTTCACGATGAAGTGTTGGGGAGAGGGTCAATACGGACAGCTCGGCTATGGGAACAACCTCACACTCGGCGAGGGGGCTGACGAGATGGGCGACTACCTGCCAGCCGTTGCCGTGGCTGGCTCCCGACGTGTCAGCGCAATCACGGCAGGACTCAGCACCTGCGCACTGCTCGATGACGGCAGCCTGCGTTGCTGGGGAAACAACGATTACGGGCAGCTCGGTGCCGGAGACACTCGCGACCGCGGCGATGACGCGGACGAGATGGGCATCAACCTCCGGCCCGTACCTATGACCGGCTGAGTCACTCCATCGCGCCGGACGCGAGCAGTCTGGCGAGGCGAACCTCGTCGTAATCGAGGATTCCCGTAAGGACGTCCACCGTGTGCTCGCCGAGCATCGGTCCGCGAGCCGGCACATCGGCATTCGAGCGCGAGAGCACCATGCGCGACCCCTCGATGGCCACGGTCTCCATCATCGGATGATTGAACTGACCGAAGTGGTTGCGGTGCAGCAACTGCGGGTCCACAACAGCCTCTGCGCTGTTCTGCACACCGTGACTGGGCACGGCGCCGATGTTCACCACCCGGCGGAGTAGAACCGGTCCAACGACGCCAGAGCGGCGCTCAGAACCTCACCGTCGGACCGCGACGACCACGCCAGTGCTTCTGGTCCGGCCAGCAGGCCAAGCAGCACCGGGGCGTCGGCCAACTCGGCAAGGTTGTACCACTCGATGAACGAGTCATCTGCGGAGGCAACACGGGTCCACTGCTCCGTTGTCTGTCTCCACCAGGGCTTGTCCCACCTCAGCCACACCTTGTCCAGCACGCCCATACCCATCGCATCAATGGCCGCTAGGTGTTCCGATGGCAGCTCCGGATCAAATCGGATTCCACGGGCTTTCAGCACGCCGAGCGGAACCGTCACAACGACGCGATCAGCCTGAAGAACTTCACCGTCGGAGGACACGACACTTGCACTATCAGCGAGCAGTGAGACCGTCGCTACCGACCATCCCAACCGGATGTCGAGGCCAGCAGCCAGTTCGTCCACCAGCGTTCCATAGCCGCCCAGAACCAGCAGTTCCTGGCCATTCGTTCCCTCGTCGGTGCCCCACCAAGCCGATAGACCGCTGGCGTCGACTCCGTACTCACTCGTCACCTCAGTTCGCAGGTAGTGGGCCAGCGCCGCAGCGTCAACATCGATACCGGCTCCCGAGCGGTTGATCGCTGCAGCCAACGACATATCGACGTCCTGCGTGTCCGCCCAGCCGATCGCTGTGTCCACGGCATCCGCCGCCGAGTCCATGAAACCGTCCACCGCCATCGTGCCGTCGGCACCGAGCACAGCACCCTGGTGGTCGGAGATCACGGTAGCTACACCGAGGGACTTCAACCGCGCAAAAAGATCGTTGCCCGTGGCATCATGTACCCAGTTCGCACCCAGCTCCACCGGCAGCGGCCAGCCCTCCGGACGCGTGGTGTGGATGCGTCCACCGACGCGTCGCTGTGCTTCCAGCACCGTCACTTGGTGCCCTTCGTCAGCAAGCGCCCGCGCAGCAGTAACTCCGGCGATACCAGCGCCGATGACAACGATCCGCTCGACGGCATCGCTCACGTCCCGCACCAGTAGTGCGGCCATTCGCCCCGAAGCAGCTGCGCCGTGCACCGTTGCCGGGTTGTCCGGGTCCAGCGCCTCACCCGCGAAGAACAACCGCCCGTTCACCGGGGTGGACAGAGTGGTCCTCAGCTTCGGTGTTGCACCGACGGGAAGATATGAGTACGACCCCAACGTGAACGGATCGGTCGACCAAGACGAGCGGATCATCCCCGCCGGAGGGGGTACGCCCTGAGAGGTCCGGACCACCGTGGAGGCCGTCGGCGCTGCGGTTGGCGCCGTAGCTGCCGTAGCTGCCGTTGAGGCTCGGAGGGGTGACGTCTCCGGGTTCGAGTCGGTGGTACCGGCCACGGTGGACACACAACCGGTCGACCCGATGTAGACGCCCACTCCGAGTCCGGTTCGCAGCAGTGAGCGTCGACTAACGAGTTCTTTCGACACGCGGAACATAGTACGTAACTCAACATGCATCAGGGCATTGGCTCCGATTCTAAACTGCGCCGCATCGTTCCTGCAGCCGGGGGAGTAACTCAACGTGACTGCTCTGGAATCCGCGCTGAATGTCTCGCACGCTGAGGCGTTAAGCGGCTTTTTCCATTCCGCGCAACGAGAACTGGGGAAACTACCAATGTCGTACATCTACACCGCTGTGGTTTCGATGAAGGATCCGGATGCGTTCGCGGCCGCCGGCAAGACATGGGCCGAGCAGCGCGCTCGCACGAAGTTCGGCGCCCTCTCCTCCAGCGCTATGCAGATCGTGATGGGCGGCGAGAGTGCGGGTCTGGTGTACGTCAACTTCGAGTACGAGACGGCGGACGCTGCGATGGCTGGCTTCGCTGCGCTCTACGCCGACAAGAAATACGTCACGTTGATCCGCGAGCAGGAGGTAAAGATTCACCGCAGGAGCCTCATGCGCGTGCAGGCTGAGTTCGGTGCAAGAGATGGCCAGTTCGCATCGATCCTTCAGCTCGGAGGCAGGCCGGTTGATGACAAGACAACGCTCTCCAACTTCCGGGTGAACTGGGGCCACATCAAGCGGGGCGCCAACGGACTGACCGTTCTGCAGCCGGTAGCCGCCGGGCCCGTTCCGTTCTCAGGAATCGTGCTTGCGTGGACAGACTCGCTCGACGGTCTCCTCGCCGCCGCCACCAAGAACTTCGCCGACCCGAAGGTGCAAGAGCACATGGCAGCTAGCGGTAGCCACGTTCTCGGCCGCCTGCTGGCACGCCGCCTGTTCTAGCCACACCGCACTCGCCGTCGTGCCCCCATCGCCCACCGCCTGCACCGCTTCCCGCGGACAACCAGACGAGCAACAACACCTACAACTGACGCGCCCGCGGAATTGGCCTTGGTGCTGCCGTCGGAGTTCGTCTCATCCGTGATGTCAACCTTGCCGGCATCCTTCTGCTGAGCCGCACCGACGACGGAGGTACGATCCGAACGCGTCACGCGAGAAGCGCGAGAACCGCTCACCCCACGAGGAGCCCCCATGGCCAGCCGAGCAACCCCTCCTGCCCAGCGCCTGCACCACACTGCGTACGTCACCAAGGACCAGGAAGCCACGCGCGCGTTCTATGAGGACATTCTCGGCTTCCCACTGCTCGCCACGTGGTCCGAGGCCGACGAACTGTTCGGTGCGCTCCGCGTCTACTGCCACACGTTCTTCGGTCTGGCAGACGGCAGCGCGCTCGCGTTCTTCCAGTTCGCCGACAAGGCGGATCAGGACCTCTTCGACCCCGCCCTCTTGGCCTCGCCCTTTCGCCACATTGCGCTGAAGGTTGATGCGGCAGGGCAGGCAGAACTGCAGGGGCGTCTCGCGGCGGCGAACTGGAAGCCCGAGGGGACGTACGTGCTCGAGCACGGGTACTGCCGCTCGCTGTACACCGAGGACCCGAACGGCATGCTGCTCGAGTTCACCGTCGATGTGCCGCACGCCGGCGACATTGCTGCCGATCGGGCGCAGGACGCTCACGAGACCCTGCGACGCTGGCTCGCCGGCGACCACACCAGCAACAACTCCTACCGGTAGCGGGCGCCGGCCGGGACACCCCGCTCGGCTCTCCCGAGTCGGGCTACTTCCAGCCGAACTGTTCTGCCGCATCGCCGAGATGGTTGAGCAGGTACGCGAGGAGCATTTGTACGTCGTCGGCGTCCTGCGGTGTGACCCCGTGGATCGTCGGCACGAACACGGCCCGCGCCTGGTTGAGCAAGCCAACGATGGAGGACAGCGCGTTGGTGGCGCGTTCCGGAATGTCTGTGGCTAAGGCCGGTACGCGGCTCCGCATGAGTTCACGGAACATGTCCTGATCCGGCTCGGGCACGATCGACAGCGGATCGACACCGCTGGTAACCAGCCAGGCGATCAACCGCGAACGCATCTCGAGGTCCTCCCGAGACGCCTCCAGCGACGCCTGCGTGCCGTCGAACCCCCCGAGCCCACGAACGAGCAACTCGTGCACGACATCGATGAACAGACCATCGAGGGAACCGAAGTGACGGCTGATCAACTGCTTGTAGAGCCCCGCCCGGTCTGCGATCTCCCGGGTGCTTACGTCGGAGAAGCGACGTTCGCGCAACAATTCGATCGTCGCATTGACCATGCGCTGGGCAGCCAGATCGCCCGGCACCCACGGTCTCACCTGACGTCTCTGGTTCATCGTCGTTGTCTTCCTCGCCTGATTTTCCCGAGACTAGCAAGCCAGAGGGCACACCCTTACCTACTCCATCGCTCCCGACGTCAGCAGGTCCACCAATCGGTCCTCGTCATAGCCGAGGATTCCCGTGAGGACGTCCACCGTGTGCTCGCCGAGCATCGGTCCGCGAGCCAGCACATCAGCATTCGAGCGCGAGAACGCCATGCGCGGCCCCTCGATCACCACGGTCTCCATCATCGGATGATCGAACTGCCGGAAGTGGTTGCGGTGCAGCAACTGCGGGTCCACAACAGCCTCGACACTGTTCTGAACGCCGTGGCTGGGCACGCCGAGCGACTGCAGCAGTTCAGTTGCCTCGTCGGGCGAGCGCTTCGACGTCCACTCCTCAATGGCCACCTCGTCGAGCTCGCCCACCACCGCTGCGAGAGCAGCACGCTGGGCGTCGGTCGAGCAAGCAATCGCGACCCACCGATCCTCGCCAGCCGACCGGAACACGCCGTGCGGGTGGTGGTGCGGGTCTGCGTTGCCCTCGCGCTGCCACACGTTGTGGTTCACGTCGCAGTCCAGCAAGGCGGGCGCAAGCAGGTGTGTCGCCGCCTCCGCCTGGGCGAAGTCGATGTACTGACCCACACCGGTGCGCCGGCGGTGATCGAGTGCTGCGAGCAGCGTTGCCACGGCAAAGCGCGGCGAGACGTAGTCGGTGAACGCGCCATACGGACCGCATGGCGGACGGTCTGCCCACCCGGTGATCCCGAAGAAGCCAGCCATCGCTGCGGCCATGGTGCCGAATCCGGCAAAACCGGCCAGTGGCCCTTCCTGGCCGAACAGGCAGCTAGACAGCATGACGATCGACGGGTTCACCTGGCGCAGGTTCTCGTAGTCCAGACCCCACGCCTTCATCGCCTTCGGCGAGAAGCTCTCGGTCACCACGTCGGCCCAACGCACGAGGTCGTGGATCACGGATCGACCCTCGGGCGTTGACGGGTCCACGGAGAGGCCGAGTTTGCCGGCGTTGAGGCTGCTGAACTGCGCAGACCGCTCGAGGTCGGTGACGCCGTCCTTGTACGGGCCGAGCGTTCGCGCTGTGTCGATCCGCCGGCTCGACTCCACACGCACCACCGTTGCACCGAGATCGGTGAGGACCCTCGTGGCCGTCGGCCCCGCAACCACCCAACAGAGGTCGAGCACCTTCAGGCCCTCGAGCGGCCGTGCCGACGGAGCAGGGCTGGCCGGTGGCGGTGCGGCGGGCGTTCGCCGTGGCTCGGCGAGCACCGCTGCGGTGTCCGCGCCGAGCAGTGGCGCCGGTCCGAGATTGCGCAGCGGGGTTTCACTCATGTGCGCCCACGCGCCGGGATAGCGGACGCCGTTCACCTCCTGCCAGTACCCCCGGTACGACAACTGGTCGATCTCGTACACCTCAGCCATCGTCTTCACCGGCGCGATGAGGCAGCGGCGCGCCATGGCTCCGTCGAGCAGTTCCAGCTTGGTCTTTGACATGCAGAACTTCCCGACGGCCTGCTTCACCCTCTCGTATTCCTCGGGTGGTTCGATACCCCCGAAGAGCAGTTCGGTGTAGGCGATCCAGTCCTTGTTGAGCATCGCCTCGTCGCAGAACCCCTCCTCGTGTACCCACTCCATGAGCCGACGTGTTGCCGGACCGATGGCGCTGCCGAACAGGAGGAGCACCGATACGAACCCATCTGCACACGGCCAGAACAACCTGATGAAGAACGAGCCGGCCTGTGCCCCACCGGCACCGCGCGTGTGCTGGTCTGCATTGTTGGGCACAGCGAGCACGTTTGACTGCGACGACTGCATTGCCGACACCTGCGCAGACACATCGAGATGCTGGCCGTGCCCAGAGCGCGCACGCTCGTAGAGGGCCGCGACAATCGCACCGGCCAGTTCGGTAGCGCCCTGCGCCCAGGCCGGGTTGCTCGGCACGCGCACGGGGGCACGGTCGTTGTCACCGGTGATCGCCATCGGCCCTGCAGCAGCCCACACCGTGAGGTCGGTAGCGGCCCAGGTGGCCTTCGGCCCGGTCTGCCCGAACGCGCTCAACGACGCGTACACCAGCGCAGGGTTCACCTGTTTCAGGTCGTCGTAGCCGAGCCCGAGTGCTGCCCACTCGCCCGGCACTGCCGACTCGATGAGCACGTCCGCGCCCCGCACCAAGTCGAGGAATGTCTTACGGTCAGCCGGTGAGCCTGCGAGGTCGAGCACCACTGATCGCTTGCCGCGATTGTAGGCCCAGTGATGCAGGCTTGCGTTCGGCCCCTCGAGACCACCCGCAAACGGCGCAAGCGTGCGACTCGTCAAACCACCGGGCGGTTCGACAGCGATGACCTCCGCACCAAGCATGGCGAGCACGGCGCCGGCCAGTTGTCCCCGTTCGTTGGTGAGGTCGAGTACGCGATAGGGCGAGAGCACGACGAGTTCCCCTTCCGGTCGGCAGAGCCGGACTGTATCCCAGCCGCTTCCGGCGTGCCGCCCCGCCCCACCCCGCCCCGGGCACCAGACGGCGGTGCCCCGTTTGGGTACTGTCGCCCCTGTCGGGCAGGCACCTGGGGAAGTTGCCACCGGCAGGAGGAACCGTGGGGCTCGACATCCGCAGCGCACCAGAGTCGATGGACGCGGCGTGGGTTACCGGCGTCATGGAATCTGCTGGGGTCGCCCGTGGTGCCCGTGTCACCAGTGTGGAGTTCCTCGGCTACATCGGCACCGGACAGACCGGCGCGAACGCGAGGTTCGCCATGACGTGGGACGATCCTGCAGGCCGACCCGCAACGTTCGTCACCAAGTTCCCGTCGCGTGATGCCCAGGCCGCCACGACGGCGTTCGCGAACGGCGCGTACCTCAAGGAGTGCACGTTCTACCGCAGCATTGCGCCAACCGTCCGCATTCGCACACCGCGAACCTACGCCGTGCTCTACGACGCAGACACTCCTGATTTCGTGATCGTGATGGAGGACGCAGTCGGTTGTCAGCAGGGCGACCAACTCGTCGGCCTCACCGTGGACCAAGCCGCGCTCGCCGCAGCGGAGGCCGTGCAGTTGCACGCGCCGCGCTGGGGCGACCCCGCGCTCGCCCCACTTCTCGGCGTGGCAGACGTACCCACGCAGGTTGTCGGCTTCGAGATGATCTACAACCTCACGCTCGGCCCGTTCCTCGAGCGGCTCGGGTGGCGGCTCGACGCGGACGTGGTGGAGGTGATCCAGCGATTCGCCGGATCCACCAAGGAGTGGATCACAGCCACCGCCACCCCTCACACGGTGGTGCACATGGACTACCGACCCGACAACCTGCTGTTCGGTGTTGAACCCGGTGCACCGTCGCTCGTGGTGGTCGACTGGCAGACCGCCTCGGTCGGGCCGGCGATGAACGACCTCGCCTACCTCATCGGCGGCGGGTTCCTCCCCGAGCAGCGTGCCGTGGTAGAGCGAGACCTCGTGGAGCACTACCGAACCCGGCTGACTGCCGAGGGGATCGCCTACGACGCCGAGACCTGTTGGAGGGACTACCGGGTCGCAACGCTGTGGGGGATCGCACTCACCGTCATCGCAACCGTCCTCGCCGCCGAGACCGAGCGCGGCAACGAGATGTTCATCGCGATGGCGCAGCGCCATGGCCGACACGCCATCGACCTCGACGCACTCTCGTTGCTGCGCTGACGCACTGCCACGGACAGAATGGACCGGAGGAACACTGAATGAGCGAACATCCCGAGAACTACGAGGACGTGAGTGCATACGGACTCGATGTGGACGTGGAGGAGAAACTGCTCCTCGCCCACAACGAGTGCACCTTTATCTGGAGCAACCGGGAGGGTTGGCCCGTCGGCGTCATCATGTCGTACGTGTGGCGAAACGGTCGCTTCTGGCTGACGGCATCAGGCCAACGTGCACGAATCTCGGCCGTCCGTCGGGATCCGCGGGTGTGCGTCGTGGTGACGTCCACCGGGTCGCCACTCCCGCGCAACAAGGCGATCACGTGGAAGGGAACGTGCGTGGTGCACGACGACCGAGGCACCCTCGTGTGGTTCTACCGAGAGCTCTCTGACGCGCTGTACGGCACCGGGAGCACGATGGCTGACCGGTTCGTTAACTTCCTCGACTCGCCCCGTCGGGTGGTGCTCGAGATCACACCGACCCAGCGCATCGGATACGACGGGGCGAAGATGGGACGCGCGACCAAGGCCTGGATGGCAACGCCGCCACAGGAGCAGGGCGAATGAGTTCGACAGTTCACGACGACCGGGTCGCCATCGTCGACCTCACCATCGCCTACTGCTGGGCCATCGATGAGCGCAACTGGCCGGCACTGCACAACATCTTCGTCCCCCACGCCACGGCAGAACTCGGAAACGGCACGGAGAGCGGTGTAGACGCCATCGTCACCCGCATCTCGGGGGTGCTCAACCCCCTCGACTCGAGCCAACACCTCGTCACCAATCATCAGGTACTCGTCGAAGGCGATCGTGCGACGAGCCGTTGCTACCTCCACGCCCAGCACGTCCGCCGGGCCGCCGACGGGGGCAGGAACTACATCGTCGCCGGCAGGTACGAAGACAATCTCGTCCGCACCCCGACGGGCTGGCGGATCTCGCACCGCCGTCTTGTCGTCATGTGGACTGACGGAAACCCACGCGTTGTCCGGGGTGGGTGAGCGGCACGTCGTCGACGGTGCCCCGCCTCTACCCTTCCGCGTCCCAGCCATACAGCCGGGAGACATCGTTGAGCTGTTGAAGCAGGTAGGCAACGAGTAACTGGACGTCGAGGACATCCTGGGGTGTGACGTTATGGATGGTCGGGACGAACACCGCGTGGGCCTGATTGAGCAGCGCAACGATCGATGACAGTGCCCGGGCCGCCCGCTCCGGGACGTCGTCCGCCAGAGCAGGAACTCTGCTCCGCAGGAGGTCACGAATCATCTCCTGATCCTCCCGGGGCACGATCGACAGGGGTTCAACGCCGCTGGTCACGAGCCAGGCAATCAACCGAGAACGCATTTCCAGAGCGACCTGGCTTGCCTCCAGCGAGGCTTGCGTGCCGTCGAAGCCGGCAAGGCCGCGGCCGAGCAGTTCGTGCACCACCTCGATAAACAGTCCGTCGATCGTCCCGAAGTGTCGGGTGATCAACTGCTTGTACAGCCCCGCTCGGGCGGCTATTTCGCGCGTACTCACCTCCGAGAACCGGCGCTCGCCGAGCAACTCGATCGTGGCAGTCACCAAACGTTGCACCGCCAATTCGCCGGGGACCCAAGGCCTCGCGGTTCGCTTTTTGGCTGCCATGAGCCCTCCGAGGAGCAGAAAGATGACTCAACCAAGGCGTGTCGAGCGTTGTAGGAACATCCGGTTGACTGGCTTGCGCCCAGTACACTCACTTGTGCCCAACATTAACACATGTGGATCACTGAAACGACAACATGAAGCGCCTAGCCGACGCGCAGCTCCACAACCTCGGCGTTCGCCAACGGGTGCCGCGACACCACAACTCCGTCTTCCACGGCATCCCTGCCCGCGCGATCAAGGTCAATGAGCCAGACGCGTGTGCCGGAGGCAAGCCCGTCGATCGTCGTCACCACTGATCCGTCCGGCGCGGGCCAGTAATAGCCGACAAGCCAGTACGACCAACCCGGCGAGAACAGGTACCGGTCCCCCGGCTGCGGGTCGGCCTCCAGCACGCGTGCCGCCCCGCGCAGGTCCTGGACGTTGCCGTAGGCACCGAATCGCGCGTACGGGAACGACAACACCGCCGCTGTAACAGCAGCGGCAAGCGTGACGGAAGCGACACGGCGCAGGGGCGGCTGTGCCGAACGAGCAGCGACCGTGAGGGCTCCGAACCCGGCCGCCGCCCCGAGAACGAGTAGCGGCAAGGCGTGGAGCATGTACCGGGAAATAAACAGTGGCTTGGCTGTCGAGACGACCGCGAGCGCGAGGGGCGTCACAACCCAACCCGCAACGAGGAGCACCGAGCGGGAGGAAGCAGAGCGAGGGAGCCGGCGAGCGACGAAGAGCACCACGAGCGCGAGGTTTCCTGCTGCGAGTACTGAGGCCCACCATGCGCCTCCCATGAAGTCGAGCGTGTTCGACCAGAAGGTTGTCGTTGTCAGCCTCGGAATCCAGTCGAGGCCCTCTTCGGTGAACAAGCCGTGCACAAACGGAAGGAACAGCAACACGGACAGCACCGCCGACCCGAACATCCTCCGGCGAGCAGCGCGTCCGCTCGACTCCCGGATTCCCCAGAGCCACTCCATCGCGAGCAGTGGCGCCGTGAGGGGATTCAGCGCCAACAGCGTCCCGTTGACCACCCCGGACCAAATGGCTCGAGCAACGGTTGGGGACTCCACCTGTTTCATCACGCAGACAACACCGAGCACCGCGACAAACATCAGCCAGGAGTAGTCGCGCGCGTTCGTCAGGTTCACCAGAAACTGCGGGTGACACAGGAACAGGCCCGCGGCTATCACCGCCACCGCTCGGGTGCAGAACAGGCGAGCGAGGTAGTAGAGCGCTACCACAGCAAGGGCACCCCCGAGGACCGAGAAACCCCGGATCCACCAATCGGAGTGCCCCAGCCTCGTCCAGAACCAGAGGCAGGCGTAATACGGGCCCATTCCGTGCTTGTTCCACAGCAGGCTGAGCATGCCGCGGAACGACGACCGCATGAACACCCCAGTTGCGGCCTCGTCGACTCAGAACGAGTTCCGTGTGGCGCGCACTCCACCGACCACGAGCGTCAGTGCGCCGATCATCGCGATCACCGCTGTATCAACCCGGTCGAGGGTGCCCGACCGCTGCTGCCCCGGTCGCGCGCCCCGACCGACAGTCTCTGTTGTCACAGCGATGTTTCCTTCCCCGGGAACCGGTAGACCACGTCCGCGAACGGGTCCGTAGCGAACACGCAGAGCAGGCGCGGCGGTACGTCGCCAGTGTCCACCGCAACGTGCTCCGCATCGCTCATGGGCGGAGCGTAGGCCACCCCGACGGGGAGGCGAGTTTCGCTGTTCCCGGAGAGCGGGGGCCTCCATTCATGCGTAGTCCTCTTGTCGTTGCCATCGCAGTAGTTGGTGGGATGCTCTCGAACGAACCGAACTACCCTGCCTGCCGTGGGTTGCAGCGCGGGTTGGGCAACATGAGGATCTCGTTGCTTCATGCCACGCACCACCGCGATGGCGGACCGCTCGCGCTTCGCGATACGTGGGTGGTGCGGGCCGACAGCCCCGATCGGATCGAATACGTCGTGGCGATGGACAGCGACGACACGCGTGCGATCGCAGAGACAGCGGGCATGTTGTGCGTCGTCAGTCCAGCAACTCCCGGATCGGTGACCAGTGTCCGGAACTGGAATGCCGCGGCCGCGATCGCAACGGGCGATCTCCTCGTTGTGATCGCCGACGATCTCTTCCCACCTCCCGGATGGGACACGGCTCTGCAGAACGTCATCCGTGGGCTCGACCCAACAACGACCCACTTCGCGGTGAAGGCCACGGACGCTCCCGACGACCAGCGTCTGCTCCTTCGCCACCCCGTGATCTCACGGGCCTTCTACGCCGAGTTTGGGTTATTCAATGCCGCCTTTCGCGGCGTGTACTGCGACGACGACCTCACGCAACGGGCACTCTGGCGCAGCCGCATCATCGACGGCAGACACCTCGTGCTCGACCACCGACATCCGTCGCTCGACCCATCGGTTCCCCGCTCGTCATCGCACAACCTCGTCAACACGCAAGACGAGTACGACTACGGTCGCGGTGTCTTCGAGTCGCTCTGGAGCCACGCTCACCGCGCCACGGTGGGCTGGTTCGTCCGCAGCGGAGAGAGTGAGCCCCTCTCCGCTGCAGAACTCGAGAGATCCGCAAACCTGCAACGCCAGATAGCGCTTCAGCGACTGCAGGGGTGATCCGACAGGCGTTGCCTCAGTCGATGATCGCCTGATAGGCGAGCGCCCGCAGGTCCTGCTCGGGCAGCTCGATCCCCACCATGCACTGCGTCATGAGCACGCCGACGAGATCCTCCTGCGGATCCACCCAGAAGTAGGTCTTGGCAGCACCGGCCCAGCCGTACTCGCCCACCGATCCGGGGCCGCCCTGCTCGGCGACGTTCATCATCACGCGCGATCCGAGGCCGAAGCCCCAACCGGGGTTCGGCAAACCAGCAAGCTCGTAGGGCAGCAGTGCGGCAGGCAGGTGGTTCGTGTGCATCAACTCGAGGGTCTTGCGCCCGATGATTCGCTCGCTGCCGAGCTCGCCCCCATTGCAGAGCATCTGCCCGAAACGCGTGTAGTCACCGATCGTGGAGAACAATCCGTGCCCACCGCGCACGAACAGGTCGGGGATGTCGGTGGGGTAGGTGTCCGACACGTCGTGGCGGGCGTACACCCCCATCGAACCCGGGGAGAAGATCTTCAGCAGCGTCTGATCCTGCGCGCAGAGGTCCGGGTGTCCGTACATCGCGGCGAGACGGGAAACCTTTGCCGCGGCAACACCGAAGCCGGTGTCGGTCATGCCGAGCGGGCCAAACATGCGGTCCTGCAGGAACCTGCCGAGGGGCTGGCCGGAGATCACCTCCACCAAGCGCGCTGCCACGTCGATGCCCACGCTGTAGTGCCAACGGGTACCGGGCTGGAACGCGAGCGGGATGGTTGCCAACTCGTCGATGAGGCTCTCGAGCGTGCGCTTCGGGTCGTTCATCAGCCGCGCCTTGCGGTACAGCTCGCCGCTCTCGAAGTCCGGCAGGAAGTCGTAGGTGAGGCCGCTCGTGTGGCTGAGCACGTCGCGCACCTGCATCGGGCGCGCCTGGTCGACCAGGGTGCCTCCGGGGCCCATCACCTTGGTCGCGGCGAACGCCGGGATGTACGCCGCCACCGGATCGGTGAGGCGGAACTTGCCCTCCTCGAGCAGCAGCATGAGCGCCGTGCTCACGATGGGCTTGGTCATCGAATAGATGCGGAAGATGGTGTCGGCCGTCATCGGGAGGCCGGCCTCGGCATCACGGTTGCCGTACTGCGCGTCGAACACGGTCTCGCCGTGACGGTTGATGCGTACGTTGATGCCGCTGAGCGTGCCGCGATCTACGTACCCCTGCATTACCGGGTTGATGCGGTTGAGCCTCGATGTGCTCATGCCGACGACTTCTGCTGCTGTGGCCATGGTGAGTTCCCCTTCCCCTACGGGTTTCGTTGGTCGCACCGTAGCCCGGTGGGGGCGTGGCGTGCAGGGCTAGGGTCGGGCCATGGAAGACCTGAGTACCGAGGACATCGACCTCACGCTCGCCTTCTTACACAGCAGGGCACAGAACCTGCAGTACACCGAGATCCGGCGCTTCCCTTCTCCTGAGGGTTCGTTCAGCAACACCCGCCTCGAGGAGTATCTGGACACGCGCCAGACCGCTGTCCTCAGCAAGGGGTAAGGCCATTGTGGCCGAAGGCGGTACGGCCAGAGCCGAACTTGCGTTAGTTGTCGGGATCCGCACGTTCGTGGTGGCGCAGAAGGGCCCAGCGGATGCGTGCCCGGAAGGTTTCGAGGCGGTCGACACGCCGTTCGCGGAACGGGGTGGCACCGTGGTCGTGTTTGTTGCGGTGCCGGTTGTGGCTGGTGCACTCGACCCGTCCGTTGAACTGACTCGTTGTGCCGCCCTGTGACCACGGGGTGATGTGGTCGATGTCGCACTTGGGTGCCGGGACGGCGCACCCGGCCGGGTGCTGGCAGCGGCGGTCCCGGGCCTCGATGGCGCGGCGCAGTTTGCCGGTGAACGAACGCTGCTGGGAGACGCTGAGCACGGTGGACGGACCGTCGAACAGCACCGACTCGATCACCGCGTCATCGATCCAGCCGGCAAGATCGCCAGGAGCGACAACGGTGCCACGGGCGAGCTCGCACAGGTGCCGGAGCGTTTCGTCGCCGACGTGCGCCACGAACAACGGCGTGGGCCGCCGCCCATCGGCAGGGGCGGTCGCAGATCGGGCGGCCATCTCCACGAGCGCTGCCGCGCGTCGCTGCGCGCCCGTGCGCCCGCTGCCCGACTTGAGATCAGCCAGGTAGAAGAGGTGCTCGAGACGGTCGAGTTCGTTGAGCAACACCTCACCACCGACTGGGTCCAGCACACCGCTGACGACCACCGTGCCATCGAGTGTCGACGACGCATGCAGATGCGCACTAGCCCGCCGCTCCGCATTCCCCAGCCTGTCGTCGTCGCCGGCACCGTCCGCGTCGGCACGGCTGCACCAATAGTCCACCACGCGGACAGCGTCGTCCCACAGCAGTGGTGTGCACGCGGCGACCAGCGTCGGCTCGTCCTCGGCGAAACGTGTCCGGCGATGGGGGCGGTTGGCGCGGGCGAACAGGTCTACATGATCAGTGGAGAGCACACCGTTGGCGACCGCCACAGCAGTGACGGGCATCTCCTGCAGGCACCGGGCCCGGCGCAGCACGCGACGAGCCGTCGACCTTGACGTCCGCGAGTCCACAGCCAGGCGCGATGCAGCCGACAACGAACCGTCCAACCCCCACACACCCGACCGCTCCCACGACCGCACCGCAGGAGCGGCCGCCACAACCAAACGGTGCTGCTCGCGCTGCACCCCCACTACGAAGTCATGAAGCGCTGCCTCGCCATCGGACACATCGCCCAACGCCAACACTCCATCAACGGCGGCCCGCAACAAGACAAGAGCATCAAGCAGCGCCGACATACCACCAGAGTACGAAAGGGGTGCTACACGGTTTCCCGATGCAGGAAAGCGCTCGAGCACGATCAACGACGGCGCATAGGGACGACCTCGGGCACACGCGACGCTGACCTTCTAGGATCAATGAACTAGGGATAACGACACTGGGGGGGAACAACATGGATCTCGGGCTGAAGGGCAAGAAGGCACTCGTCACCGGCTCCACCAAGGGCATCGGTCGCGCGATTGCTGAGGTGCTGCTCGACGAGGGCGCCTCAGTGGCCATCTGTGCACGCAACGCCGACGAGGTGACTGCAGCGGTTGCCGAGATGTCGAAGAAGGGCAAGGTGGTGGGCGCATCCGTGGACGTCGGCAACGCCGAAGCACTGCGCGCCTGGGTGGCGTCGTCGGCCGAGCAACTCGGCGGCATCGACATCTACGTGCACAACACCTCCGCCATGCCGGCACGCAAGCTCGACGGCTGGATCAACAACTTCAACGTGGACCTCATGGCCCTCGTGCACGGAACCGAGGCCGCCACTGCGCACCTCGCCGCCGCCAACGGCACGCTCATCAGCATCGGCACCATCTCCAACGTCGAGCACTTTGCCACCGGTTCGGGTAGCTACAGCGCGCTCAAGGCGGCCATGACCAACTGGACGCTCGGGCAGGCACAGGTGCTGGGCGCGCAGGGCATCCGCTGCAACGTGGTGTCCCCCGGCCCGATCTTTTTCGAGAACGGCGCGTGGGACATGATCAAGACCCACATGGCCCCGTTCTTCGAGGCCACCCTGAAGACACACCCCGGCGGGCAGATGGGCGACCCGCACGACGTGGCGAATGCCGTTGCGTTCCTCGCGAGCAACAAGGCCAAGCACATCAACGGTGCCAACGTCACCGTCGACGGTGGCTTCCTGAAGCGCGTCGACTACTGACCCGAACCGGCGGCTGACGGCTTCCCGTCAGCCGCCATCGGTCACGAGTCGCCCGGCCGTCACGCCGCGGCGAAACAGGTCGGTGAGGCCCTCGTCGGACGTGCGGAGGATCTCGTCGATCCATCCGTGAACGTACTGCGCTCCGGCCTCGTTGCGCCCGAACACCACTGCCTGTCTCGTGCCGGTCTTCAGCGCGCGCTGGATTCCGAGCCCGGTTGCGTAGTCCTCGTCGCGCACCACGCGCTCGAGGAAGTCAATCTGCTTGTTGGCCCTCGCCACGTACTCGTCGGTAAGCGGCGCTGTGGTGATGAAGTCCAGGTGGGTAATCGACTCGTCGGCGTTCGTGCCCGGGAAGATCCGCGCCACCTGGTAGATCATGTGGTCGCCGAGCGCGAACCCCGCGATTGAGGCGTGCGGGAACACGCTCCACACGCCGCTCGTGAGCAGCGCGTCCGGCCATTCGTCGTGCGGCAGTGTCTCCAAGGATTCCCACGGCCCGCGCGGCACGGTGATGCGCTGGTGCGAACCCACACGGTGGAACACGGCCTCGGACGGGAACGCCGGCCCGAACGTGTCCTTGTGCAGGATCGGCAGGTGGTAGAAGTCCACGTAGCCGTCGAAGGCCACCTTCCAGTTCGGGCCCACCAACCGACGGGACGCGAGGTGGTTCATCCCGGCAAAGCCGCACGCACCCAGCAGGTCGTCGTAGCCGGCAAAGAACGCATCAGGGTCCAGCACCGGTCGCGGCGTGAGCGTGACCCACACGAGACCAGCACGCTCCTCCACGGGTAGCGCCGTGAGGCCGAGGCACGAGGTGTCCACCTCGCCGAAGTCCTCCCGCTTGTAGATGCCGACGAGGTCGCCCTGCTGGTCGTACGTCCAGGCGTGATAGGGGCAGGAGAACCTGCGGGCCGTGCCCGCTCCCTCGCCGACGAGTAGTGCGCCGCGGTGGCTGCACATGTTGACAAACGCCCGCAGCACGCCGTCTCCGTCGCGCGAGAGCAGCACCGGCACGCCGCACACCTCAATGGCTCTATACGCATGAGGTCCACGCAGTTCGGCGGTGGTGGCCACCAAGAGCGGCAGCCGCTTGAAAATCAGGTCCACCTCCTGCTGCCACCGAACCGGGTCGAAATAGTTCGCTGCCGGGACGGTGACAACCGACTCGGTTCGATCGGTGGTGCCGGCGCGCACGTGCACCAGCGTGCGTTCGGCCATCGCGACGAGTTGATCACGCACGTTCACGGGGTACCGCCTGCGGGTGCAAAGTCGACATCGAGCCGGGTGAGGCCGCGCAGGATGAAGCTGGGGAAGTACTCGAAGGTGTTCGAACCCGGAAGCGTGAAACTGTCGATGCGCTTCGACAGTTCCTCGAGCGCCACCCTGCCCTCCAGCCGTGAGAGGTTCGCACCGATACAGAAGTGGATGCCCTTGCCGAAGGCGAGATGATCGCGAAGGTGCTCCCTGTCGGGATCGAACCCGTCTGGGTCCGCGAACAGGCGCTCGTCCCGATTGGCGGAGGCGAACACCACGACGATGCGGGAACCCTTCGGGAGCGGACAGCCGCCGAGCTCGGTCTCGGAGGTAACCACGCGGAACATGCCCTGCGTTGGCGTGGACAGCCGGAGAGTTTCCTCCACAATCCGCTCGATGCGGGCCGGGTCGTCCTTCAGTAGCCGCCACTGCTCGGGATACTCGCCGAGCAGCCGCATCATCTCGGTGAGCATCTTGGTGGTGGTCTCATTGCCGGCCACGAGGAGTTGCTGCACAATGCTGAGCATCTCGGCCATGTCGAGCGGCCGACGATCGGGCACCTCAGCGTCGTTATCGTCAATGCGCGCGTTCAGCAGGTTGGTGAGCAGGTCGTCCTGCGGCACGGCGCGGCGCATCTCGATCTGCTCCGCGAAGTACCGCTGGAACTCGTTCACGCCCATCTCCGCGCGCACCCGCTCGTCGATCGACACGTTCGTGCCGATGCCGGCCACCGAGTCATCCGACCACCGCTTGAAGTCCGCGAGCCGGCTGTAGGGAACATTGAGCGCCCGGGCGATCACCTCAACGGGCAGTGGCACGGCGAAGTCCTCCACGAACTCGATGCTGCCCCGGTCGATCCAGGAGTCGATCAGGCGGCTAGCGATCGACCGGATGGCCGGCTCCAGCTCGGCGATCGCCCGCGGGTGGAATGCCCGGGCCACGAGGCTGCGGTACCGGGTGTGCTCGGGCTGGTCGGCGGTCAGCATCGTGCTCACCCTGGGATACCCCTGCTCGAACACCTCGAGCAGGCGCTTGCGGGACTCGGGATTGCCCGGCACGTTGGTGACCACGAACCTCGACGAGTAAGTGGCGGTGTCCCGCAGCACCTGCAGCACGAGGTCATGGTGGGTAACGAGGTACATACCCAGTGCGGGAAGGTGCAGGACCGGGGCGTCAGAACGCATCCGGGCGTAGGCCGGGAACGGGCACTGCAGCGCAGCCGGGTCGAAGGGGTTGAAGGTGCCCAGATCGGTATCCATCCCGCCCACCACCTCCCCCGAGTCGGTCGTTACCGCCAACGTAACGGACCCGCCGCCCGGGCGCCACGGGTACCGCCGCCACCGGTCTCATCCGACTCGCACGGCCACCCGGTCACCCGATTACATTGCAGGTAACTACGTCGAGGGGACCCCAATGAGCGACAACGACACCCTGCCTGCAACCGATGCCGATGCCTTCCGCCAGAAGTGCCGTGACTTCCTGCAGAAGCACGCCACGGGCCTGTCCCGCTCGGAGCGCGCAAACGATCGCGGCGCCTCGATGATGGCTGCTGCCAAGGAGTTCCAGAACGCTCTTGCGGACGCGAACCTCGCCGGTCTCACCTACGAAAAGGCCTACGGCGGTGCCGGCCTCACCAAGATGCACGACCTCATCTGGCGCGAGGAATACGCAAACTTCGCCGACATGACGGGCGAGCTCACCATCAGCCACGGCATGTGCCTGCCGGTACTCAACCAGTTCGGCAGCGAGGAGCAGAAGAAGCGCTTTCTCCCCGACAACATCGCCGGCCGCACGGTGTGGTGCCAGATGTTCTCCGAGCCGGGCGCCGGCTCCGACGTGGCCAGCCTGCAGACCAAGGCAGAGCGCGATGGTGACGAATGGATCATCAACGGCCAGAAGGTGTGGACCACCCTCGCCCACCTCTCGCAGTACGGCATCATCATCGCCCGCACGAATCCCGAGGCACCCAAGCACGCTGGCATCTCAATGTTCATCATGGACATGAACCTCCCTGGCGTGGACATGCGCCCGATCCACCAGATCGACGGCGGCAAGCACTTCAACGAGATCTTCTTCACCGACGTGCGCATCCCGGCCGACTGGCTCGTCGGTGAGCTGAACAACGGCTGGAACCAGGCCACCGCAATGCTCATGTACGAGCGTGTTGCCATCGGCACCGGCTCCACGAGCGGCGTCAGCCACCAGAACGCGGACCGCCTCATCGAGGAGGCCAAGCGTCGCGGGCTCATCAACGACCCGAACCTGCGCCAGCAGCTCATGAAGATTTACAGCGAGGAGACCACCAAGTCCCTCGTCTCTATGCGCACCCGGGCGGAGATGAAGGCCGGCCGCACGCCTGGTCCCGGCGGATCGCTCGGCAAGCTGCACGGCGCCATCATCTCCCGACTGCTGCGCACCGTCATCGGCGAGGTATTCGGCCCGGACCTCGTGGCCAACACCGAGGGCGACAAGGCTGAACTGTGGGGCACCATCATGCTCACGAGCTTCTCGGCCAACATCGCAGGCGGCACGGACGAGATCCAGAAGAACATCATTGGCGACCGTGTGCTCGGCCTGCCGCGTGAGCCCATGGTCGACAAGGACATGCCGTTCAAGGACCTCAAGGTCGGCACCCAGCGCTGACCCGTTCGCGCGGGATTATTTGTTGCCCCGCGCGAGCCATCGGGAGGGAACGTGTAGGCGCTGAAGCAAGCGGTACACCCTCACCTTCACGGAGATCCATCGTGCGCGCATCGATAGCACCTCGAATAACGTCCGACTGGCGACCCGCAGCGACATTCTCCAGAGCGGGTTCTGCACGCGCCGCGACCACCGTTGCATCTCGACGAGGCGATCGTTCAACGGCATCTCCCGCCGCAGGTCCGCACCGAGATGCACAGCAGTCATGCGGGACAGGCGCGCCTCGCGCATGTCGGGCTGCGCTCGGAACTTGTCGAACATGTACTGGTCCGACGGGCCGGTACGCGGGGCGGGCGACCAACCGACCGGTAACGATCGGTACGAATCGAGTCGGTAAGCGCTCTGCGTAAGCGCGAGGAAGTCCCGAACTGCCAGCCTGCCGTTTGGACGTACGGCAACGAACAGCGTTCCGCCAAGGTCTGCGTTGCTCAACACCTCTTCGATCCGTTTGAGGTGATCGGGGAACCAGAGATTGTCATCAGCGAGGTGCGCCGCGTAGCTGCCCTTGGCCTGCTGGAGCGCTGCGTGCCGATGCTCCTCGCCGTTGCGCTCGCCCTTCGGACAGTCGAACACGGTGATACGGGGGTCATCCGCCGCCGCCGACTTGACCCACTCGACCGTCTCCCTCGGCGGCCCGTCGCAGATGATGAACAACTCCCAGTCCTGACGGGTCTGCCGCTGCAGCGAATCGACAGCGAGCGGGAGGAACACCGGAGGGCGTGTGATGGGGATGAGGACAGTAAACGTGACGCTCACGACGCGGTCAGCCCATCGATCCGAGCGAGTCGTTCCACGACCATCAAGCCGTCGAGGACGGTGCTGTACGGGGGCGGACCGCCGTACAGGTAACCAAGGAACCGGGTGAGCTCGGCCTTGAGCGGGAGCGTGCGTGCCAGCGCTAGCCGTTGTTCATTCCGGGGAAACCCAGATCTCGGGTTATCAACAATCAGATATTCAGCATCTGCATCCGACAAGTGCACAGTGGCATCACGACCGACCACGGTGAACGAACGCCGGTGCTCGGAGGATGCGGTTCGAATATCAATGGTGACACTGGGCCCGGTGCCTTCCTGGAGATTCATCCACGTGTCCTGGGTGAGACCGTGGATCGCGCTGCGCGCACAGACCACCGGCGGGATCGTCCCGAGCCAGTGCAGAACGATGGACAGATCGTGAGGGGCGAGCCACCAGGTGGCGGAGAGCGAGCGCTGAGCATCCCACCGTCCCCATCGATCAAGACTGATCGACTCGACGGGGCCGAGCCGATCCTCTGCGATCAGAGAACGAACTTTCTCGACGGCCGGGTGATACCGCCACTTGTCCATCACGAACACCCGGCCAGCGCCGGCATCAGCGATCCTGCGGGCGAGGTCCACCGTGTGGGCCAACGGCTTTTCCACGAAGAGCGGAACGCTCCCTTCCTGCGTCCGGAGGAGTTCGAGCACGACGGCACCTGTGCACTCGATCGGAACGGCTACCACCAGACCGTCGCACGGCGGGAGGTCGAGGTGGTTGGGAATCGCCGATGCGGCACCGCCCTCAAGCGCCAGCGTCCGTGCAGCGGGGTTCGGGTCTGCCACGTGCACGGTTGCGCCGAGAGCCAGCAGGTCGCGCAGGATATTTCGGCCCCAGTTTCCGCAGCCCACCAGACCGACCGTAGGCATCAGGCCTTCTTTGTGAGTTCGGCCTCTAACGCTGTGTACGAGCCGGTAGTCCTGTCACGTTCGGAGAGGATCGGTGCACTGCAAGGCCACGACACACCGAGTGCAGGATCGTCCCACCGACACCCCATCTCGTCGGCTGCACTCCACTCGTGCGAGGTACCGAGCAATACCGTCGCCGTCTCGCCGAAATAGAAGCCGTGGGCCACACCCGGAGGAATCCGCACAGCACACCAATCCTCGCCATCGAGAACAATCGCAGCCGCTGTTCGATACGTCCGAGAGTCAGGACGCAGGTCATGGAGACCGAGAAACATCTGGCCACTCACCACGACGACGTAGTCATGCTTCTCGAGATGAACGTGCATGCCGCGCAGCGTGTTTGCCTTGCTGAGCGTCAAGCCCCACTGGGCCGGCGCAGGCGATACGGGCCACGAGGGTCGGTAAACCTCTGCAAATGACCCGCGATCATCCCGATGGGTGGTCAGCTCGACCCGCTCAACACCCAGGGGAAACCCTGCGCCAAGAGGTTCGCTAGGAAGCATTGGTCTCGAACAGGTACGGGTCCAGACTTTCCTGGGCACTCTTACGGATGCGGTGCCACTGGTTCCCGCCGTAGTACGACAGGCTCCCCGGCTCGGCGTCGCCGTGACCGTTGTAGTAGCTGAGGCAGTCGCGCAGCGGGGCCGTGGCGATGTCCGCGTCGCGGCAGTGCTCGGCGTAACGCTCCTCTGACTCCTCGGTGACATCCACGGTGGACAGTTCACGGTCGCGCATGGTGGTGAGCATCCAGACGGCGTAGCTCACGTGCGCCTCGATGGCGTCCGTGAAGTTGAAGGTGCCGCCACCGCCCTGCGGGCCGGTCATGATGAACAGGTTCGGGAAGCCGTTGCTGTGCAGGCCGAGGAACGTGCGTGTGCCCCGGTCCTTCCACTTCTGGCTGAGGGTCTGCCCACCGCGACCCGTGATCATGTTGAACGTCGAGGTTGCCATCCACTGGAAGCCCGTCGCGTAGATGAGCACGTCCAGGTCGTACTGGGTGCCGTCGTGCACCACACCGCCCTCGTTGATCTCCTTGACCCCCATCGGGGCAACGTCCACAAGCGTCACGTTCGGCTGGTTGAAGCACGGGAGGTACTCGTCGTGGAACGTTGGCCGCTTGCAGCCGTACGGGTAGTACGGCTTCAGGGCTGCAGCAGTAATCGGGTCCGTAACAATCGCGTCGACGCGCGCACGAACTTGTTCCATGATGCGGAAGTTGGTCTCGAGCTGCTTCTGGAGAAGCTCCTCAGGAGTCAGCTTGCGCTCGTACTCCTTGCGCTCCTTGAAGTCCTGCACCTTGCCGGCCAGGTAGTCGTCGTTACCCTGGATGGCCGTGCGGCCCGACGAGATGCGGGCGAAACGTTCGCGCCGGGCGCGAGCCCAGCCGGGCTCGTGGGACCACTCCTCCACCTGCTCCTCGGTGGTGGCGCGCTGGTCACGCACATCGATCGTGGATGGCGTGCGCTGGAAGACGTACAGGTGCCCAGCAACCTTCGCGAGCTCCGGGATCACCTGTACGGCTGTTGCGCCGGTGCCGATGATGCCGACGCGCTTGCCCTCGAGGTCCACGTGATAGTTCCAGCGTGACGTGTGGAAGGTCTCGCCGCGGAACTTCTCCATGCCGTCGATTCGGGCAAGCTTGGGGGTCGTGAGGATGCCGTTGGCGAGGATGACGTACTTCGCCCGCACGGCGTCACCGCGGTTGGTGCGGACGGTCCACGTTGCCGAGCTCTCGTCCCAGTCGGTGCGCTCCACTGTCGTGTGAAATAGGCAGCGGTCGTAGAACCCGAACTTGGTGGCCATCGCCTGGCAGTACTCAAGGATCTCGAAGCCCGAGGCGAACTTCATGCTCGGGAAGTAGCCCATCTCCTCGAGCAACGGGAAATAGCTGTACGACTCAACGTCGCAGGCAACGCCCGGATATCGGTTCCAGTACCAGGTGCCCCCAACGTCGCCACCCTTCTCGCAGAACCGGACATCGGTGAAGCCGGCCTCGCGCAGGCGGTGCCAGAGCAACAGTCCTGCGAAGCCGGCGCCGACCACGAGGATCTCGCACGAGTCGGTGAGAGCGTCGCGCTCCACCGGCGGCGCGGAGTACACGTCCTCGAGGTACTTCGCGAACTCGCCCTCCATCGCCATGTACTCGGCCGCGCCACGGCGAGCCTCCTTGAACGCCTGATACTTGGCCTGCTCGTCCGCGTCGAACCGGGCGCCGGCAGGCTGTTCCGGCATCGCCTTGAGCGACTCGTCGTTGATCACGGCGTAACCCTTGCCCTGGATACGTTCCGTGGCCTTCGCGGCGCGGGTGTTGAAAGTCTTCAGCCCCGTCACCGGATCGATGTTGATCGCGTTCGGCATGATGAATCCTCCTGTGCCCGCCACACGCAGGCTCGATTCCCCGTTTTGGTCAGCGTACGTCGGGATGCCGCCACCGGGCGAGTCTCAGACCGGGTCGAAGGCGTTCACCCGGTTCACGAACCGAGGGAGATCGACCAGATGGGGGTAGTGGCCGTGGTCGGCCCACACCTCAGTCGATGCGACAGAGCAGTACGAGGCCAACCAGTCGGCGTACGAGGGTCCGGGGTCCGAGCCGAACAGGGCGAGGTATGGCACCTGAATTCGGGACGCGAACTGCCCGAGCTGTTCGTTGATCGTCTCGACGGATTGCTCGAAGATCACCGCCCAGTAGCCGAGCACCACCGACTGCACGGGGCGGCGGAGGGCCTCGAGCCGCTGCCGATCCGGCAGCCCGAGGGCGCCGTACAGCGGGTCGAAGAGGGCCAGCATCACCTGCTGGAAGCCCTCATCAGGTCCTCGCAACATCGGTTCGACAGCCTCGAGGTTCGCCTTGAAGCCCCCGAGAGTCAGTACCTGATCGATGTTGATTACGCCACGTGTGGGGAACAGGGCGCCGTATGCGGTGGCGACCACGCCACCGAGGGAGTGGCCGATGATCAGGGGGAGGTCCGCATCGGTGAACCCGGTGGCCAACAGGGTTTCGTGGATGTCGGTGGCCGCCTCCTCCATGCGGTACGTGTCGCCAAGCGCGGACTCGCCGTGGCCCCGGAGGTCCACGGCGAGCACGGTGCGGTTGGCAGCGAGTGCCTCGGTGAGCGGTCGCGTGATCTTGCGGGACTCGGTGATCCCGTGGATCACAACCGTCAGCGGACCAGAGCCAAGTACCTCATGTGCGAGGAGCATGGCACGGACTCTAGGCGCTACCTGCGAGTCGGGTTGTCAGATGGGTGCGACGACCGCTCCCGGGTCCTTGACGACGCCGAGCACGGACGACACCTGGGCAACCTGGCCCGATTCCGTCGTGGTGTACGTGACCTTGGTGATCCGGCCGTCCACGAGCGTCACGACAAGCGTTGCCGTGCCCGTACCGGCCACGCCGAGGTCTGCGAGCGACACGACAGCGGCGTACTCCACGCCCTCGACCGGGTTCGGCACCTTCGCAACGACCGACGGCCGGGCGAGTGCGCTGATCGGGTCCGCACTGGCTGGCGGGATGTCGAGTTCGGCCCAGTCCCCGTTCTCCGGCTTGGCCCAACTTCCTGCCTCCGTGATCACGTAGGAAACCAGACCGGCATCAGAGGTGAGGGTGATCCGGGCCCCGGTGCCGACGCGGTCGCCCTCTGCTGAGAGCACCCGGACACCGTTGACTTCGGCCGTCGTCGTGAAGTGGTAGCTCGTGCCGAGTTGCTCGAGGGCCTTGCCCAGTGCATCGGCGTCGGCCGCCGTGGGCGCCTGGGTGGCAACGGGAGCACCCGCAGCCGATGTGCTGGTGACCGACGGCTCAGTGGTGGTGGGTGCGGCCTGGGAACCCCCACCACAGGCACCGAGCGCAACCGTCAGGAGGCCTGCTGCAGCCGCAGCAATCAGGCGACCGCGGCGGTCAGTCATCGTTGCCACGGCTACGGCCACTCTCCCCACGGGGGCCGGAGTCACGACCGGACCCTGAGCCCTCCTCGTCCTCGTGCTCCTGCTCGTCCTCGTGCTCCTGCTCGTCCTCGTGCTCGCCCTCGCTCCCGCTGTTGCCGCGCGGGCCCGTCGAGTGGTCGTCGTCCTCGCCGCCACCATCACGGCCGTGGTCGTCACCGGGCTCGAGCGCCACATCGGCATTGGTGCCCGGCACCGTTGCGCAGCGGAAGGATTCCGAGACGTCGAGCGTGATCAGTCCACCCTCCAACTCGGCACGCAGGTGTACCCGCTCCCTGGTTGCGAACCGGACCTGGGTGCTGTGGTCGCCACCGCGGACCGAATCGGGGGCTGGCGTAGCGCTCACGCCCGAGATGGTCCCGTCGAGACCGACGACGTAGTCGATGTGCGCAGGGGTGCCGTTGCAGAGTTGGCCGTCCCACGTGTGCGGGCCGGCTACATCAGCAGCCGGTTGGGCCACGCCGCGGGTCCTGCCCAGCGTGACCCGCAGCGATGCCTGCTGCACGCCGTCCTCGTTGGACACCTCGACCCGAATCCCCACCGTGCGGGACTCTGCTCCGGAGACGAACGTGATGAGCACCTTTGCCTCCTGCTCATCGTCCTCGGTGGAGTACCGGGTGGCACCGATCTCGGCTGTGGCGTCGCTGGTGGCTACCCCGGTGATGTCGGGTGAACCGTCGCCCTTGTCCCCCACCGTGAAGTCGACCGTCGTGGCGCTGCCCGTGCCGAAGAGGTCACCGCTCCAGCGGCCTGCGCCGCTGACGTCCGCAAGGCTCCCGGCGCGCACGGTGACGGACTGACGCCCGTTCCGGCTGGTGACGGTGACGGTGCCGGTTCCTGCAGCGTTCTCGAACACCACACGGTTCGGCTTGAGCGCGATTGCGGTCAGCCCGTCTGCCGGGTTCACCGCCACGTTCGTCAGTGATCCCGTTGCATCGGTAGTGACGTCCACCGTGAGCGGAGCACCGAAGAGCGGGAGGGTGATCGACGTAAGTACCGGATCAACCGCGGGCAGCGTGATTGCGTGCGCGGCCCCGGTAACCAGCATCGGCGCGGCGAGGGCAACCAGTGCCCCGAGCGCCCCGGCCCCCTTGCGAAACCTCAATGTACGTGCCATCGGTGTACCCCTCTGTCTGTCGACCGGCCCGCGATGCGGGTGGGCCCAGGTTCTTGTCTGTGGAGGACACGACCGACGGGGCGGTCCGGTTTGGTTCCGTGCAGAACTTCTCGGGCTAGCCCGACGCGTGTTCCGCCTTCGCGATGGCCGAACGCAGGATTGCCTCGAACGAGCCGACATCACCGTGCAGGTCACGGAGATCCTCCGGTCCGAGCAACCGGACCCGATCGCGCCCCGAGTGGCCGATCACCACGGGGAGCGGGCCTGCGAGCGACCGCAGCCCATCATCGAGATCGTCACGATGCAGGTACTCGATCGAGAGGCCGACGCGATCGGCGCACGCCCGGAACGAGGGCTTGCGGCGCCAGCGACTGTGGGTGACGTCGCACAGCGTGCAGTGCGGCGCCCCAAGCAGCGTCCCGAACCAGTATCTCAGCTCGCCCACAACGGTGCCGTCGGCGTCGTACACGAAGGTAAGACGGTCGATCCGGGTTTCCCCTGCTGCAGTCATGGTGCCAGTGAAGCACCTACGGGCTGGGTGCGCCCCCCTCTCGCCCGCAGCCGGGCAGGGCTAGCGTCAGGCCATGACGAACCGCACCGTCCCCCGCTGGAGCACGTTCGCCCCACTCCTCCAGCGCCGCACCGGCTCGTCGCGACTTCAGCGCAGGCTCGATGGTGCCGCAGACATTGCGGACCTGTCGCGCCTCGCATACCGGCGTGCACCCAAGGCGGTGTTCGACTACGTCGACGGGGCCGCGAGCGGCGAGGTGACCAAGGCGCGCAACGCGGAGGCATTCGGGCGCGTGGAGTTCCACCCAAGGGTGCTGCGTGATGTGGAGACGGTGGATACCGAGACCACCATCCTCGGCCTGCCGTCATCCATGCCGTTCGCGTTCGGGCCAACGGGGTTCACGCGCATGATGCACACCGAAGGCGAAGCCGCTGTTGCCCGGGTGGCGGCGCGCAATCGAATCCCGTATGCGCTCTCCACGGTGGGCACGACCACGATCGAGGACGTTGCCCATGCCTCGGGTGACGGCAGGCGCTGGTTCCAGCTGTACGTCGTGAAGGACCGCGAGCGCAGCCGCGAGATGCTGCAGCGCGCCCGACGCCACGGCTTCGACGTGCTGATGCTCACGGTTGACGTGCCGGTGAGTGGTGCCCGACTGCGCGATGCACGGTCCGGAATCTCCATCCCGCCGTCGCTCACCTGGCGCACGTTCCTCAACGGAGCGATGCACCCGGCGTGGCTATTCGACTTTCTCACCACACCCCCGCCGAACTTCGAGACGATGGGAACCGGTGACGGTCTGCCGGTGACCACGGTGCAGCTCGGCACCACCTCCGCGGCGGCATTCGACTCCTCGGTGGGCTACGAGGACGTTGCCTGGTTCCGCGAGGTCTGGCAGGGCAAGGTGGTGGTGAAAGGGGTGCAGCGCGTCGACGACGCCATCCGCTGCGCGGATCTCGGTGTCGAGGGGATCGTCGTGTCCAATCACGGTGGCCGCCAGCTGGACCGGGCCGTTGCCACGCTGGACCTGCTGCCCGACGTGGTTGCTGCCGTGGGCGGCCGCACCGAGGTGCTCGTGGACGGCGGCGTGCGCAGCGGTGCCGACGTGGTGGCGGCGATGGCGCTCGGGGCGAGGGGTGTTCTCGTCGGACGCGCCTACCTCTACGGCCTGATGGCCGGAGGCGAGGCAGGTGTACAGCGGGCCTTCGACCTGCTCGCACAGGACGTGCGCCGCTCCATGCAATTGCTCGGGGTAAACACCGTTGCCGAACTGTCGCCGTCGGTGAATCCCGGGCTCGTACGGCTGCGGCCCTGACCCTCCGGGATTACCAGGTTTGCCGCTCTGGGCATCGCGGGCAGGAACCGCGCTCGAAAACCGTGCCCCAAAACGACAAGAGCCGCCGACCCATTAGGCCGGCGGCACCTGTTCGAACTGAGCGTCAGAGTGCTTTGACGTTCAGGGCCTCATCGCCCTTGCGGCCGGGGCCGACGTCGAACTCCACCTTCTGTCCCTCGGCCAGGGACTTGTATCCCGTGCCGAGGATGTTGGTGTGGTGGACGAATACGTCCGACCCACCGTCACGTGAGATGAAGCCGTAGCCCTTCTCGCTGTTAAAGAACTTTACGGTGCCTTGCATTTTGGTATCTACTCTCTTTTTCGAGCAGACCCTCGTGATCGACTCGTTGGGGGACCTTACGAGCAATGTGCGGCTAATCCTCGGCAAGCGCACAAAACTTCCTCAGAAGTCCCCAAGAAAATTCGCCAGCGGTCCCCAGGACGACGGAGAATTTCGCCCTGCGATCGCTGTGTCGCTGGCTCCCGCAACGAACCCCCGTATTCGCTTGCGGGTGACCCCGATTTGGGTTGGGGCCGGTGTAGGTTTCAAGTAGAAGCCTTGGTGCAGGACTGGCCATTACCCCCCGGTGTGGTCCCGCTCTCTACTGACGCCTGACTTCAGGAGAGCAATGACCACCATCGAGACCGCCGAGGCTCCGCCCGGCACGTCCGCGTCCATCCTGGCAGCCCTCTGGCAGGCCTCACTGCCGTCCGAGCGCGAGATTCGCCGGGGCCGCCTTCGCCTGCAGGCCAAGGCCGCCTCGATCGTCATCACGATCGCAGCCTCCTATTGGGCGCTCGTGATCGCCGACTTCGCCCTCTGGGCGCGGGTCCTGGCAGGCGCGGCCATCGTTGCGGCGCTCGTTGCGACTGGCACGGGCATCATGCACGACGCCAATCACGGCGCGTTCTCGAGCCGCCGCTGGATCAACCGTGTCGCATCGTGTTCTGCCGACTTCCTCGGCGCGAGCTCGTGGCTGTGGCGCTTCAAGCACAACCGCCTGCACCACGGCAACACCAACGTGGACGCCTTCGACAGCGATATCGCCCAAGAGCCCTTCGCCCGCCTCGCACCGTGTCAGCAGTGGCGCCCGTGGCACCAGTGGCAGCACGTCTACCTCTGGTTCCTCTACGGATTCTTCGCGCTGAAGAACGTGATCTTCGGCGACGTGCGCAACCTCGTGGACAATCGCATCGGCAAGCAGCCCCTGCCCGCAGACATGCGTCGCTCCACCGTCGTGCGCCTCGTCGTCGGCAAGTTCGTCCACATCAGCTGGGCTGTCGTCGTTCCCATGCTCTTCAACCCGTGGTGGAAAGTCGTGCTGTTCTACGTCGCCTGCTCGTGGCTCGTCGGATTCGCGCTTGCCGTGGTCTTCCAGCTGGCCCACTGCGTGGACATCGCCGGCTTCCCCGACGAGGACGCAGGACGCCGTGGCGGCGACTTCCTCGAGCACCAGTTGCTGACCACCGTGGACATTGCTTCCCCGATGCCGGTGCTTGGCCACGCCTTCCGCTGGATGGTCGGCGGGCTCGACCACCAGATCGAGCACCACATGGCACCCCGCCTGCCCCACACCGTTTATCCGCTGGTCGCCCGCCGCTTCCACGCCCTGTGCAACGATGCGGGCATTAGCGTCCGCCTCCACCCGGGGGTCTGGGCAGCGTTGTGCTCACACACGCGCTGGCTCATGGACATGGGCCGCCGCCCGCTCGCGGCCCGAAGCAGCACGAACCTGATGAATCCGAGAGTGACGAGGACCCCATGACCACCGCCAGCAAGCCGACCAAGAAGTCGTCGAGATCGAAGTCCGCCCCCCAGGAGCCGCGCACACCGAGCGAGGAGATCGCGTACGAGATCACCTCAACGTTCGGCGACCTCGCACCGTCGGTCCAGCGGATCCTCGACGCGGAGCTGAGCGAGCCCCAGCGCCACCGAGCGCTGTCCGCTTTCCGCGGTTCATTGAATGCCATTGGCGACCCGAACCGCGACCCGCGGTACGCGATCGCCAACTGTGGCGCCGACGACGCCGTCTGAGGCCGCGCCACGCTTTTGCCGTTTCCCGGGGCATACTGGTTCGGTGAGCGCGCATTCGGCGCCGCTCTCGGTCAATTGTGCACCGTCGGTCATTGTGAACCGGCGAGGTTTCCTCCAGTAGGGGTCCAAGCATTTTCGGCCACCCCTACATACATAAAGGAAACCCCCCACGTTGTCCCCCACCCTTGATGCACTTCGCCCTGCCACGCCCGCAGTGAGCGATGACGTCGTTTCGTTCGACCAACTCGGTGTTGCCGAGCGTGTCGTGCAGTCCCTCAACAGCCGTGGCATCACCTCGGCATTCCCCATTCAGACCGCAACGCTTCCCGATTCGCTCGCAGGCAGGGACGTCATCGGCCGTGGCCGTACCGGCAGCGGCAAGACCATCGCCTTCGCCGTGCCGACCGTCATGGCTATCGCCGCAAGCCGCGCCGATCGCCAGCCGAAGAGCCCGCGTGGCCTCATCCTCGTGCCCACCCGTGAGCTCGCAGCCCAGGTCGCCGAGGCCCTCGTCCCGCTCGCCACTGCGCTCGGGCTGCACGTCTCGGTCATCCACGGCGGCGTGAGCGCGGCCCCGCAGATCAAGGCACTCGGCCGCGGTGTGGACATCGTGGTTGCCTGCCCCGGTCGCCTCGAGGACCTCATCCAGCAGCGCCAGTGCCGCCTCGACAAGGTGCTCGTCACCGTGCTCGACGAGGCCGACCACATGGCTGACCTCGGCTTCCTCCCGTCGGTGAAGCGCCTCATGGACCAGACACCCAAGGACGGCCAGCGCCTGCTGTTCTCGGCCACGCTCGACAACGGCGTGGATGTACTCGTCAAGCGTTACCTCCACAAC
The DNA here is from genome assembly GCA_945889085.1 of Ferrithrix thermotolerans DSM 19514. Taxonomy (GTDB): domain Bacteria; phylum Actinomycetota; class Acidimicrobiia; order Acidimicrobiales; family Ilumatobacteraceae; genus WLJO01. Next base: position 33,905 of record CAMDBM010000012.1, read on the forward strand.
CCGGTCACCCACTCGGTCGATTCCGCCGAGTCGCCGGTACCGGACATGGAACACCACCAGCTGATGGTGACCGCTGCGGACAAGGGCACCCTCGTGCGCGACCTCGCCTCCGGTATGGACCGCAGCCTGCTGTTCACCCGCACCAAGCACGGAGCGAAGAAGCTTGCCCAGCAGCTAACCAAGAGCGGCATCTTCAGCGTGGAACTGCACGGCAACCTGTCGCAGAACGCCCGCACCCGCAACCTCGACCTGTTCACCTCGGGCGAGGCCCGGGTGCTCGTCGCAACCGACATCGCCGCCCGCGGCATCCACGTGGACGACATCGCCCTCGTGGTGCACGTGGACCCGCCGGAGGAGCACAAGGCGTTCCTCCACCGCTCGGGTCGTACCGCCCGCGCCGGTGCGTCGGGAATCGTCGTCACCGTCGTCACCCCGGACCAGCGCCGGGACGTCGACACGCTCACCCGCCGTGCGGGGATCCGACCGAAGATCACCCAGGTCGCGCCGGGCCACCCGCTCATCTCGGAGCTCACCGGTCCGCCCGCGCCGCCGTCGACACGGACCGTCACGTACGAGGCACCGCCGGCCCCCACCAGGTCGAGCACACGCAAGCCGTCGTCGGCGCGTGGGCAGCAGTCCGGTCGCCCCGGTGGCCAGGCCCAGCAGCGCACCGGGGCCCCCTCCGGTTCGGGCCAGCCCCGTCGCGGCGGCTCCTCGCAGGGTCAGCACAGCGGTTCCCAGAACCAGCGCGGCGCTTCGCGTGGCTCCCGCTGACGCACTGACACGCTGACGGCCCCACCGCCGTTGGTCCGTGCGCAGCGCGACGCGTGCTGCGCATGGACCGTCAAGGCAACGTCGTGCGATGCTGTCGCGCATGAGGTCGTTCCCCGATCCATTCACCGCTGCCGTCGTGCAGTGGTCCCCATCCGTGAACGATGCCGCCCGGGGCACTGCGCGGGCCTGCGAGGCCATCGCCGAGGCCGCTACACAGCACGGGGCCCGACTGATTGTGTTCCCGGAGGCATGGCTCACCGGGTACCCGTACTTCGAGGGCCTCGGCCCGGGGGCCGAGTACCGGCGGATCTACCGAGACTTCGTCGATCAGGCCGTCGTCATCGACGGCCCCGAGATGCAGGCCATCCGCAGGTGCGCCGCGGACCACGGCGTCTACGTCGTGATGGGCCTCAACGAGCGCAACCCGATCCATCAGGCCGTCTACAACACCATTGCGTTCATCGGCCCCGACGGCTCGCTGCTCGGCAAACACCGCAAGATGGTCGCAACGATCACCGAGAAACTCGTGTGGACCAACTGGGACGGCTCGGACCTCGCTGCATACGACACACCTCTCGGTCGCCTCGGCGGGATGATCTGCTACGAGCATCTCATGGCACCTGCGCGCTACATCTGCTGCGACCTCGGCGTACAGGTTCACATCGCGGTGTGGCCCGGCTACCGGTTCATGGACCCGATCGTCGACTCGGTGATCCGCAGTCTCTCCATGGAGAACGCCTGCTTCGTCATCTCCGCCCGCGAGGTGATGAGCAGGGAACTGCTCCCCGCCGGCACGCCCTTTGGAAACCACCCGAACGCGTGGGAAGCGCACGGCGGCAGCTCAATCGTGGCCCCCGGCGCGGTGTACGTCACCGAGCCCGTGTTCGACGTGGAGACCATCGTCACCGGCACAATCAACGTGCCGGACCTCATTGATGTGAAGTGGTGGTCCAACGGTGTCGGCAACTACTCGCGTCCCGACATCTTCCGCGTGATCTGGGACTCGAGCCCCAAGCCGCCCGTCGAGCGGATCTAGAACTCGATCACGAAGCGCCCGCGAGTGCCGCCGCGCTCGAGGAGTCGATGTGCCTCGGAGGCCTCGGCAGCGGGGAACGTGCCGGCCACACGCAGCGACACCGCCCCGGACTCGACAAGCTCACGCAACCGGTCGAGCTTCTCCCACTCCTCCACGTACGAACCGACCCACACGTGGTGCACCGTGACGTCGGGGTTCTCGTTGCCCGACCAGCCGCGCACGGTTGCGAATCCCCCGCCCCTGCGGACCGCTGGTGTGGCCGCCTCGTTCTGCACCGAACCGTCCGCCAGACCGTGAACCCCGCCGGGAGCGTGCTCGAGGAAGCGCTCGGCGACCTCGGGCCCACGGCGCACGATGACGTCGGCGCCGAGTGATCGCACGAGGGCCTCGTCGGCCTCGGAGGAGTCTGCGATCACGCGCAGGCCGTCCGCCTTTGCCAGTTCGACGACGTACGCGCCATACGTTCCGGCCGCGCCGGTGACCGCCAGTGTGTCGCCGGGCGCGAGCCCGAGCAGGTCCAGCGACAATCGCGCCGTGAGCGCGTTCATCGGCAGGGTGGACGCCTCGGCGTAGGACGTCCCCCGCGGCAGCCGGGTGACGGAACGCTGTGGCACCACGACGTACTCGGAGTACCCGCCATAACCCTCGGACGGGATGACCATGGCCATCACGTCGTCTCCGATACCGACCGTCGTGACACCGTCGCCGATCTCGTCGACCACGCCGGCAACATCCATCCCCGGCACGTGCGGAATGTCGCTGTGGGGCACACCCGCTCGCGAACCGTTGCGTGTGTAGGTGTCCGTGGGGTTCACGGCTGCTGCCCGCACGTTGATGCGGACCTCGCCCGGCCCGGCATGCGGTTCGGCCACCTCGAACACCCGGAGTGCCTCCGGCCCACCAAAATCTCTTGCCCCGACGACACGCATAGTTGACTCCCCGCTCGATCCCGGTTACAGACTAGGTTCCGGACATGGAACGCCTCCGCTTCGGCGCCTTCGCCGCACCGCACCACCCGCTCGGCGAGTCGCCCACGCTCCTGTTCCGCCGTGACATCGCCCTCGCCAAGCAGCTTGATGATCTCGGTTATGACGAGTACTGGGTCGGCGAGCACCACTCGTCGGGGTGGGAGACGATCGGCTCCCCCGAACTGTTGCTGGCCGCCGCCGCCGAGCACACGCGCACCATTCGTCTGGGCACCGGAGTGATCTCGCTCCCGTACCACCACCCGTTCAACGTCGCCCAGCGCCTTGCCCAACTCGACCACCAGTCACGGGGCCGCGTGATCTTCGGTTCCGGACCGGGGGCACTCCCGTCCGACGCACACACGCTGAACATCGACCCGATGCTGCAACGTGACCGCCAGGACGAGGCACTCGGCGTCATCATGCGCCTCCTGCGGGGCGAGGACCGGTTCTCCCACGAGTCGGACTGGTTCACGCTGAAAGACGCCCAGCTGCAGATCCTGCCGGTCCAGGAGGAGATGGAGGCCGCCACCGCATCCTCGCTGTCGCCGTCGGGTATGCAGCTCGCCGGCAAGCACGGCACCGGGGTGCTGTCCATCGCCTCCACATCCTCCGAGGGGCTCGCTGCGCTACCCACCCAGTGGGCCTTTGCCGAGGAGGCTGCACGCCAGCACGGTCGGACCGTGTCCCGGAAGAACTGGCGGGTGCTGATGTCCTGGCACATCGCGGAGACCAAGGAGCAGGCCCAGCAGGAAGCACTCCTTGGGCTGCAGCGGTGGCACAACGAGTACAACGTGGACATCCTCGGCAGGCCCGGCGCCGTGCGGGTTGAGGACCCGTGGCAGCTGCTCGACCAGGTCGCCGGCGGCGGCACGAGCGGCACGGCCGTCGTCGGCACCCCGGACGATCTGGTGCGCGCCATCCGCAACCTGTACGAGGTCACCGGCGGGTTCGGCGTCGTAGTCGGGTTCGCGCACGACTGGGCGAACCACGAGGCAACAAAGCGCTCGTGGGACCTCATCGCTCGCTACGTGATCCCCGAGATCAACGGCCAACTACGCAACCTGCGCGGGTCCGCCGACTTCCTGCGGGCGAACCAGCGCAACCTCATGGATCGAGCCAGCAAGGCCGTACTGGCCAAGATCGCCTCCACCCCCGGCGCCATGGAGGCGCTGCAGGTCACCATGGCCGAGCGCAGCACGGCGTCCGCAGCATCGAGCGAGTGGCGCCCCGGCGCCGACATCACCAGCAACGCCGAATAACCCCCCCTCCCGAGGAGACAGCCCATCATGACCTTGCGCGCACTGCTCAGCAGTCAGACCGACAAGACGATCAGTCACGAGGTCGTCGAGCTCGATGACTCCCGCCTGCCCGACGGGGACGTCACCGTTGCGGTCGACTACTCGTCGCTCAACTACAAGGACGGCCTTGTGCTGACCGGACGCGGGCGCCTCGTGAAGGAGTACCCGCACGTCGGCGGCATCGACCTTGCCGGCACCGTCACCGATTCGGCGTCCGCGCGCTGGCGCGCCGGCCAGCGCGTCGTCCTCACCGGCTTCCGGGTCGGCGAGATCTGGTGGGGCGGCTACGCCACGAAGGCGCGCGTCAAGGGCGAGTGGCTCTGCGAGGTGCCTTCTGGCGTCACCACCCGACAAGTGATGGCCATCGGCACCGCCGGCTTCACGGCAATGCTCGCCATCGACCAGCTCGAGCAGGCCGGCCTGCGCCCCGGCCAGGGCCCGGTACTCGTCACTGGCGCGTCAGGAGGCGTCGGCAGCACCGCCGTGCACCTGCTCGCACGCCTCGGCTACGAAGTCGTTGCGTCGACGGGACGGGCTGCCGAGCGCCGGGACGACCTCATTCGCTTCGGCGCGAGCGACGTGATCGAGCGTGACACCATCGCGGACGTCCCCGAGCGCCCGCTGCTCACCGAGCGTTGGGCCGGTGTGGTGGACGCCGTGGGCGGCTCCACGCTCTCGCACGTGCTTGCCGAACTGAAATACGGGGCGGGTGTTGCGGCCTGCGGACTCGCCGGGGGCGACAAGATCACGAGCACGGTCATCCCCTTCCTGCTGCGCGGCAACAATCTGTTTGGCATCGACTCTGTGATGCGGCCGATCGAGGGTCGCCAGGAGGTGTGGCAGCGGGCCGCGAGCACGATGGATCTCGCCATGCTGGACGCGATGACCACCGAGATCGGCCTTGCCGAACTCCCCGATGCTGCGGAGGCGATCCTGCAGGGCCACGTCGCCGGGCGTTGGGTCGTCAACGTCAACCGCTGAGCCACTCGGGGTTTGTGAGCCCCTTGCATCGGTGAGACACTGAATACACACGTACGGAGACGGGGAGACGGAGCACATGGGCGATCTGCTGGTTCGCGGTGGGACAATCATTGACGGGACCGGTGCCCCGGCACGACGTGGTGACGTCCGTGTTCGCAACGGCAAGATCGCCGAGGTGGGCGAGAACCTGCGGCCCGAGGGCGAACAGGAACTCGACGCAGGCGGGGCCATCGTGGCACCGGGATTCATCGACATCCACACGCATTACGACGGCTCGATGTGGTGGGACCAGACGATGGACCCGTCGCCGCAGCACGGTGTCACAACGGTGCTCACCGGCAACTGCGCCGTCTCGCTCGCACCGGTAGCGCCGGGCGGCAGGGATGCTCTCGTCGACATGTTCTGCTTTATCGAGGACGTGCCGGTCCCGGCCGTCATGAAGTCGGTGCCGTGGGCATGGGAGTCATGGGCCGAGCAGCGCGACGTGTTCAACAATCTGGGCGCGAGCTGCAACATCACACCGCTCGTCGGGCACAACAACATTCGGCTCGCGGTCATGGGTCAGGAGTCCTTCGAGCGGGCCGCCACCGACGAGGAGCGTCAGCGGATCTACGACCTCACCCTCGATTGCATGCGGGCAGGGGCCTACGGCGTCTCGCTGAGCTTCGTGGACAGCGACAGCAAGGGGCGTCGCGTCCCGAGCCGCCTTGCCTCGGCCGAGGAGTACCGCGACCTCGCTATCGCGATGAACGAGGTCGGCTACGGCCTCCTCCAGTACGTGCCGCGTTTCATGCGCGCCGAGTCCTACATCAAGGACATCGACCGTGTCGATGCGATGTGCAAGGGGCTCGGTGTCCCGCACACCTATGCCCCCCTCGTTGCCGGCCGGCGCAACCGTCCGATGGCCGAGGAGGTGCTTGCCCACACGCGTGCGGTGCGCGCAGCCGGTGGGAGACTCTGGCCTCAGGTATCGCCCCGCTCCGGGTTCGACAGCCGCATGGTGTTCGACGGCTCCTCGCTGTCGTTCGGGGCAATGCCTTCGTGGGCCTCGATGTGCATGGCACAAGGGGCGGACAAAGTAGCCATGCTCGCCGATCCGGCGTGGCGCGAGAAGGCCCGCCAGGAGTGGGACAGCCCGGTATTCGTGCTGTTCCCGCGCAAGGCCGTGGGCAAGCTACTTATCGGCGAGGTCCTTCAGCCACATCTCAAGCAGTTCGAGAGCAAGCTGTTCGAGTCGGTGCTCGAGGCTCGCGGCGGTCATCCCTCCGACGTGCTCGCCCAGTGGATCCTCGACTGCGACCTCGAACCAAACCTCGTAGTTCCCGGATCAGCCGACGAGGACCGCGACTTCCTCGGATCCCTGCTCGCCGCCGACGATGTCCTGCTCGGAGCCAGCGATGCCGGTGCGCACCTGCTGCTGTTCTGCGGTGCGGGTGACACGACCCTGTTCCTGCAGCGTCACGTCCGCGAACGTCACGACCTCACGATCGAGCAGGGCGTCCGCAAGCTCACCGGTCTGAACGCCGAGGCGATGGGCATCACCGACCGGGGGCTCATCGCACCCGGCCTCGCCGGCGACCTGACGATCTTCAACCTCGACGAACTCCACTACGACACCGAGAAGATCGTGATGGACGTGCCGGGCGGCTACAAGCGCTTCTCACGCCCCGAGGGTGGCTACCGGGCCACGGTGGTATCCGGCGAGATCACCCAGCAGGGTGGCGTGCTCACCGAAGCACGGCCCGGGCGAATGCTGCACGCAGGCGAGCAGGGCCGCTAGGCCCCATCGTTGCGGGTGCGGCGCGACACGAGTGCCCAAGCAGCAGGTGTGATCGCCGCGGCGAGCAGCATCTTCAGCAGGTCTCCGACGATGAACGGCGTAAGACCATAGGTGAAGGCGTCCTTGCCGGTCTTGCTGTAGAACGGCACGTTCAACGAGTGCGCCAGCCACGACACGCCCGTCACGTAGATGACGACTGAACCGAGCAGCATCTGCGGGATCGAGGTGGCGAGGGAGCGATCCTGACCGCGCTCGGACAGATAGCCGACGAGTGCCGCGGAGCGATGAATCCGACGACGTAGCCGGCAGTCGCCCCCGTAGCAACGCTCCAACCTCCTTGCCCGTTCGACAGAACCGGAAGGCCGATGAGCGCCATCACCCAGTAGAGCGTCTGACTGGCGGCAGCACGACGGGCACCGAGCGTGGCGCCGACGAGCAGCACCGCGAAGGTCTGGCCGGTGAGGGGTACCGGGGTGAAGCCGAGGGGGATGCGCACCTGTGCGGCGGCGGTTGTGAGCAGAGCACCACCGACAACGAGGGTTGCGGTGCGCCACCGCCGAACAGGAACAACATCGCTCAAAGTGAGCGGAATGGCCAACGTAGACATGGGAACTCCTGCGGGTACTGGGGGGTGACGCGGCCGCAGGCGATTCGTTGCTCACCGGCCCCGGGGAACAGCGCTTCGTCACGGTGGACCGCCCGATGTTGGCTGCCCATTTGCAGCGCTGTCCAACCGAACCACGAAACCGCAGGTAGCACTACACGGTGGTTAGGCGAAATTGACGCCGGTGTATCCGGCGGCTGCGACCTTCTCGATCGTCTTGCGATAGCGCGGTGCACCACCGTTGTAGATGAGGTTGCGGCTGCGGTTGTGACCGTCGACGTTCTCGTTGTACCCGGTGAACCAGGACTTCGCGTTCCGCAGGAGCAGCATCGAATACATGGCGCGCACCTCATCGGCCCACTGCGACTGCGCGTCGAGCGTTGCCTCCACACGTTCGTACCCGTGGTCGAGCAAGTAGCGGTAGAGATCGGTTGTCCAGTTCACGCCCGTCTCGATCGCACGCGGGAAGTTCGTGGAGTTCGATGCCCCCTGCGGGCCCGCGAGCATGAAGAGGTTTGGGAACCCGTGCACGAACACGCCGAGATACGTGTGCGGGTCGTCGTCCCAGAGGTCCTTGAGCCTCTGGCCAACCACACCGGTGATCTCGATGCGGTCGAACGCACCCGTCACGGCATCGAAACCGGTGGCGTACACGATGATGTCGAACTCCCGCTCGCCATCCGAGCAGAGGATCCCGTTCTCGGTGATCTCGACGATCGGTGTCTTCTCGATCTCGATGAGGTGGACGTTGTCCCGGTTGTACGCCTCGAAGTACCGCGTCTCGAGCGGCACACGCTGGACACCGAAGCCGTGGTCTCGCGGGATGAGCTTCTCCGCGAGTTCGGGATCCTTGACACGCTCGCGGATCTTGTTCGCGATGAACTCGGTGAACTCCGCGTTCGCGTGCTCGTCCATGAGCACTTCGCGGAAGTTGCCCACCCACTTCTCGAAGCCGGGCGTGCTGTAGAGGTGCTCCCAGAACGCTTGGCGCTCCTCTGCGGGCACCTCGAAGAACGAACGAGGGTCCGGACCGTGCACGAACCCACCGGGGGTCTTCGCACACTTCTCGAAGATCTCGTCGTACCGAGAGCGGATGTCGGCCATTTCCTCCGGGGTGATCTTGCGGTTGTGCAGCGGCGCACACCAGTTGGGCCTCCGCTGGTACACGTACAGCTCACCCACCTGGTCGGCGATGGCAGAGATCACCTGCACGCCAGTCGCGCCGGTGCCGATGACCGCAACCCGCTTACCGGCGAGCGACGGGGGGTCGTGGGGCCAGTCGTAGGTGTGGAACGACAGGCCCCGGAACCGCTCCATGCCCGGATAGCGGGGCGGCGTCTTTGCCGACAGGAGCCCGAGTGCGGTGACGACAAAGCGCGAGCGGTACGTGCGGCCGTCCTCGAGCGCTACGCCCCACGTGCGGCTGGACTCCTCCCACTGCATCGAGGTGACCATGCACCCGAACTGCATGTCCTTGCGCAGGTTGAACTTGTCCGTGAGGAAGTTGAGGTAGCGCAGCGTTTCGGGCTGGGGCGAGAAATGCTCCGTCCAGTCCCATTCCTGCAGCACCTCCTCCGAGAACGACAGGCCGTAGGTGTAGCTCTCGGAGTCGAAACGGCAACCCGGGTAACGATTGTTGAACCATGTGCCACCAACGTCCGCGTTCTTATCGAGCACGAGCGCGTCCGCGCCGATCTCACGAAGCTTGATCAACTGGTAGATGCCGCAGATACCCGCGCCAATCACCAAGAAGTCGTGGTATTCCTCACCGTTCCGAACCGCTGGACGAGTACCCATGACAACACCCCCCATTCCGACGTCGACCATCAGCCGCCTCGGGAAACAATCTAATCCAAGATCGAAATGCTCGGCCCAGCGCCGGCTACCCCAACCAAGCCCTGAAACCCCACCCCTGGGCACCCGGGCCCAGAATTCCGGCCACCGAAATCCGGGCCAGTCGGTTCTGCGGGGGTGCCCGCCAGTTTGGGCCGGGTCGAAAAAGATGCGGTATTTCCGGGGGTATCACCCAGTTGCCCCATCCGGTGCGACTAAAAAGGGCTCATGAAGAAACGTGATCTCATCCAAGCAGTTGCTCTTCACACCGGCGTCGATAACAAGACGGCGGGCATGGTTGTCGTGGGGACCATTGATGTCATCCTCGCCAACGTTGCGAAGGGCGAAATCGTCAATATCACTGGCTTCGCCAAGTTTGCGAAGATCAAGCGTCCGGCCCGCATGGCACGGAACCCAGCCACAGGTGCACAGGTGCGGGTGAAGGCCAAGACCGTCGCGAAGATCACGGCGCTCAAGGGCTTCAAGGACATCGCCCTCGGCGTGGCAGCGGCACCGAAGTTGAACACCTCGGCACCCAAGCCCGTTGTCCCGGTCAAGAAGGCAGCACCCGCCAAGAAGGCTCCGGCCAAGAAGGCTCCGGCCAAGAAGGCAGCACCTGCCAAGAAGGCTCCGGCCAAGAAGGCAGCACCCGCCAAGAAGCGCTAAGGCGTTCTCGCACAAGCACTACTCACGAAGCCCCGTCGCTCGCCTGAGTGACGGGGCTTCTGACGTTTTCGGGAACGGTCCGACAGCGCGCTCAGCGCGGCACGATGCTCCACGGTTGGCCGAGCCACTGATCCGGCTCGCGAGGCAGACCGAGCACCCGTTCGCCGACAATATTTCGCTGAATCTCGGACGTACCGCCTTCGATGGAGTTCGCCCGCGTACGGAGGAACTGCTCCACGAAATCACCGGGGTCGTGATCGTCGTCGTCCCACGCTGTTGCGCGGGCCCCGAGTACCTCCATCGCCAGCACCTGCAGCGACTGGTTCGATGCTGCTTTCGCGATCTTGCTGATCGAACCCTCTGGCCCCGGTGCGCGCCCGGCAGTGGCCGCAGCCCTCGCACGCTGAGAGGTGAGCGCAAGCAACCTGCCCCTGGTCCACTCCTTCGCAATCCGCTGGCGCACCACGGGGTCGTCAGCCAGGCCGGCCTCGCGTGCTGCCGCGATCACCTGCTCAATCGTCTTGCCGCCGAGGATCTCGTCACTCGCCTTGCGCTTCTTGCGCATACCCGACAGGGCGAAGCGTTCGGCGCCGAGCGTGGTGAGCGCAGCACCCCAACCCTTGCCGGGCGGGCTGATCCGAAAGAGATCCGGTACCCGAACGTCGGTGAGGAATACCTCGTTGAACTCCACCTGGCCGGCCATATTGATCAACGGGCGCACCTCGACCCCGGGGCTGCGCATGTCCACCCCGAAGTACGTGATCCCCTGATGCTTCGCGACACCGGTATCGGTGCGTGCGAGCAGCATCGCGAACTCCGACTCGTGCCCGAACGTGGTCCACACCTTCTGCCCATTCACCACCCACTCATCACCGTCGCGCACCGCACTCGTTGCAAGGGACGCAAGATCCGAACCGGCACCCGGTTCCGAGAACAACTGGCACCAGCGTTCCTCGCCGGTCGCGATGGACGGGAGCAGACGGCACTTCGTCTCCTCGGACGACCACTGCAGGATCGTTGGCGCCGCAAGCACGAGTCCCGAACCGCGCGGCACCCGCGGAACCTCCAGCGAATCAAGTACCTCCAACGCACCCTGGGCGTCGTCGATCGAGAGGCCCCGTCCGCCGTGCTCGGGTGCCCAGTGCGGGGCAACCCATCCGGCCGCACCGAGACGACGCACAAAACCCGGGTTGTCCAACGAATCCTTCAGGCGGTCGAGTCGTGCTTCGTCACCTGACCGTGCAGCCTCGATCCAACCCTCGGGTAGCTCGTCGCGCAGGAACTGTTCGAGCGTGCGTTGATCACGGTTCGCCATGAAGCCCGACTGTAGGTGACCGGCAGTTCGCGCCCGTCGCCGGAACAGTCATCCCCGTTCGCAAGCCCACCTATGCGAACATGCACCCGGTGACGCCACGATGAATCGACGCTGTCTGTTCGTGGCCTCGGCGGCGATGTTCGGCCCGCTCGTACTCGCCTGCGCGCCTAGTCGAGAGGCGGTAGGTCCGCTACCGACGATGCCGACGACCGCCGCGCCCGGCACTGGCGGTGCCAGTGTTCCGAAGGGGACCATCGAGCCCGTTCCGACGACGGCCCCGCCGAGCACTACGGCCTCACCCCGCGCGGACGAGTGGGTGGCCCTCCCCGACTTCGCGGACCGCCCCACACTGCTGCAGCGCGTAACCGATCCCGCTGCCCCACTGGTCGTGATGTTCCACGGCAGCCGGGGCACTATCGAAAACATCCGGGATCGCTCGCAACTCCATGTCCTCGGGCCGGCGGCGGGAGTGGCCGTGCTCTGGCTGTCGGGCAAGCCACTTCCCAAACGGTCGTGGAATACCAACAACCGTTGCTGCGAACCGGCCAGCACCCGTCGGGTGAACGACATGGCGTACGTGGATGCTGCGATCGTTGCGGTCCGCTCGCTCGGCCTCGATCCCGTTCGCATCATCGCGGCCGGCGTGTCGAACGGTGCAGGGATGGCGGTGAGCGTTGCGTGCAAGCGACCAAAGGTGTTCTCCGCGGCGGTGAGCGTTGCGGGATGGATGCCCGTGTCGTGCCGGAACACCTCGGTCTCGCTCCTCGCAATCGGAGGCACCGAGGATGACGTAGTCGGGCGGGACAAGCCACGTCAGATGGCCAAGACCTGGCGACACTTTGTTGTGCGGTGTCCTGACGATCCGACCAAGGAAACGAAGGGCGCAGCGCACATCACGACCTGGAGGCGGTGCACCTCGTCCACCTTCGTGCGACTGGTTGTTCTGGACGACATCGGGCACCTGTGGCCGCGCTTCGAGTTCTACGACGCGACGGCCGACATCATCCGGGTCGCGCTCGGCGAGGTGTAACGCTACGGGCGCTCGACGACGGCCTTGATCCGGTCGAGCGTTGCCTGCATGCCCTTGCGGTTCGTGCGCCCGCGAGCCTTGCCGGCCACCGCCCAGTAAAGCTTCATCGGCAGGTTCTCGCCGAGATCGTAGAACTCGGTGACGTCGGTGCCGTCGCCTTTGGGCTCCAGTTCGTACCCCCAGGTGTTCATCACCTTGTCGCCGACGACAACACCGAAGGTGAACCGTCGGTTTGCCTCGCACTCGAGCACCTTGCACGTGGTCCAGTAGACGGGACCGCGGCCGTTGCGACGGACGTGTCCGCGGAAGCGGGCACCTACTACCGGAGCGGTAGCACCCTCGAGCCATTCGGCCTCGAACGTTTCCGGGCTGAACTCACCGATACGGGTGACATCGCTGACTAATGCCCAGACCTTCTCGGGTGCTGCTGCCATGTGTACGTTCACGGAATCGCGCATGCGCCGACCCTACCGGCCGCGCACGCAGCCTCAGCCTGCGGGCAGGAAGTACGGCTGGCAGCGTGCAGGTGCCCCCGAGTCCACCGCCCGGTAGGCGAACAACCGCTTCTCCCAACCACCCACCGGTCGCGAGAGCACCGGATCGGCCCGGGTGCTCGGGACCTCGCGGATCGTCCGATCGCGGGCGTACACAAGCCTGGCATCGGGACGCGTCGACGTGTAGGCGCGCAATGCCGTGAACGTGAGGAGATACCGCCGTTCCGCATAGACATTCAGGCCCGGATCCGACGACGACAGCACGGTGACGAGGTCCCCCTGGCGGTCCGTCCATCGCCAGGCCGTCGGGATCAACAGACCGTTCTCGTATCCGGGTGCCGTCACGAGGTTGCTGTACATGTTCCACGAGTACGTCGTCTTCACCCCCAGGTACGGTGTCAGCCCGTTCAGGAATGCAAGGAGCGCGACAACCAGCAACCAACGTGGTGCGGGGACCACCGTGATGCTCTCCTCGCGGTCAACGCCCAGACGACGACGGCTCACCATGTACCAGCCGACGACCACGGCGAGACCGAGACTGAACACTCGCCAGACCGTGTCACGCGCGTCGGCGGGGAAATCTGCCCAGCCGCCCGACAACGACGAGCCACGCATCACCAGCACCAACCCCATCACCGTCGCGCACGCGTAACGGACAGCGCGGCTGGCAAACCGCTCGAGCCCACCGAGACGGGCGGAGACCGCCGTGAAGAACTCCACCGGGAGAAAGAGCAGCAGTAACGCATACACGAGGGACGAGAAATCCGCGAACGAGTGCAGACCGTCGAGGCCGATGATCCCGTGGAACACGACGGCGACGAACACGCCGAGCACCCGAGTGCGATGGATGACGAGCAGGGCGACCACCGAGAGTTCAACGACGATAATGGCCATGACGACGACGCGACCCCAGAACGGCGACCCAGCGGTATTCAACGAGCCCAACCCGATCGAGCGCGCTGTCTCGTCGGTGAAGTACGTGCCGCAACTCACGATCGGGTCGAGGAACCCCCGGTTCACCTTCGACAGCGTGGTGAACGAGTAAAAGACGAAAAACACGCCGCGCGCCATGGGTTCGAGCACACGCGTGGTGTCGAGTGCTGCGGGCGAACGGCCGCGTACTGCCGAGTGCACGGTTGCGACGACGACGCCGAGGGACACCAAGGTGACCACGAGCCAGTGATTCCCCATGACCGGCGACTCGAGCCACGCAAGCACCGGAACGGCCAGCGATACGAGGAGCAGGGGGAGCAGTCGGTCCGGCCGCATCATGAGCACGATCGCGAATACGGCGATGCCGCCGCCCCACCACGACGCACTGGTTGGGCTCACGAACATCCGGGAGGTCAGGCCCGCATTCGCGAGGTGAAACAGCAGCGAGAGTGCCCAGAGTGCAACGAACCATCTCCAGCGAGCGCTCACGGGGGTGTGCCTCAGCCCGGGCGCCGGACGGGGATCGGGGTCGGCGTCGACACGGCCCATGCGCTCGTCCGGGAACCCCATCTTGTGCTCTTGCATGTCCCCCACGGTCCGCCTCTGCCGCTCCCCACCCTAGGGACCCTCTCGGTGCCACTTCTGGATTGTGGGCACCCGATCTGCTGCGATGATTACCGTGGGCACGAGGAGCGAGCCATGACCATCTTCGAGGTTGCCCTCCACCAGAACGACCGACAAGCAGCCAGCACGAGGATCACTCCAGCAGTTGCTGCAACCGGTTCCGAGTGGGATCACGCGCCGGCCCTCGATGTTCCTTCCGTCGAGCACTGGCTTGCCGTGAGCCGGCGGGCCCGGAGAGGTACGGACCTACCCGACCGTGCACCCCGGGCGGAACCTACCAACCGTCCCGTTGGTCTAGCCTCGGAGGGGGTCGACAATCGTGGCCCGGGTGGGACAACGTCGGAGCCGCTGGACATCCTTGGCTCCGGAAGGTGAGCAGACTGCTATGACAAAAACGACGCGATGGCTCGGTGCCGCGCTCTGTGGCACTGCCGTCCTCACACTGCCCAACATCGCACTGGTTGCACCGGCCGGCGCTGCTGCACCGTCCAATTCGAGCGGTTTCCTCACCAGCGTGGGGGGGGGCAGGCTTCGACACCATCAAGGCGGTGGCCGTCGCGAATGACCAGACCATCTACCTCACCGGGACCACCGACGGCTCGCTCAGTACCGTTCCCGGAGATGCCAACAAGGGCGGGACCGATATCTTCGTCAGCCGCGTCGACCGTTCGGGAAACCGAATCTGGACGCGCCAGTTCGGCACCGGCGGCAACGACGAGGCGACGGGGATCGCCGTGTCCAGATTCGGCGAGATCTACGTGGTTGGTTCGGTGCGCGGACTGCTCCAGGGTGCTGACTCGGGTGCTGCGGACGCCGTACTCGCCAGCTTCAGCGGCGGTGGGCGACTGCGGTGGCGGCAACAGTTCGGGAGCACAGCGGACGACACACCGACTGGGGTCGGCGTGTCGAGCCAGGGCGATGTGTACCTGACCGGTTGGACCGACGGCTCGCTCGCCGGGGCGAGCAACGGCGGGCGAGACGCGTTCGTCCGGCGTGTCAGCCGCAAGGGCACCGTGCACTGGACCCGCCAATACGGCACGGACTCTGACGACGATGCAGCCGGGCTCGTGATCGCAGCGCCTCTCGCGGTCTATGTGACCGGTAGCACCGAGGGACTCATGGGCCTCGCTGGCGAAGGCAATCCCGGCACCACCGACGGCTACGTGATGCGGATTGACCGGCACGGAGCATCGGTGTGGACCCATCAGTTCGGCGGAGCTGGGGAGGACGGGCCGACAGCAATCGCTAGGAGCAGCTCGGGGTCGCTCCTGGTCTTGGGCTCCACCACCGGGTCTCTCGACGGGCCCAACCGCGGCGAGACGGACCTCTTTGTGGCCGGGCTCAGCCGATCGGGAATCCGCCAGTGGTTCCGGCAGTTCGGCACCCCGGACATCGATCGCCCGACGGGCATGGTGCTCACGCGGGCGAGCGAACTCTACGTTGGCGGTACAACCTTCGGCTCGATGAACCAACCGAATCTCGGCGGGGGCGGCGACGCGTTCGTGTCGAAACTGAGTCTGAGAGGGCAGCGTCAGTGGACCGAACAGTTCGGTACCGTCGACATGGACGAGGTATTAGCCCTCGGCGCGTCTCCCTCGGGTGACGTGTTCGCAGCGGGTTACACCTACGGCGACCTGAACGGCACGACGAACGGCGGGGTCGAGGGGTTCCTCCTCCGCCTCGATACTCGCGAGAGCCGGACCTGGACGCACCAGTTGGCCTCGACCGGCACAGCCCGCAGCTCGTCGGTCGCTCCGTCAACGAGGGGTGACGTGTATGTCGCCGGCACGGCAACCGGAACGATCACCGGCACCAGCCCCGGCGGTGAGGACGCTTTCGTGGCGAAATACACCGCTTCGGGGACGCTCGCCTGGCTCCGCCAGTTCGGGACTGCGGGCGACGACCGAGCGCTCGCCACTGCGACAACGCGCGGCGGGGATGTCGTCGTGGTCGGGTCGACCACGGGCACCCTTGCCGGTGCTGCCCTCGGCGACGGCGATGCGTTCGTGGCGCGGTACTCGCGCACAGGTCGACTTCTCTGGGCCCGCCAGTTCGGTACGGCACTCGCCGACGGCGCAACCACTGTGACGGTCTCGCGCACCGGCGACATCCTCGTGGCCGGCACCACGATGGGCACCATGAGCACGTTTGCGGGTGAGGCGAATGCTGCCGGCTCGCAGGACGTCTTCCTCACGAAGTTCGGCCCCACCGGCACCCGCACGTGGACCCGCCAGTTCGGCAGTGAGGACCTCGATGTCGCCAACGCGTCCGCCATCGCGCCGAACGGCGACATCCTCCTCGCAGGAACCACCTTCGGGTCGTTGAGCACCGTTCCTGGCGAGGTCAGCCTCGACGCCTTCGACGGCTTTGTCGCCCGGTTCGACAGGAATGGCACGCCGAAGTGGCGCCGGCAGTTCGGGAGCGAGTCCAACGACATCGTCACGGCCATCACGACGAACCCGACGGGTGGCTTCAACGTCGCCGGCCTGACCGGAGGCACGATCAACGAGCCCCACCAGGGCGGGACCGAGGCATTCGTCGCCCACTTCGAGCACAGCGGTGAGCGGGTCTGGCTGCACCAGTTCGGAACGATCTTCAATGACTCCGCGGCGGGCGCAACCGCGCTCGCCAACGGCGACATCGTGGTGACCGGCACGACAGAGGGCCAACTCGGTGCGTACCTCGCCGGCGGCAGCGACTTCTTCGTTGCCCGGTACACCAACACCGGCGCACAGACGTCGCTCAAGCAGTTCGGGACGGCCGCCGACGAGGAGGCTTACGGAGTGGCGCGCGGCATTGCCGGTTCCCTGTTCGTGGTGGGCCGTACTGCTGGTTCGATGAACGAGGACTCCGGCGGCGGCGACGACGGGTTCGTGAGCCGCATCACCTAAGCGGGCTACCCGTGTTCCGCAATTCCCCCCAGTAGGTTGGGAACCCGTATGCCTGCTCCGTCTTCTGCCCCTAAAAGGCCCGCCAAGCCGTCGGCTCCCCCGCCCACGCTGCTCATCCTCGTTCGGCACGGGCAGACCCCAACAACCGGCAAGGTGCTGCCGGGACGCGCACCCGGGCTTCATCTTGCCGAACAGGGTCTCGAACAGGCCCGCACGGCGGCCGAACGTCTCTCGAAGCTGACCAAGGTGGACGCGATCTACGCCTCACCGCTCGAGCGCACCCGCGAGACCGCAGCACCGATCGGCAAGGCACTCGGGCTCCCGGTGAAGGCAGACCGCGGTCTGCTCGAGGCGGACTTCGGCGACTGGACCGGCAGGGAACTCAAGGACCTGATGAAGCTGCCGGAATGGGGCACGGTGCAGCGCGCCCCGTCGACGTTCCGCTTCCCCTCGGGCGAGAGCTTCCTCGAGATGCAGACACGGATCGTTGGCGCGCTCGATCGCCTTCGCGAACGCCACCCCGGCGGTGTGGTGATCGCGGTCTCCCACGCCGATCCGATCAAGGCAGCAGTTGCACACGCGATGGGCACCCACCTCGACCTATTCCAGCGGATCGTTATCTCGCCGTGCTCGGTCAGCGCAATCGCTTATCACGGCGGCGGGCCGGTGGTGCTCACCGTCAACTCAACCGGCGGGTCGCTGGGCGACCTGCGCCCGTCGTGAGCACCATGGCGTTGCCTCATGGGTGACCTGTACGAGTTCGACGACGTGGATGCCTTCGGGGTCGGCACGGTCGGTCTTCCTGGCCAGCGAACGTTCTTCGTGCAGGTTCGTGCGGACGGAAACCGGGTCACGCTCAAGTGCGAGAAGCAACAGGTAGCCGCGCTCGGCCAGTACCTGCAGAAGCTCCTCGAGGATCTTCCCTCCCCCGGCGACCGGCCCCTCGAGCGTTCGCTCGACCTCGTCGCCCCCGTCGAGCCACCGTCGTTCACGATCGGCGCCATCGGTCTGGCATTCGACCAAGGTCTGGACCGCTTCGTGCTGATGCTCGAGGAGTTCGTCGCCCTGGACCCGGACACCGGCGAACCGGATCCCGAGGACGCTAGCGACGCCGGCCGGATTCGCTTCCGCCTCACTCGCGGCCAGGCGCTGGCGTTCGCCGAGCGAAGCGAGGAGATCGTTGCAGCGGGCCGTCCCTCGTGCACGTGGTGCGGGTTCCCGATGGATCCCGACGGCCACCCCTGCCCACGGATGAACTGATGCCCGGGGACGAGGCCGAACTCACCCAGCCAGCACCCGAGGGGACCGACGAGGTTGCAGTCCTGCTTGAGGGCGATATCGAGGTGCTGGGGCGCATGCCGTGGAGCTCGAACGCCACGTACCTCGTTGCGCTACACCGCGACGGCATTGAGGCGAGGGCCATTTACAAGCCGCACCGGGGTGAGCGACCGCTCTGGGACTTCCCCTCCGGGCTGTACCGTCGCGAGGTGGCCGCCTACGAACTGTCCGAGTCGATGGGGCTCCGCATCGTCCCGACAACGGTTCTGCGGGACGGCCCCTTCGGCGAGGGCTCGGTCCAGTGGTTCGTCGAAGCCGACTTCAAAGAGCACTACTTCTCGCTGCACGAGTCCCGGATCGACCTCCACGACCAATTCCGCGCCATGGCGGTGTTCGACTACGTCGCGAACAACACGGACCGCAAGAGCGGGCACTGCCTCGTGGACGCGAGGGACCACGTCTGGGGGATCGACCACGGACTGTGCTTCTCGTCGGAGTTCAAGCTGCGCACGGTCATCTGGGAGTTCGGTGGCGATCCACTCGCCAACGAGCACGTTGCATCGTTGCGCCGACTCGTGGAAGCCGTACCACTGCGAGTGGCTGCACTGCTCGACGACGAGGAGGTGGCTGCCATCTCCGAACGGGCGGAAGAGTTGATCACCGATGGTGTCCTCCCCATCGACGACAGCGGCCGTCGGTACCCCTGGCCGCTCGTATGAACCACCCGCACGACGAACAACTCGATCTCCTCGTGAGTCGGGCCGACCTCGACGGCCTGGTTCGTCTCATCGACAGTGTGTGCGATGCCAAGGACTGGGACCGGCTCGCGAACATCAGGAACTCCTCGCGTGCTGCAGTGCTCACGGGGCGCCAGCTCTGGCCCGCGGCGACCCTGGCCGAGTACCGCACCGCGCTCCTTGCCCCGCCAGAGTGGGCCGCCCGGGTGATCTCCGACGAGGCGAGCCAGTTCTCGCTTGGCCCGCTCACCGAGGTGATCGCCCAGAACCACACATGGGCCGAGCTCAGCCCGTTCCTTGCACCCGGGCCGGCTCGGGCCTTCATCGCCCACGAGCGGGTGCTGAGGGGCGAAGTGATCGACGACGACGGCACGATCGACCCGGTGCTCGACCTGCCGCTGTTCCTCGAGCAGTGGGAGCCTGCGTACCCCCTCGCTGTCTACAAAGCGAACGAGGCCCGGTTCGACCCCCCGCCGATCCCGAGCACGCCCATCGAGGTACCCCTCCCGCCCCCCGGCGAGCTGATCGGCGACCCGGACACCGTGGAGGCCTTTCGCGAACTCGTCGCCCCGTGGACCGCCCACTCGAACGGCCGCATCGAGATCGCCGTGGTCGAGGGGGATCACCTCGAGGCGATCGCTGCACTCGGCCCCGCCCGCGCGCGAATCACTGCGCTCACCGCTCCCGAGGCGATCGCCTGGCTCGCATGGGCCGGTGCTGTGGGTGGGGCCCATGGTCGGCGCAGGGGCTCCGCAGCGGGTCGTTTCGGGGCGTGGTGGACCGCAGCAGCGATCTGCGGCGTGATCGAGGAGTGGCCGGTCGCCCCGGCGGACCTCGGGGACCTCGTGCGGTCCGTTCAGTGGTTCTGGTGGGATGCCTACGAACCAGCCACCGGCTGGCAGTTGCAGCTCGCGGCCTGCGATCCCGCCGAGGGTCTCTCGTGGGCTGTCAGCGCACAAGACCTCTCCTAACGACGTCTCATTTCGCCTGAAGCAATCCATGCCAGGACACACAACACCTTGCTGAGAATGTGGAACGGGCGGGGTGCTGGTGCGCCCCGCCCGTTCAGTTCAGTTCAGTGCGGTGTGCACAGATCAGCGGCCCTGAAGTGCCTCGATCAGCTTGGGCAGCACCTTGAGCGCGTCGCCAACGATGCCGAGATCCGCGATACCGAAGATCGGCGCTTCCTTGTCCTTGTTGATGGCGATGATGTGCTTGGAGCCCTTCATGCCCACCATGTGCTGGGTCGCACCCGAGATACCGACAGCGAGGTACACGTTGGGCTTGACGACCTTGCCGGTCTGGCCGACCTGCATGCTGTACGGAACCCAGCCGGCGTCGACGATCGCTCGTGACGCACCCGCTGCACCCTTGAGTTGCTTCGCGAGCGACTCGACCAGCGAGTAGTTACCGGCCTCGCCGAGACCACGGCCGCCGGACACGACGATGTCGGCCTCGTCCAGCTTCGGGCCGGTGGACTCTTCAACATGCGATGCCGTCATGGTTGCACCTCCGGTTGTGCCGAGATCGGGAACCGGAGCGGCGACCACCGAAGCAGCACCGCCACCCGAGGCTTCCGCGGCGAACGACTTCGGCCGGAACACCGCGAGGTGCGGGCCGGTCCCGGTGAAGGTGGTAGTGACGAGCGTATTGCCGCCGAAGATCGGTGTCGTGACCGACACCGAGTCACCGTTGATCTCGACGTCGACGTTGTTGGTGAGCACCGTGCGATCGAGCTTCACCGACAGGCGCGCTACAACGTCACGGCCCTCGTAGTTCTGCGGGAACAGCACGAGGTCGGGGGCCTCGCCACCGTCGATCACGGCCTTCATCGCCGAGGCGATGGCCACACCGGGAAGCTTCCCGGCCAGATCGCCCGTGACGTACACCTTGGTGGCGCCGTAGGCACCGAGTGCAGCCGCAGCACCGTCGCCGGCCATGAAGGCCGACACCGTGGCGCCGAGGGAGCGAGCCTTGGTCAGGAGTTCGAGCGTGCCCGATGTGGGTGCTCCGTTGTTGATTTGGGCGAACACCCAGATGTTGTTGACTGCCATGGTCGTTGCCTCCTCAGATGACTTTCAGGTTCTCGAGGTACGCCACGATCTTCGTGAAGCCCTCGCCGTCGTCCTCGATGATCTCGCCTGCTGCCCTGGCCTCGGCCTGGGTGACGCTGGCGACCTGCTGGCCTGCGCCCGCCCAGCCCACCGGGCTGATGCCGAGATCTGCAGCGAGGACCTGTTCGACCGGCTTGCTCTTCGCGGCCATGATGCCCTTGAACGACGGGTAGCGGGGCTCAACCACACCTGCAGTGACACTGATGAGCGCGGGGAGCGTGCAGGTGACCTCGTCGTAGCCCTCCTCGGTCTGGCGCTGCACCTTCACCAATGAGCCCTCCACGGCAACCTTCTTCGCGAAGGTGACCGACGGCAGGCCGAGCAGCTCGGCCATCTGCTCGGGCACGGTGCCGGTGTAGCCGTCGCTCGACTCGGTTGCGGCGATCACGAGATCAGCGTCACCGAGCCGCCGGACTGCAGCAGCGAGCACTTTGGCGGTGGTGAGTGCATCCGAACCCTGCAGTGCGGGGTCCGACACGAGCACACCTCTGGCAGCCCCCATGGCGAGTGCCGTGCGCATGCCCGACACCTCTCCGTTGGGAGCCATGGACACGAGGCTCACCTCGCCGCCGCCAGCGGCATCGACAAGCTGCAGCGCCATTTCGACGCCATAACTGTCGGACTCATCCAAGATGAGCTTGCCGTCGCGCTTGAGCGTGTTGGTCGCCGGATCCAGCGCTCCCGGCAGTGCCGGGTCCGGGATCTGTTTCACACAGACGATGACGTTCATAAGAGTCCCATTGTTACCCACTGGTATCGGGGTACCCAACCCGACGTGACCGATCGAACGCTGCTCCGGGCAGGTCCGAACCCCGCCACAACTAGGCTGCAGAGTCTTGCGGCTCCTCCTTGTCGTCAACTCGTTCGCCTCGTCCGTCACGGCCCGCAACACGGTCGTGGTGCACCGTGCGCTCGCCCGCGGCCACGAGGTCGAAGTCGTGGAGACGAACCGACGGGGTCACGCCACCCTGATCGCCCAGGACGCAGCCCGTCGGGGAGTGGACCTCGTGGTGGGTTACGGCGGCGACGGCACCCTGAACGAGGTGGCAACCGGCATCGCAGGAACCGATACCGCACTCGGGGTGCTCCCCGGCGGCTCGACCAACGTGTTCGCGCGAACGCTCGGGATGCCGAATGATCCGGCGGAGGCAGTCAAGGGGTTGGTTGCGGGTCTCGACGCAGGCAACCTCCGACCCATCGGGCTCGGTCGCGTGAACAGCCGCTACTTCTGCTTCCACACCGGCATCGGCTTCGATGCAGCAGTGGTACGCCGGGTTGAGCGTCACGCATCGCTGAAGCGCTGGGCGGGGCATCCCCTGTTCATCTACGCCGCAGTCTCGACGTGGGCGGCGCACTACGACCGGCACGAGCCGCACTTCGCGCTCGACTTCGGCGACGGGACCGGCGTGCCCGACGGCTACTTCACGATCGTGCTCAACACCAACCCGTACACGTACCTGGGCAACCATCCGCTCGACCTGTCCCACAGCGCCGCGCTCGACCGTGGCCTCGTTGCCATTACGTTCCGCACCATGAAGGTGGGCCCAATCCTGTGGTCCCTCGCGGGCGCGCTACGCGGCGGCGGTATCGAGCCATCGCAGTACGTGGACGAGCGCAGCGACCTGTCCCGTTTCGACGTTGTCGCTACCAAGCCATTCCCTTACCAGGTCGACGGGGACTACCTCGGCGAGATGTCGCGACTCCGCTTCGAGCACTGTCCCGACGCAGTGCGTCTCTGTTTCCCCCTCTAGCGCACTCGGGTCGCTAGAGGGTGCGCAGTGCCTCGCGCGCAATGTCGGGCACGCTCGTGCAGATGCCGTCCACGCCCCAGCCGGCGAGTCGTTTCATGGCCTCCGGGTCGTCACAGGTCCACACGTTCACCTCGACCCCCTGATCGTGGCATTCGCGGATGAGGGCCTCGTCGACGTTCTCCCAGTACGGGTGCAACGCCCGGTGGCCAAAGTCGCTCACGCGCTGCGCGGTTCCGGCGGGTACCTCAACCGTGAGCCAGGCCGTGCTGATGGCCGGCGCGACCAGTCGGCAGCGGTTGATCGTCGTGAGACGAAACGAGGACAGGAGCCACCGTTCGGGCTCGTTCCGGCGGACCAGCGCACGCACGACGGATTCCACAATGTGGTCCGTCGGGTCGAAGTCCGGTTCGTTCTCGTTATTTTTGATCTCGATGTTCACCCACATGCCCTCACAGGCATCGAGTGACTCGTCGAGGGTGGGGATGTAGTCCGGGAGCAGGCGAAACGGCGTGTCGGTAAGGGGACGCCCGGTCTCGACGAGCCGGGCATCGTGGTGGACGACGAGCAGGGAGTCCGCCGTCTGGCGGACATCCAGTTCCACTGCGTCAGCACCCAGTTGCCGGGCAGCAAGGAATGCAGCAACGGTGTTCTCACGTTGGGCGCGTGATGCGCCGCGATGAGCGAGAACCTTCGTCATCGTGACCTTCTCCGCACTCTTACCGTCGACATTGCCGAAAAACACCTCTTGATTCACGCTAGCCCACGTCGTATTTTTTAGGTGCCTGCAGCATGCAAGTATTCGTCTGTCTACTGAACGTGCTGCTCGTACTGATCCCTCTTGAACTCCCCGGAGCGCTATACCGTGACGATTCTTGCCTCGAGCCTCACCCTGGCCAATGCACAGTACGGGTGGCGTAGCTACGCCATCTGCCGAGACACGGACCCCGATCTCTTCTTCCCAGTGGGCACCACCGGTCAGGCGCTCGTGCAGATTGACCGTGCCAGAGAAGTGTGCGATCAGTGCACCGTGAAGGTGGACTGTCTGGAGTTTGCGCTCGAGACCAACCAGGACTCGGGCATCTGGGGCGGCACATCTGAGGAGGAGCGCCGCAAACTGCGTCGCGAGTACGTCGCCATCCAGAAGCAGGGCATCGAGCCGACCATGGAACTGCTCGGCTTCGAGCGTCCGTCCGTCGATCTCCATGACCTCGACGGCTTCGAGGACTTCGAGGACGAGGTAGCTGTCTAGAGCGGTTCGGAATCCTTGATCGGCACGGTGAGGTCCACCACCGTGCCGGTCCCCTGTGCGGGCGGAGCAATACCCGCCAGCTCGAAGTCCGCCGGCTCCCCCTGACGCATGGAGATCGTGCCGCCGAGCTCAGTCGTCACGAGTGTCTTGACGATCGTGAGCCCGAGACCGGTCGCCTTGTCGAGACGGAAGTCGACCGGCACGCCCCGGCCGTCGTCGATCACGCGGATGCTCAGGGTGGATCCGTCGTTGCCGAGCAACACCTTGACCTGGCCACCGGGGCTGCCGAGGGGGAACTCGTGATCAACTGCGTTTTGCAGCAGTTCGGTGAGCACGACTGAGAGCGGCGTGGCGATCGTGGCGGGCAGCTTGCCCCCCTCGCCCTGCACCGTGAACCGAACCGGTCGATCGGGTGACTGGTAGCCCTCCTCGGCGAGCCGGAGGAGCGGACGGACGATCTCGATGAACGCCACGTCGTCGCCGGGCTCGCGAGACAGCGTCTCGTGAACGAGTGCGATCGTACGAATTCGACGCACGCTCTCGTTGACCGCCGCCTTCGCCTCGTCCGACGAGAGCCTGCGGGCCTGCAGCCGCAGCAACGACGAGATTGTCTGGAGGTTGTTCTTCACGCGATGGTGGATCTCGCGGATCGTGGCGTCCTTGGAGAGCAGCAGACGGTCGCGACGTCGCAGTTCCGTCACGTCGCGCAGGAGCAGCACGCATCCCGTCACGCGTGCGGCAGCCGGACCGCCGGAAGGGTCCGCCTCGAGGATCGGGATGCAGTACTCGAGCATGGTGACATCGGAGGACTGGTCCGACTCCTCGAGCACGGGCTCGTGACGCTCGAAGGCCGAACGCACGGCGGCATCGTTGAATCCGAGTTCGGCCAGGCTCAGGCCGATGACGTTTGCCGTGATCCCGACCCGGTGCAATGCCGACACGGCGTTGGGGGAGGCGAACTCCACCCGGGCCAACGCGTCGAGCACGATGGCACCGTCGCCGACGCGTGGGGCAGCGGTGATCGGGCCCTGACGACCGGCAAACGGAAACAGGCCGGCGGAGATCATGGCTGCGAATCGGTCGAAGATCGAGAGGTAGGTGCGTTCAAGACGACCGGGCTGGCGACCCTTCTGCTCGGACCATTCACGGGTCAGTACGCCGATGACACGACCACTGTGGCGAACCGGGATCGCGGTCATTTGCGCGGCCTCGGACAGGCCTTCGACCGCCACGGTCCCCTCCACCGCCGTACCCGACTCGTACGCCTGGCGGAGCAGCGGACGATCCGAGTCCGTGGTCGACGAGCCCACCCAGTCCTTGATGTGCAGGGTCTGCGCCGTGGCGGGGCGGACCTGATCGACAACGAGCCAGCGCGCCCCGCCCAGGCCGTCCGGTGTGCGCACGTGGAGCAGCATGTCCGCGAAACAGAAATCGGCAAGCATCCCCCACTCGGCCACGAGCCGTTGGAGGTGCCCCACCTCCTCCTTGGAGAGCATGGTGTTCTGGCGGGTCAGATCAGCGAGGGACGCCACACCACAGAGTCTGACGCATCATGCCCGTCCCCAGGCGCTCATCCCGATCCGGGTGAGCGTGGCGAGGTCGTCAACCTCGTGTTCCATCCAAGGCACCGGAACCACGAGCGGACACAGCGACGCCAGTTCGGCCTGACGCTCCGTCTGGCGTGCCGCCACCACCCCGAGATCGTGAAAGCGGGTGCCGACCTCGCCAAGCACGCGGCTCACGAGCGCAGCGGGGGCCCCGAGCCCGCCGGACAGGGCTGCCCCGATCTCACCGGCATCCTGCACGAGCCGGGCCGCCGCCTCGCGTGCATCGAGGGAGCAGAGGGCCGTTGGAAGGACTCGGTTGGCCACCACGGCGCCGAGCGGTAGTTGCCGGCGCGTCAGTTCCCCGAGCAGATACCGCGCCTCAGTGACGGGAGCGGCCTCGAGCGTCGTCACTACGATGAACGTGGTGCGGGCATCGGCGAGCATGGCTTCGGTCTCTGTGGCCCGACGGACAAATCCGGCCTCCATCCTCTGGAAGAGCGTGAAGAACTCGGCAATGTCCTGGAGAAAGTTGTTGCCCAGGATCCGGTCCGCGACCTGGTAAAAGGGCTTGCTCGCCACCGAGAGCAGGCGCGAGCGCGACGGCACGGTGAGCCACCTGAGGAGACGGCTCCCGAAGAAGTCGATCATCCGGGCAGGGGCGTCGAGAATGTCGAGCGCATGGCGCGACGGCGGGGTATCAACGATGACGAGGTCGTACCGACCCGATGCGTGGAGATCGTGCAGGCGCTCCATTGCGATGTATTCGTGGCTGTGCACGAAGCGACTAGTGATGTTCTGGTAGAGCGGGTTCGCAAGGATCGCCTCGCGCGTGGTCGCGTCCGGTGCGTGGCGTGCGATGAGATCGTCCCAGGACGCCTTCGTGTCCAACATCGCCATCCAGAGCTCGCCCCGGGGCCGGTTCGGGAGCCGGGCCGGATCCACCCGCACCTCGTTGTTGCCGACGCCGACACCGCCGAGGCCAAGAGCGTCCGCGAGCCGCCGGGCCGGGTCCACCGTGAGCACGAGGACCCGCCCGCCGAGCTCGGTCGCTGCCTGAAGCCCGATCGCCGCAGCAGTGGTGGTCTTGCCCACCCCGCCGCTGCCGCACACGAGCACCATCTCCTTCGATGCGAGGAGAGCATCGAGACCGGGCGCTGCCACCGGGTGCTGGGCTGCCCCTGCGGTCACAGCAGTTCCTCTCCAAGTGCGTCCGCTATGAGCTCGGCAGAACGGCGCCCCGTCGAGCGGCTGAACAGTTCGGGGACGTAGACGACGCCAGTCCCCTTCGGTAGTTCATTTCGGAGGTGCTCGAGGTGTGCTGCGCCGCCACGACGCATCGCGACGGCGAGGTGGGCGCCGTCGAGCACCACGTCGACACCGTTGCCGACTCTGCCGCGCAGCGCGTCAACGATCGCGGGCTGCCGGAGCGCGTCGAACACTGCTTCCTCCGAGCGCCCGAACAGCTCCGGTAGGACGCGATTGGCAACGACCGCAGCAATATCGACGTTCGTCTCGTCACGGATGCGACCGACGAGATCGAGGGTTTCGAGCACCGGCATCTCCTCGGGCGTGGTGACCAGCACTACGCCGGACCTCGAATGGTCCTCGAGGATGTCCTGCATCCACCGCGTCTGCTCCTTCACCGGACCCACCTTGATGAGTTCACCGATGGCATCGGGTGCGCTCAACTGCGCGATCACGTGACCGGTGGCGACACCGTCAACGATGACCATGTCGTAGTGGCGTTCGCGTACCTCGTAGCACAGCTTTCCGAGCGAGAGAATCTCCCGGACCCCGGGAGCCGCATCCGCAACGAAGTCGAACGTCCGGGCGAGCACACCGAGGCGACCGATCAGTGGGATCTTCAGGAACAGCCTCAGGTACTCGCGCAGCGAATCCTCCGTGTTCATCGCCATCGCCGAGATGCCGGGCGACACCTCGATCGGCTCGAACGGCAGCGGGCCGACGTCGAACGTGGCGGCGAGCGTGCCCTTGGCATCCATCTCGCAAATCAGCACACGCTTGCCGAGCCTCGACGCAAGCACCGCGAGTGCGGCAGAGACCGAGGTCTTGCCGGTGCCGCCCTTGCCCGTGACCACCACGAGCTGACGATCCAGCAGCGGCACCGTTCGGGTGCCCCCGGGACCGGGGGGAGGGTTCAGCTGCCGAACCCGATGCGCCGCTCGCCGTCGGGCGAGCCGATCTCGATGTAGGCGATCTTCGCCGACGGGATAGCGGTGAGCTTGCCGCGCTTGTCCTGGAGCCAGAGCGTGTCCTTGGCCCCGGAGAGCGCCGCGTCGATCGCCGCCCGCACCTGGTCCCGCTCGTCGTCGGGCACCTCGATGCTGATCTCACGAGGGGCCTGGGTCACACCGATGCGCACGTCCACACCTCAAGGATAGGGCGGGTACCGACGCGTTGTTGCCGCCCGATGCCGACAGAACGGCTCAGTTCACCTTGAGCTGAGCGCTGAAGACCTTCTTCGGCTTGAGCTCCACGGCGATGCGCTCGGCGATCTCCCGGAACACCCGTGCCGGCTCGCTGTCGGGGTCCACCGCAGTGATCGGGTGGCCATCGTCGCCGCCCTCCCGCAGACGCGGCAGGAGCGGGATCTGGCCGAGCAGCGGTATGCCCAGCTCGTCCGCGAGCTCTTGGCCACCACCGGACCCGAAGATCTCGTACCGCTTGCCGTCGTCACCGGTAAACCACGACATGTTCTCGATGATGCCCTTCACGGGGAGGTGCACCTTCTCGGCCATCGCTGCCGACAGCTTGGCAACCTTCTGTGCCGCTGCCTGCGGCGTCGTGACCACATACACCTCGCCCCGCGGCAGGTACTGCGCCAGCGAGATAGCGATATCACCCGTACCGGGCGGCATGTCGATGAGCAGGAAGTCGGGCTCGTCCCAGAACACGTCGGTGAGGAACTGCTCGAGCGCCTTGTGCAGCATCGGCCCACGCCAGATGACTGCCTGTCCCTCGGGCACGAAGTAACCGATCGAGATACAGCGAACGCCCCATGCCTCGGACGGGATGAGCATCTGGTCGATCGCCACGGGATCGTCGTTGGCCCCGAGCATCCGCGGGATGGAGTATCCGTAGATATCGGCATCCACGACGCCGACGCTGTAGCCGCTCTGTGCAAGCGCCACCGCAAGGTTTGTCGTGACGCTTGACTTGCC
>CAMDBM010000013.1:0-62528 GCA_945889085.1 Ferrithrix thermotolerans DSM 19514
TCGAGGGCGCCCTTGAAGCCGGCGACGAACGGGTCCGCACGGAACCGAGCGAGCACGGCTGGGTCCCAGTTGTTGGTGCGCACCATGAGGTCTCCGTAGGCCTGCAGGTAGGTGGCGAGGCGGCCGACGGTCTTCTTCAGGCGGATGTCCTCGGGGACCCAGTCGCCGATGGTGGCGTAGCAGCTCCACACGCGCACCTTGTCGGGATCACGTCCCGCCTGCTCGGCAGCCTCTTTCACCGTGCGCACGCAGCGCTGCAGGGTCTCGTCGGTGAAGAACGTGTGGAGGATCACGCCGTCGAACGCGCGACCGCCGAGCGCGAGCGACTGCGGGCCGAAGGCCGTGAGCATCAGCGGGATGTCCTCACGGAAGTCCGGGTCGATCTGCAGGAACGGCCACCTGCCGGCCGGTCCGTTGTGGCCGATGATGGCCTCACCGTTCCACAGGCGGCGCATGATGCCGGCGAAGTCCTCCATCTGCGCGGTGGTGATGGTGGGCAGTCCGTAGGCCTTGAAGACGGCGTCCATGCCGCGGCCGAGGCCGAGCGCGAAGCGGGCGTTGGTGAGGCGGTGCATCGTGGTGCTGAAACTGGCGGTCACCATCGGGTGGCGCGTGTTGTGGTTGGTGGCGCCGGTGGCGATGCCGAGCGTGCTGGTGACCGCGCCGGCAACGCCGGAGATGGTGGCGATCTCCTTGATGTTGAAGCGCTCCGACAGGAACGTGGAGCCGAAGCCGAGCGCCTCACCGTCCTTGCACTCCTGGATGAGATCCTGTGGCGACTTCGGTGCGCCGGGCAATCCGTAGAAGGAGAGTTCGTTGAGTTGCGGGAGCGCAGTGGTCATGGGCCGTAACGGTAGGTGCTGGCGCGCCGCCCCGCTGAACCCCCAGGACCCCACGGTCTAACGTTCGGGAATGGCCCTTTCGTACGCATCGGGGACGAGCGCCGTCCCGCTCATCGGTCAGACCATCGGGGACAACTTCGAGGATTCGGTGCGCCGCTTCGGTGACCGTGAGGCGCTGGTCGTGGTGCACGAGGGGAAGCGCTGGACCTACGCGCAACTGAACGCTGGTGTGGACCGTATCGCTCGCCGACTGCTGGTGATGGGGCTGAAGGTGGGTGATCGCCTCGGTATCTGGGCACCGAACTGCTCGGCGTGGACGATGGTGCAGTACGCCACGGCGAAGGTGGGCGTGATCCTCGTCAACATCAATCCTGCGTACCGAACGCACGAGGTGGAGTACGTACTGCGCCAGTCCGGCTGCCGCATGCTGGTCGCTGCAGACGCGTTCAAGACGAGCAACTACCGGGCGATGATTGACGAGGTGAGCGGAACGCTGCCCGCGCTCGAGCATGTGCTCTACATCGACACGCCCGAGTGGAACGCGTGGCTCGAGGGGCCTCAAGCGCCGGATAGCGAACTGCGCGAACGCATGGCCGGCCTGTCGTTCGACGACCCGATCAACATCCAGTACACGTCGGGCACCACAGGCTTCCCGAAGGGAGCCACGCTCACGCATCACAACATCTTGAACAACGGATACTTCGTGGCCCGCGGCTGCAACTACACGGAGAACGATCGTGTGTGCATCCCCGTGCCGCTGTACCACTGCTTCGGCATGGTGATGGGCAACCTCGGTTGCACCACGCACGGCGCAACGATGGTGTACCCCGCGCCGTCGTTCGACCCGCTGGAGACGCTGCGTACGATTGAGGCGGAGCGCTGCACGAGTCTGTACGGCGTGCCGACGATGTTCATCGCGCAGCTCACACATCCAGAGTTCGCACAGTTCAACCTGGCGTCACTGCGCACGGGGATCATGGCTGGCTCGCCGTGCCCGGTGGAGACGATGAAGCAGACGATGTCGCTGATGAACATGCACGAAGTGGGCATCTGCTACGGCATGACCGAGACGTCACCGGTGTCCACGCAGACCGCCGCCGATGACACCATCGAACAGCGCACGGGCACCGTGGGCCGTGTGCACCCGCACGTGGAGGTGAAGATCATCGACCCGGCGACCGGGCGATGTGTGCAGCGCGGCGAGAGCGGCGAGCTGTGCACGCGCGGGTACTCGGTGATGCTCGGCTACTGGAACGACTCGGAGAAGACCGCCGAGGCCGTCGACGCTGCCGGTTGGATGCACACCGGCGACCTCGCGGTGATGGACGATGCCGGCTACATCAACATCGTTGGTCGCAGCAAGGACATGATCATCCGCGGCGGCGAGAACGTGTACCCACGCGAGATCGAGGAGTTCCTCTACTCGCACCCCGACATCGTCGACGTGCAGGTAGTGGGCGTGCCCGACGCGAAGTACGGCGAGGAAGTCATGGCGTGGGTGCGGCTGCGCGAGGGAGCGACACCGTTGGGCATCGACGACGTGCGCGCCTTCTGCCAGGGGCGTATCGCGCACTACAAGGTGCCGAGGTACGTGCACGTGGTGGACGAGTTCCCGATGACGGTCACGGGCAAGATCCAAAAGTACAAGTTGCGTGACGCCGCGGTCGTACTCCTCGGCCTCGAGGATGCAGCAGCGATCCGTACTGCATGACAGAATCCGGGAAGTAATTCCGAGGAAGGGGATCTCGATGAGTAACTGGAAACTGATCGCAACCGGACTGCGTTTCCCGGAGGGGCCGATTTGGCTCCCGAACGGTGACGTGCTCGTGGTGGAGATCGAGCGTGGCACGCTGACGCGTGTGTCGCCCGACGGCAACAAGACCGTGGTGGGTGACTGCAAGGGTGGCCCGAACGGCGCTGCCATGGGCCCGGACGGCAAGGTGTATGTCTGCAACAACGGCGGCTTCATGTGGACCGATGCAGATGGCCTGCTGTTCCCCGGCAACCAGCCGCCGGACTACATCGGTGGCCGCATCCAGAGCGTGGACATCAACACCGGCGAGGTGAAGGACGTCTACACCCAGTTCGAGGGTGTCGGCCTGCGCGGCCCGAACGACATCGTGTTCGACCGCAATGGTGGGTTCTACTTCACGGACCTCGGCAAGGGCCGCCCGGAGAGCGTCGACCGCGGAGCGATCTACTACGGCAAGCCCGACGGCTCACCGCTCGTCAAGGTGGTTGGCCCGCTCGACCACCCGAACGGCATCTCGCTGTCGCCCGACGACAAGACGCTGTACGTGGCAGAGACCATCACCGGTCGTGTGTGGCAGTGGACGCTCGACAGCCCCGGCGTGGTGTCGCAGGCCGGCGCCATGTTCGCTGCGCCCGGTGGCGGCCGCCTCACGGTGGGCATGCCCGGCTACCAGTTGCTCGACTCGATGACGGTGGACAGCGAGGGCAACCTCTGCCTGGCCACACTCATCACGGGCTGTGTGACGGTGGTGTCGCCCAAGGGAGAGATCCTTCGCCAGGTGGCCCCGCCCAAGCACGACCCGCTCGTCACGAACGTGTGCTTCGGTGGTGCCGATCTCAAGACGGCATTCGTCACGGTGTCTGCCTGCGGTGAACTGTGGTCGTGCGACTGGCCGGTGCCCGGCCACAAGCTGGCGAACTACTGATCTGCAGAGTTGCTGATCGGTTGACCGCTCGGCCTTCGGGCCGATGCAGGTGAAACGTGTTGCGGTGGCCGTCCTTCGGGGCGGCCACCGGCGCGTCCGTGCTCAGCCCTCCTGGCGGAGGCGAAGCGCAGCGGCGTGGGCGGGAAAACCCTCGTGTTCGGCGAGCGCAATGACGCTCGGTGCCATACGTCGCGCGGCGCGCAGGTCTGCCTTGGCAATGGCCGTGCGCTTCAGGAAGGTCTCGACGGTGATGCCGCTGCTGACGTGCGCGAAGCCACTGGTGGGCAGCGAGGCCGGGCAGCCGATCACGAAGTTCGCTGCGGAGAACGGCGTGTGCTGGCCCACGAGGATCTCGCCAGCGTTCACGAGCATCTCGAGCATGTCCTCCTCGGCATCCTGCGCAACGGCGATCTGCAGGTGCTCGGGCGCGAACTGGTTGGAGATCGACGCTGCAATGCCGAGCGAGTCCACGAGGATGCAGCCGCCGTTGACCCCGAGCGATGCACGGGCGGCTTCTGCACGTGCGGCAGGTAGGCCGGCGATCTGTCGCTGCAGCTCCACCTCCGTCGCTGCGGCGAGCGGAGCCGATGTGGTGAGCAGCACTGTGCAGGAGTCGGTGCCGTGTTCGGCCTCAATGAGGAGGTCTGCCGCAAGGCGTACGGGATCAGCGGTGTCGTCGGCGATGACGAGGCTCTCGGTGGGGCCGAGCACCATCATCGTGGCGACACCGAACCGCTGCATCTCCACCTGGGCGCATGTGACGGCGGGTGAGCCCGGGCCGACGATCTTGCGCACCTTCGGGATGCTCTCCGTGCCGAAGCCGAGTGCAGCGATGCCGGCCGGGCCGTTCACGCGGAAGACATTGCGGATGCCGAGGCGCTCGCACACGACGAGCACCGCCGGGTCGATCTCGCCGTCGGTTCCCGGGGCGGGCGGCACCACCACGGCAATCTCGGGGACGCCCGCCACCACGGCTGGTGTGCCGAGCTGAGCGATGACGCTCGGGTAGCTGGCCTTGCCGCTCGGGCAGAACAGGCCGGCCGAGGAAATGGGGGTGATCTTCTCGCCCACCCACAGGCCGGGCTCGGTCTCGAAGCCCCAGTTCTCGGAGCGCTTGCGCAACTCGCTGTTGAAGCGGTGCAGGTGCTCGATCATGTCGTCGATCGCGGCGAGGACCGACGGCGCCAGCCTCCCGGCCGCCGCAGCGAACTCCGCGTCGGTGGCCCGAAGCCCGTCGGGTCGGACCGTTGTGTGGTCGAACTTGGCGAGGGCGTCGCACACGGCGGCATCGCCGCGCAGACGGACATCCTCGATGAGACCCACGATGGAGTCCCGGAGACCGGCGGGGATGATGTCGTCGAGACCCCGGGTGACGAGCGACCGGCGCTCGGTGTCGGTCATCTCGCTCCAGACCAGCTGGCGCATCACGGGTGCTACGGGCGTATCGGGCACCCTCGCGACGCTATCGGGGGCGTACGCTCGCGGCGATGGGCTCAGCACGCGTCCCCTACGTATCGGCCAAGCTGCAGGGCTTCGGCACCACGATCTTTGCCGAGATGTCGGCGCTCGCCATTGCCAAGGGCGCGGTGAATCTCGGGCAGGGGTTCCCCGACTACGAGGGCCCGGCGGTCGTGCTCGAGGCGGCGAAGGCGGCCATCGACGGCGGGCTCAACCAGTACCCGCCCGGGCCGGGAATCCCGGCGCTTCGCCAGGCAATCGCCGAGCACCAGAAGCGCTTCTACAACCTCGACTACAACCCGGACACCGAGGTGTTCGTCACCGTCGGCTGCACCGAGGCACTCGCCGCGTCCATCATCGGTCTGTGCGACACCGGCGACGAGGTGGTGATGCTCGAGCCGTCGTACGACAGTTACTCCGCCGTGGTAGCGATGGCGGGCGCTATCCCCAAGTACGTCACGCTGCGTCCGCCGCATTACGACCTCGATCTCGATGCGCTCCGCAAGGCGATTACCCCCAAGACCCGGCTGCTGCTCATCAACACCCCGCACAACCCCACAGGCAAGGTGCTCACCCAAGCTGAGATGCAGGGCATCGCCGACCTCGCCATCGAGCACGACCTCATCGTCGTGTCCGACGAGGTGTACGAGCACCTGGTGTTCGACGGGGTGAAGCACATCTGCATGGCGGAGATTCCCGGCATGCGCGAGCGCACGCTCGTGTTGTCGAGCGGTGGCAAGACATTCAACACAACGGGCTGGAAGGTGGGCTGGGTGTGCGCGCCGCCGCACCTCATCGCTGCGGTGCGCACGGCGAAGCAGTTCCTCACGTACGTGGCGGGCGGCCCTTTCCAGGCAGGTATCGCAGCCGGTCTGCGACTGCCCGACGAGTACTACCGAGAGATCGCCGACGATCTGCAGATCAAGCGGGATCGCATCTGCGCGGGGCTCGAGGAGGCAGGCTTCCTCACCTACAAGCCCAGCGGCACGTACTTCGTCACGGTCGATATCCGCCCCGTTCGGCCCGACGGTGACGGTTTCGCCTTCTGTCGCGAACTGCCGGACCGATGCGGCGTAGTGGCCATCCCGAATGTCGTGTTCTACGCGAACAAGGACGAGGGCAGGCACATGGTGCGGTTCGCCTTCTGCAAGCGGCACGAAGTGATTGACGACGCAACCACACGGCTCAAGGCGCTGACGCGGTGAAGGTCGCAATCATCCAGCACAGCATTACGTGGGAGGACCGCGAGGCGAACTTCCATCATCTGGCCCCGCAGATCACTGCTGCTGCCGCCGCCGGTGCGCGCCTTGCCGTGCTCACCGAGACGTTTTCCACCGGCTTCGGTCGCGGGGACCGCATCGCGGAACCCGAGGACGGGCCGTCCGCCACGTTCCTGCGGGAGCAGGCGACGGCCAAGAACATCTGGGTGTGCGGCTCGTGCCCAGAGGTACCGCCGAACTCGCCCGGTGGCAAGCCGTACAACACGCTGATTCTTGCCGGTCCGAACGGTGACGTGCACCGCTACCGCAAGGTCCACCCGTTCTCGTTCTCCGGCGAGCACGAGCACTTCAACGCCGGCACCGAACTGGTGAACGTGACGGTGGAGGGTGTTCGACTCGCACTGTTCGTGTGCTACGACATCCGCTTCGCCGACGAGTTCTGGCAGATGGCCAAGCAGACCGACGCATACGTGGTGGTGGCGAACTGGCCCGAGAGCCGTCGCCTGCACTGGATGTCGTTGCTGCAGGCGCGCGCGATCGAGAACCAGGCCTACGTGATCGCCTGCAATCGGGTAGGCGAGGGCGGCGGGCTCGTGTACTCCGGCGACAGCCGCATCGTGGACCCGCTCGGCGAGATCGTCGTGTCGGCGGCACGTGAGGAGGCACTGCTTGTTGCCGAGGTGAGCGCGAGCCACGTTGCCGACGTTCGCACCCGCTTCTCGTTCCTCCCCGACCGCCGGACGTATTGATGCTCGGGCAGAGCCGCCGCTTCGCTTCGGCATAGCCCTCGTGTGGCTCGTCGCTGGCGCTTCCCTCGCCCGATAAGTGCTCGGGCATAGCCGCCGCTTCGCTTCGGCATAGCCCTCGTGTGGCTCGTCGCTGGCGCTTCCCTCGCCACGCGCTCGTCACGATAAGTGCTTGGCGAGGAGGCTGACCGTCTTGGTGCCCCCCTCGGTGTCCTGCCGGCCAACCTCGGCAAAGCCGATCCGGTGGTGGAACCGCAGCGACGCCTCGTTCATCGGCTTCACGTTCACCTCGCAGAACAACCACGGCACGCGCCCGGCGATCCGTTGCTCGAGATCCGCATAGATCCGAGCCCCGATGCCCCGGTTGCGCAGGTCCGGGTGAACCACGATTCTGTCGAGATAGGTGAACGATTCGTATCGCTCCGAGAACCAGCGGTAGTTGAGACTGTTGTAGTCAGCCCCTGGATCGAGGTTCAGGCAGAAGCCGGCCACGCCTTCGTGCCCGTCGACGTGTACGCCGAGCGCGTACGACGCCATCAACCACAGTCCCGTCAGCCCCGGCAGGTTGAGCGGGCTTGTTGCCGGCACGGCAGCGTTGTTCAGCACGAGGACCGCCTCGAGGTCCGCCTCGTCGAGGTCAGCGATACGTAAGCCGTTCACTGCCGCTTCTCGTCCTTGGGATACGCGAAGAACCACACGGCGAGCACGAGGAAGAAGACCAACGAGATCGTGAGGTACACGCGGTGGAACGCAGCCACCGAACCCGTCACGCCAGCCGATCCGGACACGGCGATCACCATGGAGACGCCGATGGCACTGCCGAACGTGCGGAAGGTCGTGATGGTGCCATTGGCAGCGCCGAAACGCTGTGGCTCCACACCGATGAGCGATGCAGCAGTGATGGTGGACCACGCCAGGCCGAGTCCGAGCCCGTACAGCACGGCGAACGGGAAGTAGCCCACCCAGTAGTTCGGTGTTGCACCGAGGGAGAAGTACATCCCGACGCCTGCACCGATCACCAGTAACACCCCGCCGTTGACCATTCGCTTGATCATGCCCTTGTCGGACATCCGGCCGGAGAGGTTTGCGGCGGCGAACACCACGATCGGGGTGGGGATCAGCGCAAGCCCGCTCTTGAGCACCGAGTACTTCCAGACGGTCTGCATGAACAGCGGCGTGGCGAACCAGAAGCCGGAGACCGGCATGTTGAAGATCAGCGTGGTCATCGCTGCACCGCTGAAACGACGGCGACGGAACAGAGCGAGGTCGAGCAGCGGCTGGGGGTGAACCCTCGAGCGCATCACGACGATCACGAACATCCCGACCGCGCCGAAGAAGCACGCGAGCACCTTCCAGCTCGTCCAGCCCCAGTGGTCCCCCTCGAGTACGCCGAGCGTGAGTGCGGCGAGGGCGATGCTCCCGAGCGGAACCGAGACGAAGTCCAGCCGGATGCCGGACTGGGGCTCGCTCGACTCCTTGAGGTATTTGCGGCCGAGCAGGACGACGATCACGACCACGGGGATGTTCAGGAAGAAGATGGCACGCCAGCCACCGAGGGCGATGAGGCCAGCGCCGGCAGGCGGGCCGATCCCGCCGGCAAGCGCGGCGAACGACCCCCAGATCGACACTGCCAGGCTCCGTCTCGACGCCGGGAAGCCGGGAAGCGCGAGCGCGAGTGAGGTGGGCAGCATCAGGGCTCCACCGACGGACTGCACGGCGCGTGCACCGATGAGCAGACCGACGTGCGGCGCGAGCCCTGCTGCGAGGCTCCCGACGGCGAAGGTGGCGATGCCGATGAGGAAGACGCGCTTGCGCCCGAAGAGGTCGGCGAGGCGACCGGCGAGCAGCAGCAGCGAAGCCGTGCCAATGGAGTAGCTGGTCAGCACCCAGGCGAGCGTGGTGCGGGGCACGTCGGCGAACGAGCTCTCGATCGAGGGAAAGGCGACGTTGAGTGCCGTGGCGTCGAAGCTCACGAAGAACTGCGCACACGAGGTCAGGAAGAGCGCGTACCAGGCCTCACGGGGGATGGGCTCGACGGAGCGCTTCCGCTGACCCTGCTCGACGCCCGGTACGAGCAGTTCCCCCTCCGCCATGTGTCCACTATTGCCCACGGACCCCGCTGCGGCGTAACGGGCGTAACCTGAGGTCGGACACAGGGCCAGTACACGAACAGGAGGTCGCTCGCGCGATGTTCGCCAACAAGAAGACCCAGATGATCGAGCCGGCAGACGCACTCCCGGGACGAACCGATCAGGTGATGCGAGTTCCCGAGGCGCACTTCGTGAACGGCAACCCGATGAGTGGACCGTGGCCCGACGGCTGCGAGGTGGCCGTCATCGGCATGGGCTGTTTCTGGGGCGCCGAGCGGAAGTTCTGGCAGGCCGACGGTGTCTATACGACAGCGGTGGGATACGCGGGTGGCTACACGCCGAACCCGACGTACGAGGAGACCTGTTCTGGGCTCACCGGTCACACCGAAGTGGTGCTCGTGGTGTTCGACACGGCAACGACCTCGTACGAGCAAATGCTCAAGGTGTTCTGGGAGAACCACAACCCCACGCAGGGCATGCGACAGGGCAACGACATGGGCACGCAGTACCGCAGCGCGGTCTATGCAACCTCGCAGGCGCAACTGGATGCGGCACTCGCCTCCCAGCAGGTCTTCCAGGAGCAGTTGTCTGCAGCGGGCTACGGCCCCATCACCACCGAGATTGCGCCTGTCGGGCCCTTCTACTTCGCTGAGCCGTATCACCAGCAGTACCTCGGCAAGAACCCGAATGGCTACTGCGGGATGGGCGGTACCGGCGTGTCGTGCCCGATCGGTGTCGCTTCCGCCGGTAACTGACACTCGTCAGTTGACATCCAGCGCACCGCAGTGCGTTTTCGGTCTGTCAAGCAGGGCACTCCCGGATTAGTTGCGGAACCGAGAATCCAAGCGTGCGCAGGATTCTGGGTGCAGCAACCCGGGTAGCCCGTAGCGAGACAGATCCGAGAACACAAAAAGACCATGCCCCTTCGCGCGCTCCGGCTGTGCGATTCCACCGCTACCCGGGCATCTGGGAAGGCGTGATCGAACCTCGCCACCACCCGGCCCTCATGTCGGAGTTCGTACTGAGGAATGAGTCGGGGAAGGTCCGGATGGTCAATGATGCGGCGCACGACTTCCTCAAACCATGACTCGGGCACATTCCCTGCTCGCGCGAACGCGTCGAGGTGGCCGAGGAGCACTTTGGTTCCTTGCCGGCCTGGGCGGTGAAGGCGCTGTGCAACGGAGCGGATCGTGTGCAGGCTGAGTCCGTCACGGTGGGCAACGATGAGCGCCTGCAGCACGACGTCGGGGCTCGCCACCGAACCGAGGTCAGCGAGCGTGCGTGCCTTCGACGTGCACGGGATGCCGGTCACCGTGACGAGGTCCTTCTTGTCGAGTTGCGATGTGTGGTGGACGATCACCTTCATCGTCACAGGCACCCGTAGACGTTGTTCGAGTGGGACACTGATGTCGGTGTGATTGAACGGGATGCCCTCAAAGCCGAAGAGCGCGGCAGCAGTTCGGTGAGAGGCCACGGCTCCCGACGACAGCCATGTAGCGGCTCGGGCGTCTCTGCGAACAGAAGACGGGAATCCAGCGAGCCCAAGTATCTGTTCGCTGAAGGCAACAATGCGGTTGTCGCGCAGCGCAGTCTTGATGCGGCGGCTGTCGATACCCAGCGCTGACGCCTGTTTGCGCAGAAAGACGCCGTGCTGCCGAACTGCGCGCTGAGTCAGCTGTGCCCAGGGGTCGACGCTCATGGCGGCGCAACGTAGGCCCAGATCGCTGAGGAGATCATCGAAACCGGCGGGAAATGGGGAATCTGACCTACCGCCCGGGCGAACCTTGAACCCACAGTGCGGTCAACTGCATCGTGAGCTCAAACTTCGCACAGTCCGACGATGCACGATGCGGTAACGAGCGTGGTTGTGGCGCTCGCTAGCGAGAGGGGCCCCAGCCGTGGGCGCGGATGTGGTCGCCGTCTGCGTCGAGGGGTCGACCGGCCCAATCGAGCCTGCCCGGCGTGGCCGACAGTTTGGCGATGAGACCCTGCATCCACGTATCTCCCACCTGCACGATCGCGTCGCGTGCTGCATAGTGCGGGTCCGCGGCGATCTCGCTCATGTCGAGTACCGGCCCGACGGCAGCCTCAGCCTGTTCGAAGTCCGCGAGTACCTGGGCTTGGGTACGGGCCGCACAGAAGGACCACATGGCTCCCTCCACGAGTTCCCTGTTGGCCACGCGGTCGTCAAAGGTGTGGACCCGTTCGTCGTCGTCCAACCCGAGCAGCTTCATGACGCGGGCGGCCACCGAGTTCGACGACGCTGACAGGCCGACCCACTTGCCGTCCGAGCAGCGGTATGTCCCGCGGGGTACCGAGTACGGAAGTCCGGCCCCCATGCGTCCCTGCATCTCGCCGGTGGTCTTGAACAGCGAGATGAGTGGGCCCATCAGCTGGAACACGCTCTCGAGCAGTGAGACGTCCACCTCCTGACCGACGCCCGAGTGGAGCGCGATCATCGTGGCGAAGGCCGCCACCAGGGCAGTCACCTCGTCGGTTAGCGCGATGGCGGGCAGCAGCGGTGGACCGTCGGGCAGCCCGCTGATCGCCGACAGTCCGCTCATCGACTCGGCGATCGTGGCGAACCCTGGTCTGTCGGAATACGGGCCGTCCTGGCCGAAGCCGGTGATCCGGGTGATCACCAGCCTGGGTCGGCGTGCGAGGAGGACGTCCGGTCCGAGACCGAGGCGCTCGAGCGTGCCGGGACGGAAGTTCTCGATGAGCACATCCGCCTCGTCGACCAGACGAAGCAAGATCGCTCGGTCTGCATCGTCTTTCAGGTCCAGAGCGATGCAGCGCTTGTTCCGGTTCGCAAGCTTCCACCAGAGGGCCACGCCGTCACGGGGGTCCTTCCACGCTATGGAGCGCAGCGAGTCGCCCCCGTCGGGCCGCTCCACCTTGATGACGTCGGCCCCGAAGTCGCCGAGGTACCGAGCACAGTTCGGGCCGGCGAGCACGGACGAGATGTCGAGGACGCGGAGTCCGGCAAGCGGTGTCATCGAACGGCTCATCGGCACGCCCTCATGCTCTCACCTATGTGCAGATTCCTGCTCGCTACAGTCGAGCCGTGGCCAAGCCGATCATCTATCACAACCCTCATTGAAACTCCTCCAGCAATGCCGTGCGCATTGCCGAGGAGCTCGGCGTTGATGTCGACGTCGTCGTGTACCAAAAAACCCCTCCGGACCGGGCGGCGCTGCAGCAGATCGTGGACCGTCTCGAGGATCCGGTAACCGAACTGGTACGCAGGGACTCGCTCTGGACGAAGCTCGGCCTTACCGACGCGGACGTGCAGACGGCTGATCAGGTGATCGACGTGATCCTCAAGCACAAGATGATCATGCAGCGACCCGTGGTGGTCACCGACCGGAAGGCGATCGTCGGCCGACCAAAAGAACGAGTCCGCGGACTTCTCTCTGCCTAGCGGAAGGGGCGGTCGCGCCGTGCGGTGACGGGCCGCGCCCACCAGCGTCCGCTGAAGCGCCATGACGCCGTGCGCTTGGCCTGGTCCGCAGTGAAGAGCAGTACGGGCTTGGGCCACAGGGCCTCGGCCGCGGCCATGATGGCCACGGCCTCCTCGTCGGTCGGTATGGGTGTGATCTCGGTGTTCATCGCGATGATCCTTGGGTGTGTCGTGCGGTACTGCCGGCGAGGGAAGCGCCAGCGACGAGCCGGAAGCCGGACTATGCCGAAGCGGAGCGGCGGCTATGTCGGCCGTATCAGAGGGGCATGTTGCCGTGCTTGCGCTTCGGCAACTCCTCGCGCTTGGTGGCCAGCAGCGCCAGTCCGGCGACAATCTTCTGCCGGGTCTCGGCAGGGTCGATCACGTCGTCGATGTAGCCGCGCTCTGCAGCGGCGTACGGGTTGGCGTACTTCTGTGTGTACTCCTCCACGAGCTCGGCACGACGGGCCACAGGGTCGGCGGCCTGCTGGAGCTCACGGCGATACACGATCTCGACGGCACCCTGTGGCCCCATCACGGCGAGTTCCGCCGTCGGCCATGCGTACGACAGGTCCGAGCCGATGGACTTGGAGTCCATCACCACGTAGGCGCCGCCGTAGGCCTTGCGCGTGATGATCTGGATGCGGGGCACGGTGGCCTCGCAATAGGCGTACAGCAGCTTCGCGCCGTGACGGATGATGCCGCCGTACTCCTGGTCCACGCCGGGGAGGAACCCGGGCACGTCCACGAAGGTGATGAGCGGGATGTTGAACGCGTCGCACGTGCGCACGAACCGGGCGGCCTTCTCGGCCGAGTCGATGTCGAGTACACCGGCAAACATCATCGGCTGGTTACCCACCACGCCGACAGCGCGACCGTTGATGCGCGAGAACCCACACACGATGTTCTTGGCCCAGTGCGGGAAGTACTCGAAGAACTCGCCGTCGTCAACAACCTCGGCGATGACCTTCTTCATGTCGTACGGCTGGTTCGACGATGCGGGGAGGATGTCACGCAGCATCTCGCAGAGGCGCTCGGGGTCGTCGGTCGGCTCGGAGACCGGTGCATCCTCGAGGTTGTTCGACGGCAGGAACGACAGCAGATAGCGGACGTCGTCCAGACAGGCCTTCTCGTCAGGCGACACGAAGGTGGCGACACCGGACTTCGACGCGTGGCTCATGGCGCCGCCGAGCTGCTCGAGGGTGACCTCCTCACCGGTCACTGTCTTCACCACATCGGGCCCGGTGATGAACATGTGCGAGCTCTCGGTCACCATGAAGATGAAGTCCGTCATGGCCGGCGAGTACACGGCCCCACCGGCGCACGGCCCGAGGATGACCGAGATCTGCGGGATGACGCCACTCGAGAGCACGTTGCGGTAGAAGATGCCGCCGTAGGAGGCGAGCGACACGACGCCTTCCTGGATGCGGGCTCCGGCCCCGTCGTTGAGCCCGATCACCGGCGCACCGACCTTGAGGGCAAGGTCCATCAGCTTGTGGATCTTCTCGGCGAACACCTCGCCGAGCGCGCCACCGAACACGGTGAAGTCCTGCGCGTACACGAACACCTTGCGGGCGTCGACGGTGCCCCAACCCGTGATGACGCCGTCGGTGTACGGGCGCTCGTCGAGGCCGGCCGTATGGGCACGGTGGCGGGCGAGGAGGTCGAGTTCCTGGAACGAGCCCGGGTCGAGGAAGTACTCGATGCGCTCTCGGGCGAGCATCTTGCCCTTCTCGTGCTGGCGCTCGACCGACCGGGGGGAACCGGCGTGATACGCCTCCTCCCGGCGCTGGCGGAGGTCGTCCAGCTTCTCGTGCATCGGATTCGGGTTCGTCACGTCAAGCGAGGCTAGTCGCTGGGGTGGCTGGGGCGAAGGCTGGAGCCTGTGAGAGCTCGCTTCGGGGTCGATTTGTCTAGTTGGCGGCCTTCACCGGGGTGGTGTCCACCGGTTCGGTGGTGTCCGGAACGGTTTGGCGCGTGATGTCGGTGGCGATCGTCGAACTGGTGGGCGTCGGCTCGGATCCGTCCTGGTTGCGTACGGCGAACTGGCCGCTTGCGGCCGGTAGGTCACCGTCGGGCCCGGTAGCGGTGACCGTGATGGTCCAGGTGCCGCTCGCCGGGAACACGAATCCTTGATCGGGGCCGAACCCGTATCTCGGCGAGCCCTCGATAGGCACCTCGATGCTTGCAGCGTTCACGTCGTTGGGCGTAAACGTAATGAGGCCGTTCGTAATGGTCTTGGGCTTGAGCAGCCGGAAGTGCACTTCGACCTGTGCCCCGACCTTTTTCGGGCCGAACGTGACCTCGACCTTGAACGTGCCGTCGTCGGACATCAGCGTGTTCTTGTTGACCGCTGCCGGGTCCGACGAGCCCGCATCGGGTGCCTTGGCACCGGTCATCCAACCGGTGAGCAACAGCACGAATGCACCGATCATGATCTCGGTGCGCACCGACTTGCGGAGACGCTGAGCGGGCCTCGGCGGGAGCGTGCGGGTGCGGGCGAGCCGTGAGCGCACGAACTGGCGGTTGGCGGTGCCCACGAAGGCCATCGCTGCGACCGCAAGGATCTT
The DNA here is from genome assembly GCA_945889085.1 of Ferrithrix thermotolerans DSM 19514. Lineage (GTDB taxonomy): Bacteria > Actinomycetota > Acidimicrobiia > Acidimicrobiales > Ilumatobacteraceae > WLJO01. The sequence continues at coordinate 15,047 of CAMDBM010000013.1, forward strand.
GAGCACCAGGATCTTGCCGTAGCCGGTGTTGAGCAGGTTCCGCGCCCCGCCGAGGTGGAAGGCGGCCTCGATGATGCCCGAAAAGACGGTGAGCCCGAGTGCCGGCAGGGCGATCCCACGGAATCGCTTCAGCGCGGTGACGAGGTCTGCCTCGCCCGGACCGGCGAGCACCACCCGCGCGAGGAGCGCTGCGCCGCCGAACCACGCGGAGATACCGACCATGTGGAGGATCCCGAACGGAACCGACAGGATCCCCTCGGAATGCCGGCTCCATCCGTAGGTGATGAGAGCCAGACCCGGTCCGCCGAATGCCATCCAGCGCGAGGTCGGGTCCACCACCCGCTCGGGATGACGGGCTACCCAGACCGACGCGGCCATCGCGAGGAAGCGGATGACGAGCACCTTGCCGTAGGTGGTATCGAGCGCGGATCCCCACGAGGTCGGCAGCATGCCCCGCGCGAGTGATACGCCCTTCATGTCTGCAGAGAGCGCTGCCAGCGAGACGAGGCTGCCGAACGTGCCGATCGCCCAGGCGGCGATCATGTGGCGGACGGTGAGCACGTACTCGACGCCCTCGGCCCATGCAAGGGCAACGAACAAGAGGGCACCCGCGAGGCCGGCGAGGCCGATGTAGGCAAGGAGTCGGCCGATCATGCCGAGGAAGCCACCGCTGTAGTTGCTCTTCGTGAGGCCGAGCCCGCCCGTCTCGATCTTGATCGGTTCGGTGGTATCGGTGGTGCTGTCGGTGCCGGTGGTGGAGCCGTCGGGGGCCTCGAGAATGAAGGCGAACTTGCCCGAGATGGGCTTGCTGTCCTTGGGTCGCACGAGCCACGTGACGAGGTATCCGCCAGCGGGCAGCCCAGTCTGCTCGAGCACCCGCACCTTGAGTGACGTGCGGTTGTTGAACGCGATCGGCTGGCCGACGTTCAGCAACTCCTTGTTTGCATTCTGCAGCTGGATCACGGCCTCGATGTCCGGCAGGATCGCCGCGAAGTTGAGGATGATCTCCGGCGGGGCGGCAGTGAGGGTCTCGCCGTCGGCCGGGGTGGTGGCGATGACCGAGATCGGCCCGGTGGTGGGTGTCTGGGCATTCGCGAGCGCGCCGAGGCCGAGAGAACTGAACAGCAGTGTGAACAGTCCGGTCAGCAGCAGGAGGAGCGCGCGACGACGATGCATGGGACACCCGAACGCTAATGGTTGGGGAGGGCTGTGCCGTGACAGGGGGCACGGCGGGGAGCAGGGAGGGTCTGCTCGGCGGGTTGCTCGGGGTGAACCCGTCCGCAACACCCCCTGAGTAGGCTCGCTCGCGATGGCTCAACAGTCGCTCTACCGCCGCTACCGGCCCCGCCGGTTCAGCGAACTCAAGGGGCAGGAGCATGTCGTCCGAGCCCTGCGCAATGCCGTCGCAACCCACCGGGAGGGTCAGGCCTATCTGTTCTCCGGGCCCCGGGGTACCGGCAAGACCACGTCGGCACGCATCCTTGCGAAGGTCCTCAATTGTGAGAACCCGCTCGAGGGCGAGCCGTGCTGCGAGTGCGAGTCGTGTAAGTCCGTCGAGGCGGGCACCAGTTTCGACGTCATCGAGCTCGACGCGGCGAGCAACAACAAGGTCGATGACATCCGTGAGCTCATCGAGCGTGTCAACCTCGGAACGCCGGGCAGGCACAAGGTGTACATCCTCGACGAGGTGCACATGCTCACCCCCGGAGCCGAGGCCGCGCTGCTCAAGACCCTCGAGGAGCCACCTCCGCACGTGGTGTTCGTGCTCGCCACCACGGATCCGCAGAAGGTGCGCGACACGATCCGCAGCCGTACCCAGCACCTGTCGTTCCACCTGCTCAACGAAAAAGAGCTTGAGGAGCACGTTCGTTGGGTTGCCAGCGACGCAGGGATCGAGCTCACCGACGAGGCGGTGGAGGCGGTGGTGCGCCAGGGCGGCGGTTCCGCCCGTGACACGCTCAGCGCACTCGAAGTGGTGGCCGCGGGGGGCGGCGTTGCGCCCGAGATGATGCCGCTCGACGAGTTCGTCGAGTCCATCATCGAGCGTGACCCGGGCCGGGCACTCGCGGCAGTGGCTGCGTCGGCCCATCTTGGGCGTGACGCGCGGTCCATCGCGGAGGCAGTGCTTGCCCACCTGCGTGATTGCTTCTTGTCGATCATGGCCCCCGAACTCGTGCAGTTGCCCGCGCACCGCGCCGAGGTGGTCAGCGAGCAGGCACACCGCCTCGGTGCCGCTGCGGCCGTTCGCTCGATGGAGGGCCTCGGCGACATCCTCGTAGAGATGCGCCACGCCCCCGATCCCCGCGTGCTGCTCGAGGTGGCACTGGTCAAGCTCACCAGCGAGGCAGCAGGGTCCGACATGGCGGCACTGCTCTTGCGCCTCGAGCGCCTGGAGCGCCAGGTGGCACAGGGTGGTATCGGAACCGGTTCGGCCACCGGCCCGATTCCCCGCCCCGTGCCCACGGACCCAAACACCGGTCGGGCTGTGCTCGGCGGTCGGGCCAAGCAGGCGGCCGCGAGCGCGCCAGTGCCCGCTGCGCCAACCGACCCAACACCGGCGGCACCGCAACGACCCGCAGCAGCGCGTCCGGCGCCGACCGCGGCTGGTCCCCAGCCGGAACCGGCTGCAGCGAACGCCTCCGCACCGCCGGCACCTGCACCGCCGTCTGCGGTCGGCGGCGACCTCGTCGCTGTGTTCGACACGGTCGTGCGGCCGGGCCTCAAGGGCATGGCCAAGGCGCTGTACGTGGTCGCGCAGCCCAAAGGTGTTCGCAACGGCGCGCTGGTAATCGGGTTCCCGAACCAGGGCCATGCAGACAAAGCGGGTCAGTACCGGGCAGACATCGAAAAGGCGTTGTCCGCTGCTGTCGGTGCCGCTGTCACCGTCGTCATCGAGGCCGATGCAGCGCCGGCAACAACGCCGGCCGCCGTCGAGACGCCGGACCCGATCGATCACGAGGTGGACCTGTCTGACCTGCAGAGCGCCCCGCCGCAGGAGCAGGGCACGCACCTTGACCGGATCGCCAGTTCGTTCCCCGGTTCCAACTTCGTAGAGGGGTCCGCCTGACATGGCCGCCACCTACGCACCGCCGGTCCAGGCGCTCATCGACGAACTGGGGCGACTGCCGGGGATCGGCCCGAAGTCCGCGCAGCGCATTGCGTTCCACCTGCTCAAGCTGCCCACCCCCGATGCGGAGCGCCTCGCCACGGCGATCGTCGACGCCAAGGCGAAGGTTCGCTTCTGCGACCGCTGCTTCAACGTGGCCGAGGACCTGTTGTGCGGCATCTGTGCCGACGACCGCCGGGATGCAACGGTGCTCTGCGTGGTGGAGGAGGCACGGGACATCATGGCCCTCGAGAAGACCGGCGAGTTCCGCGGTCGCTATCACGTGCTGCTCGGGGCCATCTCGCCGATCGAGGGCATCGGCCCGGAGCAGTTGAAGGTTCGCGAACTGCTCACCCGTCTTGCCGACGCGTCGGTTACCGAGGTGATTGTGTGCACGAACCCGAACGTGGAGGGCGAGGCAACAGCGATGTACCTGGCCCGACTGCTCAAGCCGTTAGGTCTCACCGTTACCCGGCTTGCCAGTGGCCTGCCCGTGGGCGGCGATCTCGAGTACGCAGATGAGTTGACGCTCGGGCGAGCCCTCGAGGGCCGCCGCGCCATGGACTGAGCGCCATGGACTGAGCACCATCGACTGGCCACCGGGCCGATAACGAACTCTGGGGTACCAGTCCTCGAGTCGACAGCGGGCGGTCGTCAACTCGGGGACTGATACCCCAGAAAGGGCCTTGGGCATGGTGGGGGGTCCCAAAGCGACCTTGTATGTCAGTTACGTTACGACTGTTACGGAAGCCCGTCAAGTCACCCCGGGAAATTTCTTGGAGCACGAACGGTGAACGGGCTCACCGCAACCCCGAGGGGCCGGTGGATACACCCGCACCCTGCGCTCAGACCACCCGGGTGTTCAGATGCTCCGGATGATCAGGGCATCGCCCTGACCGCCGCCGCCACAGAGGGAGGCAGCGCCGATGCCACCACCACGGCGCCGCAGTTCGTGCGCAAGCGTGAGCGCAAGGCGGTTGCCGCTCATACCGATCGGGTGACCGAGCGCGATCGCGCCGCCGTTCACGTTGACGATCTCGTCAGAGATACCGAGGTGCTCCATCGAGGCGATACCGACCGCAGCGAACGCCTCGTTGATCTCGAACAGGCTGATGTCGCTCACCTGCTTGCCGATCTTGCCGAGCGCCTTGAGGATCGCGTTGCTGGGCTGGTGCAGCAGCGAGGTGTTATCCGGGCCGGCCACCATGCCGTAGCTGAGCACCTCGGCGAGCGGTGTGATGCCGCGGGCCTCCACGGCACGCTTGGACATCATGACGATGGCTGAACCGCCGTCGCTGAGCTGCGATGCGTTGCCGGCGGTAACCGTGCCCTTCGGGTCGAACGCCGGCTTCAGCCCGCCGAGCGATTCCATCGTGGTTCCGGGACGCACACCTTCGTCGGTCTCCACGAGCAGCGGGTCGCCCTTGCGCTGCGGGATCGACACGTTGACAATCTCGTCTGCGAGGCGGCCGTCCTTGGCAGCGTTAGCGGCGCGCTCGTGGGACTTCGCCGCGAGGTCGTCCTGTGCCTCTCGCGAGATGCTGCCGGCGCTGTATCGCTCGGTGCCCGTACCCATCAGACACGCGTCGAACGAGCACCACAGGCCATCTTTGATGATGGCGTCCGCGAGCTCGGTGTTGCCGTAACGGAACCCGCCGCGCGCACCCATCGCGAGGTACGGCGCAGCAGTCATGCTCTCCATGCCGCCGGCGATCACGATGTCTGCATCACCGGCCTGGATCATCTGGTCGGCGAGATAAATGGTGTTCAGGCCCGACAGGCAGACCTTGTTGATGTTGACCGACGGGGTCGACATCGGGATGCCGGCCTTCGACGCCGCCTGGCGAGACGGCACCTGACCCTGCCCGGCCATGAGCACCTGCCCCATGAGCACGTGCTCCACCTCATCGGGCTTCACCCCGGCACGCTCAAGGGCTGCCTTGATGGCAAAGCCACCGAGGTCTGCTGCGGTGAATGGGGCGAGAGCGCCACTCATCTTCCCGATGGGGGTGCGGGCGCCGGCAACGATGAAAGAACCTGACATGAGGATCACGCTAGTCGCCCGGGCGGGGGTCGGATACCGGTTGGCGCGATGAGTCAGGTGGCGATAACGGTGATGTCGACGCCGTTCGTGGAACGCGTCGGCCCGTTGCAGTAGCCGACGAATACATCAACGTCGCACAAGTACACCGTGAAGGTGACCTTGCCCGGGAAGTATGCGCGGATCCGGATCTTCGCGGAATCCCTCCCGGGGCGGAAGCAGCCGCCGAGTTTCAGGTTCGACAGGCCCGGACCCTCTACACGCTTCAGGCCGGTGTGGCCCGGGCAGGCGAGCGAGTTCTCTCCACCCGTGTAGGAAACCGAGTACTCGAACTCGTGGAAGTCCCTGCCAGCAGGGAACGTGAGCGTGGTGCCGACGTTGCTCGTGAACGACGTGAGGTGAAAGCCGCTACCGCTGAGGGCGAGTGTGTTGCTCCCCGGTGCCGGCGTGGTGGAGGGCTCTCCTCCCGTGCCGGTCGGGTCCGTGGTGAGCGGGTCGCTGCCGGTCGGGTCCGTGGAGGGGGGTTGGCTCGAAGACGTTGAGGCGATGGTGGTTGTTGCCGCAACGGATGTCGATACCGCCGTCGAGGACGGTGCACTGGCGTCCGGCGATGTTGATCCGGCGGGAACGACCCCCGTGGTTGCCTCGTTGTTCGCGGCGGAATCGTTCTTGTCGCCCGACCGGGTGGCCACCACGATGATCGCGATCACGGCAATCAGCGCAACGGCCGCGATGCCGAGGTCCACGCCACGCCTGCGCCTGCGAGTAAGCGGCGATCCGTTCGCGCCGCGGGTGCGATCCGACCGCCTGCCGAGGTGAGCGTCTTGCGGGGCGCCGGCAGCACGTGCCGCTGCCGCGGTGGCCAGCATCTCGGGCCCGGTCGCTGTGCGTGCTGCTGCGAGCAGTTCCTGGCGGAACAACTCCGCGCTGCTCGGACGCATCGTCGGGTCCTTTGCCATTGCGCCGACGATTGTTGCCTCGACGGGTGCGGGCACACCGAGCGACGACAGCGACGGCGGGCCTTCGCCGAGCAGTCGTGACACCACGGGGACCACGGTCTCGTCGGTTGGGCGGATGAACGGTGGTGCGCCCGCCAGGGCTTCGAACAGGGTGGAGGCCAGCGAGTAGATGTCCGACCGTGCGTCCGCACTGCGGCCCTGCACCACTTCGGGTGCCATGTGGGACAGTCGGGACAGCGTCGCCCGTCCGCCGGTGGCCCCGGTGGTATCGGGAGCCGTCTCGAGCGCGCGCACGCCGAAATCGGTGAGGCGCGGCACGTCGTCGTCGGCGAGCAGGATGTTGCGCGGTGCGACGTCGCCGTGCACCACGTTCATGCGGTGCACGGCCTCGAGCGCTGATGCGATCTCCGCGCCCAGTGCTACGGCTTCCTGCCAACGGAGCCGCCCCTCGCTCTCGATGAGATCGGAGAGCGAACGGTCCTGGTGCTCCACGACCACGTACGGGTGCGAGTCACTCGTGGTGCCGGCGTCGTAGAGACGCGCAATGTTGGGATGTCGGTCAATGGACCGAACGGCCCGGCACACGGACGTAAAACGATCGAACTGCTCGTCGCTCACCTGTTTGGTGAGCACCTTCACCACCACTCGGTCGCCCGTCTCGATGTCGATCGCCCGGAAGGTCTCGCGCACCTCGTCGGAGGCAATGGGTTCGAAGTCGGTTACCCCGGGGACACGGTCGTACACAGATGTCACGGTACCCACTGACGGGCCGCAGGAAGTGTCAGGTGACTACCACGACAAAGGTGACTGTTCCTGTCGGCCCCGACGGACCTCGCTCGTCGGTAAAGGTGTCGATCACGGTGTACGTACCGGGCAGCGACGACGAGAGCGTGACGATTCGAGCGAGTCCGCAACTCGAGTAGTTCATGATCAGGCGCTGCTGCTCGGGGCCGGACACGGTGCGGCTGTTGAGGCACAACTGTGTCGAGCCGCCGCTCGGGACGAGTGTGACGGGGAGGATGTGGAAGCGGCCGTCCGCCGGGATGCTGAACGAGGTGGGGCGCGCAGAGATCTCGATGGTGGCTGTGGTTGCGCCAGCAGGGTCGGTTGTCGCCGGCACTGCTGCTGCATCCGGGTCCGGCGTGAGGTCCGGTCTGGCCGCTGGGGTGCGCATGAGCGTAATCACGTCCTGGAGGTTGCTCCGGGCTTTTTCGTCCTGGTAGAACCCGCTCAGGCTGAAGGTCTGACCGTCGAACCTCAGGGTTCCGGCGGTGAGGTTCCGTCTCATGCTCGCGAGCAACGTGATGGCGTCGTCCACCGACGTCCCGCTGTCGGGCTCCGGACCATCTTGGATCTGCAGGTCGTTCTCCAGCCGGCCCACGGATGCGAGAGCGTTCTTCAGGCGGGCGGCGCCCGTCGGGGAAGCCACGCCGGACAGTGAGGCGGTTGCCTGCTTCGAGTCGAATGATGCAACGAACGCATACGAGACCGTGGGAACGGGTCGGAGGGTGTCGGTGCCCGGGGGTGACACCTCACCGGCGACCGTGGTGTCGGGGACAGTTGTCGTCGGCCCGTTGTTCCCACCGTTTCGGCTGGTAATCCAGACCACGGCTCCGGTGACAGTTCCTGACAGGATCGCGAGGATCACGGCGATCGACGCAACGCGTCGCTCCCTCCGCCGGCGGCGCTCGCGCCTGCCCGCAGCCGCGAGAAGCGGCGCTGCCTCGTCATCATCGAGCACGGGAAACTCGTCGATGAGCGGGTAGCCGTCGGGTGGCGTGTCCAATTCGTCGAAGGGAACGCCGCCCACCGACAGGGATCCGTCCGGAGACGGGGGATCTCCGTGCCCTGCGCCCGGCGAACGCGTAGTGGGCGCAACTGCTGCGAGTGCGAGTGCGAATTCCCCGGCTGACTGCGGCCGCTCGGAGCGCTCCGTGGACAGTGCCGTGCGGATGAGTCCGTCAACGTCGCTCGGCACGCCGAACCCCGTGAGTGGGGCAGGGACGTCGCCGCCGATGCGTTCGGCCAGATCGGTGGCCTCCCGGTCCGCCGGGGCGCCGAACGGGGGCCGCCCGCTCATCGCCTCGTAGAGCACCGACGCGAGCGAGTACACGTCGCTGAGTGCGTCCGGCAGTCCGCCGGCAGCGACCTCGGGTGCACAGTGCACCAGTTTCCCGCCGGTGACTGGAGCGTTCGGGTCAGTACCGGCGAACCCAAACAGCCCGAGATCGGCGAGGAGCGGTACGCCGAGGCTGTCGAAACGGATGTCTGCCGCCTTGAGGTCACCGTGCAGCACCCCCTGGCGGTGCGCAGCCGAGAGGGCGCGGGCCACCTCCGTGCCGACAGCCACAGCATCGGTCCAGGTGATCCGACCGTGCTCGGCGAGGATCGCGGCAAGGTTGTCCGGGAGGTACGTCGTGATGACCCACGGGTGACCGCCCTCGTTCACGCCGCTGGCGAGAACCTCCACGATCGAGCGCTCGTTGTTGAGCGCTGCGACGTTGGCCATGTCGTTGTCGAAACGCCGGATTTGATCGGCCGCGGTGAGACGGGCATTGAGCACTTTCACCGCGACGGTGCGGCCGCTGGCGAGGTGGAGGGAGCGGAACACCGCGGCGGTGCCGCCCCTACCGACGAGCAGGAGGTCCCCGACCCCCGGCACGAACTGGGACTGATCCACATCTCGACGGTACTCAACAGCACCGGTCGAACCGTGGCGCCGGGGTAGGTGGTCCAATCGGGGTTCGTGACCGGGCGCATCCGAAGCCGTCCGCTCCCCGATCGGTACGCCCGACTAGGTCCCGACTATCTACCCATCAGTAACCTCAAGTTTCTATGCAGCAGATCCGTGACGCCATCCTCGCCGGTGCCCCCGGCGCGGAACTCGCAGCCCTCGCACTCCCCGAGTCCTACCGGGCCGCCGTGGTCCGCCGGGACGACATCGCGATGTTCGAGGGCGTTGCGTCGGCCGACAAGGACCCGCGCAAGTCGGTCCACATCCAAGACGTCGCCACGCCCGAACTCGCGCCAGACGAGGCCTACGTCGCGGTGATGGCCAGTTCCATCAACTTCAACACGGTGTGGACGAGCATCTTCGAACCGCTCCCCACCTTCGGGTTCCTTGAGCGGCTCGGCAAGGAGAGCATCTGGGGCAAGCGCCACGCACTGCCCTACCACGTGATCGGCTCCGACGCCTCCGGTGTCGTGCTGCGCGTGGGCTCAGCGGTGCGCAACTGGAAGCCCGGGGACCGCGTCACGATCCACTGCAACTACGTGGACGATCAGGATCCCTCCGCTCACAACGACTCAATGCTCGCGAACAACGAACGAATCTGGGGTTTCGAGACGAACTTCGGCGGCCTCGCCGACCTCACGGTAGTGAAGGCCAATCAGTTGATGCCCAAGCCCACGCACCTCACGTGGGAGGAATCAGCGGTGAACGCGCTCTGCAACTCCACGAGTTACCGCATGCTCGTGTCGGACAACGCTGCGCGGATGAAGCAGGGCGACACCGTGCTGATCTGGGGAGCCACCGGCGGCATTGGTGGCTATGCCGTGCAGTACGTCCTGAACGGCGGCGGTGTGCCCGTCGGTGTGGTGTCCTCGCCGGAGAAGGCTCAGTTGCTCAACGAGATGGGCTGCGAGACGGTCATCGACCGGAAGGCCGAGGGGTACCGCTTCTGGAAGGACGAGCACACCCAGGACGAATCGGAGTGGCGTCGCTTCGGCAAGCGTGTCCGCGAACTCGCGGGCGAGGACCCGGACATCGTGTTCGAGCACCCGGGCCGCCAGACGATGGGTGCGTCGGTCTTTTCGTGCAAGCGTGGGGGAACCATCGTCACGTGTGCAGCAACGTCGGGCTACATGGTGGAGTTCGACAACCGGCATTTCTGGATGAAGCTGAAGAAACTGCTCGCCAGCCACTTCGCGAATTATCAGGAGGCCTGGCAGGCCAATCGGCTCATCGACATGGGCAGGATCCAGCCGCTGCTCTCAGACGTCTACACGCTCGCCGAGACGGGAGAGGCGGCCCGCAAGATCCACCGCAACGAGCACGAGGGCAAGCTTGGGATTCTCTGTCTGGCCCCCACCGAGGGTCTGGGCATCGACGACCCCGAGAAGCGTGAGCGAATCGGCGAGAAGAAGATCACGCTGTTTCGCGGTCGCGGCTGAGCAAGCGACACCCTCACGCCCTCACGAGCGAAACCGCACGGAACCCACGTTTGGGTACCGACGAACGGGGGGCCAGAATGAGAGCCATGATCCTCACCGAAATCGACCACGTCGCCATCGCCGTCAAGGACCTCGATGCCGCCATCGACTACTACCGCCGTGCGTTCGGCGCCGAGGTGGACCACCGCGAGGTTGTCGAGAGCGACGGCGTGGAAGAGGCGCTCCTCAAGGTTGCCGAGAGCTACGTGCAACTGCTCACCCCCACCCGGGATGACTCGCCGGTCGCGAAGGCGATCGAGAAGCGTGGTGAGGGACTCCATCACATCGGCTACCGCGTGAAGGACTGCGCCGCAGCTCTCGCATCGATGATCGCCGCCGGTGCGACCCCGATCGACAAGGCGCCCCGCCCGGGCAGTCGCGGCACCACGGTTGCGTTCATCCACCCGAAGGGCAGCTACGGCACGCTCATCGAGCTCGTCCAGGAGTAGGCCGCCGGGTGTCCATCAGGACACGCGGCACACGAGACCCTTCAGGTACTGGGCCTCGGGAAAGCTGAGCAGCACCGGGTGGTCGCTGGCCTGGTGCAGCCTGCCGACGACCTGTGCATCTCTCGCGGCGTCGAGCGCGGCATCGGCAACGATCTTCTGGTGCAGTTCGGGGGTCACGCTCCCGCTGCACGAGAACGTCAGGAGCATCCCGCCGGGCGAGAGCAGCCGGAACGCGAGCCAGTTGAGGTCCTTGTAGGCACGTGCCCCGCGCTCCACCTGGGCCTTGCTGTGCACCAGTTTCGGCGGGTCGAGGATCACGAGGTCGAACGTGGAGCCCGCGTCCCGGAGCCGGCGCAACTCGGTGAATGCGTCAGCCTCCACGAGGCTGCCGGTCGGCAGGCCGTTCGCGGCGAGGTTCTCGGCGGCGATGCGGAGCGCGGGACCCGAGGAGTCGACGGTGGTGACCTTGCTCGCACCGCCCTGCCACGCGGCAACGCTGAACGCCCCCGTGTATGCGAAGACGTTGAGCACCTTCCGGCCGCGAGCGAGTGCCCGTACGGTGGACCTGCTCTCGCGCTGGTCGAGGTAGAAGCCGGTCTTGTGACCGCTGCGCACGTCGACGAGGTAGGTCGCACCGTCCTCGCTCACCTCAACGCGTTCGGGTGGCTCCACCCCGCGGAGCAGGCCCGTGCGCTCGGCGAGGCCCTCGCGCTGTCGAACCTCCACGTCGCTGCGTTCGTAGACCGAGGTAACCCCGTCGAGCGAGAGGCACGCATCGGCGATCGCATCCCGCCAGCGGTCCGCGCCGACCCAGGTGAGTTCCATAACCGCCACGGACCCGTACCGGTCGACGATCACCCCGGGCAGGTGGTCGCTCTCGGCGAACACGAGCCGCGCAGCGGTGGTGCGCCCGGCAAGGTCGCTCCGGCTCGCCGCAGCACGCCGCACCCGGTCTGCGAAGAACTCGGCGTCGATCACGTCCTGTTCCATGAACGACCAGATGCGGACCGCGATCTGGGAGTCCGGGCTGTAGGCGCCCCAGGCAAGAAAGGTGCCATCGCTCGCAACCACCCGCACCGTGTCACCGGCAGATGCTGCGCCTCGAACCGACTCCACGGCCCCTGCGAACACCCACGGATGCCACCGCCGGAGCGATCGGTCCTTGCCCGGGTGCAGGCGTACCACGGTCGCCCCGGTGCTCATTGCAAGACCATGGCAGGTGGCCTACTTCGCCAGCAGGCTGGCGCCCTCGCGAACGAGTCGGTCCGCCTGCTCGGCCGTGAGCCTGCCCCGGTCGACGAGGTCGGCGATCGTGAGCGCTATCTGCCCCGCGATGAGTACACGGGCGTCAAGGAGTGGATCATCGGGTGCGTCCGTTGGCATCCGCCGCCACCTCTCCTGCATCCGTTCCTCGATCAGTTCCTGAATCCCGTTCAGTTCGACAGGTCCTGCTCCGACGAGCAGCGTGCGGAGCAACAGCCGGTCCTCGGCCGGCACTGCGCTCAGTCGGACGAAGATCGAGCGGGCGGCTGCGGAGCGCGAGCGAGCTTCCGAGTTGAATTCGCTCTCGGTGTCGGCCATGAACGTCATCAGGCGGTCCGCAACGAAGGTTCTGGCCAGCGTGGCGAGGTCCGGGAAGTGGTTGTAGACAAGGCGCCTGCTCACGCCCGCCTCGGCGGCAACGGCAACCATCGTGAGCGCGGTGAGTCCGTCTCGGCGAACCACGGCAGTGGTGGCGTCGAGCAACTGGCGTCGGCGCTCGGGGGGCCGCAGGTATGAACGCTTGGGTGCCGGTAGCTCGGTTTTCGGCATCTCGCTCACTCCCCGGCAACCTACACGTCCCGGGTAATTCTCGGGGCATGATGGGGCATGCGCACCAAGGGTCGACAGGGGGGAACCTTCTCCCGAGCGAGGTCCGTGATCCGATGATCAGCAGTCCCTGGAACGAGGAGTTGCTGCGGGCCCTCAGGTGCAGCGCGTGAGGGTCCATCTCGTCGACGGCACCTATGAACTGTTCCGGCAGCACTACGGCCAGGCATCGCGTCACGGTGGTGCGCCGCCGGGAGCCGCGACGGCCGGTGTTCTCGCCTCGACGATCGCGCTGCTCGCAGCGGGCGCCACGCACCTAGGAGTGGCCACTGACTCGGTGGTGGAGTCGTTCCGGAACGGGCTGTGGGCCGGGTACAAGACCGGTGAGGGGCTCGACGAGGAGATCGTGGTGCAGTTCCCGCTGCTCGACGAGGGGCTGGCGGCGCTCGGCGTTGCGCTCTGGCCGATGGTTGAGTTCGAGGCGGACGACGCCCTCGGGTCGGCTGCTGCGGTTGCCGAGGCCGATGCCCGTGTCGAGCAGGCGATCATCCTCACCCCCGACAAGGACCTCGGCCAGTGCGTTCGCGGCACCCGGGTGGTGCAGTTCGATCGTCGTAAGAACGAGACCCTCGACGAGGCCGGCGTGATCGCCAAGTTCGGCGTGCCCCCCTCCGCGATGGTGGATTACCTCGCGCTGGTCGGTGACACCGCCGACGGCTTTCCCGGGCTGCCGGGTTGGGGGGCCAAGTCGGCATCGGCCCTGCTCGCCCGTTACGGCCGGCTCGAGGACATCCCTGCGGCCGAGGCGGACTGGGATGTGCCGGGCGGGGTCCGTGGGGCGGCCAAGCTTGCGGCCACGCTGCGGGAACGTTTCGACGAGGCGCTGCTGTTCCGCAAGGTGGCAACGATCGTTACCACCGTGCCGGTGGGTTCAGTCGACGACTGGCTCTGGCGGGGCCCGACCCCGGCCCTCGCCGCAGTAGCGGAAAGGCTCGGGGCCCCTGAACTCGTGGAACGTGCCGAAAGAGCAGCAACCCGGCGACTGCGGTGACGGTCAGGCGACCTGCGGCACTCATCAGCGACTGCTGAAGGCTGCTGGCTTCCGCCCCTGACCTGATTCGCAATGCGGACGTTGCACAGGACCCGACCATCACCGCACTCGTCGGGTTGGACCCTGCGTACGGTGGGGTCAGCGTACCGTTCCGCTACCGTGTCGGCACCCCTGCGTCGGTACACCCCGGTGTGCCTACAACGGCGTAGGAGGGGTGCGAGAGCGGCCGAATCGGCACGCTTGGAAAGCGTGTGAGGAGCAATCCTCCGTGGGTTCGAATCCCACCCCCTCCGCTCGATGAGCCAGCAACAGATCCCCGACGACGTGGCAATGTACGAGGCCCTCGCCGAGGCGCGCGCCGCAGGCGCCCGGGGTGAGGTGCCGGTCGGGGCGGTGGTCGTTCACGAGGGACGGGTGATTGCCCGTCGCGGGAACGAGCGTGAGGTGTCGGGGGACCCGACCGCCCACGCCGAGGTGCTCGCCCTGCGGGACGCCGCCGGGGTGCTCGGCCGCTGGAGGCTCGACGACTGCACACTCGTGGTCACCCTTGAGCCGTGTCTGATGTGCGCTGGGGCGCTACTCAACGCGCGTATCGGACGCCTCGTGTACGGCGCAGCAGACCTCAAGGCTGGGGCAACCGCGAGCCTCTACAACGTGTGTGCAGACCCTCGCCTGAACCACAACCCGCCCGTGCAACACGGCGTGTGTGCTGCCGAGGCAGCAGAACTGCTGAGCACTTTCTTCGCCGAACGCCGCTGATCGCAGGCTGTTCGGGCCGGTGGCCATCGGCCCCTGACGGATAGCATGACCAACGGAAGGATGCCCGAGTGGCCGAAGGGACACGCCTCGAAAGCGTGCGAGGTTTTTGCCTCCGTGGGTTCAAATCCCACTCCTTCCGCCAAGCGTTGAACGGCCGGATCGGTACCTACCGGTCCGGCCGGACCGTTTTTTCGGGAGAGTAGAGCCGCCCGCCGAAGAATTTCACTAAAAGTGTTCAAATGAACGTTGTCAGCGGCCGCCGGATGCGGGATCATGGAGTCGGTATCTCTTCCATGACGACTGAACTCCCCCCGTCCCCGCCAGCCCGGCCTGCGGCTCACCGCTTCAAGCCGAGCAGGCGCGTGCCGAAGTGGCACGTTGTGTACAGCCTGCTCGCACTGTTCGACGTGCTCGTGGTGGGGACCGGCCTGGTGTACGTGCACCGGATCGTGCAGAGCTATCACCGCTCGGTGTCCACCGCACAGGTGTGGGACACACGGCTCAACCAGGCAAGCACGCTCGACGAGGCTGCAGGGCGCGTGAATCTCGCGGTCGACAGGGTGTTCGCGAGCCAAGGCACCGAGACCGCCGCGTCCCAGGTGACGCTCGCCGCGAATACCTTCGCCACCCGTGCGCGGGTGCTGCGCACCAGCCTCACCGAGATCGAGGAAGCGGAGCGCGGCAAGATCCTCGTGGACATCGACAGGGCTGTTCGTGCCGTCGAAGAGATGAAGGAAGCAGCTATCGGTGTGATCACCGAGTTCACGCGGGGGAACCCGACGGCTGTCGCGTCGGGGATGACGATGTTCTCGGCAGCACAGGTTCGGGCAACGGATGCGCTTCGCGCCCTGCGGGTTGACTTGCGCGGTGTTCAGGCGCAGGTCTTCGCCCGGCAGGAGGACGAGATAGTCGGGCTCCAGCGCCTCGAGTACCTCATCGGGGGACTCTTCCTCCTCATGGTGCTCGCCGCCACGGTGTACGGGAGTCGGCTGCGGGGCGAGTTCGAGCGCCGGACAGTCGAGAGCGACGCGCACCTGCGCGAGCTCGAGGAGACCTACGGAGAACTGTCCGAGGCGCGCGCCGTTCTCGAGGAACGGGTTGCAGCGCGGACCGTCGAACTCGCGCGGGCCAATGACGCGTTGCGCGCCGAGGTAGAGGAACGGCGCCGGGCAGAGGCGGACCTCCGACTCAGCGAGGAGCGCTACGCGCTTGCCGCGCACAGCGCCAACGACGGCCTTTGGGACTGGGACTTGCGGAGCGGACAGTTCTACTCGTCCCCGCGCTGGCGAGCGCTGCTCGGTTACGACGACGACGATCTGCGGGGCAACATCAGCGAGTGGATGGACCGGGTGCACCCCGACGACCGTGTCACGCTGCAGGTGAGGATCGGTACGCACCTGCAGGACCCGTCGCAACCGCTCGAGCTGGAGCACCGCGTGATGCACCGTAACGGCGAGTACCGGTGGATGCTCGTGCGCGCCATGGCAGTCAGCGACGACTCCGGGCAGCCGGCGCGCATGGTCGGCTCGCACTCGGACGTGACATCGCGCAAGAACGCAGAGCTCCAGCTCCTCCACGTTGCCCTCCACGACACGCTGACCGGTTTGCCGAACCGGGCGTATTTCATGGACTGCCTCGACGCAGTCCTCAAGCGTTCGAGAACCCCGTATGGCACGCGCTTCGCGGTGCTCTTCATCGACCTCGACCGCTTCAAGGTGGTCAACGACAGCCTTGGTCACGGCACGGGCGACGAACTGCTCATCGAGGTGGCCAAGCGCCTGAGTGCTGTCGTGCGTCCCGGCGACATGGTCTCCCGTCTCGGTGGTGATGAGTTCACGATCCTGCTCGAGAACCTGGCCTCCGACGACAGCGCCACCATGGTCGCGGATCGTCTGCTCCAGTCGCTGAACGAGCCACTGCAGCTCGGTGGCTACGAGGTCCGTGTCGGAGCGAGTATCGGGATCGCCTTCGGCACTGCTGCGTATCTGGCACCTGGCGAGATCCTGCGGGACGCAGACACGGCGATGTACCAGGCGAAGGCGGACGGCCGTGGCGTCTACCGCATCTTCGAGTCCTCAATGTATGACGCTGCGCTCGACACGCTCGTTCTCGAGAGCGAGCTGAGCATTGCCGTCGAGCGCGAACAGTTCCGCCTGCAGTACCAGCCGGTTGTCGATCTGCTCGACGGGCACATCGTTGGGTTCGAGGCGTTCGTGAGGTGGCAGCACCCGGCGCGCGGTCTCATCAGCCCCGCAACCTTCATGAGCATTGCGGAGGCAACGGGCGACATCGTCTCCATCGGTCGCTGGGTGCTCGAGCAGGTGTGCCGGCAGATGGCCCTCTGGCGCCATGCGCTTGTCAACAGCGATCAGTTCAGTGTCTCGGTGAACGTGTCACCCCGTGAGCTCTGGCAGGTCGACTTTGTCCCGTTCGTGTCCGGGCTGCTCAAGACGCACGGGATCAGGCCGAGCCAGCTTCGGCTCGAGATCCCCGAGGGAGCGGTAAGCCGCAACCGGGAGGAGACGGCAGCGGTGATGCGGAACCTCGCCGGTCTCGGCATCGCGATCAGCATCGACGACTACGGAACGGGCAACACGGTGCTGTCGGCCATCAACGAGCTATCGGTGGACACGCTGAAGATCGACCGGTCGTGCCTTGTCGGCCTCACCCCGGAGGGGCCGGTGCACGATCTCGTCGCGGCACTCGTCGATACCGCACGGACGCTCCACATCTCCGTGGTGGGCGAGGGGATCGAGACTTCGACGCAGGAGCAGGTGCTGCTCTCGCTCGGCTGCACGCTTGGCCAGGGGTACTACTACTACGCCCCGCTGGAACCCGATGAGGTTGCCGGCGTGGTGGCAGTGGCGCCTCAGCGCACGAACACCACCGGATAGCGCCCGAAATACGGCCGGGTCGTGGAGGCGTCCATCTCCGGTGGGTTGTCGGGGTCGGGGCGACATCCGTTGTCGAACATCGTCTGGACCGCAACGGGCACGAGCCCGAACAGGTGGTTGTCGAGCACGTCTCCGTCGAGGAAGCGAAGGCCGGCGGCTAGGTCCTGACCGATGCAGGCGTGCATGCCCTGCCCGAAGCTGAGTCCCCACGGGGCCACCTCTGCGGCCAGCCTGCGGTCCGGGTTGAACTCCTCGGCATCGGCGCCGAACAGTTCAGGATCGCGGTTGATCACCGTGAGGTCGAGGGTGACCCGATCCCCCTTCACGAACTTCCGCCCGTTCGAGAGCGTGATGTCCTCGAGCGCCCAGCGCATGCCGGTTGGGCTCGATGGCTGGAGTCGGATCGTCTCGTGGGTGCAGCGCTGCACGAACATGCGGTCCTCGGTGACGCGGCGTTCGTCCTCGGGGTGGGCAGCGACCCACTGGAAGATGTTGTGCATGACACGGTTGAACGCCGTCGCACTGGTGTGTGCGCCGGCGAGCAGGTAGAAAGCGATCTCGCGGCGCAGGCTCTCGTGCGCCATCGGGATCTTGTCTTGGTTGCGCAGCAGCACCGTGAGCACATCGCGCGGTAGGTCCTCCTCGGTGACGCTCCCGGCCGCCAACTGTGCGAGCAGGCCGGTCCGGCGCTCGATGGCAGGCAGGAGGAACTCGGCGTCGAACTCCTCGAGCTTGGTCCGTACCTCGGCAGCCTTGGCAGCCTTGTCACCCGTGTAATGGGCGAGTGTGGCGCCCTCGATGAACGTGGTGAGGTACGAGTAGAGGCGGAAGCTCTCCTCCGGTGTGCCGTGGGGACGGTCCACCCCCGAGGTCAGCGCCGCCAGGTTCATCATCAGTTCGTGACCGAAGCTGACGAGTTCGGCGCGCCCATCGGCGAGGTACGGCGCAACAGTGGTACGGATGATCTCGGGGAACAGCGAGTTCTCGTAGTAGGCGAACGTGTCCCGACGGAACAGTCGGTTCTCGAGCCTCCGCCGGTCGCGATGCTCGGCGCCGTGCAGGTTCACGATGACGTCGGACATGATGACCTCGCCGGCGTCGTAGAGGGCCTGACGGAGGTCTCGGTGCCGGTAGCACTCCTGAGCCTCGGCGAAAGATGTCACGCGTTCGTCCACGGGCGTGATGATACGACGAACGACTCCGCCGCGGCGAGGGGGCGATGTCGCGCCCTTGTTCGATGCTGCGGTTGGGACACGGATGGGGACCTGCGAGCATGAGGGGATGAGCGTCGTCAAGATCAATGCAATCAGGGTGCCCGAGGGAATGGGTCCCGAACTCGAGAAGCGATTTGCGGAGCGTGCCCGTTCCGTCGAGCAGATGCCGGGGTTCGAGGCGTTCGAACTGCTTCGCCCGACCGCCGGCGAGGAGCGCTACTTCGTCTACACGAGGTGGGACTCCGAGGAATCGTTCCAGAACTGGGTGAGTAGCCAGGCGTTCCAGCACGGTCACGCGAAAGCGCAGAGCGCCGACGGCAAGCCCGTCGCAGCGGGCGCCGATCTGCTGTCGTTCGAGGTGGTCCAAAGGATCACAGCGTGACCCTTGTCGCGCCGAGTCTCTGCGCACAGGCGCAGGCGGATGCAACAGCACTCCTCGGTCGGCTCACCAAGCCGGCTGGTTCGCTCGGTGCGCTCGAGGACCTCGCCGTTCGTCTCGCCGGCATCGAGCGCCGGTGCCCGCCCACTCCGTGGCCGGCGGCAGTAGCAGTGTTCGCTGCGGATCACGGTGTCGTGGCATCCGGCGTGACACCGTGGCCCCCGGAGGTCACGGCGCAGATGGTGTCGAACATCGCCGCAGGTGGCGCGGCAATCAGTGTGCTGGCCCGCCAGCACGGCCTGCGACTCGTGGTGGTCGACGTTGGGGTTGCCTCGGCGGTCGGGGCAACGCACAACGTCTGGTCGCACAAGGTGCGGCACGGATCGGGCGATCTCTCCGTGGGCGCCGCCCTCACGACGAGCGAGGTGGACGCCGCGCTGGAAGTTGGGGCAGAGGTTGCGTCGAGGCTGGTGTCCGAAGGGTCCCGCTGTCTCCTCACCGGCGAGATGGGCATCGGCAACACCACCCCGGCAGCGGCGGTAATTGCTGCACTCACGGGCGCTGCGCCCGAGGATTGTGTCGGTCGGGGTACGGGGATCGACGACGTGATGCTTGCGCACAAGCGGCGAATTGTTGCCGCCGCTGTTGCGCGTCTCAGCGAGGGCGCCCAACCGGTTGCGGTGCTTGCCGAGGTGGGCGGGCTCGAGATAGCGGCACTCGCCGGCTACATCGGTGCGGGTGCCCGTGCCGGGGTGTCGGTACTGCTCGACGGCGTCATCACGCTGGCAGGCGCCTGTGTGGCCGAGGCGCTGTGGCCGGGCACCATGCAATCCTGTGTAGCGAGCCACCGCTCGGTCGAACCCGGCGCAAGCGTTGCGCTTGCACACCTCGGCCTGAGCCCGCTCATCGACCTCGGGATGCGTCTCGGTGAGGGATCGGGTGCCGCAACCGCCTATCCGTTGCTGGTGTCGGCGGCACGGTTGCTCGGTGAGATGGCCACCTTCGACGGCGCGGGCATTACCGAGAACGAGTAGGCCGAGCCCCGCTGAACAGTTCGAGTGCAGCCTGCACGCTGCACTCCACCACACCCGCCTCGTCGGCAACGGCCTGGAGCCAGGCCGGTCGAAACCTCGCAGCAACGGCGAGCGGTACGTCGAGGCCCGAGTGCTGCACGGCGAGCCGAGCAAAGTTTGCTGCGTAGTCCGGCGGCCGGATGTCCTTCGACAGTTCGTAGAGCGCGAAGGGGTCCGGTGGGGACTTCATCGTGTGGACCGGCGTGCTGAGCACCTGGGATGTGGGCGCGGGGCCACATCCGGCGCTGCCGGGACCGTCCTCGATCACGGCGCCGCGGACGAGCGCTGGTCTTGCGCCGGCGAGCAGCACGGCGATGTAGCCGCCGAGCCCCCTACCGACGATGGTGCTCGGCCCGAGGTGTGCGACCGCGGTGTCGGCGTCGGCCATCAACACCTCGGCGGTGTAGCCGCCACCGACGGGGACGGTGGACTGGCCGTGACCGGTGAAGTCGAGCGCGTACACGGGCCCCGTCCACGCGGAAGCCGAGTTCGGGGCGTGCGCTGGCGAGTGCTCGCCGAGCCCATGCAGCAGCAGGAGGGGCGTGCCCTCCCCATTGCGCAGCTCGTGCAGAGCAAGCTGGATCCGGTTGTGCGTGAGCAGGATCATGCGCACCCCAGGAAGTCCATGACCATGTCGAGCACGAGGTCAGGCTGCTCAATGTGCACGAAGTGCCCAGCACCCTGAACGAGCTCGATACGCCCGTTCGGCGGGACCCATCCCGCAAGGTCATCGGGCGTCGTTCCCCAACCCATTTCCTCCTGCTCGGTCACAAGCACCCCGAGGAACGGCGCGCCGATTCCGGGAAGGCGAAGCTGTGCCCATTCCGGCCGCCAGGGCCCGAAGCCGCCGAAGCGCATGGACGGGTCGAGCTTCCAGCGCCATCCGTCCGCATCCAGGCGCCCACCCCGCGTCACGAGGTAGCGCAACCAGTCGACCGACAAACGCGGGTTGATCCGCTGGCGCCGCTTCGCCAACCCGTCGAGCGTGTCCGGCTTGCGCGACGCAACCGCTGTGTGGCGACGGTGGTCGAGCCAACCACCGATCTCGTCGGCCAGCATCTTCGTGCGGTCGTGCTCGGAGATGTCTGGCGCCCTGCGCTTGCACGGGATGCCGTCGATATTCACGAGGTGGGAGAACCGGTGCGGCTCGAAGTCGGCCATCTGAACGATCAGCGATCCGCCCTTGGAGTGTCCGATCACCGGGATCGGCCCGTCCGCGACGTGGTCGAGCACGGCGCGCATGTCGCGGAGGTCAGCGTCCCAGCAATAGAGGTGAGCGTGGTCGCTGTCTCCGTGGCCGCGCTGGTCCCAGGCAACCACCCGGAACCCCCGGTCGGCGATCTTCGGGGCGAAGACGTCGTACGTGGCGGCGAAGTCGAAACCGCCGTGCACGAGCATCAGCACCGGGTCGTCCTCCTTGCCCCACTCGGCAACGGCGATACCCACCCCGTTGGCGTCAACCCGGTATGCACGGTCGGGCAGGCGCGCGCCCGGATACGTGACCGTCTCGGGCGGAGTGCTCTGGTGCGTCATCACCGAAAGCCTACGAGTCACCGGCCGGCGCCGGTGACTGCAACGTCACTGGTTCCGGTGTGCCTCGGCGAGGTCCGCGAGGTCCGACATGATCCGCGAGAGCTCGAAATCCTTCGGTGTGTACACCGCGCTGATACCGGCGGCCACGAGGGGCGCGCGGTCTTCCTCGGGGATGATGCCGCCCACAACGATGGGCGCGTCGCAGCCTGCAGCGCGTACGGCGCGCAGCACGGCAGGAACGAGGTCGAGGTGCGAACCGGACAGGATGGAGAGACCGATCACATCCGGGTCCTCGTCGCGGGCAGATGCGGCGATCTGTTCCGGTGTCAGCCTGATCCCGCTGTACACCACTTCCATACCCGCGTCGCGAGCGGCCACGGCGATCTGCTCGGCACCGTTGGAGTGGCCGTCGAGACCGGGCTTGGCGACCAGCAGTTTGGGCGGCCCGCCCGCCATTGCGCGCACCCGCTCGGCAACCTTGGCAAGCTCAACCGGGCGACGCCCGACAGCGGCGGACACCCCGGTGGGTGCACGGTACTCCCCGAACACCTCGCGCAGTGTCCCGGCCCACTCCCCTGTGGTGCCGCCGGCCTGGGCCAGCGCAATGGTGGACCCCATGATGTTCTCGTCACCCTCGGCGGCCCGGCGCAGCCAGTCGAGTGCTTCTGCAACAGCGGTGTTGTCCCGGGCGGCCCGCCATGCGTTCACGTCGTCGATGGTCTCCTGCTCGACGGCGGGGTCCACCTTCATGATCGCTCCGGCACCGCCGAGCGGTGATTGCTCGGTCTCGGTATACGCATTGACACCGACCACTACCTGCTCACCGGATTCGATCCGGCGCGTGCGCACCGCCATCGACGAGACGAGGCGTCCCTTCAGCTCGTCGACGGCCTCGAAGGCGCCACCGAGCGACAGCACATCCTGTAGTTCCGACCACGCGGCATCGCGCAGTTCGGCGGTCTTGGCCTCGATCACCTTCGAGCCGTCGAAGAGGTCCGGGTATTCGAGCAGGTCGGTTTCGTAGGCAAGCACCTGCTGCATCCGCAACGACCACTGCTGGTCCCACGGCCGGGGGAGGCCGAGGGCCTCGTTCCACGCGGGAAGCTGGATGGACCGTGCGCGTGCGTTGTCGCTGAGCGTGACAGCGAGCATCTCAAGCAGGATGCGCTGCACGTTGTTCTCGGGCTGGGCCTCGGTAAGGCCGAGCGAGTTCACCTGCACCCCGTAGCGGAACCGGCGCGCCTTGGGATCCTGCACGCCGTAGCGCTCGAGGCCGATGCGGTCCCAGAGGTCGGTGAAGGCACGCATCTTGCACGTCTCCTCCACGAAGCGGATCCCTGCGTTCACGAAGAAGGAGATGGATCCGAAGACCTGCTCGAACTGCTCGGGTTCGATCTGGCCAGAGGCCCGCACCGCGTCGAGCACATCGATTGCAGTGGCGAGCGAGAACGCGATCTCCTGCACCGGCGTGGCCCCGGCTTCCTGGAGGTGGTACGAGCACACGTTCATCGGGTTCCACTTCGGCGCGTTCTTCGCGCACCAAGCGATCATGTCGACGATGAGGCGCTTCGACGGGTCCGGCGGGAAGATGTACGTGCCGCGGCTGAGGTACTCCTTCACGATGTCGTTCTGGGTGGTGCCCCGCAGTTGCTTGCTCGCAACGCCCTGGTCGGCAGCATTCGCGACGTAGAGACCGAGCAACCATGCCGCTGTCGCGTTGATCGTCATCGACGTGTTCATCTCGCCCGGCGGGATGGAGTCCAGCAGCGAGCGCATGTGGCCGAGGTGCGACACGGGCACCCCCACCTTGCCCACCTCGCCCCGCGCGAGGAGATGATCGGGGTCGTACCCGGTCTGTGTCGGGAGGTCGAACGCAATGGACAGCCCGGTCTGGCCCTTGGCGAGATTCGTCCGGTAGAGAGCATTCGATGCGCGGGCGGTGGAGTGCCCCGAGTACGTGCGCATCATCCACGCCTGTTGCTTCACATCTGCTCCTTAGCGTTCACGGCCCTACGCCGATCTGTTCACCGACACGGTCCACGACCCGTTGCCGGAGGAGGACACGGAGATGGACCAACCCCTGCCCGACCACGTCGAACCATCGCCGAGGAGATCGGTGAAGGGTCGCGTGCCCGAAATGGGGAGCTGGCTTCGGTACTCATTGAGGCACGGTGTGTCCGCACCAGACCTACATGCTGTCGGGGATTGGTCGATTTCGTGCACCACAATGCCCGATCGGGGGAGGTGCGAGTCGAAGCCGGTGTTGGCGAGCGCCTCCACGGTGAGGAAGCGGGCATCGTCGATCGGGAGCACGAGGACTCGGGGGCCCTCCGCGGCGTCCGAGGGCACGAGCGGGAAGGTGCCCGCTCCGTCGGCCACCGTCACCGAGGTGAGGGGCAGCCACCCGGCGGCGAGGCGGTTCACTGCGATCGTGCCGGGCCCGTCCCGCCTGTTGGGGTCGACGTTCCGTGGGGCCGCACTGTTGCTCATGACGTCGATCGCGCTGGTGTATCCGTTGCCGCCGCCCGAGTGGGGGAACCCGAGGGTGTGCCCGATCTCGTGCTCCAAGAGGTCCACCGCCGGTACGGCACCCCAGTCCGGGTGGAAATCCGATGCTCCGACGTAGGCCGCCCTCCCGCTCACTCTGGCGGGGCACGCCTCGGCCTCCTCACAGGGCTCGCCGGTGCGCCCCCAGCCCCCGTGCTGGTCCTCGGCGTGCTCGGCATCGGCGATCACCACGAGGCCGTCGATATCGCTCGCCGAGCGCTCGGCTGCCCGGTCGACGCACGTGCGGTTCGTCTCGTTGGCGGCGATCGTTACCTCGCCCTCCGGCACGAATTCGGGAACGTAGGCACCATGGGTGAGCGCGGTGAAGTACGTGCTCACGCGCTCGCTCAGTAGTGCGGCGACCTTGCGTACCTCGAGGTCGAGGCGGAGGTCGACAGGGTTGTAGATCGGATCAGTGACGCCGACCGGTACGTGGCAGATCCACACCCCGAGCCGGTCGGTGCCGAGCGAGAAGCGGCGGAGCGGGCTGGCTCCCTCGAGCAGGGTCTGCAGCGCCCGGTACCCGGTCGTGCCATCCGGCGCGGTCGTGGTGGATGTGACGGGTGTGCCGCTCGTCGTCGGCGCAGTGGCGGCTCCGCAGGCCATCAGCGACGCGCTTGCGGCGACAACCAAGGCGAGCGACCGGCGGCGCATCATGACTGCCCCGCGCGCACGGCCCGCCGGAGGCGCTCGAGATACTCGTTGCGGGGGATCGCAACCGCGCCAAGCGAACCGAGGTGGTCGGTGTGCCACTGGACGTCGAGCAGTTCAACCCCGGATTCGCGCAGCATCCCAACCAGCGCTACGAGCGCCACCTTGGAGGCATCGCGCTGGGTGGAGAACATCGATTCGCCGGCGAAGAAGCGGTTGATCCGGACACCGTAGAGCCCACCGACCAGTTCGCCGTCGTCGCCCCTGCACTCGACGCTGTGGGCCCACCCCATCTCGTGGAGCCGTACGTACGCCCGCACGAAATCGTCGTTGATCCAGCCGTGTGGACGGTCAGGTCGCGCACACGTCACCATGACCTCGCGGAAGGCGGTGTCAACGGTGACGGTGTACCGCTTCGCGCTCTGGCGCAGCGACCGCGTGACGTGCAGCCCGTTGAGCGGGATGATCCCCCGCGGGTCGGGCGAGAACCAACCGATGTCACGCCGCGAGATCGGCATCGGGAACAAGCCGCGCCGGTAGGCGGCGATCAGGGTCGACGGCTCGAGGTCCGCGCCGACGGCCACGAGGTCGTCATCGTCGCTCTCGTCACCGTTCGCGTCGTGCGGCTCGTCGTGGTTCGCGTCGCACGGGTCCGGCAGGCGCCAACGGCTCTCACCGGGGTCGGCCGGAACGGTGTCCCACGTGGTGGCGGGCCCCGCTTCGCGATTGCGTCGGTTCACGACAACGAGTGTGCCTACTTCTTGGCGTATTCGTAGAACCCGCGGCCGGTCTTGCGGCCGAGGTGTCCGGCCTCCACGAGGCGGCGCAGCGAGGGTGCGGGGGAGTCCGACGGGTCGCGGGTCTCGGCGTGGAGTGCCTCGAGGATGGAGACCGAGGTGTCGAGGCCCACGAGGTCGAGCAGTTCGAACGGCCCCATCGGGAAGTTGCAGCCGCCCTTCATGCCGGTATCGATGGCCTCCATCGAGGCGGTCTGCTGCTCGAGCATGCGAACCGCACGGTTGAGGTACGGGAAGAGCAGTGCGTTCACCACGAAGCCGGCGCGGTCCACGACATCGATCGCGTCCTTCCCGCAGCTATCGGTGAACTCGTGGGCGGCCAGGATCGTGGCATCGCTGGCCGTGATCGGCCGGATGATCTCGACGAGGCGCATCATGGTTGCGGGGTTGAAGAAATGGATACCGCACACCCGGTCGGGTCGGCCGGATGCCATCGCCATCTCGACGACCGGCAGGGTGGACGTGTTGGTGGCGAGGATGGTGTGCTCCGGGGCGTGCTCACCGAGTTCGGTGAACAGCGTTCGCTTGGTGGCGAGGTCCTCCACGATCGACTCGATCACTAGGTCGCTCATGGCGACCTTCGCAATGTCGGTTGTGGTGGTGATGCGACCGAGCAACTCGTCACGCTTGTCGGTGGTAATCGCCGCCTTCTTCACCTGACGATCCAGCGACCGTGCAACGGCTGCAACGAGTTCGTCGGCCCCCATCTGGGTGCGGGACCTCACCATGACTTCGTACCCGGCGCGGGCGGCGACCTCGGCGAGGCCGCTGCCCATGATCCCTGAGCCGCAGATTCCGATGGACCGAAGAGTGCTGGAGCGTTCCATCCGGTGAAACTACCGATTGGTAACTTTCGGTAGCAACTTGTCTTTACAACTTGTCTGCCCCAGAGTACGTAGCGATCGGAGGCCGGTGATGGGTGTTATTGCGTTGCTCGGGGGCAAAGGGTTCGACGACCTCGGCGAGAACTGGGAGGTGACCCGGCGGTTGCTCGACCTCTCGGGCGGGACCGAGGTGCTGTTGCTGCCCACGGCGGACGCGTTTGAGGAGCCTGCCCGGGCGGTTGAGGCGGCGACTGCTTGGTTTGCCGGGTTCGGGGCAACGGTCCGGCCGCTCATGGTGCTCAGTCGGGGTGACGCAATGGATCTGTCGATGGCCGCGGCGATCGAGCAGGCGTCCTTCGTCTACCTGTTCGGTGACTCCCCGATGCACCTTCGCTCGAGCCTCAAGGACACCCCCGTCTGGGCGGCCATCGTGGCGGCGGCAGACCGGGCGGTCGTGGTTGCTGCAGGTCCGTGTACCGCGGCCATCTGCGACCCGATGACCGACCCTCGCGGCGGGGCATTCGGTCTTGGTCTCGGTCTGGTGCAGCCTCTCGCTGTGATCCACGAATCCGAGACGTGGTCCTTCGAGCGACTGCATCGCGCTCGTCAGCTCGCCACCGGCTTTCCGGTCGCCACCCTGCCCTCGGGCACGGCACTCATCTGCCACGACGGCATGTGGACCCGCTACGGCGACGGTGTTGAGGTAGCGGGAGAACTTCCCGCCTCGGGCTGACCCGCGGGTTGCCCTACGGATTGGTCAGTTCACCAAGTTCGCCGCGACGGTGTCAGCCGGTGCTGCAGTCGTCGTTGTGACCGTTGCAGACACGCCGGCCTTCACGCTCACCACGACCTTTTCGATGATGACGTCGGACTTCGGCGTGCCGGCCCCCTCGGTGCCTTCGGCCTCCATCGCCTTGACGGTGGTGTCGAACCCAGCGGTCACCTGGCCGAACAACGAGTAGATCGGGTCGAGTGCCGCTCCGCTCGGGCCGGCGATGATGAAGAACTGGCTTGCGTTGGTGTCTGGTCCGCTATTCGCCATTGCGAGCGAGCCGAGCTTGTAGGAACCTGCCGTGGGCAGTTCGTCAGCGAAGCTGTAGCCGGGTCCACCGCTGCCCGTGCCGGTCGGATCGCCGCACTGCACCACGAAGCCGGGGATGATGCGGTGACACTTGGTGCCGTCGAAGTAGTGGTAGTTCGCGAGGTACACGAAGTTGTTGACCGTGTTCGGGGCGATACCCGGATCGAGTTCCATCGTGAACTCGCCCTTGTTGGTGGTGACCGTCGCGACGTAGACCTTGGTGGGGTCGATGCACAGCCCCGGCGCGGCCGGGAATTCGCCCTCATGGACCGACGAGCCGTCGTCCTTCGGGCAGGGGAGCGGTTCGAGTGCGGTCTCGGGAACGGTGCTGTCATCGGTCGGGGCCGTATCGACGACCTCGGTGGTGTCGGTAGCGCCGCCGTCGGAGGTGGAGTCCTTGTCGTCGACCGTGACAGCCCACACGATGAGCACGAGGATGCCCACGAGGAGGGGGATGCCGACGCCGAGCTGGAGCCCGCGTCGCTTGACCTTCTGTTGACGGCGCTGCTTCTCGAGCTGTTCGAGACGGAGCTGACGGTTGGCCTTCTTGCGTTCACGTTTGGCAGTACCCACGAGTTCAGGAGGCTACCGGCCATCATGGGGGCATGGAGATTCCCCGCAGCACGATCCCCACGCCCCCCGTGGAGTGTGTGGTGCCAGGGCTGTGGGCCATTCCGGTACCGATCCCCAACAATCCCCTCGGTCACACCAATGTGTACGCGTTCGAGACGGATCGTGGGCCGGTCCTCGTCGACTCCGGCTGGGACGACGAGTCGAGCTGGAACAGCCTCGTGGCCGGTCTGGGCGAGGCGGGGTTCCGGGCTGCCGACATCTACGGCGTGCTGGTTACCCACATGCACCCCGACCATCACGGGCTGTCAGGCCGGGTGCATGCGGCGTCGGGGGCGTGGATCGCCATGCACCCCAAGGACGCAGCCATGCTGCCGAAGATGAGCGTGGAGCAGGCCGAGAAGGAGTTCGTGGACGAGGTGGCGATGATGCTGCTCGACGCGGGTGCCGCCGAGGACGAGATCGTCATTCGCAAGCGGGCCAGCAGCAAGGGGCCGCGCCCGCCGATGATCGTCCCGAACCGGGAACTGTCCGACGGCGAGCGTGTGGACGTGCCCGGCTGGCAGGTGAAGGCGCTGTGGACGCCCGGTCACTCGCCCGGCCACACCTGTTTCAAGATCCTCGACCACGGGATGCTGCTCGCCGGCGACCACGTGCTGCCGTCCATCACGCCGCATATCGGTATGTCGAGGGCGGACCGGGCCGGAGACCCGCTCGGCGACTACCTCGCCTCGTTGCTCAAGGTGGACCAACCCGACATCACCACGGTGCTGCCGGCACACGAGCACCGCTTTGATCATCTCGGCACCCGAGTGCGCGAGATCATCGCTCATCACGAGGCGCACCTGGCTGCGCTGGTGATGTCACTCGCCACGGGGCCCAAGACCCTGTGGGAGCTCGCCAAGTCCCTTGAGTGGAACCGGCCGTGGGATCAGCTTGACCAGTTGATGCACCGGGCTGCGGTGAACGAGACGGCGGCGCACATGCGTCACCTGACCCGGCGTGGACTGGCGGCCCGGCAGAAGGGCGTGCGCCCGATCACGTTCGAGGCCGCGAATACCGAGCCGGACCCCGGGCACGGGCATGACCACTCCGACGGACGGGATCACGGGCACACGCACGGCCCAGGCGGCCACTCCCACTAACTCGCAGTCTCAGCAAGGCTTTCCTACTCCTGTCATGGGCATCTGGCAGCGACATGTTGGGGGTCTTGCTCGAGTAGCCCCGGCTGATTCAGGGTCTGCAATGTGTCGCCCAACTGTGCTGCAATCTGTAGCCCAGAATCGGCACAGCGGGAACACGACCCTCGTCGCGACCGGCACGAGCGTTGTGGAGCGCACGATCGGCCTTCCCGGCAGGGTGGTGCGCACGACACGCGCATCGGGTGATGTGTGGTCGTACCCGAACATCGCAGGTTCGGTCACCGCGACCGAGAACGCTCTGCAGTACGTGACTGGACGGGCACAAAACCCCCGATAGCCTCCATGAACCGTGGCTCTGATCGTCCAAAAGTACGGCGGTACGTCCGTCGCTGACCCCGACCGAATCCGCGCGGTTGCCGAGCACGTGGCCTTCACCAAGCGCCACGGCAACGACGTGGTGCTGGTGGTGTCTGCCATGGGCAAGTCCACCGACAACCTCATAGCGCTCGCCGAGAAGGTCTCGTCAGTGCGCACCGGTCGTGAGATGGACATGCTGCTCACCACGGGCGAGCAGGTGTCGATGGCGCTGGTGTCGATGGCACTCGCCGACGTCGGTGTGGATGCCATGTCGCTCACGGGCGACCAGATGGGCATCATCACCGACACCGTGCACGGCAAGGCGAAGATCCTCGAGGTGAAGCCCGAGCGCGCTCAGGAGGCCATCGCCCAGGGCAAGGTGGTGGTGGTGGCCGGTTTCCAGGGTCTGTCCACGAACAACGAGATCACCACGCTCGGCCGCGGCGGCAGCGACACCACGGCGGTCGCAATCGCCGCTGCGCTCGGCGCCGACTCGTGCGAGATCTACACCGACGTCACCGGCGTGTTCTCCGCAGACCCGCGCATCGTGCCGCAGGCCCGCAAGCTGGCGCGCATCAGCTTCGACGAGATGCTCGAGATGGCTGGCGCCGGTTCAAAGGTGCTTGCGCTGCGCTCCGTCGAGTTCGCCCGCAACCACAATGTCCCGCTCCAAGTACGCAGCAGTTTCACCTGGGAACCCGGTACGTGGGTTACCGCAGAGGAGTCCAGCATGGAAGATCCCATCATCTCCGGAATCGTTCAGGACGCGAACGAGTCCAAGGTCACCGTGCTGTCGGTTCCCGACCGGCCGGGTATCTCGGCTGCGCTGTTCGAGCCGCTGGCTGCAGCAAACGTGAACGTCGACATGATCGTGCAGAACACGTCGAACGATGGCAAGACCGACATCTCCTTCACCGTGCCGAAGGCAGAACTGAAGATTGCACTCGAGATCGTCGAGAGCGTGGCTGCCGAGATCGGTGCCGGCGGCGTGTCGCACCAGTCCGACATTGCCAAGGTGTCGCTGGTAGGTGCCGGCATGAAGACGTCGCCCGGTATCGCCGCCAAGATGTTCCGGGTGCTCGCCGACGAGAAGATCAACATTGAGATGATCTCCACGTCCACTATCCGTATTTCGGTTGTCGTGGCCGCTGCGTCAACGGAGAAGGCCTGCCAGGTACTGCACACGGCATTCGGGTTGGACTCCGGTCAGGCCTATTCGGCGCCGCTTCCCGAGCGGAAGTAGCACCGAGCACCGACGACCGGGGGCGCAGAGCAGCGAGTGCTCCGATCGCCCCCGATAATCTACGGTGACGCGCAAGAGCCTACCGCTAGCCTTGCTGGTCATGCGCGTAGGAGTGGTTGGAGCAACTGGTCAGGTCGGCGGGGTTATGCGAACCCTGCTCGAGGAGCGGAATTTCCCGGTCACCGAGATCCGCTATTTCGCATCAGCCCGCTCGGCCGGTTCCACGCTGCCGTGGAAGGGCCGCGACATCATCGTGGAGGACGCTGCTATCGCAGACCCGACCGGGCTCGATGTTGCGCTGTTCTCCTCCGGCGCATCGTCAGCGCTCGAACTCGCCCCGAGGTTCGCAGCAGCAGGCGTCATCGTCATCGACAACTCGTCGGCGTGGCGCATGGATCCCGACGTGCCGCTCGTGGTCAGCGAGGTGAACCCGCACGCCATCAAGGACGCACGCAAGGGCATCATCGCCAATCCGAACTGCACCACCATGGCCGCCATGCCGGTGCTCAAGCCACTGCACGTCGAGGCCGGCCTCGTGCGCCTCGTTGCGAGCACCTATCAGGCGGTCAGCGGCGGCGGTCTCGCCGGCGTGAACGACCTGGACGTCCAGGCCCGCGCCGTGGTGGAGGGCGCCGCCGGCCTCACCTATCGCGGCGATGCCGTGCAGTTCCCCGCACCGCAGAAGTTCGCCCGCCCCATCGCCTTCAACGTCATTCCGTACGCCGGCAAGCTGGTCGACGATGGTCTCGACGAGACCGACGAGGAGCAGAAGCTGCGCAACGAGAGCCGCAAGATCCTCGAGATCCCCAACCTGCGCGTCAGCGGCACGTGCGTGCGTGTCCCGGTCTTCACCGGTCACTCCATCTCCATCAACGTCGAGTTCGAGCGCCCCATCACCGCTGCCCGCGCCATCGAGCTGCTGTCGAAGGCGCCGGGTGTGGAGCTGTCGGAGATCCCCACGCCACTGCAGGCGGCTGGTCAGGACCCGAGCTACGTCGGCCGCATCCGTCAGGACACGTCGGTGGACGGCAACAAGGGCCTGGCGCTGTTCCTCAGCAACGACAACCTGCGCAAGGGTGCTGCGCTCAACGCCATCCAGATCGCCGAACTGCTCATCAAGTAATCACGCACACGCGCAGGGGAGCGCACCGCAGCGCGGACAGCCGTTCGCGTAGCGCTGCACGGCTTCGGTGAGGCTGATGCCCATCTGGTTGGCGAGCGATGCCACCCAGGCAACGACGTCGCCGAACTCGTGCAGCTGTCGGTCGGGCGTGCCCTTGCGCACGGCCTGCGCAAGCTCGCCGACCTCCTCGCAGAGCCAGGCGACCGTGGAAGGCACGCCGCGTGCACGGTCCCGCTCTCCGTAGGTGCGCTCGATGACGTCCTGAAACTCGTCCAACCTCACCCTCCCCACCCTACTTCTGCGTTCTGACGGCACGAACCCCACGTATATGAGGGGAAACCTTGTCGAGAACGACGATGGGTCAGTCGTTGGGCCACTGCTCGGCAGCCGCACGCAGTTCGTCGCGGAAGTCCGGGTGGCAGATCTCGGCGAGCGCACGGGAACGCTCTCGGATCGTCCGCCCGTGCAGTTCGGCAACACCGAACTCGGTGATCACCACGTCCACCTGGTGACGCGGCGTCGACACCACGCTGCCCGCAGGCAGTGAGGCAACGATGCGTGACACCGTCGTGCCGCCGACAACCGACGTCGACGGCAGACAGATGAGGCTGCGGCCCGAAGCCGACAGCCCCGGTCCGGACACGAAGTCCTCGTGGCCGCCCACACCGCTGAACTGCTTGCCCAGCACGTTGTCCGCAACCACCTGACCCGAGAGGTCCACCGCCATTGCACCGTTGATGGACACCATGTCCCGGTTGCGCGCAATGCGCTCGGGCGAGTTGACCACGCGCACGGGCAGGAACCGCACGTCCCGGTTCTCGTGCAGCCACGTGTACAGCTCGGGAATGCCGGCGGCGAACGTGGTGGGAGTGAAGCCGTCGAACTCGCTGTTCTTACGGTTGCTCACCTTGCCGGACTGGTGCAGTCGCATGAGGCCGGTGGTGAACATCTCGCTGTGCACGCCGAGATCACCGAACGGTCCGGCTGCGAGGCGCGCTGCGATCTGATTCGGGATTCCGCCGATGCCGGTCTGCACCGTGCAGCCGTCGTGGAAGAAGTGCAGGGCGTGCTCGGCGATGGCCATCTCGGCCTCGGTGGGCACGGCATCAGCAAGGTTCAGTGGTGCACGGTCGGTCTGCACCAAGAGGTCGATCTCGTCCACATGGAGACGGTGCGTGTAGTCGGGCTCCACGCCGTAGGTACGCGGGAAGTGCTCGCTCACCTCCACGATGAGCAGACGGTCGGGATCGGCCCCGGCGCGGTGCAGTTCGTCAACTGTGGCGCCGGCGTGTACGGACAGGCTCACCCAGCCGTCAACCGGCGGCGCGGCGGCCGTGGCCATCACCCGGGGGTTGAGGTGGCGCAGGACGGGTTCGAAGCGACGGAAGTCCGCCGGCACGAAGTCGATGTCCGCGCCGGAGTCCCGCAGGAACCGCTCGGCCGGCCCGAAGAACCCGCTGCGATAGCGGACGCCCTTGCGCATGAAGACTTGATAGAGGTCGGGCAGCAGCGCGCCGAACACCTCGAGGCGGGTGAAGTCGTCCCGCTCGCCGAGGGCGTGGAGGAACCCGCCGGGCACGCCTGGCCCGAGCGGCACGGCCATCGAGTCGTCTTGCCGGATCGCTGCTACTGCTGTCGCAAGGTCCACCGTCGCCATGGACCCAGTCTCCCACTGCCTCACCCGAACGCACTTCGGCGGCCAGTCCCGACCATGAAAACGAGAACGGACCGCCCTCGCGGGCGGCCCGAACCTGACCGTCGGGGTGGGGAGATTCGAACTCCCGGCCTCCACGTCCCGAACGTGGCGCGCTAACCAAGCTGCGCTACACCCCGGTCTTGAAGTGCAGAACTCTAGCCAGAGACGGCCGGTTCTCCATCTTGGGCAACCTCGGCAACCGCATCGAGCACCGGCGTGCCAACGACGGGATTGATGGCCCGGTCCACCGCCCGCCGGATGCTCAGCGCATCAATCGGCTTGACCAGCCACGACTCGGCGCCGCTGCGCCTTGCGAGATGCACGTCAGCCGTACGGTCGAGCAGCATGACGATCGGCACGTGGCTCACCGCACCAGCAGTCTCGTCAAGCCGGAGTGCCATCGTGACCGCCATGCCACCCATCGACCCGATCTGGAGGTCCAGCACGGCGACATCGGGCACTTGCACGTCCACTGCTGGTGAGACCTCCCGGCCGTTCCGGCAGACCGTGAAGGTGGTTCCGGCGCCCTCGAGGGCGGAACGCACCTCGTTGAGCACCCAGTCGGCGTCGGTGGCAATCAACACATGCACGAGTACTGACCCTATCGGAGGAGGCCGTCGGGGTGCAGACCCAGCAGATGTTCGACGACGCGCCCAAGTCCGTTGAGGTCATGGACGTCGGCCTCGAGCAGCGGAACGGTTGCCCGGCTCGCAGGCTGCCCATCGAGGAGCGCAAGCAGCGGCTCGAGGGCCTTGCGCTCGCTACCGGCAGCGGCCTCGAGCAGCGCGAGGTTCTCCCAGAGCGATCGCAGCGGTCCGTTTCCGTGGGAAGCGGCGAGGTCTGCGATCGCGGTCGTGTCGAGGCCGTCGGCGAAGTGTGGGTGCACACGGTTTGCGACCACTGCCGAGACGCCGAGCTGCTGGTCGGCCAGACGCCCGGCGAAGTATCTGGCCTCCTCGACCGCCTCACGACGGGGTGAGGTGATGAGGACATAGCCGGTGTCGTTGCTGCGCAGGAGGCTCATCACCGAGTCGGCGCGGCTCCGGAAGCCTGCCTCCATGCCGTCGAATGCCTGGAAGAACGAGACGGCCTCCGCAATGGCGTCGCCGCCGACCACCCGTGACAACGACTTCAGGAAGGGCTGTGCTGCGGCGCTCGCCACCCGCATCCCGATCCGCGTGGGGGCGATGAGCACCCGATAGAGCCGGTGGTCGAGGAAGTGCACGAGTCGCTTGGGGGCATCGAGGAAATCGAGGGCGTTGCGCGTGGGCGGTGTGTCAACCACGACGAGGTCGAAGCGGTTGTCACGATGGAGTTCGTACAGCTTCTCGGCAGCCATGTACTCCTGCGTCCCGGAGAGCGCTCCGGAGAGGTTTCGGTAGAAGCGGTTGCCGAGGATGAGCCCTGCCTGCTCCGGCGTTGACGAGTGTTGGCGCACGAGGTCGTCGAACGTTGCCTCGGTGTCGAGCATCACGGCCCAGAACTCGCCGTCCGTGACGCCGGGGACCCGGCTCGGCTCGTGCGAGATCGTGACCCCGATGGCGTCGGCGAGCCGCTTGGCCGGATCGATCGTGACCACCACGACACGCCGACCTCGTTGCGCCGCCGCAAGCCCGATGGCGGCCGATGTGGTGGTCTTGCCGACACCCCCCGGTCCGGCACAGACGAGGACCGAAGCGCGATCGATCAGTTCCGCGAACGACTGTCCCGTCGCCGGGGTGCTCATGTGACGGCACCCCCGTCGTCGAGCGCCTTCGCGAGCGTCAGGATGTCCTCGGGGGCGAGACCTGCAGCAAACACCGCCGGCAGGTGCACCTGCGGGAGCGGCAGCGAGATCGACAGCCGCGCGACTTGGTCGGACTGGTCAGCGGCCCGTCCTCGACGGAACCGGGCGGCAGCGGCGAGCGCCGCGGCATGGGGCTCGCCATCGAGGTCCACCGACGCCGGGTCCGGCACGTCGAGCCCGGCACGGTCGAAGGCGTTGATCACGAGCGGGGCGAGTTGCACGCCCACCCGGTCCTCGAGCGCGAACGCAGTCTCGATCGTCTCGTTCACCGGGGTCTCCTCAGGAATGGTCACGAGTACCACCTGGCAGCGGGCCGGGTCCTGCAGCATCTCGAGCACCTCGGCGGCCTGGGTGTTGACCGGTCCGGTGCCGATCGCGTCTCGCAGACCTGCTGGGGCCATCAAGAAGGTGATGGCGTGCCCGGCGGCCGGGCCGTCCACGACGATGAAATCGTGGTCGCCCGAGCGCTCGATGGCCTTGATCTTGCCGAGCACGAGGAGATCGTCGATGCCGGGCGCGGCGGTGGAAACGACGTCTACGACCCCCGTGGAGACGAGTCGCTTGGAGATCCTCCTCATCCCGTGGGTGTCGAGGTACTCGACGAGCGCAGCCGGTGCCTGCAGGCTCCGGCCGTGGATCCTCCCGGTGCCCCCCGGTCCGAGACCGTCTACCAGCAGGCGTTCCTCGTACCCGAGTGTCCGGTCTGGCGTGCCTGAGGAGGGCACCCCGAGCAGATCGACGAGGCCCGGGCGGCCGTCTACATCAATGACGAGGACCCGGAGACCACGATCGGCTGCCGCTCGGGCGAGCGCGGCCGTTACCGTTGTCTTGCCGACTCCGCCCTTGCCAGCAACGATTGCCAAGCGGGAGGCGGTGAACGACTGCAGTGGAACCACACTCCCTCCGGAGGAACTAGTGCGCAGGTTAGCCATCGTCATCCTCTTGGCCACGCTGGCCGCTCCCGCGGCGCGGGCTTTCGCACAGGATGGCGGCACAGCGGCCAATCAGGGCGCCGCACCGGTCGACGTGTTCAAGGTCACCGGTCTCATTGACCCCGTCCTCGCTGACGGAATCGACAAGGCGATCGACCGCGCGGTCAAGAACGGGTCTCAGGCGCTCGTCATCCAGATGAACTCCAAGGGGGCAGTGGTGAGCCGCGCCCGGATGGAGCGGCTTGCGCAGCACATCGCAACATCGGAGATCCCGGTTGCCATTTGGGTTGGCCCCTCGGGAGCCCGTGCCACAGGCCTCGCCGGACAGTTGCTCGGCGCCGCCGCAGCCACGGGAATAGCGGGTAAGACGAAGATCGGCAACTTCGGCGAACCCCTCGCTCCTGCCGGGGTCACGATGCGGCTCGGCGACGCCGCCCAGGAGTTGCGGGCGCGCACAGTTGGTTCGCAGGACGCACGCCAGCTCGGCCTCGTCCGGATCGGTAGCAAGGACCCGACGATCGAGATCGTCAAGAACATGATCGCGGGTCTCGACGGCCTCGAGTACAACGGGCGCGTCCTCGACACGGCCATCGAGATCGTGCAGGACGGCACCACGCAACAGCAGCTCACCGGTGCCCGTTTCACGGATCTCGGGCTCACCGACCGGCTGTTCCACACCGTGGCGAGCCCGCCGATTGCCTACCTGCTCTTCATCGCGGCGCTTGCGCTCTTGATCTTCGAGTTGTACACAGCGGGTGTGGGTCTTGCCGGTCTCATCGGGGCCGGCTGCCTTGTGCTCGGTTGCTACGGGCTCGGTGCACTCCCGGTGCGCGGCTGGGCAGTGGGCATGATCGTTGCTGCGATGCTGGTGAGCGCCGTGGACGTTCAGGTTGGTATTCCACGGTTCTGGACCGGGGTCGGACTGCTCGGCAATCTGGTCGGGGCCCTCTGGCTGTTCAGGGACGGGTTCATGCTGTCGTGGATCACGCTGTCGGTTGGCATGATTGCGATCGCTCTGACGTTCATCGTCGGCATGCCCTCAATGGTCCGCACCCGGTTCGCCACGCCGACCATCGGTCGGGAATGGATGATCGGCGAGATGGGTGAGGCGGTCATTGCCGTGGACCCCGAGGGCATTGTGGAGGTGCGCGGAGCCCAGTGGCGAGCACGTGCCAACCGTGCCACGCCGGTCGGCAGGGGCGACAAGGTGCGCGTGGTGGGGATCGACGGAGTGACCCTCGAGGTGGAGCCCGAGAGCGGCGGTGCCCGCGACTATCGAGAGCGCCGGCCCAAGACCGACGACGGGTTGGTCGACGGCGATGCCCTGGCCTCCGACGAGTCAGCGTCTGCGAGCGGGACCAACTGAACCCATGAGCGCCTCCCGGCCACCGTCGGTAGACGCGCTCGCCCGTTCCCTCTCGGCCACCGGTCTGCCCCACGCCCTGCTGGTGGAGGTGGCGCGGGAGTCCATCGCCTCCGGCAACTGGGAGGCCGCCGCCGATCGTGTGGAACTCCTCGCCCGCTCGTTCCTGCAGCCAGTCATCAACGCGTCCGGGGTCTTGCTGCACACGAATCTCGGCCGGGCACCGCTGCCGCACTTCGGTGACGGCCACGCGGTGAACCTCGAATTCGACCTCGCCACCGGCCGTCGGGGATCGCGCCAGACGGCGGTCGGTGGCCTGCTCGCCCGGTTGTGCGGTGCCGAGGCAGCCGTGGTGGTGAACAACAATGCCGCCGCCGTCCTGCTCGTCGTGAGCGCCCTGGCCGAGGGTCGTGAGGTGCTGGTGTCCCGCGGCGAGAGCGTAGAGATCGGTGGCGGGTTCCGCGTCCCCGAGGTGATGGAACAGTCCGGCGCGACGCTCGTCGACGTCGGCACCACCAACCGGACACGGGCAGAGGACTACCGACGGCGGGTGAGCGATCGAACCGCACTCATCCTCAAGATCCACCCGTCCAACTACCGCGTCGAGGGGTTTGTCGAGGAGGCAACGGTCAGCGACCTCGCGCCGATCGGTGTGCCGGTGGTCTGCGACATCGGGTCCGGTCTTGTGGACGCCTCCTGCCCGTGGATCACGTCCGGGCCCCCCGCATGGCTCGTCGGAGAGCCGGCGGCGCGCCAGACACTTGCGGCCGGCGCATCGCTCGTGATGTTCAGCACCGACAAACTGTTCGGTGGGCCCCAGGCCGGCGTCATCGCCGGCAACGCGGCACTCATCGAGCGTTGCGCCCGACACCCGCTGATGCGCGCCCTTCGCCCGGGCGCGCTCGTGCTGTCCACACTGCAGGACGTCGCGCTCGCCTATCTCCGTCGCGAGGCTGGCCGCACGGTGCCGTTCTGGGCAATGGCCACAGCACCAGCATCCGAGATCGAGCGCAGGGCCCGGGCGCTCCAGGTCGGCCGCGTCGTCCCGCTCGAGTCGCTGCCGGGCGCGGGTTCGCTGCCCGGGATGACGGTC
Source organism: Ferrithrix thermotolerans DSM 19514 (assembly GCA_945889085.1). Taxonomy (GTDB): domain Bacteria; phylum Actinomycetota; class Acidimicrobiia; order Acidimicrobiales; family Ilumatobacteraceae; genus WLJO01. Next base: position 53,731 of record CAMDBM010000013.1, read on the forward strand.
CCATCGTTCGGCATCGTGCTGGACGGCGATCGCTCCGAGCAACTGCGCCTCCACCGCCCGCCGGTCATCGCACGAGTGCGCGAACAGCAGACCTATCTGGATCTTCGTACCGTCACCCCGGAGGATGATCCCGTCGTTGCCCACGCCGTGGGAGCCCTCACACCGTGAGCCCTGCGCGACCCGTCGTACGCGTGCTCGCCACCGCTGGCCACGTGGACCACGGGAAGTCTTCGCTCGTGCTCGCGCTCACCGGTACCGACCCGGACCGGTTCGAGGAGGAGAAGCGCCGGGGCCTCACGATCGACCTGGGATTCGCGCACACAGCGCTGCCCTCGGGCGCCGGCATCGCGTTCGTGGACGTGCCGGGCCACGTGCGTTTCCTGCGCAACATGCTTGCCGGCGTCGGGGCCGTTGATGCGTGTCTCTTCGTCGTCGCCGCCACCGAGGGATGGAAGCCCCAGAGCGAGGAGCATCTTCGGATCCTTCAGCTGTTGGGTATCCGGCATGGCGTGATTGCCCTCACCAAGGTTGACGCCGTCGACGAAGAATGGCTCGAGGTGGCCACGATGGATGTCCTCGATCACGTTCGTGGCACGTTCCTGGAGTCGGCACCGATCGCGCCCGTCTCGTCGGTGACGGGTGCTGGGGTGGAGGAACTGCGTTCGGCCCTGGATCTCCTCGTAGCCGGAACGCCGACAGCAGCGGACAGCGGGCGCCCGCGTCTCTGGGTAGATCGAGTCTTCGCCGCCCGCGGTTCGGGAACGGTCGTCACGGGAACGCTCATCGGCGGAGCCCTCGCGGCGGCGGCCCACGTGGAGGTACTCGGTCAGTCGGGCACGCACGCCGTCCGGATCCGGTCGATCCAGACCCTCGGCCACACGGTCGATCGGGTAGATCCCGGCCAGCGCGTCGCCCTCAATCTCGTTGGGGTCGAGCACACGCAGCTTCGCCGCGGGGACTGCGTGATCCAAGTGGCGCGTTGGCGCCCGACGACCCGATTCGACGCGTCGCTCAGCGTGCTCGACGCACTCGACCACCGCGTGTCGAGGAGAGGCGCGCACGTGGCCTATGTCGGCTCCGGCGAGTTCCCGGTCCGGGTGCGCATCCTCGGCAGCGAGACGCTCGGCCCGGGTGACGAGGGTCTCGTCCGGATTCATGTGGCCCAGCATCTGGCGCTTCTTCCGGGAGACCGGTTCATCCTGCGCGAAGCCGGGCGGAACGAGACGGTCGGTGGGGGTGAGGTCCTCGATATCGCGCCGGTGCGCCCCGCATCGAAAGCCCGGCCGGACCGGTCCGTCGACCGTGTCGTGGCCGAGCAGGAATGGATTGATGCCGATGAGTTAGAGGCCCTCACCGGTGTGCGTCGCGACGCAACCGTGGGCCGGTGGGTCGTTGCGCCGGGCGGGGTCGAGCGCATGCTCGAACAGCTTCGGAGCGACGTGCAGGAATGTGGCGTGCTCGGTCTCGATATCGCCGTGCTCGACGAGCGGCAGCGTGCCGTGGTGACGCTCGCGTCGGACCTCGAGGTTGATGCAGGACGTGTTCGGCCGGCCGCTCAGGCCGATCCGTTGACGGATCACCCGTTCCTTGCCGAGGTGCGCGCGGGTGGCCTCACCCCTCCGTCTCCCGATGGCGTTGACCGGGCGGTGCTCCGCGAACTGGTGCGACGCGGGCTGCTCGTCGAGCGGGACGGCGTGTACTTCCACATCGACGCCATCGGCACTGCTATCGAGGCGGCTGTCCGCCTGTTGAGTGAGCACCCAGGCGGGTTCACCGTGGCCCAGTTCCGCGATGCCACGGCAACAACGCGAAAATTCGTGTTGCCCCTCCTCGGTGAGCTGGATGCCCAGGGGATGACGCGTCGCCGCGACGAACTGCGGATCGGTGGCCCGCGCTTGCCCGGCTAGGGCCACTGCAAGCACGCTCGTTCCGTCGTGAGTGCCTAACCGACAGCGGTAATGAGCAAGGACCGACGTTCGTACTCAGTCAGACCACCCCAGATGCCGAATGGCTCCCGGGTGACCAGCGCATAGTCCAGACAGGATCCCTGCACCGGGCAGCCCAAACAGATGGTCTTGGCCTGCGATTCGCGCCGCGCACGTTCATCTCTCGACTCATGGTGCATTGGCGGATAAAAGGCCCGCGACTGTTCCCGACCCTTGCAGGCGGCAGCACGGAGCCACGGCCTGTCCTCGGCGTCGCGCGCAACAAGAAGCATTTCTTCCACGACTTCCCCCATCGTGTCGTATTCCCCCAACAGAAAAAAATAGGTCTTTTGTCACCTACAGAGCAACCCTGCGACCGATGGAGACCTGACGGGACCGTAGGCACGGGCAGTTCCCGCAAACCACCACTCCGAGTGGCGACCGCACCGAGAAGTGTTCTTGCTACTTTTGGTGGCATTTGTTTCGAACCGCGACTAGTGTCTTCCTCAAGAGGGGCGGAGTGCTTCTTGAGATTTTCAACGGAGTGCGGTGAATCCATCGCTACATGGGTGCACCGGAGAGGGATCGAGGCAGAAGTGAGCAGGTATCGGTACCAAAAACTGATCGCAGGTGCTGTGGGCGTCGTCGCCGCAGTCCTCGCTGTGACCCCGGTCGCTACGGCAGCGCCGGCCTCCTCGTATGGGCTTTCTCCGGTGGGGATAACCCTTCCGGACGCAGCCACCGCCGAGACGCAGTTGCTCGACCTCCTCAACCAGGCTCGCGTCGATGCCGGTCTGAATGCGCTCGTGCGGATTCCGTCGTACGACCACTACGCCCGTGAATGGTCCGGGTTCATGTCATCGGGTGGGTGCACCGAGCGAGACAGAACGACGCTGTGCCACCGTCAGAACCTCGCAGTAATCGCTTCCCTCGCTGCTCCCAAGGGTTGGGCCCGCGCCGGCGAGAACGTGGGCATGGTGCCTGATGGCGGCACCATCCTCTCCCTGCATAACGCCTTCATGAATTCGGCATCGCACCGGGCGAACATCCTTCACTCGCAGTACAACGCAGTGGGCGTGGGTGTCACGTTCGACGCCAACGGGATGCTGTTCGTCACGTTCGAGTTCATCGCAACCATCGGCACGCCGAACTCGACCGGCCCGGTGGTCGGCTTCCCCGAGCCGCCGGCGGGATCCAGTGAAGAGGACGCCTTCATCTTCTACCTGAACTTCTTGCGCCAACAGGCCGGCGTCCAGACCGTCACTCGTCAGGCAGTGCTCGATCGGGAGTCGGCGTTCTGGAGCAATCGGATGCTTGCCCGGGCCTGCGGCGCCAGCAGCCTCTGCAACCGCAAGGATTCCCGGGACGTCGCCAAGGCGGCCGTCGGTTCGGGCAAGACGAGGTGGTGGGGAACGGTCGTTGGGATGACCTATGCCACCGACACGAGTGCCCAGATCTCCCAGTTGACCCAGAACTCGTCAATGAGGGCCGTGCTGCTGCGCCCCGACGTCAACCTCGTTGGCATCGGCTACTCGATCACCGCTGACGGAAAGCGTCTCATCACACTGATCCTGCTCAACGCACGCAATGCCGCAAGCTCCCTCCCTGCGAGCGGCAACGGCTGTGGCTGGGTCACGTCCACCCTGCGGCAGCGTGCCAAGGGCCCCGAGGTACGGGCCGCCCAGTGCGCGCTCGCCTCAAAGGGCGGCTGGACCGGTCCCGTGGACGGCAGCTACAACAGCACGTTCGCCAAGGCCATCAAGGTGTTCCAGAAGTCGATGCGGCTGAGGGTGAACGGCACGCTCGACCCGAAGACCCGCAAGGCGCTCGGGGTCAGCTGAGCGTCCGGCCCGCACGGCGTGCGGGCCCGCAAATCGCTAGCGTGAAGACGTGGGCCTCGTCGTACTCCTGTTGATCATTGGGGTACCGATCGCTGAGCTCTACGTATTCGTGCAGATGAGCCACGCGATCGGTTTCTTCGCCTCCCTCGTCGTGCTGGCTGCCGTGTCGGTCGTCGGTGGTTGGATCGTCAGGCGCCAGGGCCTGCGTGTCTGGCGCCGCTTCAACGAGCAGGTTCGGCAGGGCTCGGTTCCCTCCAACGAGATTGTCGACGGGGCGCTCCTGCTCCTGGCGGGCGCGATGTTGCTCACGCCGGGTTTCATCACCGATGCACTCGGGATCCTGCTGCTGCTGCCGCCGGTGCGCCTCGCTGTCAGGGCCTACGTCAACCGGCGGGCCCGCCGCCGAGGAGTCGCTACCGCCACCTATTCCGGACCCTTGCCCCGCTCGGGCCCCTTCTCGCCCCACGGCGTCATCGACGTCGGATCGGATGACCGTGACTGACCGCCCCGAAGTGCTCGACTACGACCCGCACCGGGTGCCCACCCGGCCGGCGGCCACCGTCATGCTCGTGAGGGATGCGGCGGCGTCCGGTATCGAGGTGTTCATGATGCGGCGCACCGCAGCAGCGGTGTTCGCGGCGAGCCAATATGTGTTCCCGGGCGGCAAGGTGGACGACGCGGACCACGCGGTGAACATGGAGCCGTGGTGCGACGGGCGCACCGATGCTTCCTCGAGCGGACTGCTGCAGGTACCTGCCGGCGGTCTCAGCTTCTGGGTTGCCGCAATCCGCGAGTGCTTCGAGGAGGCCGGGGTGCTCCTCGCGCGAAATACGGCATCCGACGACATCATCTCGTTCGATGATGCATCGGTGGCTGCTCGCTTCTCGGCGTACCGCGACGAGATGAATGCAGGCCAACTGGACCTCGGCGACCTCTGCCGTCGCGAGGACCTTCGATTGATCACCGACGCGATCGGGTACGTGAGCCACTGGATCACCCCAATCGGCCCGCCCCGCCGTTTCGATGCACGGTTCTTCATCGCACGTGCCCCTCAGGCTCAGGAGCCGCTCCACGACGACAATGAAACGGTGGAGAGTCTCTGGGTGCGCCCGAGCGAGGCCCTCGACCGGTTCCGTGCCGGGAACCTCGCGATGTTCCCGCCGACGGCGGCGAACCTCGAGTTCCTCGCCGACCACTCGAGCGCCGATGTTGCGCTCGCGTCGGCTGTAGCCCACGGGAAGACGCCCCCGGCAGTGCACCCGAAGGTGAAGGCGAACGACGACGGCAAGGTGGTGGTCACGCTGTTCCCGGGCGATGGTGGCTACGACGCAGCACCCGACTACGAGGTCATCGCCTAGGCGGTTGTGGCTGGCTTTCTGCCGAGCGTGAGCTCGATGGAATCGAGCATCCGTGCCGAGCAACCGGCGAGTGCGATGGGGGGAATCGTTTCGTTGACGAGGCGCTCGGCAAGCCTGCGGAAGGCGCGTGCCGCCTCGCCGTCGCCCTCGATTGCTACAGGGGCCCCAGAATCCCCGCCGGCGGCAACTGCCGCCTCGAGCGGGATCTGGGCGAGCAGCTCGGCGCCGATGGTGTTGGCGAGCTCCTGACCCCCACCACGACCGAACAGCTCGTAGCGCTCGCCGTGGTCGCAGATGAATGCGCTCATGTTCTCCACCACGCCCGCAACGCGGAGGAAGGAGCGACGGGCCATGTCGGCGGCGCGCACAGCGACCTTCTGCGCGGCGAGAGCCGGTGTGGTGACGATGAGCATGTCGGTACGCGGCAGCATGCGCGCCAGACCCATCTGCACGTCCCCGGTTCCCGGGGGCATGTCGATGAGCAGGTAGTCCAGTTGTCCCCAGCGCACGTCATTGAGGAACTGCTCGACGGCCTTGGTGAGCATCAGGCCACGCCACATGAGCGCCGTCTCTTCGTCGACGAGGAAGCCGGTAGAGACCACTTTCAGGGTTCCGGGCCCGATGCGGCGCTCGTTCGGGATGATCATCGGGCGGTCTGAGCCCTCTACCTTCTGGGCCTCGAGGCGATCGGACATGCCGAGCAGCCTCGGTACCGAGAAGCCCCAGATGTCCGCGTCGAGGACACCGACGGTGAAGCCACGGGCAGCGATTGCCGCCGCGAGGTTGACCGTGACCGAAGACTTGCCTACACCGCCATTGCCCGACGCGATCGCCAGGACACGGGTGTTGGCAGGAACAGCAGTGTCCGAAGCGTTCTCCTTCGCGTTCCAGCGTGCCTTGGTCATGACGGCGCTGCGCTCATCGGGGGTCATCTCGCCCCAGTCGATCTTCACCTTGGTGACACCGGGGTGAGCCCCAACGCGGGTCTCGACGTCTTTTTTGATCTGGGCGCGCAGGGGGCAGCCGGAGATCGTGAGCTTGACGGAGACGAGAACGTGGCCGTCCTCGCCCACGGTCACCGAGGGGACCATGCCGAGATCAACAACGTTGCCGCCGAGTTCGGGATCAATCACCCCGCGAAGGAGGCCGAGGATGTCATCAACAGACGGGGGCGCTACAGCGGGCACGCACAAATTGTACCGGTGTACACCGTGTTAATCCGTTGCTAGACTTCGGGAAGTGGAGCAACGCCTCGACGTCTTGAAGACGCTCGGTGACAACACCAGATACGCCATCTACCTCGAGCTTGCGCGTTCGCCCCGACCTGTCTCCACGGCGGAAGTAGCCGAGTCGCTCAGCCTGCACCCCAACACCGTTCGCCCCCATCTCGACCGGATGCGCGACGTCGGTCTGCTCTCGGTGGACATCGAGTCCCGGGGTGGCGTCGGCCGCCCGCAGCACCGCTATTCGCTCGCCCCCGACGCCCCCTCACTGGGTTTCGAGCCGCCGATGATGCCGGCACTCGCGTCCATGCTCGTTCGGCTCGTCGAGCAGGTAGGCGGCACCGGCGCCGATGCGTACGAAATCGGCCGGGACCAAGGGCGCGCCGATGTGGCGCGACACGCAGACGCCCGGAGCTGTGTCGAGGCCCTCGTGGCCGAACTCGATCGCACGGGCTTCGATCCGGCCGTTGCGGCGACCGAGGATGGCGATACCGCCCTCATCGCCTTCGCTCACTGCCCGTTCCGTTCGCTCGTCGACGACCACGCAGATGTGGTGTGTTCCCTCCACCGGGGAATGGTGGAGGGGTTCGTCGACGCGATGGGCGATGCCGAGGTCACCGACTTCCGCACGCTTGCCCACCATCCCTCGTGCCAGGTAGCCCTGACCACGAGGTAACTTGATACCCGCTGTTGCCCTTTGTTCTCGAGGAGACTCTGCACATGATTACGCTTACCGATTCAGCGGCCGCCAAGGTCCAAGAACTCATCCAGGCCGAGGGTGAGCCCTCTCTTGCTCTTCGCGTTGCCGTAAAGCCGGGCGGATGCTCCGGGTTCCAGTACGAGATGTACTTCGACGGCGATGTCGCCTCCGATGACAACCTCGTCACGTACGGCGATGTCAAGGTGCTCGTGGACCCGGCAAGTGCCCAGTTGCTAGCCGGCGCAACGCTCGACTACAAGAACGGTCTGCAGGACTCAGGGTTCCACATCACGAACCCGAACGCGAGCCGCAGCTGCGGCTGCGGCCAGAGCTTCTCCTGACCGGCTCGGGCCCGTTGCCCGAGATCCCGTTTGTACTGAACGGAACAGCCGTCGTCCTCACCGACGACGGCTGTTCGCTGTTAGAGGGTCTGCGCGACCGGCTGGGCGTGCGATCCGCAAAGAACGGCTGCAGCCCACAGGGACAGTGCGGCTGCTGCACGGTGTGGCCGGACGCTCGTTGCGAGGCGGCACTTCGATCTTCACGGCCGGCCGGTTCGGAGGCGGTCTTTGCGGCGGTGGCGGCTGCGACCTTGCGCGCAGTGTCGGTTATTCCTCCCGATGGCCAGCGGGGCGCACGGCCTAACCTGCCTGCGGAAGGCAGGTGCTCGCAATGTGGTTCGTTGACCCCAACAAGGTGATGTCGGAGTTGCTTGATGGCGAGGCGGTCATCGTCGACCTTGCGTCAGGGCGGTATCACGCAGCGGCCGGCGTCGCCGCCACGGTGTGGGAGGGGATCCTCTGTGGGCACTCGTTCGAGCACATCATGGATGACGTTCGGCGGGCGCACACCGGCCTGCCCGCTGATGCGGAGCATCTCGTCAAGGAGTTCGTTGTCCGGGTGGTGGACAGCGGTCTGGCCATCCCGTCAACCGAGTTGCTCTCCACGAGCGACACCCGTTCGCCGATCGGTGCCGAGCCCACGCCGTGGGTCGCCCCGGTACTCGAGTCGCACGACGACCTTGCGGACCTCATGCTCATCGACCCGGTCCACGACGTGACCGATCAGGGCTGGCCACACGCCGCTCGGCAGGACCCGTGAGCGAACTGGGAGGGGTTGTCGAACGGCTCTTCGAGCGATCACGGGCCATTGCCGACGCAGATCAGCACGTGATAACCCTCGGCGTCGCAGGCTGCGCGATCCGGGTCGTCTCGGCTGGCCCGGCGATGCTCGACTTCGTGCTGCCCGCCTTTGCCCATCTCGAGCGGCTTGCCGATGACGTGGCACCAGACCTCACCGTCACCACATGGGACTCCCGGTCGACAGGTGAGCCCTATCCGGATCTCCCGCTCGTCGACGTGGGGCCTCTCGCTACCGGCATCGTGACTGCGCCCGGACTGCTGATGTCGTACTACTCCGTCGGTCGGGCGATGAGCGTGCTCGACCGCACTGCCGATCAGGCGATGTTTGTTGTCGACGACGCGTCGAGCCTGCCTCCGTGGGAACGCCCGTCGCCGTTGCGGACGATCTTGTCGTGGTGGTTCATGGACCGCGGAATGCTGCTCGCCCATGCCGCTGCGGTCAGCACGGATGACGGAGCCGCGCTGCTCGTCGGCCCGAGCGGCAGCGGCAAGAGTTCGACAGCGCTTGCGTGCTTGGCCGGGGGGATGGGCTACCTGGGCGACGACTATGTGCTGATCGATCTCGCGACCAACGAGGTGTGGTCCCTCTTCGGCTCGGCGAAGCTCGTT
>CAMDBM010000014.1:0-61403 GCA_945889085.1 Ferrithrix thermotolerans DSM 19514
GCGACGAATCCGTTGGTGTTTGCTCCCGTGGCAGGAAGTTCAACAACGGGTCCGTACACGAACACATCGGACTTGCAGTTGCTGTCGTCCGCGAACACCGGAGCGTCCCAATCGAAGGTCTCACAGGTGTCTGCTGGCGGGCTGGTGACTGTCGTCAGGTTCGTCGCAGCCGACTGGAACGCAACTCGCTGGCCATCAGCACTGATCGACGGCAAGAGCGACACGAAGTTGCCCTCAACCCCGAGGGCATTTACCGACACACGTGTCGTTGTTCCTTCGGTCACATCGCGAACGAACACATCGGAACGGTCGTTCGTGTCGCCCGCAACCAGGTTGGACGCTTCGGACGAGAACGCGACGTAGCGGCCGTTAGCACTGATCGCCGGGTAGAACGAACTGTCGTCGGTATTGCTGCCATCAGGCGCATACGACACCACCGTGGTGGTGGCCGCCGCTGCAACAGCCGGCACCACCCCCGACAACACCACCACAACAGCCACTGCGCCAGCCACCGCAGACAACGCGACACGTCGAACCCCTCGATCCTGCAGCATCACCGACCTCCGTTTCGCGTCGGAACGGCCCCGACACGAGACAAAATCGTAGCCCGAAACGGTCAGTTGTGTCCCCAACGGGCTCTCATGTCCCCAACAGGCTTCCTTGACCGCGCCCGCAGCCCCTCGAAGTCCCTGCTAGGCGTAGTGACCTCGAGTGTCGGTGAAACGCGATGCGGCGATTTTCGAAACGCGATGTCAGACGGATAGCCCCGAGACGATCGACAGCTACTGAGGCAAACCGGCGGTCAGAGGGCGCCGAGGTTGTCGTTCGGGGTGCATGCCGCCGACGGTGGCTGGACGTCGGCAGGTGGTCTCGCGTCGCTCGACCGATGTCACTGGACGGCCTGACCGGTTGACCTGCGTCTGCGAGCCACAGCGAAGCCGCCCGACACCAGCAGCAGTCCGCCTGCGACGGCGATCAGCACAATCCACACGGTGCTGCTTCCACCGCTGCTCGTCAACGTTCCCCCTCGGGATGGCGCAACGCCATCAACCACTCTGCCCGTGCGCGCGCGGATCCTGACGTAATCGCGACTCGCCGTCCATCCGTACCAGACGACATTTGCGGTGGTGCCATCGGCGGACATCGCAAGTTGCGGGTAGCCGGCGTTCTCGCCCGGCTGGGACAAGGTGCTGACGTCGGTCCACGCGGCGACGGTGCCGGCGATCGTCGCCGATCCTGTCTGCAGCAGGGCCTCACCATCGCTGCCCACCAGCAGCCAGAGCGCCGTAACCCGTGCGCCATCCGCCGACATCGCTGCTTGTGGACGATCCTTCTGTGCTGCATCCTGCGGCCCGCCGGTCTCCCCAAGGTCGCTCACAGCACCCCACGTTGCGGCGGTGCCGACAATTGTTGCCGAGCGGGACTGAAGCACCATCGCGCTTCCGTTGAACCGGGACCACAACGCAGTCGCCTTGGTGCCGTCGGACGAGAGCACCACCTGAGTGTCGTGGGCGTTCTGCGTAGTGTCGGAGAGTTTGGTCGACGTGCTCCACGTAGCAACGTTGCCGAGAATCGTCGCCGACTTCGACTGCGCCGTCATCGTGTTGCTCTGTCCGTCCCAGCCACTCCACACGGCTGTAGCCCGAGCACCGTTCGCCGAGAGCGCAACCTGCGGATAATTCCCGTCACCTTCGGCACCATCTGACAGGTCTGTGGTCGGGCCCCAGGTGGCGACGTTGTCGACAATCATGGCGGACCTCGTCTGTACGAGGTAGGCGTAGTACCGATCCTCCTCCAACCACATCCACGTCGCAACCGACGTTGTTCCTGCGGCTGACAGCACAATCGAGAGGTCTCGAACACCGCCTCCAGGATCCGACAGATCAGTCGTGGCTCCCCACGACGCGTCCGAGGCGCCCACTATGGCCGAACGTGACTGGACGACTGAGCGACCATCTCGCTGCTGCAACCAAACGGCAGTGAGCATCGCTCCGTTCGCGGACTGGGCGATGCGTGGACGCCTCGCGATGCTCGTGACATCCGATAGCCCCGCCACCGAACCCCAAGCGACCCCACTTGAGGTAACCGTTGCCACCCGTGAGTAGACAACCGAGTTGCCGCCCACAGAGGTGAGCCATGCAGCGGCCGCAGACGTGCCGTCGGCAGACATCACGATCTGTGGGTCGTCACCGTATTGATGGAGCCGATCAGCGATGACAGTGGCAGCGCTCCATGTTGCGACACCGTTGACGATGGTTGCGGACTTCGACTGAAGCTTGAGATTCCCGCCGTCATCCCACAACCAGATTGCAATTGCTCTCGAACCATCAGCCGACATCGCGACTCTCGGTCGATACGAGAACTGCGGAGCGTCCGATACTTGCGCGGTGTCACCCCACGACAACGACGTTGAGGCCGCTGATGCCTCCAACGGCGGAACCACAACGACAAGCGCTGAGGCGACGAGCCCGGCTACCCCAGTGCGAACGAAAGCGTGCTTCATCATCGATCCCTCCGAGAGACATCGCGCTGACCTCCCGTTACTGAGGGGAACTTACTGCCTGCTGCACGCTCCACCGGGCGAAAGGCACTCCCGATACGATCTGGCCGAGGTTCAGCTCCTTCGGGGCTACATTGGCCGACCGAGGGGGAGACAAGAGATGTTCTGGAGAGTCACCGGACGCAACCTTGCGACACTTGCCGTGCTGATGGTCACCATCGGCGCCACCATGTTGTTCGCTGCCGAACCCGTCGTTGCCCAAGTTTCGGCCGGAACCGTGGACTCCTCGTTCAGCGCACCGGCACTCGGCGGCACTGTTCAGGCGATCGCGGTGCAGACCGACGGAAAGATCATCGTTGGAATCTGGGTAACGGCCACATCGGCACTCGTGAAGCGCCTGAATACCGACGGCACCATTGACACGAACTTTGCCCAACGGTCGTTCACCGGCCCCGTCCGGTCCATTGCGGTGCAGGCCGACGGAAAGATCATCGTGGTCGGGGGCCTGCCCGCATTCGTGAAGCGCCTCAACACCAACGGGACCCCAGACGCAAGCCTCACCGCGCCTTACCTTGGTTTCGCAGTGGTGTCGGTTGCAATCCAGGCCGACGGAAAGATCATCATCGGCGGCACCTTCTCCGGAAACGTGCGACGCCTCAACACCAACGGGAGCAACGACGACACGTTTGGGGCGGAGGGTGTGTCAAACCCGGTCTTGGCGATTGCGGTACGGGCCGATCAGAAGATCTATCTCGGCGGCGACAACTCGACGTTTGCCCGTTACCTCTCCAACGGGGCAAGAGACGAAGCTTGGTACTCCAGCGGCTTCGACGACACCGGCAGCGTGTACTCGGTCGCGTTGCAGGCCGACGGCAAGGCCATCGTCGGGGGTCGCTTCACGATGTCGTTTCTTGACCGGCCAAATCCGCGTCCCGCCCCCCTCGTCAACATCGCGCGCTACAACGTTAATAGCGACATCGACAGCACTTTTGCCAAACCGGCGCTCGACGGCGCTGTCCGGGCGCTTGCGATCCAGGCGGACGGCAGGATCGTTGTCGGTGGCGAGTTCACCGGGCGGATCAAGCGCCTCGCTGCCAACGGCACCGTGGATACCTCGTTCGGCGTACCCGCGCTCGACGGTGCTGTCCGGGCGGTTGTGATCCAGGCGGATGGCAAGATCGTCATTGCCGGCGAGTTCACCGGGGGGATCAAGCGCCTCTACAGCGTTGCCCCTTCCGGAGTCGGTGGCACCATCTCGGGAGGCGGGGGAGGCAACGGTGTCTGGATCGTGGTGATCGCAGCAGCGGCCGTGGGTAGTGCTGTCGCCGGCACCGCGGTCACACGCCGACGCAAGCACGCCGCGGCGTAAAGCCGTCCGGCGTCGTTCGGCGAGTCGTCGGGCTCAAGGACCGCCTTTCGGGGCCCCAGGGATTCGTCTACGACAAGTCCGCCACCGCCAAACACCACAGCCGGGCAGCCGACCACCGACTCCTCATCATCAACGGGGTCGCCCGAGCCAAGGGCGGCAACGTCCCCTACAAGAACCTCGGCGAAAAGACATTCCGCAAGCCGGGAAAGACCTCCTTCAACGAAACCGTGTGGGCCGTCAACGGTCACCCCGCGATCCAGGTCGCTGACGAACACGGCAAACAGTTCATCCTCCTCGACCGTCACAAGATCGACTGGCACAAGCCGCGCGAGAAGGGGAATGGCCGTTACGCGCTCTACGTCGAGTGGAAAGTTCCCGCCCACCCCGCCATCCCCGAGCGCCAGCACGGAGCGATCGTCCGGGTGCGCCACAACTCCACCGACGAACAGCTCGCTGCCGGCAAGTGGGCCGAGACCGACCTCCGTGCCATCGGGGAAGACGACCCCGACTTCCCCGACCTCAGCGGGATGCGTCAGCTCGCCGAGTCCCTCAACCACAACCTGAAGCAACGCCGCCCGAACAAACGGGCCCGTGCCTACGGCATCCCCAACCGGACCGTTCACAACTACGCAGCCCTAATGGCCTCAAACCTGGTGAACATGATCCAGTGGTACCGGTACACCGGAGGCGACATCAGCTCCCGGTTCGGCCACTACGAGCCGCCAGAACCCACGCGCAAGTCGAAGCGGTCCAGCGCCAACTAACTCTCACCGGCCCCGGCGCGCCCAAACACCCGAAACGGCTCCCGTAAACACGGTCGAAGCCCCCTCGAAGCCCCCTCGAAGCACCATTTCCGGACCTTCGAGCCACCCGTTAGCCTGACAACCGGCCTGCACGCACCTGCGCACCGAATATCGCACAGGATTACGCACAGTCCCCGCCGGGTTAGCTCAGTTGGCAGAGCACTTGACTTGTAATCATGAGGTCGCGAGTTCGATTCTCGCACCCGGCTCCACGCGACGAAGTCGCCTCCAGACGGCCCGACAGAATCGGGAGGAGCGCAGCGACGGATCTCGCACCCGGCTCCACGCGACGAACTGTGTGGGAGGAGTGCCCGTTTCGGCACCCTGGCTACGCAGTTCGAGGTGCATAGCCGCTTGGGTTGCGTCGTGGAGCGCAGAACGGGCCCCGCCGACCACCGCGAAATTTCCCGCGGGAAATCTCACACGCCCCGTCGATGACTACATGACTCGGGGAACTGTGCACACAGACGGCGGCCTTCTGTCCTCCATGTAGATACTTCGCGCCGCCGCCCGGCAGGAAGGCCCAGCACATTTCGTGTGCCCGCCGAAGCACGGGACCGTCTCTGCCGTACGCCGACTGGTGGGGAGCGTCGCAGGAATCGAGGTTTCGTAATACATTGATTCCGTGTGGAGTTTCAGCGAGCAGCGTCCAAACACGGCGTGCAGCAAGACGACGGGCTCCATTTCGACGACGGACGCGACATCGTGATCCACGCCATGCCTATGCGCACCCTGTACCAAGACCTCTTGCCCAACCACGGAGACCCGACATGACGAAGAAGTCGAGCCCCATCGTGGGCAGATCACGCGGCCAAGCTGTCACCGAGGCTGATATCGAGTTGATGAATGCCGAGGCAGAGGTTGGCTACGACGTCACCGTGGCAAAGTCGCGCGGTGGCAGGCCAACCATCGGATCCGGCCCCGCAACCGTCGTGCCGGTCAGGCTCGATCCCGAACTGCGGGCTGCTCTCGACGCTCGCGCAAGCACCGACCACCGCACCGCCAGCGAAGTGATTCGTGAGGCACTCCGACAGTTCCTTCACACGGCCTGAGGCCGCGCAATCAAACGGCCTCGCCGTTCAGTTTAGTCCGCTCAGCTGACGGTGCCGAACACGCGGCCGGCGTGGAGCGTGTCGGCGTACTCCTCGAGCCGGGCGATCTTGCCGTCTCGGCACGTGTACACCCAGCAGTACTCGTTCACGTACTCAGCGCCCTTCAGGGTGGTGGCGCTCAGGCGCTGCTGCACCATGGCCGTGTCGCCCTCCACCACCATCTTGTGGATGTCCCGGCGGATCGTTGCCGGGTCGAACAGCGTGCCGGACACCCCACCGCCCAGAGCCTTGGCCACCGCATCGCGACCCTCGAAAGGGCCGAAGGAGGACGACTGCGGCAGCACCCACACGGCGTCATCTGCCAGTGCCGCCGTGATTCCTGCCAGGTCGCCGGCCGATCGGGCGGCGAGGAACTGCTTGACGAGGGTGCGGGTTGCTTCGGTGTCCATCCCCGAGTTCTACACGAACCGGCCCGGACGCGCTGTGGCGACCGAATTGCCCCGGCCCCGGCGGGAGCGGCCACGTGATCGCCCCCGCTAGGGGCTTTTGGCCCCTTGCCCACTTCTCGAATCGTTGTTAGGTTGGCCCCGTGAGCAGCGGTGCTGCCGTCGCTCACCCTTCGGACTGGGGGGTCTGAGTGGTACATGTCGCTTCTGGACATCGGCTCGAGCACATCGCTCGCCCGTGCTGCGTCGCGCCATCTCCCGATTGCTCCCTCGTGTCTCGTCCCACGTCATCCCGGCCGCAGCGCACTCGCTGCGACCGATATTCGTTCCACTGAAAGGCACGATCATGAGCAACACACCAATCACCGAGACCGTCGACGCTGTCGTCATTGGTGCCGGGTTCTCCGGCCTCGCTATGAACCGACGCCTCCGTGACGACATGGGCATGAGCGTTCGTGTCTTCGAGGCCGGCCACGATGTCGGCGGTACCTGGTACTGGAACCGCTATCCCGGGGCGCGCTGCGACTCCGAGTCGTTCCTGTACTGCCTCACCTTCGACAAGCAGCTCATGCAGGACTGGGAGTGGAGCGGCAAGTATCCCGAGCAGCCCGAGATCCTCCGTTACCTCACCCATGTTGCGGACCGCTTCGACCTGCGCAGCAACATGACGTTCAACACCCGTGTCACGTCGGCGCACTTCGACGAGAGCACCAACCGCTGGCTTGTCGGCACCGACGCTGGGGACAGCGTCTCTGCCAAGTACCTCATCACTGGCGTCGGCTGTCTGTCCTCCACGCAGAAGCCCAACATCAAGGGCCGGGACTCCTTCGCCGGCCCCTCGTACCACACGGGTGAGTGGCCGCACGAGGGTGTAGATCTCACGGGCAAGCGTGTCGGCGTCATCGGCACCGGCTCGAGCGGCGTCCAGTCCATCCCGGTGATGGCGAAGCAGGCCGAGCACCTGTATGTCTTCCAGCGCACGCCCAACTACACCGTGCCCGCCCGCCACGGCACCGTCACGAAGGCCTCGCTCGACGAGGTGAAGAAGAACTACGACGCGATCATGGAGAAGTCGCGTTGGTCCACCGGCGGCTCGCACTACGACATGAGCGAGATCTCGGCGATGTCGGTCAGCGACGAGGAGCGGGAAGCGATCTACGAGCGGGCGTGGGCGGAGGGCGGGTTCAAGTTCCTCCAGGACACGTTCAACGACATCGCCGTCAACCTCGACGCTAATGCAACCGCTTCGGAGTTCATCCGCAAGAAGATCCGGGAGATCGTCAAGAACCCGGCGGTCGCCGACAAGCTGGCCCCCGTCGACCACCCGTTTGCGTCGAAGCGCCCGCTCATCGACACCGACTACTTCGACACCTACAACCGCGACAACGTCACACTCGTGGACATCCACGCAGCCCCGATCGAGGAGATCACACCGACGGGTATCCGCACACAGGACGGCACGTACGACCTGGACATCATCGTGTTCGCCACGGGCTTCGACGCAATGACCGGCACGTACAACAAGATGGACATCCGTGGCCGTAACGGCCTCGCGCTGAAAGACGTGTGGGCGGCCGGTCCGCTCACCTATCTCGGCGTCACCTCAGCGGGCTTCCCGAACCTGTTCATGATCACCGGCCCGGGTTCCCCGTCGGTGCTCAGCAACATGCCGGTCTCGATCGAGCAGCACGTTGGCTGGATCTCCGGCGTCATCGAGCACATGCGCTCGGCTGGGATCTCCACGTTCGAGGCCCAGGAGCAGGCCCAGACCGACTGGGTGGCCCACGTGAACGACCTCGCTTCGCAGACCCTCTTCATGCAGGCGAACTCGTGGTACTTGGGGGCAAACGTCCCGGGCAAGCCGCGGGTGTTCATGCCGTACGTGGGCGGGGTGGGTACGTACCGCCAGAAGTGCGACGAGGTCGCGGCCGCCGGCTACGAGGGCTTCACCCTCGGCAAGGAGTCCGTCTCCGCCTAGTAGCGGAAGCCTTCACCACAGCATCGACACGGGCGTTGCAACCAAGTTGTTCCGACAGGGACTCCGGAGTTCTCGGAGCCCCTGTAGCGATGGCCGGCCTCTCGGGGCCACCGCACAGTTCCCGGCAAGGGGTAAGCGCAGCACGAAAGACAATTGATCAACACTCCAGAAAGGGTGTGACATGAGCGGTAATAGCAATGTGACCGAAGAAGTCGATGCGGTAGTCATCGGTGCCGGCTTTGCAGGCTTGGGCATGAACCGTCGGCTTCGCGACGAGATGGGGTTGAGTGTTCGTGTCTTCGAGGCAGGCAACGACGTGGGCGGTACGTGGTACTGGAATCGGTATCCCGGAGCGCGCTGCGACTCCGAGTCGTTCCTCTACTGTTTGACGTTCGACAAGCAGCTGATGCAGGACTGGGAGTGGAGCGGAAAGTATCCGGAACAGCCGGAGATCCTCCGCTACCTGGGCCATGTCGCAGACCGCTACAACCTGCGCAGCAACATGACGTTCAACACGCGAGTCACGTCGGCCCACTGGAGCGATCTGACGAACCGATGGACGGTGGGCACCGATCAGGGTGATTCCGTGTCGTGCAAGTGGCTGGTCACGGGTATTGGTTGCCTGTCGTCGACGCAGAAGCCGAAAATCACCGGTCAGGACTCGTTCGCCGGCCCGTCGTACCACACGGGTGAGTGGCCGCACGAGGGCGTGGACTTCACGGGCAAGCGCGTCGGGATCATCGGTACCGGTTCGAGCGGAATCCAGTCGATCCCTGTGATCGCAGAGCAGGCGAAGCATCTCTTCGTGTTCCAGCGGACGCCGAACTACTCGGTTCCTGCCCGTCACGGCACGGTTACGAAGGAATCCCTCGACGAGGTCAAGAAGCAGTACGACGACATCATGGCCAAGGCACGCGCGTCTGCCGTGGGGATGCACTACGAGCAGAGCGGACAATCGGCGCTGGAGGTCAGCGAGGAGGAGCGCAACGCAACCTACGAGCGAGGGTGGGAAGAGGGCGGAGCGAAGTTCCTGTTCGGTTCGTTCAACGACATCGGCTCCGACATCCGGGCGAACGATACGGCTTCAGACTTCATCCGCAAGAAGATTCGCGAGATCGTGAAGGATCCCGCGGTTGCCTCGAAGCTGTCTCCGGTCGATCACCCGTTCGGCTCGAAGCGCCCGCTGATCGACACGAACTATTTCGACACCTACAACCGTGACAACGTCACGCTGGTCGACATCCGCAGCGCGCCGATTCAGGAGATCACGCCTACCGGCATCCGTACCGCAGATGGTGAGTACGAGTTCGACGTTCTCGTGTACGCCACGGGCTTCGATGCGATGACCGGCACCTACAACAAGATGGACATCCGGGGCCACGACGGTCTGGCACTGAAGGACGTGTGGGCCGCAGGTCCGCTCACCTATCTCGGCGTGTCCACGGCGGGCTTCCCGAACCTGTTCATGATCACCGGACCGGGCTCCCCGTCGGTGCTCAGCAACATGCCCGTCTCGATCGAGCAGCACGTGGAGTGGATCTCAGGCGTGATCGAATGCATGCAGAAGGACGACCTCGCCACGTTCGAGGCCGATGAGCAGGCCCAGACGGACTGGGTTGCCCACGTCAACGAACTCGCGTCAACGACGCTCTTCATGCAGGCCGACTCGTGGTACCTGGGGGCGAACATCCCGGGCAAGCCGCGGGTGTTCATGCCGTACGTCGGCGGTGTCGGCGCCTATCGCCAGAAGTGCGACGAGGTCGCTGCCGCCGGTTACGTCGGCTTCCATCTCGGCAAGGAGTCCATCTCCGCCTGACCGTCCGGCGCGTCTAGAGCACAAAAGCCCTGTTCAGAGGGGGTGCTTGTAACGTGGTGCCGCACGCGGGAGGATGGTCACGATGGGCTTATCTGAGCGGCAACACGCGATCCTCGAGTTCGAGCGCACCTGGTGGACGATGGATGGCGAAAAGGATCTCCTCGTCCGCAGACGGTTCGCGTGTGCCCCGGACACGTACTATGAGGAACTCAACCAAGTGCTTGAGGACCCCGCTGCGCTGGAAGCCGACCCTCTCGTAGTCCGCCGTTTGATGCGACTTCGGGACCGACGGCTTCGGGCACGTGTGGATGGCTCGGGCACCGAAGTACACGCGAAATAATCCAGGAGGTAGCCGGACATGAGCATGCAGGACCCCAACCGGCCGGCACGGCCCCGACCGGGACAGTCCGCGCCCGCATCCCGGCCCGCAACACCGATCATCGCCGTCGTTATCGCTGCGGTCGCTGGCCTCATCGGCCTCATCGTCCTGCGCGACGTGAAGAGCGACGCCGGCAACACGAATAGCGACACGACAGAGATCACCGACACCACGGAACCGACCGACGACACCACCTTCACCGATGACAGCAGCGTCCCCGATGTCACCCTTCCGGTACTGGTGCGTACCGGCGCGATCGTCGTGGTGTCCAATGCCTCGGGCAAGAAGGGTGCCGCCGGTGCGCTCACCGACGAACTGAAGGCGCGCGGTTACGACGCCGGCAAGGCGTTCACCGCCAACTCCGGCACGCTCAACGACACCACACAAGTGCTCGTGGCGCCCGGCGACGAGGCTGCGCTTGCGGTCGCCAAGTCCGTGATGGCCGAGATGGGTCTCGACGGCACGCCCGGCCCGCTCGACGAGAGCGCTCCGGTGAAGCAGTCAGATGTCAGCGGTGCAACCATCCTGATCCTGCTCGGTCTGGACAAGGCCGGTCAGTCGCTGCTTCCGCTTGCTGGCGATGCGGGTGTGCCCAATACCGAAGTGTCCATCACGGCCGCTGCCGAGACCATCACCACCGGTTCCTGAGCGTCCGGCGCGGGGCCGTGCGGCTCAGCGCAGCGTCGACAAGATCGATCGAGTCGCCTGCTCGACGCACCACATGGTCCGCGCGAACGCATCCTGTTCGCCGTACTCGTCCACGAGCGTGATCGCCCCGAGACGTTCCACGAGTTCGTGGTCGCCGTTTCCGACGATCACGTGCGCCTCCCGGTGCGCCATCGTGGTGAGCGTCAGCACACCGCCCACCACCTTGCCCTCGAAGGATTGCTCGTCGAGGTAACCCTCGCCGGTGATCACGAGGTCCGCCGCGTCGATCCGGTCGCGTAGGTCAATCTCGTCCGCCACGAGGTCGAAGCCGGGAACGAGCCTTCCGCCAACAGCGGCGAGTGCCCCGGCGAGACCCCCGGCGGCTCCGGCACCGGCGATGGTGCGAACGTCCACGCCGAACTCGTCGAGGTAGCGCTCGCCGAGCGCGTCGAGACGGTTGGTGAGCAGTTCCACCTCGATGGCTGAGGCGCCCTTCTGCGGACCGAACACCCGCGCCGCGTCCGTGAACCGCGTGGTGACGTCGCACGCAACGAGCAGTTCCACCCCGCGCAGGCGTGTAGTGGACGGCAGGGCCTGCAGCGCCCCCAGGCCACCGTCGGTTGTCGCAGAACCACCGAGGCACACGATGATCTTGCGGGCGCCGGCGCTGAGTGCCGCAGCAATCAGCTGCCCCGTGCCGCGGGTGGAGGCGTTGACCGGGTCGTTGCCCTCGGCCCCACCAGTGAGCAGCAGCCCCGATGCCTGCGCCATCTCGATGACGGCGGTGCGGTTCTGCATGCGCCACCCAGCTTCCACCGGCCCACCGAGCGGCCCGTCCACGCGTGTCGTGCGGTTCGCGCCGCCGAGCACCTCGAGCGTTCCCTCGCCACCGTCGCCAAGCGGCGCCTCGTCGCAGTCGTGGCCGAGCTCCCAACAGGCGCTACCGATCGCCTTGGCGACCTCGCGCGCCGTTGCGGTGCCCCGGAACTTGTCCACCGCTGCCAACACACGCACGTCTAGGACGTTATCCGTGCGGATGTGGTGGCCGCCGTGGGCCCACACCCGTCCCGCGTTCTAGGGTCACGACATGCAGACCAATGACATGTCGGACCTCACCACATTCGACGGTGTGGGGCAGGCCGAACTGGTTCGTTCCGGCCAGATCAGCCCGCTCGGGCTCGTGGACGCAGCGATCGAGCGCATCGAGCGCGTGAACCCCACGATCAACGCCGTCATCAGCGAACGCTTCGAGCGCGCCCGCGCCGAGGCGAGGGGCGCGCTTCCCGACGGCCCGTTCCGCGGTGTGCCGTTCCTCGTGAAGGACCTCGGCCTCATGATGGCCGACGAGCCGTACTACGCGGGCACCCGTGCACTGAAGAACATCGGCTACCGCGCCGACCGGGATTCGGCGCTCGCCCGCCGCTTCCGTGAGGCCGGGCTCGTGGTGCTCGGCCGCACGAACACTCCCGAGTTGGGCAGCGTGATCGCCACTGAGCCGCTCTCGTTCGGTCCCACCAGAAATCCGTGGGACACGAATCGCTCCACCGGCGGCACGTCCGGCGGTTCGGCAGCCGCCGTGGCCGCGGGCCTCGTTCCGATGGCGCATGCGAGCGACGGCGGCGGATCTATTCGAATCCCGGCATCGGCCTGCGGACTGGTGGGCCTGAAGCCGAGCCGTGGCCGTATCTCCGGCTCTCCCGGTTACGACTCGTGGGCCGGTTGCACCACCGACGGCATCGTGAGCAAGACCGTTCGCGACAGCGCAGCAATGCTCGACTTCGTATCCGGCTATGAGATGGGGGACCCGTTCGCCGCCCCGCCGTTCACACGGCCGCTGTCCTCGGAGTTGCGGGTCGCAACCGGGCAACTGCGCATCGGGTTCCTCGATCACCCGATTCCCACGGATCTCCCGCGGGATCCGGACTGCGCAGATGCGGTGGACAAGGCCGCACGAATGCTCGCCGCCGTCGGACATCTCGTGGAGCCTTCGTACCCTGGTGCGCTCGAGGAACACGAGGCTCAGATGAAGCACTTCTCGAACATCGTGGCGGTGAGCACGGCCTCCGAGATTGACAAGATCGCAGCCATCCTCGGACGGGAGGCTGGCGACGACGACATTGAGCCCGATGCCCTCGAGTTCGCTCAGTGGGGTCGCTCGCTGACCGGCCTCGAGTATCTGGAGAGCTTTGAGTGGCTGCGGCTGTGGAGCCGTCGGGTGGTGTCGTGGTGGGATCAGTACGACCTGCTGCTCACTCCCACGCTCGGTGCACCACCGGCCGAGATTGGGGTGCTCGCCGGTCCGGGCGCGGGTCGTCGGATGGTGCCGTGGCTCCAGTACACCGCACAGTTCAACGTCACGGGCCAGCCGGCGATCTCGCTCCCATTGCACTGGAACACCGCCGGGCTGCCGATCGGTGTGCAACTGGTTGCGGCACCATTTCGCGAGGACCTCCTGATCCGTGTTGCCTCGCAACTCGAGGGGATGTTCCCGTGGTGGAACCTGCGCCCGCCCACCCGCGCCTAATCCCGACCGCACCCGTCGTCTTTCACCGCTAGCCTCAATCGCCTATGGCCGTCACCGTTCGCATCCCCACCACCCTGCGCCCCCTGTCGGGCGGCAACGCCACGGTGTCCGTGGAAGGCGCAACGCTGGCCGAGGTCCTGAAGAACCTCGACGCTAGCCACCCGGGTTTTTCGGACCGTCTCCTCGACGACAACGGCGCGCTGCGCAAGTTCGTGAACGTGTTCGTTTCCGACGACGACGTTCGGTATCTCGACGGCCTGAACACCGCTGTGCCGGCCGGGGAGACCGTCTCGATCATCCCCGCCGTCGCCGGCGGCTGACCCTCGCCCCTACCGGGGAGCGTCAGGCGGCGAACGCGTCCATCAGATCGAGCATCTCGGCGCGGGTCTTGGGCCCCAGTTGCGGTTCGGGCGGCCGGTTCTCGCGGTCGTTCCAGATCGCGAAGATGCGTGCCATCACGTCCTGATCCTTGAGCAAGGCATCGGGCGGTGTGAGCAGGTTGACGCTGCGCATGAAGGCGCGCAGCACCACCGGGTCGAAACGCAGCGCCGGTGCCAGTCCGTCACGGAACACGCCGCGCATGAACGCCCGCGGGTCGCTGGCGTCCGCATCGGGGTCCTCGCCGGCTATCAACGCAGTCGCCACGCGCCGGGCCTCGGCGTCCTGGGCGACACCGGAGTCGTACCACGGCACGATCTCGTCGGCCACGAGTGCGTGGAAGCGGAGCGACTGGGCCTCGAGGTCATCGGGGAACTCGGTGATCGCCCGGGACAACAGGTGTGCACTCCAGTAGCCGGTTGTGCAGCCACGGCCGTACAGCGGGTTGGTGCACACCACGGAGTCGCCGACCGGATGGACACCCATAGCGAGCGGCCGGCCGTCCACCACGAACTCACGGCGCCGGTTGAGTAGCCCGGCGATTACGTGCACGGGCGTGAGCGCCTCGGCCCGCCCGTCCACATACGGCTCGGCAACGTCGAGCGTGCGGGCAGCGTGCTCGAAGGTCTCGTCGTCGGAGAGCAGCCTGCGCAGTTGATCGTCGTCTGACGGCGTGGCGAGCGTGAGCGAGAAGGTGCGGTTGTCGCCGAGGAACACGCCGTACTTGAGGTAGCCGAGGTCTCCGCCGATGAGGCCGTTGCGAGGCGGGAGGTCGTGACCGTCGCGGAGTCGGTAGAAGCGTGAGAGGTAGATGATCCCCGTGTCCTCGACGGCCTCCGGCATCGGCGCGCAACCGATGGCGTCGAGCCACTCGGGCAGCGCCGAGCGCCGACCCGCCGCCACTACAACAAGGTCGGCTGCGAGATTCGAGCCGTCCGCGAGCCGAACACCGTTCACCAACGGGGGCTCGCCCTCGCCTCGGCCGGGTGCGACGGTGAAGCCCTCTGCAGCGACCCCGGCGCGGAACTCCACGTTGCCCTCGGCGAGCGCCGTGCGGCGCAGCACCCATTCGAAGGTGGTGCGGCGGCACGCGAGCATCACGAGGTCTTCGTCACCTGGTTCGGGCCGGAAGTCCTCAAGGGTGTCAGGAACGTTGTCGCCGAAGCGCATCTCGGTGGCGCCGGCATCGAGCAGGGCCGCAAGCAGATCCGGTTCACTGTCCCGGAGCAGGCCGTACAGCCGCCCGAGGAAGGCATGGCTATGGCGAACCTGAGGGGCGCCCCGTCGGTCCCACTCGAACGCCTCGTC
Source organism: Ferrithrix thermotolerans DSM 19514 (assembly GCA_945889085.1). Classification (GTDB taxonomy): domain Bacteria; phylum Actinomycetota; class Acidimicrobiia; order Acidimicrobiales; family Ilumatobacteraceae; genus WLJO01. Next base: position 15,202 of record CAMDBM010000014.1, read on the forward strand.
GGCACTGGAGGGCATCTCGACGGGATCGCGCTCCAAAACGGTCACGGCGAAGCCCGCCCGGCCGAGTTTCAGGGCTGTCGAGAGCCCCGACACCCCGCCCCCGACCACGATGACCCGCTTGCCGGACCGGCTCTGTGCTGCCTCGGAGGTTGCCATGCAAGGTGAAACTCGCCTCCAGCCCGGGGTATTCCACAGGGGGTGTGGGCTGGGCTGGGCTGACGGTTGTCGCATTAGCAGTCCTGCCCGTAGAGTGCTAACACTCGAATGACCCGAGTGCGAAGAGCGGCAAACAGCCGTTCAGACGCCTCGAACCATCGCTGGATCAACAACGGAGGAACCACCAAATGGCGAAGATGATCGCATTTGACGAAGAGGCTCGTCGTGGGCTCGAAGCGGGCATGAACAAGCTCGCCGACGCCGTCCGTGTCACGCTCGGGCCCAAGGGCCGCAACGTCGTGCTGGAAAAGAAGTGGGGTGCCCCCACGATCACCAACGACGGCGTGTCGATCGCCAAGGAGATCGACCTCGAAGACCCGTACGAAAAGATCGGCGCGGAACTCGTCAAGGAAGTCGCGAAGAAGACCGACGATGTTGCCGGCGACGGCACCACCACGGCAACGGTGCTCGCCTGGAGCATGGTCCACGAGGGCCTGCGCAACGTGGCCGCTGGCGCCAACCCGATGAGCCTGAAGAAGGGCATCGAGGCCGGCGTTGTCGCAGCGGTGGCCAGCATCAAGGCACTCGCCAAGGTGGTCGACTCCAAGGAGCAGATCTCCCAGGTGGCGGCGATCTCCGCTGCGGATCCCGAGATCGGCGCCATGATCTCCGACGCCATCGACAAGGTCGGCAAGGACGGCGTCATCACCGTCGAGGAGAGCCAGACCTTCGGCATGGAGATGGACCTCGTTGAGGGCATGCGCTTCGACAAGGGTTACATCTCGCCCTACTTCGTCACCGACCCGGACCGCATGGAGGCCGTGCTCGAGGACCCGTACATCCTGTTCGCCTCCTCGAAGATCTCGTCGGTCCGCGATGCCCTCCCGGTTCTCGAGAAGGTCATGCAGAGCGGCCGCCCGCTCGTCATCCTCGCCGAGGACGTTGAGGGGGAGGCACTTGCCACCCTCGTGGTCAACAAGATCCGTGGCACGTTCAAGTCGGTCGCCGTCAAGGCCCCCGGCTTCGGCGAGCGCCGCAAGGCGATGCTGCAGGACATGGCCATTCTCACCGGCGGCCAGGTCATCAGCGAGGAAGTCGGCCTCAAACTCGACAACGTCACGCTCGACCTGCTCGGCCGTGCCAAGAAGGTCGTTATCACCAAGGACGAGACCACGATCATCGAGGGCGCCGGTGCCGAGGATGACATCAAGGGTCGCATCTCCCAGATCAAGACCGAGATCGAGAACACCGACTCTGACTACGACCGCGAGAAGCTCCAGGAGCGCCTCGCCAAGCTGTCCGGCGGCGTTGCGGTCCTCAAGGTCGGCGCCGCAACCGAGGTGGAACTGAAGGAGAAGAAGCACCGCATCGAGGATGCAGTGTCCACCACCAAGGCTGCCATCGAGGAAGGCGTAGTGCCCGGCGGTGGCGTTGCGCTACTCCGTGCGCAGGTCGCTGTGCTTGCTGCTGCCGATGCGCTGAGCGGTGACGAGGCAACCGGTGCCCGCATCGTCGCCAAGTCGCTCGAGGCCCCCCTCAAGCAGATCGCCGAGAACGCAGGCATGGAGGGCGGTGTCGTTGTCGACAAGGTCCGCAACATGTCCGGCAGCGAGGGCCTCAATGCCGCCACCGGCGAGTATGTGGACCTCGTGAAGATCGGTGTCATCGACGCTGCGAAGGTGACTCGCTCGGCGCTGCAGAACGCTGCGTCGATCGCTGCACTGTTCCTCACCACCGAGGCAGTCGTTGCCGACAAGCCCGAGCCTGCCGGCGCCTCCGGGATGCCGGGCGGGGGCATGGAGGACTTCTAGTCCCCGATTGCCAACAAGAACTGATAACGGCCCGGGCGAGCGCCCGGGCCGTTGCGCGTGCGGTGCGCGGCGGGTCGCTGCGGTCCTCGTGCCGGTAGTCTCCCGCGATGGCACGGCGGCGGATGGCAAGTCTGTTGATCACCAGGATGGAAGGCGGGACGGGCCGCCGCGTACCGGACGATCTCATTGTCGAGGAGCCGATGGCGATCGAGCTTGACGACGTGCGCGTCTCCACCACGATGCGCACACCCGGTCACGATTTCGAGCTAGCGGCAGGCTTCCTCCACACCGAGGGGTTGCTCGCCGGCGCGCCGGTGATCGAGGTGCGCTACTGCGCGAACGGCTCCGCGGTGGAGTCCGGCTTCAACACCGTCACGGTGTCGAGCGGTGGCCTCGCCCCCCGACCCACCGCACGCCTCACGACCACCACCTCGAGCTGCGGGCTGTGCGGCAGCGCGAGCCTCGACGAACTGGCCGGGCGACTGGCCCCGATCGATCCGGCGGGCCTCACCCGTTTCGACCTGTCGCTGCTTGCTGACCTGCCCGGCAGGGCGCTCGCCAGCCAGCCACTGTTCGATGCCACCGGTGCGGTGCACGCGGCCGTGGCGTTCGACAGCAGCGGTTCGGTGGTGATCGCCCGAGAGGACGTGGGGCGACACAACGCCGTCGACAAGGTGGTGGGGCGCCTGCTGCTGGATGGCGCGCTGCCGGCCTCCGCACTTGCCCTGTACGTGTCGGGGAGGGCGAGCTTCGAGATCGTTCAGAAGGCCTGGGCGGCCGGATTCGGCACGGTGGTCTCCGTGAGCGCACCAACTGCCCTCGCAGTCGATACGGCGCGTCGGGCGGGGATCACTCTCGTCGGCTTCGTCCGTGACGATCGCTTCAACGTCTATTCGCCCGAGCGCGTCGATCACCAACTGCGCAACGACCGATAGCGGCCTGTGGCCAGTCGCCCCGGTCGGTAGCCTCGGTGGGGTGACCGAACCGATCAGCCCAAGCGTTGGGTGGGGCGTCCTCCACCTGTTCTGCAAGCCCACCGCCAGCCTCGACCGTGAGGCGGTAGTTGCTGCTGTCAAGGCCACCCAGGCCGCCGATCACCAGGTGATCTGCGCGGACATGCTTGGCCACAAGGCAGACGTGTGCGTGCTTGCCCTCGGTCCGGACCTCCGCGAGCTGCGCCGTCTCCAGACGGCCCTGCAGCACGCCGGTCTCGACGTGGTCGACTCCTACGTGTCCATCACCGAGGTGAGTGAGTACGCGAAGGGCGTTCCCGACGCGATGAAGCAGACACGCCTGTACCCGCAGCTTCCCCCGGCGGACAAGCCCGCCTTCTGCTTCTATCCCATGTCGAAGCGGCGCGAGGGATACGCAAACTGGTTCACCGAGGCATACGAGCGCCGTGAGGCACTGATGCACGAACACGGCAGGAGTGGGCGTACCTTCGCCGGTCGCGTGCTGCAGGTCGTCACCGGCTCCACCGGTCTCGATGACTTCGAGTGGGGCGTCACGCTGTTCGGCGTGCACATCGACGACCTCAAGGAGGTCGTGTACACGATGCGCTTCGACGAGGCCTCCGCCGTGTACGCCGAGTTCGGTGCCTTCTACGTGGGCATGATCACACCGGTCGAGGAACTGCTTGGCTGAATCGGTGGGGTGGGCCCACCGGCTCACCCTGCTGAGAAGGCTCTGGGGCTACGGCATCGGCGGTGTGATGATCGTTGCAGTCGCTCCGTATCCGCTCCGTGGGTTCTGGGACAGCACCGAGATCATCCACCGCATTCACGACACTGTCGGTTCGGTGCAGTACCTGCCGCTGTGGGCCGTGCCGGTCCTCGTCTGGGCCCACCGGCGCGCGGATCTCTCGATGTGGCGCCTTGCGCTTGCCAGTGCCGTTGTGATCCTTGTTGCGGCGCTCTGTACCGGTGACGTGCTCGGGTCCGGGTCCTGGCTGCCGCTCGGCACCATGCTGCTGTTGTGGCCCGTCGAGGACCGACGGAGTGCATGGTTGGTCCGGGTGGACCGCCTTGCTCTGCTGGCGGCCGTCTCCGCCGGCCTGCTCTGGTGGGTTGCCATCGTGAATGCACCGGCGTTCCTTCGCTTTCAGAACGTTTCCGGTGGTGATGTCCACGGTGTGCGGTACCACTACGGCGGGATGGCAGCAGCAGCGTTTTCGCTCGCCGCAGCGGCAACGGTGATCGCGCTCTGGAGGTCGAGCAGGGCGGTGGTAGCGCTCGTTGCTACGTCGGTGATCGCCGTCGGGGTTGCCCATCGGGTCTGGTCCGAATACGACTCGGCTCTCGCCCCGTCCTGGTCATCGCTGACCATCGCCGCCGGGGTGCTGATGGCACCGCTAGCGTTTTGGGAATGGCCCGCATTGCAGATCTCCTCGCGCGCGGCCGCACCTTCTCCTTCGAGTTCTTTCCCCCCAAGACCGACTACGCACAGCTGACGCTGGGGCGCACAATCGCGGAGCTCGAGTCGCTCTCGCCGGGCTTCGTGAGCGTTACCTATGGCGCGGGCGGCGGCACACGCGCCCGTACGCACGCTGTCGTGGAGTGGGTGCGCAAGGAGACCCACATCACGCCGATGGCGCACCTCACGTGCACGGCCCACAGTCGCGCTGAGATCAGCGAAATTTTGGCCAACTACACCGATGCGGGTGTGGAGAACATCCTCGCCCTCGGGGGAGACCCACCTGCCGCCGGGGCGGAACCGGGGCCGAGCGACTACTCCTACGCGCTCGACCTGGTCGAGCACATCGCCTCCGCTGGAGGTTTCTCCATCGGCGTAGCGGCGCACCCCGAGATGCACCCCCGCTCCGCGGACCGCGCCAGTGACCGTCGGTACCTCGCCGAGAAGCTGAAGCGGGCGGACTTCGCGATCACCCAGTTCTTCTTCGAGGCGGACCACTACTTCCGGATGGTCGACGAACTCGCCTCGCTCGGCGTGGACAAGCCCATCGTCCCGGGAATCATGCCTGTCACCAACAAGAACCAGGTGAAGCGCATGGCAGAGCTCTCCGGCTCGGTGTTCCCGGCCTGGCTGGCCGAGCGGATCGGGGACTCCGGCGATGAGGCCGAGGTGGCGCGTATCGGTGTGGAGGTGGCCACGGAACTGTGCGCCACGCTCCTCGAGGGCGGAGCACCGGGGCTGCACTTCTTCACGATGAACCGCTCGAACGCCACCCGGGAGATCTACGGCCGGCTCGGGCTGCCCACCTTCTGACCGTGGACCCGACACCGGTTGCGGGCACCTCGCTGTTCGGGAGGGCGCGTGCATCGCTCGCCTACGTCCCGGGACTCGACGGCCTGCGGGCGATAGCGGTTGCCGCAGTCGTGCTGTACCACGCGCAGCAGAACATGCCGTCGTCCTGGATGCCCGGTGGGTTCCTCGGTGTCGAGGTGTTCTTCGTGATCTCGGGGTACCTGATCACGACACTGCTTGTAGCCGAGCACGAACGAACCGACCGGATCGACATCAAGCAGTTCTGGGCGCGTCGAGCACGCCGACTGCTGCCCGCCCTGTTCGCAGTGCTCATCGTGACGATGGGCATCGTGGGGATCGGCGGCAGCAGCAGTGATTCGCTGCGTGAGCACGTACGCGCATTCCGCGGGACGTGGGTGTCTGCCTGGCTGTACCTGACGAACTGGTACCAAGTGATCGCCGGGCTCGACTACTCGGACCGGCTCGGGCGCCCGTCCCTGCTCCGGCACCTCTGGTCGCTAGCGGTCGAGGAGCAGTTCTACCTCGTGTGGCCGCTCGTGATGTGGTTCGTGCTGCGTCGCTTCCGGCACCATCTCCCCGCAGTTGGCGTGGTGTTCGCCGCCCTGGCCGGTGTCATCGCGCTCGTGGTGGCGCTCGTGTACCGGTCTGAGAACCTCGGGCGCATCAACTTCTTGTACCTGTCCACGCCGACGCGTCTGTCGGGACTGCTGCTCGGGTCCGCACTCGCGATCTTCTGGAGGCCGTGGCGCCTCGCCACGGCCTCGGTGTCCCGGCACGGTCGCTGGACCGACGTCGCCGGCACGGTAGGACTCGGCGTGCTTGTGTGGGCCTTCCTCCGCTGGCACCTCGTTGTCGACGGTGTATCCGCAGTGCATGGCTACGACCTGTTGTTCCGCGGCGGGTTCCTCATCATCGGGATCGCCACGGTGATGACGATCGTGGCGGTCACCCACCCCGGCTCGCTGCTGGCGTCACGTGTGCTCTCCGCGCGGCCGCTCGTGTGGGTTGGCAAGCGTTCCTACGGCCTGTACCTGTGGCATTGGCCGGTCTTTCAGCTGACCCGGCCGCGCGGCGACCTGTCGCTCCTCGACCCGTCGAGCCCGGACGTTCGCTGGGGGTGGCTACCCGCGCTGCTCCTGCGATTGCTCGTCACGGTGGTGCTGACCGAACTGTCGTACCGACTGCTCGAGGTGCCCGTGCGCAGTGGCCTCGGCTACGCGCGCAGCAGGGTGCTTGCCGCTGTCGGTGCCGTCGCGATGCTCGTCACCGTCGTGCCCACGGCGTCGTCGTTCGCCGCCGCGGACGTGCTTGCGGACCAGGCTGCGTGCAACCGCGATCCGGCTGCCTGCGAGATGCTGGCGGCCGATACCGAGCCCGCCGCGGCGCCAACCACCACGACCGAGGTGCCCGCAACCGTCGGTGTCCCCACCAGTACGCAGGTAGCGGCGTCGCCCACCGATACCTCGGTCGTACCGTCGGCCACGACGGTTCCCGCCCCGACGACTGCGACCAAGCCGGTGGCGACCTCGCCGGGTGGCACCCCGCCGCCTGCCCCCGCTGCGGTCACCGTGCCGCTGATGCCGATCAGGCCGCTTGCGCTTGGCGACTCAGTGATGCTCGGGGCCAAGGGGCGCCTCGAGGTGGCGGGCATACGGGTGGATGCAAACGAGGCAAGGCGCTTCGGTAAGGCCGAGGGCCTCATCGACCGGTACCGCGCGTCGGGACAGCTCGGGGAGGTGGTCGTGCTGGCGCTCGGCGGCAACGACAACCTGAGCGCCCGCCTCATCGACATCGTCCTCGGCAAGCTGACCGACGTGGACCACGTGATCGTGGTCACCCCCCAGGTGAACGGCCTGCCCAAGGAGGCCAGGAACCACCGACTGCTGCTCGCCGCGAGGGATCGTTTCCCGAACGTCACGATCCTCGACTGGCAGCGGCTCGCGCAGAGCAAACTGCGTTACTACTGGGGTGCCAAGGGGGTGTCGTCGCCGGGGCGCGCGTATTTCTGGGCGGACCGTATCCACCTGGCGCCGGCCGGTCAGCGGTACTTCACCTCACTCATCGTCGGCGCTATCACCGAGGCCGTTGGCTGAGGCGTCCCGCGGGTCGCGCTACCCCCGTTCTCCACGCATCCGATTCGGGGAGCCTGCAGCGCGGATGAGTACGCTAGGACACCTATGAAGACCCCAGTTCGAGTTGCCGTTACCGGCGCCGCCGGCCAGATCGGCTACAGCCTCTTGTTCCGTATTGCATCGGGTGCCATGCTCGGCCCAGACACCCCGGTCATCCTCCAGTTGCTCGAGGTGACACCTGCTCTCAAGGCGCTCGAGGGCGTGAGGATGGAGTTGGACGACTGCGCATTCCCGTTGCTCGCCGGTGTCGTGGGCACCGACGATGCGAACGTGGCGTTCGCTGGCGCCGACGTCGCCCTGCTCGTCGGCGCGATGCCGCGCAAGGCCGGCATGGAGCGCAGTGACCTGCTGTCCGCAAACGGCGGGATCTTCAAGCCGCAGGGCGAGGCAATCGCCCGCAATGCAAACAAGGACATCAAGGTGCTCGTGGTCGGCAACCCGGCCAACACCAACGCGCTCATCGCGATGAACAACGCGAAGGGCATGAACCCTCGCAACTTCACCGCAATGACGCGCCTCGACCACAACCGTGCGGTAACACAGATCGCGCAGCGCCTCGGTCAGCCCGTCACGGCCGTCAAGAAGATGACGATCTGGGGCAACCACTCCACCACCCAGTATCCGGACCTCTTCCACTGCGAGGTCGGCGGCAAGCAGGCCTACTCGCAGGTGAACGACCACGCGTGGGTGGACGGCACGTACATCCCGTCGGTCGCCAAGCGTGGTGCAGCGATCATTGAGGCACGCGGCGCCTCGTCGGCCGCCTCGGCCGCCAACGCCGCTATCGACCACATTCGGTCGTGGTCGCTCGGCACCGCGGACGGTGACTGGGTGTCGATGGGCATCCCCTCCGACGGCTCGTACGGTGTGCCCGAGGGCCTCATCTCGTCGTTCCCCTGCGTGTGCAAGGACGGCAAGTACGAGATCGTTCAGGGCCTCGACATCGACGCCTACAGCCGCGGCAAGATCGACGCCACGGTGGGCGAGCTTGCCGAGGAGCGCGACGCCGTTCGCGATCTCGGCTTCATCTGATCCAGCCCTGCTGATCCGATAGTTCTGGGGTCTACTTGAGGAATTTGCTCGTCGTGTTGTCGGCGAGCACCTTCCCACCGGTCTGGCACGCTGGGCAGTAATTGATCGTGTACCCCGAATACTCGATTGCCCGGATGATGTCACTGCACTCCGGACACGGCTGCCCCTCGCGGTGGTGCACCCGGCTCGGTCGCGTGGCCGAGCCACTCATCTCGTCCTGCTCGCGTTCGTGCGCAAGGCTTTCGTCGCAGGCGGCTTCGATCGCGTCAACCACCCGGGTGGCGCCCTCGATGCCGAGCCGAGCCGTGTTCGCGAATGGCGACAGCCGCGCCCGGTGACAGACCTCGTTCGCGAGGCGTCGGCCGAGACCGGCAATCTGATGCTGGTCCCGGAGGAACCCGTGCAGACGCATCGGGTGGATGAGGAAGAGGTCGCTGAGCGTCTCGGCGTCCACCTCGGTGGCGTCCGGGCCGAGCGAGGCGAGCGGGGGACTGGCGAGCGCCTTGGCCGTCGGCAGGCACCACACCCCGACGCGACGTTCCGTGCCCTGTTCGGTGAGGAGCAGTGCGGCTCCGTTGGAGAACCGCCAGCGCGCCTGGCCGCCGCGCGGTTTGATGGCGTGCTTGTCGTCCGGGTGGAGGCGGCCGCCCTGCATGAGATGCACGGCGAACGTCACGGGCTCGAACTCAACGAGGAGGTACTTGCCGCGGCGCCAGACCCGCTGGAGCACCTCGCCAACCGCTTCGTCGGGTCGCGGCGTCGCCGTCTTCAGCACGGTGAAGCCGAATGGGGTGAACGACTCGAGCACCGTGCCGCCGAACGCCTTCGTCAACCGTTCGGCATGGGCCTGCAGTTCGGGCAGTTCGGGCATGGCGCTACCCCTCTGCCGGCACCCGCTCGGGCCTCACGGCTTGTCGGGAACGTCGTAGGTGGTGAGTTTGCTGACCTCGTTGAAGATCCCGTCGAGCGCAACGAACAGCGACTCGGCCGCCATCAGTTTCGTCGGGTCGCCGCCGAGTCGGATTCGCCCGTCGATTAGTGCTTCCTGCGGGTTGACCGTCCTGGTTGCCACGCCGACAGCGGTGTCCCAGTCCTGCATCATCCGTAGGTCCTCGTCGGTTGCGGGGCCTGCACCGAACTCGGCCCTGCCGTTGGACACCGCGAGGTGATAGGTCACGTCGCCATCGGGCGTTCCGGTGACGACCTGGGTGATGGCGATGGTGTTCTCCGCCGCGGCGCGCTGCATCGCCGCATCGACCGCAACGGCCTTGGTCAGGGCATCGATCCATTCGAGACTGAGGTATCGCACGGTCCCTATTCTGGCCCGTCAGGTACCGTTCGTCGCCATGACCGAACACGCGGACGAGTCGGCTCGGGTGCCGGCGGTGTGGCGACCGTCCGACGAGGGCCGCCACCCGGGGGCATCGGTGGAGGCGTGGTGGTTCTGGGGATGGGACGCAGCGGCCTCCGCCGGGCTGTACGTCGGTCTGGAGATCACCGGTCAGCGATTCGACTACTGGTGCGGTCTCGTGAGGGCGGGCGAGCCGTACCTGCACATCGTCGAACTCGACGGCACCGGTCTGCGCGCCGGGCTCGAGATCAAGCCACCCGAGATGTGGGCGGGACACACCTGCGACGAACCATTCGAGCAATGGTCGTTCGGCAACGAGGCGCACGGTGTGCTGCTCGACGAACCGGACGAGGCGCTCGGGCGCGCGTATGGCGAACTGGTTCCCGTCACGTTCGATGTCGAGTGGTACGCGTCCGGTGGCCCGGTGGCCGTCGACGGGGGATACGAGCAGCGCGGAGAGGTGGACGCGAAGATCGAGTTGCGGGAGGGGATCTTCCGCCTCACCGGCCCGGGCCGGCGTGTGCACGTGTGGGGCCGCCCGTGGCTGCCGCAGTCCCCGAGCGGGCCGACAGGTTGGGGGCTGCGTGCCCCATACCGCCGCCGCGACGGCAGCGGGGTGGAGCAGGTGCTCGCTGCCGACGGTTGGCATGCATGGGTTCGCCCCGCCCCATGACGGACAATGGTGCCGTGGCCTACGAGCGTGATGTCCTCGAGAACTTCGACCCGCGGCGAAAGCCCACATACCCCGCGGTGACGGCGGTTCTCGGTCTCGTCGTGGAGGATCGCTCCAGTGGCTTCTGCGGCGACATCGTCAAGGCCACGGTGGAGGCGGTGACGCTGCGCGACCGCAAGGGACAGTTGCGGCACTTCACCTGGAAAGACGGAGGTTTCCTCGTTGAGGGCAAGCGGGTGACGCTCGTGCGGGAGGAAGCAGCGAAGCCCACGGGACCGCGACTCACCGCTTCTGGCTCGGTAGCGAGCGACAGGCCGGCCGCTGCGCGCGTCGCGCGCGCGAGCCGAATCTGGGTGGAGGGCCGTCACGATGCCGAACTGCTCGAACACGTGTGGGGCGACGACCTGCGCGAACTGGGCATCGTGGTGGAGCCGATGCACGGGATCGATCATCTCGAGGAGGCCGTGCGCGAGTTCGGTCCGTCGCCGGAGCGTCGGCTCGGCATCCTCGTCGACCATCTCGTCGATGGCTCGAAGGAATGGAGGCTGGCGGCAACGGTACGGGGAGAGTTTGTGCTCGTTACCGGCCACCCGTTCGTGGACGTGTGGGCCGGCATCCGGCCGAAGGTGATCGGTCGCGAGGCATGGCCGGACATCCCCCGCGGCATTCCGTGGAAGGAGGGCATGGCCCGCGCGCTCGGGACCGAGCTCACCGGCCTCTGGCCGAAGCTGCGCAACCGGGTGAACACCTACGCAGACCTCGAGCCCGAACTCGTCGGCGCGGTCGAGCGCCTGCTCGACTTTCTCGGCTGAGGATCAGGGGACGAACGCGATCTTGCCGACCGCCCTGCGTGTCAGCAGTTCGCTGCACACCTCGGCTGCGTCGGTGAGCGGGCGCACGAACGGGGCAATCGGGGAGAGCCGCCCAGCCCCGATCGCGTCGATCACCTCGTTCACGAGCACTTGGTTCGCCTGCGGGTTGCGCTGCACCCAACCACCCCACTCCACGCCCACGACGGTGCGGTTGTTGAGCAGCACCAGGTTGAGGGGAATGCGGGGGATGCCCGCCGTGAACCCGATCACGACGTACCGCCCGTCGAAGCGCAGTGCACGCAGTGCCTGTTCGGCAACATCACCACCGGTCACGTCGTAGACCACATCGATCCCCTGGCCGTCGGTCAACTCCCGTGAGCGGGACTTCACGTCGTCGTCGCTCGCGATCGCCGCATCGGCACCCGCACGTAGCGCGAGCGAACGCTTCTCCTCCGTGGAGGCAACAGCGATCACCCGTGCGCCGAAGGACCGGGCCACGTCGATCGCTGCGAGGCCCACACCGCCGCCTGCGCCGGTAACGAGCACCGTCTCGCCGGCGTTCACCTGTGTCCGTCTCGTGAAGGCGAACCATGCCGTTCCGTACACCTGCAGGAACGTTGCTGCGCGGGCGGCGTCGAGGGTTGCCGGGATGCGGTACAGCTGGTGGGGCTTGGCGATCAGGGTGTCGGCCCACGCCCCGGTGAAGGTGGAGGCCAGCACGCGGTCCCCGACGTCGATGTCGGTCACGCCCTCCCCTACAGCATCGACAACGCCGGCCGCCTCGCCTCCGGGCGTGTACGGGGGTTTGGAGGCGAACTGGTATCTACCAGCCACCTGCAGCGCGTCCACGAACGAGGCGCCTGCCGCTTCCACACGGATCCGGACCGTACCCGGAACCGGGTCTGGTGTGGGGAGCTCCTCCACCCTCAGGTTCTCGACGGGGCCCAGTTCGTGGCAGACAACGGCTCGCATTGCCCGAGCGTACGCGGCGTACGCGGGTGAGTCCCGGAGGGCGTGTTTAGCGGGTGCGCGCGGCGGCGCGGCGGTGGCGCAGGAGCTCGATCGCCACCGGCACGAGCGACAGCACAACGACGAGGATGAGGACAATCTCGATGTTGTCCTTCACCCACTTGCGCTCACCGAGGTAGAAGCCGAGGATGGGGAGGCCGATGCCCCAGAGGGCACCGCCGATGATGTTGTACGACACGAACGTCCGGTAGTTCATCCGACCTGCCCCGGCGATGACCGCGACGAAGGCCCGTACCACCGGGACGAATCGCGCCAGAACAATCGACTTCGGCCCGTGGTGCTCGAAGAACACCTGGGTCTTGTCGATGTTCTTCGGGTTGAGCAGCCTCGAGTTTTCCCGGTTGAACAGACGCGGCCCGAGCTTTCGCCCGATGAGGTAACCGACCTGATCGCCCACGATCGCGGCGATCACCACGGTGAGGATGACCCAAGGGAGCGCCGGCAGCTTGTTGCCGCCAGCGGTTGAGGCGAGGAACCCGGCGATGAACAGCAGCGAGTCGCCCGGGAGGAAGAAGCCGACGAGCATGCCGCTCTCCGCGAAGACGATGACAGCAAGGAGGGCGAGCCCGCCGCTTTTGAGGATATTTTCGACATTGAGCAGGGCGAGGATGGCGAGCATGCGTGAGCGAGGCTAGTGCTCGCCCCACGGGGTGTCGTGTCATGTCCCGCCCGACCGCCGCCAAAAAAGAGAGCACCCCGGGCGTTCGCCCGGGGTGCTCGAGTAACCGTTTCAGGAGTGCGTCAGACGGGGGCGCCGCTGATGCCCTCGGTCTTGCGCTTCGAGAATGCAATCGAGCCGATCAGGATCACGAGCGCCACGGCGCTGATCGAGTAGCGGGCTGCGTCGTTGTCGCGAAGCTTGATGATCGCAGGGAGCATCAGGAGCGACACCAGGTTCATCACCTTGATGAGCGGGTTGAGCGCTGGTCCGGCGGTGTCCTTGAAGGGATCGCCGACGGTGTCGCCGATGACGGCTGCCTTGTGGGCATCCGAACCCTTGCCACCCTCGTGGCCGTCCTCGATGTACTTCTTGGCGTTGTCCCACGCGCCACCTGCATTGCTCAGGTAGTTGGCCATCAACTGGCCGGTGAGGATCACGCCGGCGAGGAAGGCGCCGAGTGCCATGTAGTTGATGCCGAAGCCGATAATGACCGGGGTCAGCACCGCCAGCAGGGCCGGGGTGGTGAGTTCACGGAGCGATGCTGCGGTGCAGATGTCGATGACCGGGCCGTAGTCCGGCTTCTTCTCGCCCGACATGATCTTGCCGTCCGCGAACTGGTTGCGGACCTCCTGGACCACGACGCCGGCCGTACGGCTGACGGCGCGGATGGCGAGCGCCGAGAACATGAACGCAACCGAGCCGCCGATGAGCAAACCGATGAAGGTCTTCACGTCTGCAACGTTGATCTGGGTCTGGATGACCCTGAAAACGTCGGAACCCTCGATGGCTTTGCCGATGTCCTCGACCTTCTTGCCGAGAGCGCCGATGTTGTTCTCGTCGTATTTCAGACTGAGCTCACTTGCAATCGTTTCGATGTAGGACGCGAAGAGCGCCACGGACGCGATGACTGCCGAACCGATGGCGAAGCCCTTGGTGACGGCCTTGGTGGTGTTACCCACCGCGTCGAGGCTGACCATGATGCGGGCCGGCTCACCGTGGAACTCGCCGGACATCTCGGCGATACCGGCCGCGTTGTCCGACACCGGGCCGAACGTGTCTTCCGACACGATCACGCCGGTGGTGGCGAGCATGCCCATGCCGCAGAGTGCGACGAGGTACAGCGAGAACTGAATGTTGCCAGCGCCCATCCACAGCGTGACGCCGAGGGCGACAGCAATGGCGACGATGGCGTACACCGAGGACTCGAGACCGCTCGAGGTGCCCGAGAGCACCACGGTCGCCGGGCCGGTTCGTGCCGACTCGGCGATCTCCTTCACTGGCCCGTAGTGGGTGCCGGTGAAGTACTCGGTGAGACGGCTGACCACCTGGGCGAGGACGAGGCCTACGGCCACGGCGCCGAAGCACTTCCAACCGGCATTTGCCTTGTCGTTGCCCACGTAGGTGAGGGCCACGATGAGCGTGCCGATGAGCGTGAGCACACCGGCGACGAGGAAGCCTCGGTTGATCGGCTTCAGTGCGTCGGTCTCGTCCTCCTTCGCCTTCACGGCGAAGACGCCGGCGATCGAGGCGATCACGCCGATTGCGCGGCAGGCGAGCGGGAACACGAGGCCGAGGGCCGGGTTGAGGCCGATCGACTTGAACGCCGCCACACCGAGGATGATCGAGGCAACGAGGGTTACCTCGTAGCTCTCGAAGAGGTCGGCAGCCATACCCGCACAGTCGCCCACGTTGTCGCCCACGTTGTCGGCGATGGTGGCCGGGTTGCGGGGGTCGTCCTCGGGGATACCCGCTTCCACCTTGCCCACGAGGTCTGCACCGACGTCAGCAGCCTTGGTGAAGATGCCGCCACCGACGCGCAGGAACAGCGCAAGCAGCGAACCACCGAAGCCGAAGCCCACGAGGATGGCCGAGGCGGTGTTCTGGAAGATCATGATGATCACGGTTGCGCCGAGCAGGCCCAGGCCGACGGTGAACATGCCTGCCACGCCACCGGTGCGGAACGCAACGGTGAGCGCCTTGGGCATCGAGCCGGTCTTGGCGGCCGCAGCGGTGCGGACGTTGCCACGGGTGGCGAGCGTCATACCGATGTAGCCGGTAAGACCCGACGCCACACATCCGAGGACGAAGGCGATCGTTCGGGCGAGACCCGAGCCGGCGAAGCTGAGGGCATTGGTGCCGTCAGGCTTCTTCACGGCCACGGATGTGACGAACACGATCACGGCGAGCGGGATGAGGATGACAGCGATCGTCTTGAACTGACGCTTGAGGTACGCCGATGCACCTTCTTGGATCGCCAGGGCGATCTCTTTCATCTTCGGCGTGCCTTCATCCTCGTCGAGGACCTTTTTCATGAGGTAGAAGCCCACGAGAATGGCGAGGACCGCGGATGCTGCAGAGAGCAACAGAACGGCCCACTCACCTCCCCGCAGGGTGAATACCTGGTAGCCGCCTTCAGCGGCAAACAATGCTGGCACCGGTGATCTCCGGGTATCTCGGGCCCGTCCCATCTGGAACGAAGCAGGGTTGCAACGGCCAAGAGTGTAGGTGAACCGGACGCGATAAGCCGAAACCATCGTCAGGCGCCCGGGAAGTTTCCCCTGTTACGGACTGGTTACGGTCAATGTTCCGACGCGGCATGACGTTGTCGGCCACGGTGCCCGGTAGTTTCAAATTGTGGCTCCTTCGTCGGGGCCACGTCACATCGAATCGACTGGGAGGCCGGCGGCAACGATGGCGCAGGTGATCAACCGTCAGCGAGGGCCCGTATCGGGTACCGCAACCAAGGCCCGCAAGAAGCAACCCTTCTTGTTGGACCTCTACAGCACCTCTGTGGGCAAGAAGTACGTCATGGCCCTCACCGGCCTGATGGGCGTGGGCTTCGTGCTCGTCCACATGGTGGGCAACCTCAAGATGTATCTCGGTCGGGAGGACTACAACCACTACGCCGAGTTCCTGCGCGAGTTGCTCGTACCGATCTTTCCCCGCACGGTCCTGCTCTGGATCCTGCGAGGCGGCCTGATCGCTGCGGTCCTCGGCCACCTTCACGCCGCCGTGACGCTGACACGGATGAACCGTCAGGCACGCCCGGTGAAGTACCAGTCGGCCCGTGATTATCAGGTTGCCAGCTTCGCCAGCCGCTCGATGCGCTGGACCGGGACGATCGTGCTGCTGTTCATCGTGTGGCACCTCCTCGACCTCACGGCCGGCACCGCGAACGGCGGGAATTTCGTCCGCGGTGATGCCTACAACAACGTGGCGCACTCGCTCAACCGCCCGGTCGTGGCGGCGGCGTACATCCTCGCCAACCTGGCGCTCGGTGTGCACCTGTTCCACGGCGTCTGGAGCTTGTTCCAGTCCCTCGGGTGGTCGCACCCGCGCTTCAACAAGTGGCGCCGTCACCTCGCCGGTGGCCTTGCCTCCGTCATCGTGCTCGGCAATATTTCATTCCCGGTTCTGGTTCTCTGCAAGGTCGTGGAGGTTCACTCATGAGCAATTGGCCGACCCTCGAGTCCAAGGGCTTCTCGTCGAAGATCCCGAAGGGTTCCGTCGAGAACAAGTGGCTCGGGTACAAGGAAGACCTGAAGCTCGTCAACCCGAACAACAAGCGCAAGTTCAAGGTGCTGGTCGTCGGGACGGGCCTCGCCGGAGCATCGGCTGCGGCCACGCTCGCGGAACTCGGCTACGAGGTGGAGGCGTTCACATTCCACGACTCGCCGCGCCGGGCGCATTCGATCGCGGCACAGGGCGGCATCAACGCAGCCAAGAACTACCAGGGTGACGGCGACAGCGTTCACCGGCTGTTCTACGACACCGTGAAGGGCGGCGACTTCCGCGCCCGTGAGTCGAACGTGCACCGCCTCGCCGAGGTGTCGGTCAACATCATCGACCAGATGGTCGCCCAGGGCGTTCCGTTCGCCCGGGAGTACGGCGGCCTGCTCGACAACCGCTCGTTCGGCGGGGCGCAGGTGTCGCGTACGTTCTACGCCCGCGGCCAGACCGGTCAGCAGCTCCTCCTCGGCGCCTACCAGCAGCTCGCCCGCCAGATCGGCCTCGGCGGCGTGAAGCTGTGGACCAAGGTGGAGATGGTGGACGTGGTGACGGTCGACGACCGGGCAGCGGGCATCGTTACCCGGGATCTGCTCACGGGCGAGATCCGCAGCCACTCCGGTCACGCCGTGCTGCTGTGCACGGGTGGCTACGGCAACGTGTTCTACCTGTCCACGAACGCAATGAACTCCAACGTCACCGCTGCGTGGCGTGCGCACCGCCGGGGCGCGCACTTCGCAAACCCGTGCTTCACTCAGATTCACCCCACCTGCATCCCGCAGAGCGACGAGACACAGTCCAAGCTGACGCTGATGTCGGAGTCACTCCGCAACGACGGGCGTGTGTGGGTTCCCAAGGACCGCGACGAGAAGCGCCCGGCGGACCAGATCCCCGAGGAAGAACGTGACTACATCCTCGAGCGGCTCTACCCGTCCTACGGCAACCTTGCGCCGCGCGACATCTCGTCGCGTGCCGCCAAGCGGTCGGTCGACTCCGGTCTCGGTGTCGGACCCCTGAAGAACGGTGTATACCTCGACTTCTCCGCAGCGATCGACCGTCTCGGCGAGCCAGTCGTCGAGGAGCGTTACGGCAACCTGTTCGAGATGTACGAGCGGATCTCGGGAGAGAACCCGTACAAGACCCCGATGCGCATCTATCCCGCCGTGCACTACACCATGGGCGGCCTCTGGGTGGACTACGAGCTCATGACCACCATCCCCGGTGTGTACGCACTCGGCGAGGCCAACTTCTCGGACCACGGTGCGAACCGACTTGGTGCGTCGGCACTCATGCAGGGCCTGGCCGACGGTTACTTCGTGATCCCCTACACACTCGGCAACTACCTCGCCCCGATGCTGAACAAGCCTTCACCGGGAGTAGACCACCCGGCCTTCAAGGAGGCCGAGCAGGCGGCGAGCGCCCGGTACACGGGTTACCTGAACATCAAGGGCACCCGCTCGCCGGACTACTTCCACCGCCAACTCGGCAAGATCATGTGGGACTTCTGCGGTATGGAGCGCACGACCGAAACCCTCGAGAAGGCGCTCGGCGAGATCCCGGCCCTCTACGAGGAGTTCCAGAAGGACCTGCGCATCACGGGCGGCGACGGGCTCAACATGATGCTCGAGAGGGCGGGTCGAGTTGACGACTTCTTCCAGCTCGGCATGCTGACCTGCCGTGACGCCCTCGAGCGTCAGGAGTCGTGCGGCGGCCACTTCCGGGCCGAGTACCAGTACGAAGACGGTGAGGCCATGCGCGACGACGAGAACTTCGCGCACGCCGCTGCATGGGAATGGATGGGCGACCCCATGCAGTCCATCCGCAACATCGAGCCCCTCGAATTCGAAGCCATCCATCTTGCGGTTCGGAGCTACAAGTGAGTCTCATCAGGAACATCACCCTCAAGATCTGGCGCCAGGACGGTCCCACCGCCCAGGGCCGCTTCGAGACGTACAAGGTGGACTCCGTCACCGACGAGGCTTCGTTCCTCGAACTGCTCGACGTGGTCAACGAGAATCTGATCACCGAGGGCAAGGAACCGATCACGTTCGACTCTGACTGTCGCGAGGGCATCTGTGGAACGTGCGGCCTCATGATCAACGGGCAATCGCACGGCCCGGAGAAGTCCACGGCAACGTGCCAGTTGCACATGCGCAAGTTCACGAGCGGCGACGTCATCACCGTGGAACCCTTCCGGGCATCGGCCTTCCCGATCCTGAAGGACCTCATGGTGGACCGGTCTGCATTCGACCGCATCATCGAGTCGGGCGGCTTCATCACCTCCCCCACCGGTGGCGCGCCGGACGCAAACCTCATCCCGATCCCGAAGCCTGTCGCCGATGCCGCAATGGACTCGTCTGCCTGCATCGGCTGCGGTGCCTGTGTGGCGGCGTGCCCGAACGGCGCTGCGCACCTGTTCACGTCGGCGAAGATCTCTCACCTCAACCTGCTTCCGCAGGGTCAGGCCGAGCGCTACAAGCGCACCGAGGCCATGGTGGAGACGATGAACGAGCACTTTGGCTCGTGCACCAACCACGGTGAGTGCGAGGCCGCGTGCCCGAAGGCGATCAGCATTGACGTCATCGCGATCATGCACAAGGACTACCGCAAGTCCAAGCTGAAGAACCGCAAGGAACTCGCTCGCAACAAGTGAGTCCCGGTAGTACCGGATCGGTTGCCGAAGCCCTGCGCGGCGGTAACCGGCCCGGTTTTCAGTTTTAGGAAGCGGTCAGCAGCGTGCCGTACCGGTTGGTGGCAGCTGCTGCAGCGTGCTCGAGCGTGAGGTCCAGCGTGAGCGCCCCGGTGACATCGGGAGTAACGAACTGCAGCGTGCCGACGAGGGCGCAGGCGTCGGCACGCACGGTTCCAGCGAATCGCCACGATCGCTCACCCCCGGGCCACGAGAGCCGAGCAACAACCACGGCATCGACGAGCGCGTGCCGGAGGTCGTTGACGACGTGGACGTTCAGGGCGAGCGACGCGCCAGGTTTCGTGTGCTCGGGCATTCGGTCGGCAACGACGATCACCGGACGACAGGCATCGGTGACAGCGTCGAAGCCGCGCTTGCGCTGCCGGTCGTGGTCGAGGATGCTCCACGTCACGCCCGGGTTCCCGTCCGCGAAGGCGAACAGGCAGAATCCGCCGGTGGGTCGGTATTTGAGGCGCCGCAGGGTCTCGATGTGGTGCTTGAGGAGCATCGCCTGGTACTGCTGCGTAGCGGCCTGCCAGTCCTCGAACGTGTCGTAGTCCGCCGGGGGGACGCGCTTGTCGAAGATCGACTTCTGTAGCGCGTGATGCCGCTCCAGATGGGCCCAGTCGAGGTTGGGCCAGCGCTCGGGCTCCATGAATGCAGCACTCGCGGGCACAGCCTGAGCTCCGAATTCGCTCACGAAGCGCACCATGCTCGGGACTGCGGCCGCGAAGCCCGGCAGGTCGCGCTCGTTGCCGTGGTACCAGCCGAAGTAGAGGTGGCTGTCCGTGCCGTCGAGCATCGGCAGGTGGGGAAGGACACCGGAGTGAGCCACGACCGGTCTGCTGCCGTCGCTGCGCTCCAGCGAACGCTTGATCCAGCGGTCCAGGACCGTCTTGTTCCACGTGGGGAGTTGCTGGCCGGCGATCCACTTTGCGGCGAGCAACGGCATGTTCGTCGGCCTGCCCGGCTCGACGTCGAGGCGGAACGGTTCGTTGTGGCCGCACCATACGGCGATGGACGGGTGGTGACCGAGCAGATCGACGGCTTCGCGCGCCTGCGCGGTGGCCTGCTTGCGAACGCTGCGTGCGTACCCCCACTGGAGCGGGAGATCCTGCCAGAGCAGCATGCCGAGCTCGTCGGCTGCCTCGTAGAGCTCCGGGCGCGTGATGTGGGCGTGGATGCGCAAGAGGTCGAGCCCGGCGTCCTGTGCGAGCTCAACATCGCGTCGTAGCTCGGCGGCGGTCGCCTCGCCGATCTGCATGCGGGTGGGGCCGTGGTTGGCACCCTTGATGAACAGGCGCTCACCGTTCACCGACAACTGCCACCGGTCCAGCGCAACCTGGCGCAGCCCTGTCCGGCGAACCGCAGTATCGCTCGCCTGCTCGCCCCCCTCAATGAACACCTCGACGGTCACGTCGGTGAGCTCCTGGGCACCCATGCTCCACGGCCACCACAGACGTGGGTTGTCCACGCCGAATGTCCACTCGACCTCGTTGGCGCCCTTGGCGAGGGGCTGCACCCGCTCGCGCTGCGTGTAGCCGTTGACCGTGGTGCGGATGCGGACCGAGCGGGGCGCGTCGCTGTCCAGACGCGCGTGCAGCAGCAGGTTCGCCCGGCCGGCGTTCGCGTCGCGGCACAGCACCCGAAGGCGGTCGATGCGCACGGGGCCGGTGGTCTCGATACGGACCGGGCGCCAGATACCACCGGGATTCCAATCGGGGTCCAGGGCATCCCAGTGCTGGAAGACACCCGTGAGGTTCCGCTTGGCCGTCTTGTTGCGCTGCGGCGCGCAGTTCACCTCGACGGCGAGTGCGTGCTCGGAGCCGAGCCGTGCGATGGACGTGATGTCGAACGAGTGCGGGAAGAAGTAGCCCTCGGGGTCGCCGAGATAGACGCCGTCGAACCAGACGTCGGCTTGGTAGAAGAGCCCGTCGAACACCAACCACTGGCGATCGCCCGGCACGGCGGCGCTGATCTCGACAGGACGGCGGAACAGCAACGGGCCGTCGGAGTCGGAGAATGCCGGGGTGCTGCGCCAGTGCCCGGGCACCGCGACGGGTTCCCACGACGAGTCATCGAACTCGGGTCCGATGCCGCTTCGCCGTAGTTCATCGTCGGCGAGCGTCGCTCGCCAGGTACCCGAAAGATCCACTCAGGACACGCCTCCGGACGACCACTGTACGGGCATCGAGTGCACACCGGCGATGAAGTTGGATGCCATCAGGTGACGTTCACCGACGGGCCTCAGGTCGGGCATGCGGGTGAGGATCTGGCGGAACATCGCGTCGATCTCGATGCGTGCTACGTGCATGCCGAGACAGAGGTGTGGACCGCCACCGCCGAAGGCCATGTGCGGGTTCGGTGTGCGACCAACATCGAAATGGTCAGGGTTCTCGAACACCTCCTCATCGCGGTTCGCCGATCCGTAGAGCATGACCACCTTGTCGCCCGCACGCATCGGTACGTCCCGGATCTCGGTGTCCTCGGTGAGCGTCCGGCGGAAGTAGATGACCGGGGTGGTGTAGCGCAGCATCTCCTCGATGGCGCTACCCATCAGGCCGTCCAGGTCGGCAGTGAGCCGCGCCCTCTGGTCCGGGTGTTCGAACAACAACTGCATCCCCGCCGCCACCAGATTGCGCGTCGTGTCGCCGCCGGCGTTGACGAGCAGCAGGAAGAACCACTGGAACTCCTCGTCGGTGAGCGACACGCCGTCCACCTCGGCCTGCACGAGTGCGGTACCGATGTCCTCGCCAGGGTTCCTCCGCTTGGACTGGGCAACCCCCGCCGCATAGCCGAGCATCTCGCC
The DNA here is from genome assembly GCA_945889085.1 of Ferrithrix thermotolerans DSM 19514. Classification (GTDB taxonomy): domain Bacteria; phylum Actinomycetota; class Acidimicrobiia; order Acidimicrobiales; family Ilumatobacteraceae; genus WLJO01. Next base: position 37,089 of record CAMDBM010000014.1, read on the forward strand.
GATTGCCGCCATCTTCCTCTCGGGAGGAGCGATCGTCTCGTCGGTGGTATGCATGATCTCGGTGAGCTCGTAGAGGTGCTCGCCGTCACTGCGCGGGATGCCCATGAACTCGGCGATCAAGCCGCTCGGAAGCCGTCCGGCGAGGTCCGCAACGAAGTCACCCTCGCCGCGGCCGATCACGTCGTCGACGATCTCCCGCGCGAGGTCGTGGATGCGGGGCACAAGGCCCGCAGCGGCCTTCGGCGTGAAACCGCGCGAAACGAGCAGCTTGAAACGGTCGTGCTGTGGCGGATCCATGTTCAACATCATCAACCGCTGCGCACCCAGCTGGGCCTCGTCGATCTCTTCCATCATCACCCCTCGTCGGTACGACGAGAAGCGCTGCGGCTGGCGCGAGACGGTACGCACATCGGCCCACTTCGACAGCGCCCAGAAGCCGGGGCCGTCATTCTCGGGATGCCACGCAACCGGGGACTCGCTGCGCAGCCGAGCGTAAGCGCCCCACGGATGCCCGTTTGCGTAGGTGTCGGCTGCCTTGAGGTCTACCCAATCGACGATCCCGCTCACCACACGCCCCCGTCCACGCGGAGCCACTCGCCGGTGGTGAAGCTGGACGCGTTGCTCGCGAGGTACAGCGCCGCCCCGACGATCTCGCCCGGTTGCCCGCCCCGTTGCAGGCCGATGGTTGCCCTTGCGTTCTTGTTGAAGGTCTCCATGTCCCAGGCTTTGGCGATATCCGTGAGGAACGGGCCGGGCACGATGCAATTGACGCGAACCTTCGGGGCGAATGCCTGTGCAAAGGAGAGTGTGAGGCTGTTCACGCCCGCCTTGGCCGCGCCGTACGGCGCCTCGCCCTTCGAGGCCTTGAGCGATGCCGTGGAGGACACGAAGATCACCGAGCCGCCGGCACCCTCGGCCATCTTCGTACCGACGATCGCCGTGAGCCGGAACGGCCCCTTGAGGTTGACGTCGAGCACCTTGTCGTAGAGGTCCTCGGTGATGCCCTCCAGCGTCTCGTAGAGCGGCGACATGCCGGCGTTGTTCACCAGAACGTCAATCCGGCCGAACTCGTCGTACGCGGCCTTGGCGAGGGCCTCGGCCCCGCTCCACGACGCTGCGTGATAGGCGACAGCAAGCGCCCTGCGGCCGCGTTCCCGAACCTCGTTGGCGACGGTCTCGCAGTTCTCCAGCTTGCGGCTGGCGATGATGACGTCGGCGCCGTGGTCGGCGAACGCCAGCGCCATCTCGCGTCCGAGGCCGCGACTGCCGCCGGTAACGAGGGCGACCTTGCCGGACATGTCGAAGAGGTTCTTGGTGGTCATCCCCCGATTCTTGCCCATTCGGCGGAGGGCGTGCTGCCTCCGGCCATGGCGGGTGCCCCTATCGCGACACCGTTCGCGCCGGTCGAGAGTCGTAGTGCATGTCGCAGCGGTGGCTCGGCTCAATGAGGAGTAATGGTGGCACGTCCGGAATCGAAGATGTCGAGGTGGCACGGGCTCTTGCGCAGGCGGCGTTGGGCAGCGGCCTTGGTTGCGCTGCTGGCCGTGCCCGTCGTCGGACTCGTTGGGGTCGGCCCGGCTGTCGGGCTGGACGGCTCTCGGGACGTCACGTTCACCACCAACACCGGAACCGGCTTCAACAACTTCGTCTACTCGGTGGCGATCCAGTCGAACGGGAAGATCGTTGTGGGCGGTGATTTCACCCAGTTCAGCGGTTCTGCAGTCAGCTATCTCATCCGCCTGAATGCTGATGGCACGAAAGACACCTCGTTCACCGCAACGGTAAACGGGTACGTCAACTCGATCGTGGTTCAGCTTGACAACAAGATCGTCATCGGGGGTGGCTTTACGCAACTCAACGGGTCAGCGGTGAAGTACATCGCCCGCCTGAACAGTGACGGAACGCCGGATACGGCGTTCACAGCGTCGGTTGGCTCGGGCTTCAACTTCGACGTGAACGCGCTCGCCTTGCAGTCGGACGGCAAGATTCTCGCAGGCGGCGCGTTCACCCAGTTCCAGGGAGGTGGCCCGGCCTACGTAGCCCGGTCAATGCGGACGGCACGAAGGACTCCACGTTCGCCGGCAACGTCGGCAGCGGCCTGAACCTCGACGTGTACTCGATAGCTCTGCAGTCGACCGGGAAGATCGTGATCGGTGGCGCCTTCACCCAGTTGGGTTCCGCCAGTGCGAAGTACCTGGTGAGGCTGAACACCGACGGGACGAACGATGCTGCGTTCACCAGTGCACTCGGCACCGGTCTCGACTCGACTGTGTACGCACTCGATGCGCAGAGCAACGACAAGGTGGTGGTCGGCGGCGTGTTCACGACGCTGGCGGGAACCGGTGCCGGTTACGCCGCCCGACTCAACAGCGACGGGTCACCCGACACTGCTTTTCTCTCCACGATCGGCGCTGGGTTCAACTCCGACGTCTACAGCGTGGTCGTGCAGCCCGATGACGAGATCCTGTTGGGCGGAACCTATGTACAACTCGGCGGCACACTTGCGGGCCACGTCGCTCGGCTGAACACCGACGGGAGCACGGACACCGTGTTCGCCTCGAATGTCGGGCCAGCGTTCAACGGCGATGTGTACGCAATGGCAGTCCAGTCCGACGGCAAAGTGGTCGCCGTCGGCAGTTTCACCCAGTACAACGGTGTCACCACGAACCGGATCGCCCGCTTTGATGCTTCCGCGGGCCAGGTAAACCCGGGCACCGGCGGTGCCACTGGCGCAACCGGCGCGGTGGGGGCCACCGGTGCGCGCGGTGCCACGGGTGCCGGCACCACCGGTGCGACCGGTGTCCGGGGGGCCACCGGTGCGCAGGGACTCCAGGGCTTGCGGGGTTTGCAGGGCGCAACCGGACCTGTGGGCGCAACAGGGCTCAAGGGCTCAACCGGTGACCGGGGTGCAACCGGACTGGTCGGGGCGTCGGGGCTGCTCGGACCGACCGGACCTGCAGGTGCGACGGGTGCGACGGGGGCCAAGGGTGATCTCGGAGCGACGGGTCAGGGGGTCCGGCGGGCGCGACGGGCGCGGGCGTAACGGGCGCTACGGGTGTGCAGGGTGCGACCGGTTTGGCCGGTCCGGCGGGTGCGACCGGTGCGGGCGTAACGGGCGCTACGGGTGTGCGGGGTGCGACTGGTGTGGTCGGTGCGACCGGTGCGGGCGCCAAGGGTGTGAGAGGGGCAACGGGCCCCGTCGGTCCGGCAGGCCTCCAGGGCCCCATCGGGGCAACCGGGGCAACCGGTCCGGCAGGCGCCATCTTGGTGACCGCCGGTGTGACGGGGCTGAACAGAAACACGTTGTACGCGCCGCCCGGCGTGCTGGCATCCACCGCGACCGCCCTAACGAGCGTGCCGGTGTCGGGCGGCGCCGTCGGCACGCTGTTCGCCCGGTCCAGCATCGCGATCAGCGGGACGGTCACGGTGTTCAGGAACGGGGCAGCCACCACGGTCACGTGCACCATGTCCGCTGCCACTGCATGCAACTTCGTCGGTACTCCGGTGACGTTCGCCGCAGGAGACACGCTCGCGTTCCGGTTCACCAGCACGACGGCGAGTGCTTCCTCGGTCGTGCTGAGCGCACGGATCAGCTGACAGCGAGCGAGACCACGAGGTCGAACTGGGCCTGCGTCACCGACATCACGCTGAGGCGGTTGCCAGTGCGGGTGAGCGCAAAGTCGCCCAGTTCTACGGCGCGCGCCTTCAGCTCGGTGAGGCTCACCGTTCGCTTGAACTTCTTGACGAACCCGATGTCGACGAGCGACCAACGCGGGTCCTCGGGCTTGGACGCGGGGTCGTAGTGCTTGTCCGACGGGTCGAACTGGGTCGGGTCGACGTAGGCGAGCCTGACAACCTTGGCCAGGCCGACGACGCCGGGTACGTCGCAGTTCGAGTGATAGAAGAGGATCTGATCGCCGATGGCCATCGAGCGCATGAAGTTGCGCGCCTGATAGTTGCGCACCCCGTCCCACATCGTCTTCTTGTCCCGCTTCAGGTCGTCGATCGAGTAGGCATTCGGTTCGCTCTTCATCAGCCAGGTCGCCACGCCGCCACGCTAGCCCTGTGTTGTCTGTGAGTACCGAGACACGTTCGTGCGCAGGCAGGCGCACTAGCTGGGACCACCAGTAACCCGGGTTACTCGGGTCGGGAGTGCCAGCCGTGGACCCGGGGACGGTGCTCGAGGTTCCGGCCGGTCTTGGTGATCGCGACGCGCTGCGTTGGATAGATGCTCCGGTGCCCGGAGAACACGAATGCAACGACGCAGACCACCGCGAAGGGGACCGCAGCACCCCCACCGAAGATCTCAATACCGAGGATGGTGCAGGCCAACGGCGTGTTTGAGGCACCGGCAAACACCGCAACGAATCCCAATCCTGCCAGCAGTGAGGGTTCGATGTTCAGTGGGGTGGCGAGCGCAACCCCGAGCGTCGCCCCAATCGCAAACAGCGGCGTCACCTCTCCGCCGGGGAAGAGCGTCCCGATCGAGATCGCCGTGAACAGGATCTTCAGCGCGAAGACAGCGAACGACAGACGGTCGCCTGCGAGGGCCCTGTCGATAATGCCGAGTGACATGCCGAGATAGTCGTGGCCCACCCATGCAGTGAGGCCCACTAGGGCAAGGCCGCCGAGGAACGTGCGCAGCGGTGGGAAGCGGATGAACCGTGCCGTGGCCGACTTGAGGCCTTCGGTGAGCTCGATGAACGCGGCACCGGCCAGGCCGAAAGCCACACCGGCGAGCAGCAGTTTCAGGATGAGCCACGTGTCGATCCTCGGGTCGAGCGGCACCCGAAGGGCGTGGTGGTAGCCGAGACCTCGCACGATCAGGTCCCCGACGATCGAGGCACTGAGCGCTGGAACGATTGCCTCGTAGCGCACACGGCCGAGCGACTGCACCTCGAGCGCGAAGACGGCCCCGGCGACGGGCACTCCGAAGACGGCACCGAAACCCCCGGCCAGCGCAGCGATCAGCAGGGTTCGTCGGTCGTCGGGCTTCAGCCGGATGAGGCGCGCGAAGGTGTCGGTGAGACCGCCCGACATTTGGAGTGCGGTGCCCTCCCGGCCTACCGAGGCTCCGAACAGTTGCGATGCCCAGGTTCCGAGCAGGATCATCGGCGCCATCCGGCGGGGAAGCCACTCCGTGGGTTCGTGGATCTGCTCGATAAGCAACGGGCTGCCGCCCTTGGCCCGGCCACCGAAGAAGTGGTACATCCCGCCGAGGATGAGGCCGGCAACGGGGAGCATGAAGTACATGCGGTCGTGCTCGAGGCGGAAGTCCGTGATGCGGTCGAGCACGGTGAGAAAGACCCATCCGGACAGTCCGGCGAGGCCGCCCGACACGGAGCCGAGGACGATCCATCGCCCGAGTGACGCAGCGAGATAGGCGTGCTCCCGGTTCCGGCGTGCGAGTACGGCCAGCCACGGGGGGGCGGACGGTGGCATTCCGGACATGTCCCTATTCTCCGCCATCGACATCGAGATACCGGGAACCACCTGCTTGTGGGGCGTCGCAGGGCGCACAACACCCCGTCCGTAGGATGACCCGAGCCATGCGTACTCCATCGCCCACCGAGGGTCTCAACCCGGACCAGCTTGATGCCGTGGTGCATGCGGGCGGCCCGCTACTGGTCATCGCCGGCGCCGGTTCGGGCAAGACCCGGGTGCTCACCAACCGCATTGCGCACCTCATCGGGCACCACCAGGTGCACCCCATGCGCATCCTGGCCATCACCTTCACCAACAAGGCCGCCGACGAGATGAAGCGGCGCGTCGAGGCGCTCATCGGACCGGTCGCCCGACAGATGTGGGTGAGCACGTTCCACTCGGCGTGTGTGCGGTTCCTCCGTCGTGACGCCGAGCGCATCGGGTTCCCGAAGTCGTTCAGCATCTACGACCAGGCCGATGCCAATCGTCTGGTCGGCTACGTCATCCGGGATCTCGGTCTTGACGCCAAGCGGTTCCCCGCACGCGGTGTACACGCCCAAATCAGTGCGTTCAAGAACGATCTCGTCTCGGCCCCCCAGGCAGCGGACCGGGCAGCGAACATCTTCGAGCGCAAGATCGCCGACGTATACAGGGAGTACGAGGCGCGGCTGCTCAAGGCCGGCGCAATGGACTTCGACGACCTCCTCGTGAACACGGTGAGGCTGTTCCGCACGGCACCTGACGTGCTCGAGTACTACCGCGATCGCTTTCTCCACGTGCTCGTGGACGAGTACCAAGACACCAACACTGCGCAGAACGAGATCGTCGTCCTGCTCGGGGAGAAGCACCGCAACGTCATGGTTGTTGGCGACAGCGACCAGTCGATCTACCGCTTCCGCGGGGCGGATATCCGCAACATCATGCAGTTCGACCAGGCATACCCCGATGCCATCACGGTCGTGCTGGACCAGAACTACCGCAGCACCCAGACGATTCTCGACGCCGCCAACTCAGTCATCGACAAGAACCTCGGCCGCACGCCGAAGCAGTTGTGGAGCGACAAGGGCGGCGGCGAGCAGATCGTGCGCTACCACGCGCAGGACGAGCAGGACGAGGCGCAGTGGGTTGCCCGCATGTGCACCAGTTACACCAGCGCAGACCGCTACCGGTGGGGAGACCTCGCCGTCTTCTACCGGACCAACGCCCAGAGCCGTGTGGTGGAGGAGTCCTTCATGCGGATGGGCGTGCCGTACAAGGTGGTTGGCGGCACGCGCTTCTACGACCGCAAGGAGATCAAGGACGCCATCGCGTACCTCAAGGCCGTGGTCAACCCCGCGGACGAGGTGAGCGTCAAGCGCGTCATCAACGAGCCCAAGCGCGGTGTCGGTGACACCTCGATCGCGAAGCTCGACGCATGGGCGAACCTCACCGGGCAGACGTTTTCTGCGGCGCTGCGGCGAGCCGATGAGGCCGGCGTGGGTGGGTCTGCCCTGCGCGGCATCGGGGCGTTCGTCGAACTGGTGGACGCGCTCGAGGGGTACGTGGCAGCCGGCCCCGCAACGGTGCTCGGCGAGGCGATCGAGCGCAGCGGCATGATCGCCCAGTTCGAGGCCGAGAACACTGTGGAGGCCCACGGTCGCATCGAGAACATCACCGAACTCATCGGTTCGGCCGAGAAGTTCGAGACGGTGGACGAGTTCCTCGAACAGGTCTCGCTCGTCTCGGACACGGACCAGATCGGCGGTGACGAGAGCAAGGTCGTGCTCATGACCCTGCACAGCGCCAAGGGCCTCGAGTACCCGATCGTGTTCCTCGTCGGCATGGAGGAGGGGATCTTCCCGCACGTGCGTGCCCTCACCGAGCCCGACGAGATGGAGGAGGAGCGTCGCCTCGCCTACGTCGGGATCACCCGCGCCGAGGAGAAGCTTCACCTCTCGCACGCGTGGAGTCGCAGCCTGTTCGGCACCACGCAGTACAACCCGCCGTCACGCTTCGTGGAGGAGATCCCGCCGGATCTCATCCTGTCAAGCGGCTCGCCCAAGACCTACGGGCGCTCCAGCGAGCGCGGCGACCGGTACGACGACGACTGGGCCGACCGGCCGTACGCCGGTCGCCGGTGGGACCGGGACGACGACCCGCAGGGCGCGGCGCACCGCGAGCGTGTCGTGGATGCCGCCATCGCTGCGGGCCAACGTGCAGCGATGCCCAAGCCGTCGAACGTCCACGAGAGCGGGTTCCGTGTGGGCGAGGACGTGCGGCACCCCAAGTACGGCGAGGGCGTCATCCTCGAGCTACGGGGTTCCGGCGAAAAGACCGAGGCAACGATTCGGTTCCCGGACGTTGGCTCCAAGACGTTCGTGCTCGCCTGGACCCCGATCCAGAAGGCCTAACTGCGTAGAGCAAGGTCAGGAGAGCAGGATCATGAGGATCGCTCCGCCAACCCCGACGACGAGGCCGAAAACTCCGGCGATGAGGCCGTTGCGAATACGCGGTGACATCGACATGCGACGAAGTTACCGGCGCTGCACGAGCCCGGAGAGCCTCCGGAGCAGACGTCGTGGGGTAACGCCCACGAGGGCAACCATTCCCTTGTACTGGGCACCGGGCACGCTGACCGCCCGCCCCCTGACACAGTCCGCCAGGCCGTCGCGTGCCACCCGCTCAGCCGAGAGCCAGGCCATCGCCGGGTACTGCTTGGCATACTGCTCGGTGTTGCTCACACTCTGGAACTCGGTCTTGGTGAGGCCCGGGCAGAGCGAGGTGATCACGACGCCGGACTTGCGGAGTTCCTCGTGGAGGCCCTCGGAGAAACTCTGGACGTACGCCTTCGTGCCGGCGTACACGTTCAGGAACGGAGCCGGCTGGAATGCCACCACCGACGACACGTTGAGCACCCAGCCGCGTCGGTCAGCGATGAGCCGTGGGAGCACTGCACGTGTGAGCCGGGTGAGCGCCACGACGTTCAGGCTGATCTCGTCCTCGGAGCGGTCCGGGTCGACGGATGCAAAGTTCCCCGAGGTGCCGAACCCGGCGTTGTTGACGAGCAGGTCGACCGGATTGTCGGGCGACGCCAGTCGGGCCTCCACGAGCGCGCGCCCCTCACGGGTCTGCAGGTCGCAGGCGATCACCTCGGTTCCCGGATAGGCCCGGGCGAGTTCGGCCAGGCGCTCAGCCCGGCGCGCCACGACGACGAGTGGGATACCGGCTGCGCCGAGTTCGCGGGCGATGGCCTCGCCGATGCCGCTCGATGCCCCGGTGACGAGGGCCCGCGTGAAGGGATACGTGGTCATGGGGCCATTCAAGGGGATTCGGGCCCGGTTGCCCCGCGACTCAAGCCGGTGGGTTCTCGAACGCCTTGTCGATGCGCTCGAACCGGCGCCGCACAGCCTTGCGGGCCTCGTCATGCGGCACGATGTACAGGCGGTCGGTGAACAGCGAAGCGAGGACCTGATCGGCCACGAAGCCCACCGGGAGTACCCGGCCTGCGAGCTCCTCGTTTGCCTCGTTCTGGTCCAGCACCGCGTGGGACACATCGTCCGGCCCGCCGAACTCCTCGGGCCGGTTGCGCTCGGACTTGCCGATGTTCGTTGCCACGCGCATGGGGCAGAGCACGCTCACGGCGATCCCGTCGTTGCGAAGCTCCTTGTGCAGCACCTCGGCCAGCGCAACCACGCCGTACTTGGTGACGCAGTACGGACCGAGCCCGACGTTCGGCGTGAGCCCCGCGAAGGATGAGGTGAAGAGCAGGTGACCCCGTGCCGGCCCGGGATTCGCCTTGGCGGCCTCCACCATGCGCGGCAGGAACGCCTCGACCCCGTGGATCGGTCCCCACATGTTGACGGCCATCAGCCACTCCCAGTCGGCATGCGTCATGTCCACCGTCGGGCCACCGACAGCGACGCCGGCGTTGTTGAAGACGATGTCGGCGCGTCCGAACCGGGAGAACGTGGTGTCCGCCAGCGCATCGACCGACGCCTTGGAGCTGACGTCGCACACCACGCCGAGCGCACCGAGCTCGGCTGCCACCGCATCCAGCGTGCCCTTCTCGATGTCCGCGAGCACGAGGCTCGCGCCCCGCTCCCTCAGACCTTTCGCTGTTGCTAGACCGATCCCGCTTGCCCCGCCGGTGATTACTGCTACCCGTCCCTGAAGATCCATGCAAACAGTTTCTCACGGTTGCCCCGTGAGCGCCCCGGCCGCCGTTGCCGAACGGCGTCGGAACGAAGGACCCCGGTACCGCGCGCCCCGCCGTGGTTCAATAGTGGACGTGAGCACCGCAATCGTCCTCGTCGAAAGCCTCACCGGCAACACCTGGAAAGCCGGCGAGAAGATCGCTGCCAATTTGCAGCAGTCCGGATGGGGGGTGAGTTCGGTCTGCTCGGTCCGCAAGCCCGATCTCCACGCTCTCGAGACCGCTGACCTCGTGCTGCTCGGCTCATGGACCGACGGCATCTTCGTTGCTGCCCAGCGCCCTGGCGGTGCCGGCCACCTGTGGGGTATGCCCTCGATTGCCGGCAAGAAGGCCGCAGCGTTCTGCACCTACGCGCTCAACCCGGGCAACGTGCCCGCGAAGATGTCCGGTGTGCTCGAGTCCAAGGGCGCGACGGTGCTCGGTGGTCTGGCATTGCACCGCAAGAAACTGGACCAGCACGCCGAGGAGTACGTCTCCCGACTGCTCGGCAATCTCGCTACTGCCTGAGTACCGGTTGGAGGGACAGCAGTCCCGTCGTTACACCGAGGCGTCGGTCGTGGAGGTCGTCGTCGGCAGCGCAGCGGCGAAGCGGATCTTCACCGTCGGGCGTTTGGTCATCTCCACGACCACCTCGGCAACGGGTTCGGCCCGCTTGAGGTCCGCCACAGTGACCGTTGTCCCGTTGCAGTCCTGAAGCGCCTGTGTGGCCTCGTTGACCGAGATGAGGCACTCGGGGCCCCGGTCGGCCCGGTAGGCGAAGTAGACCGCCCAGCCCTCGGTATCGGGAAGGTTCGGGTCGTGATCAACCACGATCGCCTGCTTGCCGTCGGTGCCGCGCAGGTCGGCGTACAGCAGCGGACCGTGCCGAACGATCCGAGCGGCGGCGATGTCCACCCGACCGATGACGAACTCCCGGTCGCCCAACCGGATGCCCTCGCCGTTACCGGAGAGGAGCGCGGCGATGCCGTAGGTGATGCCCCCAAGGGCCGCAAAGAACAGGATTCCGGCTACGACCGGCACCACAGCCCGCGCCAGTGGGGTGCGCAGGCGGGGGAGTTGTCGGGGGGTCCGGCGCTTGGGTTCCATCTGCTCCTCAGTCAACCACGAAGCCGGTCAGGTGAGGGTGGCGGCGCGGCCACCACTGCCCCGGCTTTCGCCGGAAGGCCCTCCCAGCGATAGCGTCACTCACTCGTGAAGCGTCCCTATCGAGTTGTAGTGGCCAAGCCAGGCCTCGACGGTCATGACCGCGGCGCGAAGACGGTGTCCCGCGCCCTTCGGGACCATGGCTTCGAGGTGATCTACACCGGTCTGCACCAGACCCCCGAACAGATTGCCGAGACGGCCCTGCAGGAGGACGTTGATGCCGTCGGGCTGTCGCTGCTGTCCGGTGCGCACCTCACGCTGTTCCCCCGGGTGATGGAGGAACTCCGCAAGCGTGACCTCGACCTGGTCGTGTTCGGCGGCGGCACCATCCCCGAGGCGGACATCAAGATTCTCAAGGAGCAGGGGGTGTCCGAGTTGTTCACGCCCGGCGCCTCCCTGCGCAAGATCGGAACATGGCTCGAGGAAACGCTCGACGCCAGAGAAGGAGACTGAAGTGGATCTCTTCGAGTACCAGGGCAAGCAGTACTTCGCCCGGTTCGGCATCGCGGTGTCGCCCGGTGGTGTCGCCGACGCGGTGGACCAGGCCGTCACGGTCGCCGAGCAGGCGGGCTATCCGGTTGTGGTGAAGGCTCAGGTGCAGGTTGGTGGTCGCGGCAAGGCTGGCGGCATCAAGCTCGCGAACAATGCTGATGAGGTTCGCCTGCACGCCGGGAACATCCTGGGGATGGACATCAAGGGCCACCTCGTGAAGCGCATCTGGGTGGAGCACGCCTCGGACATCGTCGAGGAGTACTACGCATCGTTCACGCTCGATCGTGCTGCCAAGAAGCACCTGCTCATGCTCTCGGCACAGGGTGGCGTCGAGATCGAGGTCACCGCCGAGAAGGACCCCGACGCGATCATCATGCTGCACATCGACCCGGTGTTCGGTCTCTCCGCTGCCGAGGCCCACAAGGCGTGTGTCGACGCAAAGATCAACCCCAAGGCCGTGGTCGGCGCTGCCGAGATGCTCGTGAAGCTCTACGAGTGCTTCACCAAGGGCGACTGTGACCTCGCGGAGATCAACCCGCTCATCTTGCGTCCGGACGGCGGTGTGCACGCACTCGACGCCAAGGTCAGCCTCGACAACAACGCAGCGTTCCGTCACCCCGAGTGGGACGAGTACCGCGCCACCGAGGAACTCGACGAGCGCGAGCAACTGGCCCGTACGCACGACCTGCAGTACATCGGGCTCGAGGGCAACGTCGGCATCATCGCCAACGGTGCCGGTCTCGCCATGTCCACGCTCGATGTCGTGAACCAGGTCGGCGGCAAGGCTGCGAACTTCCTCGACATCGGTGGTGGCGCGAACGCAGACGTGATGACGGCGGCGCTCGAGGTGATCAACTTCGACAAGGACGTCAAGAGCATCTTCATCAACATCTTCGGCGGTATCACCCGGGGCGAGGAAGTCGCCAAGGGGATCGTGCAGGCGCTCGGTCGCGTGGAACTCCGTGCGCCCATTGTGATTCGTCTGGACGGCACCAACGCCGAGGAGGGTCGCGAGATCCTGAAGTCGGCCGGTATCCCCGAGTCCAAGCTCATCTCCAAGCCCACCATGCTCGAAGCTGCGCGTGCCGCTGTTGCACTCGCGAAGGGAAACTGAGGCACTGACATGGCCATCTTCGTCAACGAGAACACCAAGGTCATCGTGCAGGGCCTCACGGGCGGCCAGGGCCGCTTCCACGGCCTACGCAACAAGGCATACGGCACCAACGTCGTCGGCGGCGTCACGCCCGGCAAGGGCGGAACCGACGTCGAGGGCATCCCGGTCTTCAACTCCGTGAAGGAGGCCGTTGCGGCAACCGGCGCGGACGCATCGTTCATCGCAGTGCCGCCGAAGGCCGCGTCAGCGGCGATCCTCGAGGCCGCAGAGGCCGGTGTGCGCTTCATCGTGTGCATCACCGAGGGCATCCCGGCCCAGGACGAGGCCCGTGTCTACAACACGCTCGTGCGGGACTACCCGAACACCCGCCTCCTCGGGCCGAACTGCCCCGGCATCATCAGCCCAGGCAAGTGCAATATTGGCATCACCGCGGGTGAGATCGCCCAGTTGCCAACTGCCAAGGGACCCAACGTGGGCATCGTGTCCCGCTCGGGAACGCTCACCTATCAGGCGCTGTACGAACTGAAGCAGAAGGGCATCGGAGTGTCCACATGCGTCGGCATCGGTGGCGATCCGGTCCCGGGCACCAACTTCATTGACTGCCTGCGCGAGTTCCAGGCGGACCCGGACACCCACGCGATCATCATGATCGGCGAGATCGGTGGTTCGGCCGAGGAAGAGGCCGCCGAGTTCATCAAGGCCAACGTCACCAAGCCGATGAGCGCGTACATCGCCGGTGTCACCGCACCGGAGGGTAAGAAGATGGGCCACGCCGGCGCGATCGTGTCGGGCGGCAAGGGCACCGCTCAGGGGAAGATGGACGCACTGCGCGCCGCTGGCGTTCGGATCGGTCTGAACCCGACCGAGGCCGGCGAACTGATGGCGGAGATCGTCAAGGGCTTGTAGTTGATGCGCCGACATAGCCTCCGCTGCGCTTCGGCATAGTTCGGCGTGCGGCTCGTCGCTAGCGCTTCCCTCGCCGCCGTACAGTAGCCGGTGGACGACTTACTGAAACGGGCCCGGCCACATGGCCGGGCCCCTCGTTTTTTGTCAACGGGCGTCGAATCGCCCGGTTGGAATGCCGTGTCTCGCCTACCCTTGGCGCGTGGCTCCGCGTGCTCTGCTCTCCGTCTATGACAAGTCCGGTGTGGTCGATCTGGCCAAGGGGTTGGTGGAGCTCGGCTGGGAGCTGATCTCCTCGGGCGGCACGGCCCGGGTGATCTCCGAGGCGGGTCTGCCCGTCACCGATGTTGCAGACCTCACGGGTTTTCCCGCCATCCTCGGCCACCGCGTGGTCACGCTGCACCCAGCGGTGCACGCGGGCCTGCTTGCCGATGTGGACCAGGCCGACCATCTCGCTGATCTGGCGAACATGGGCTACGAACCCATCGCGCTGGCCGTCGTCAACCTCTACCCGTTCACGTCGAACCCGGGGATCGAGCTGATCGACGTGGGCGGTCCCACCATGGTGCGGGCCGCCGCCAAGAACCACTCGCACGTCGGCGTGGTAACTGATCCGGCGCAGTACGCGCCGCTGCTCGACGAACTGCGCGCAAACGGCAACGTGCTCGCCGCGGGCACACGCCGCCGGCTCGCGCGCGATGCCTTCGCTCACACTGCTGCCTACGACGCCGCAATCGTCACCTGGTTCGACGAGACCGACCTCGCGAACGGTGAGGGCGAGGTGCTCCCGAGGTCCCTGCACTACTCGCTCGTGCGCGCGCAGGACCTCCGCTACGGCGAGAACCCACACCAGCAAGGAGCGCGCTACCGCATCGAGGGCCGCAGGAGCTGGTGGGACGACATGGTCCAGCATGGCGGCAAGGAACTCAGCTACCTCAACCTGTTCGACTCCGAGGCAGCGTGGCGGCTCGTCAACAGTTTCGGCGACCCCGCCGTCGTGATCGTGAAGCACGCGAACCCGTGTGGCGTTGCGGTGGCCGACGACATCGCTGCGGCGTACGTGCGGGCCAATGCGTGCGACCCGGTGAGTGCATTCGGCGGCATCGTGGCAGCGAACCGGACGGTCACCAGGGCGATGGCCGAGGCGCTCGCGCCGGTGTTCACCGAGGTGGTGATCGCCCCCGGCTACGACGCGGATGCCCTCGAGGTGCTCGCCGCGAAGAAGAACGTGCGGGTGTTGTCAGCGCCGAAGTCGTACGGCGCGGCGCTGGACCTGCGCTCCATTGACGGTGGGCTGCTCGTGCAGCAGGTGGACCCGGTGTCGGTGGATCGCTCGGCGTGGCGTGTCGTCACCGAGGCACAGCCCGATGCCTCACTGTGGGACGACATCGCGTTCGGTTGGCAGGTGTGTGCGGCCGTGAGCTCCAACGCCATCGTGCTCGTCAAGGACCTTCAGGCGTTCGGCGTTGGGGCGGGCCAGCAAAACCGTCTGGACTCTGCCCGAATCGCGCAGGACCGTGCGGCGGGCCGCGCCGTGGGCGGTGTGTGCGCGAGCGACGCGTTCTTCCCCTTCCGTGACGGTCTCGACGCGGTTGCGGCAGCGGGTGTGCGCGCGGTCGTGCAGCCCGGCGGTTCGGTCCGGGACGACGAGGTGATTGCGGCGGCGAACGAGCACGGCCTCGTCATGGTGTTCACCGGTGAGCGTCATTTCCGGCACTGAACTCCGCAACGCCGTGCTCGCGGACCGTTCGGTCGGCGGCCGTGCGCTGTGCCGTGCGCTGTCCGATGCCACCGACGAGTGGTTGATCGGGCTCTTCGAGGCGGCAACTGCCGGGATCAAGGGTCGTTTCGCTCTCGTGGCTACCGGCGGTTACGGCCGCGGCGAACTTGCGCCGTACAGCGACCTCGATGTGCTGCTGCTGCACGACAGCCCCAAGACAGTCGCTCAGGTCGCGGAGCGGCTCTGGTACCCGATCTGGGATGCCTCCAAGGGGGCGGACAAGATCAAACTCGGCCACGCCGTCCGTACCGTCAAGGAGGCCAAGGAGCTGGCGTCCGATGACCTCGACACCGCAACCTCGTTGCTCACGGCCAGGCACCTTGCCGGGGATGCAGCGCTGACCTCGGACCTGCTCGGCATCATCGCTTCCGACTGGCGTTCCCGGAGGGCTCACTGGCTCGCCGTGCTCGCAGCGGGCGTTGCCTCCCGCCATGAGGAGGCCGGCGAGGCAGCCTTCCTGCTCGAGCCGAACCTGAAGGAGAGCAGCGGGGGCCTCCGGGATGTCCATGCGCTGCGCTGGGCAGAGGCGGCGGGAGCACTCATCGCCCCGGCGGACCGCGCTGCTCTCGCGCAGGCAGAGGACACCCTTCTGGCCGTGCGGGTTGCACTGCACCGAACCACCGGGCGGGCGGGTGACGTGCTGCTGCTGCAGGAACAGGAGACCGTTGCTCCCGAGGCGGGGTTCCGGGACTCCGACGTGCTCATGGCAGCCGTCTCGGTCGCTGCGCGACGGGTGGTGTGGATCGGTGACGAGACCTGGTCCCGAGTGAACGGTCTGCCCCCGGTGGCCAGCGACCACGTGCTTGCGAGCGGTGTGTTCCTGCGCGGTGGTGAGGTGGAACTGGAGGCGGCAGCCGACCCGTCGCAGGACGCGACGCTGATGCTGCGAGTGGCCCGCACGGCTGCCGAATCGGGGGCGCGCATCAGCCGCGCGACACTCGAGCGGCTCGAGTCGTCAGCGGCCGTACTGCCGGCACCGTGGCCGACGGGGGCGATTGACGACCTCGTCGGCCTGCTGCTCTCGGGTCACCGCGCGATCCCGGTGTTCGAGGCTCTCGACCACTACGACCTGCTTGTGCGCATCCTGCCGGAGTGGGCACCGGTCCGCTGCAAGCCGCAGCGGAACGCGTACCACCGCTTCACCGTGGACCGGCACCTCTGGGAGACGGCGGCCAATGCGGCCGCGCTTGTCCATCGCGTCACCCGACCGGACCTCCTCGTGCTCGGCGCGCTGTTGCACGACATCGGCAAGGGATACCCGGGGGACCACACCGATGTCGGCGTGGATCTCGTCCGTGTGATCGGGCCTCGCCTCGGCCTCATCGACGATGACGTTGACGTGATCGTGACGATGGTGCGCCAACACCTTCTCCTGCCCGATGTCGCGACGAGACGTGATCTGTCCGATGACGGAACGATCAACGCTGTCGCCGAGGCCGTGGGCAACGACATCACGCTCGACCTGTTGTCCGCGCTCACCGAGGCGGACTCGCTCGCAACCGGTCCGTCGGCGTGGGGGTCGTGGAAGCGTGAGCTCGTGACGCTGCTCGTCGACCGGACGCACCACGTACTCGGTGGCGGGGACTTCACCCAGGTGAACTGGCGGCTGTTCCCGACGTCGGAGGTGCTCGAGTTGATGGGCGAGGGCACCACGGCCATCCGAACCACCGAGGACCGGGTAACCGTGGTGGCGCCGGACCGTCCCGGGCTGTTCTCGCGGGTTGCCGGCGTCCTCAGCCTGCACGGTCTCGACGTGCTCGATGCCGAGGCGCACTCCGACGATTCGGTCGCAGGTCGCCAGGCGATGGCGGCCAATGAGTTCCGCCTGCTCCCGCCCAAGGAGGGGATCAAGTGGGACCGTGTGGTGGACGATCTCCAGCGTGCCCTGGACGGGCAACTGGCGATCGAGTCCCGACTCGCCGAGCGTGCCAAGACGTACCGTCGCCGCAAGATGCTGTCCGCAACAGTGAGCCCGCCATCGGTTCGAATCCACAACGATGCGTCGTCGAACGCGACGGTCATCGAGGTTCGGGCGCCCGACAAGATCGGCATTCTCCACCGGATCACCAAGTCCCTCGGGGAGCTCGGCCTCGACATCCGCCACGCGAAGGTGCAGACGATGGGCAACGAGGTGGTGGACACCTTCTACGTACGCACGGCTGATCGGCTGAAGGTGCTGGACCCGTTCCACCTCAAGGAGATCGAGCGCGCCATCCTCCACGCCGTCTCCTGACCCAGCATTCTGACGGCACTTTCCCCACGCATAGAGGGGGAATCCTTGCCCAAAAAGACCCGAGGTTGGGCCTGCCGGAAAGGGGATGGATTAGGGTCGGGTAAATGAGCGAGCAGTTGGGCGCCGGAGATTTCACGAGGGACCTCGTCCGCTGGAGTGAGTCACTCGCAGCAATCGCCCGGACCGGGCTCGGTTTCACCCAGAGCCTGTACGAGAAGGAGCGCTTCGAGGAGGTGCTCCACGTTGCCGCAGACATCAAGGCCGCAGCGGACGACGCGCTCGAGGTGCGCCGGGAGCAGGACCACTTCGTGCAGGAGTGGATGGACTCGGTAGGCGAGGGAGTTCCGGGTTACGTCACGCCCAAGGTCGCGATCGGCATCATCTGCCACGACGACGAGGGCCGGATCCTGCTGGTCAAGCGGCCCGACTCCGGTATCTGGCTCTATCCCACGGGCTGGGCAGACGTCGGATACTCGCCGAGCGAGGTGGCGGTGAAGGAAGTCCTCGAGGAGACCGGCATCGAGTGTGTCCCCGAACAGGTCATTGCGGTCATTGACGGCCAGCGAATGGGGTTCACCCGTTTCGGCATGTACATGATCCTGTTCCACTGCCGCGCCGTCGGCGGTTCGCTGCAGGGACACCCGCTAGAGACGGCCGGTGTCGGCTTCTTCGCCGAAGACGACCTTCCGTTCCCGACTGCCGGGGCCAGTTGGTGGGGCCCGATGGCGTTCGCCGCTATCCGGGGCGAGAAGCTTTCCGCAGCGTTTGAGCCGCCCCGCAACCCGATGTGGCGGGGCACGCCCGAGGCCTGAGGCAATCCCTGACCGTTCTGGGCAAGGTTTCCCCCCGTATGCGTGGGGAAAGTCCCGTCAGAACGCAGGTGGGGTAGGGTCGGGAGATGTCCCTCCTGCCGCTCAATCCCGATGAACTGCTCTCCACCACTCGAGCCGTGCGCAAGCGGCTCGACTTCGATAAGCCCGTGCCGGACGCCCTGATCCGCGAGTGCGTGGCAATGGCCCAGCAGTCGCCCTCGGGCTCGAACAACCCGTCGATGTCGTTCGTGATCGTGAAGGACGCGGCGAAGCGCAAGGCAGTCGGCGCCGTCTACCGCGAGTGCTTCGAGCTCTACAAGACCTGGGACGGGCGCTACATCGGCTCCATCGAGAAGGCAACGGCGGAGGAGAACGCACAACAGCAGCGCAGCGCCTCATCGGCAGACTTCCTCGGTGATCGCATGGGCGACGCCCCGGTGCTCGTCATCGCCTGCAACGCCGCTGGCGCTCGCACCGACGGCCAGAACGGCATGGTTGGCGCCTCGATGATGGGCAACATCCTCCCCGCAATGTGGAGTTTCATGCTCGCCGCCCGCGCACGCGGCCTCGGCACGGCCTGGACCACCCTGCACCTCATTCAGGAGCAGGCCGTTGCCGACATCCTCGGCATCCCGTTCGACACCGTGCAGCAGACCTGCCTGTCGCCGCTCGCCTTCACAAAGGGCACTGACTTCAAGGTGGCTGCCCGGCCGGATCCCGACACGGTGATCCACTGGGACACCTGGTGACCATTCCCGAGGCACTGCGGGCGCATGCGCTCGCTGCCAAGGGCTTCATGCCACCCGACGAGGGCGATGCGCTCTACGCCGCAGCAATAGTTGCTGGCTCGGGCGCGCCCGGTCTGGCGTTCGTGGAGGTCGGCTCGTACTGCGGACGCTCCACCGTGTGGCTCGGCGCCGCTGCTCGGGCCTGTGACACCGTGCTGTTCGCCGTCGATCACCACCGTGGCTCCGAGGAGAACCAACCGGGGTGGGAGTGGCACGACCCGACGGACGTGGACCCCCGCACCGGCAGGATGGACACGCTGCCGATGTTCCGTGCCACCGTGTTCGACGCCGGCCTCGAGGACGTCGTTGTTGGGGTTGTCGGACAGTCACCCACCGTTGCGAGGCACTGGCGCACCCCGCTCGGATTGTTGTTCATCGACGGCGGACACGGCGTAGAACCTGCCCGTCTCGACTTCGAACTGTGGACGCCCCACGTTTCCGTCGGTGGCTACCTGGCGATCCACGACGTGTTCCCGGACCCCGCAGACGGCGGGCGCCCACCGTACGAGCAGATCTATCTGCCGGCGCTCGCCGGCGGGGCCTTCGTCGAGGTGTCGGCCACCGGTTCGCTACGCATCCTGCGCCGGGTAGCGAAAGACTGACGACGCGGGGGAGGCCCCAGTGATCGCGTCGGCGGCGAGGATAACCGCTGCTGCGGTGTACGCCGAGCGTTCTTGGTCGGGGAACGTGATCCGTTGCGGGTACACGAGGCCGGTGAGGTAGGCGCCATCATCGCAGCGGTGCGCTCGTGTAGTGGCCAGCAGGTCCACTGCCGTGTCGATATCCCCGGCCGCACCGTGAGCGATGGCGCACTCGGCAGTCTCGGCCGCGGTCACCCACGGTTCGCGGCTCACGCAACGAACGCCGCGACCGGGCATGACGAAACGGTCCCACTGGTCTGCGAGGCGGACCTTGGCGTCCTCGCCGCGCACCACGCCACACAGCACGGGGTAGTACCAGTCCATCGCCCATTCCGACTTGTCGGCGAAGCGGGGCGGGCCGGGCTCCTCGCGGATCGAGGTACCGAGGATGTCGAGCGATCGGCGCCATGCGGAGACGTCTCGACCGAGCACCTCCCCGAGCGAGATGGAACTGTCGAGGGCGTGCCAGATCGATGACGAGCCGGTGAGGAGTGCGTAGTCCCACGGGCGCTCGCCGGTGGCCTCCGTTGCCCAGAGGACCGGGCCGTGGGGCAACTGGAGCGAGAGCACCCAGTTGATCGCACGCTCAAGGACCGGCCAGGCGCGCTCGGCGAACTCACGGTCCGCTGTGCACAACCAGTGGTGCCACAGGCCGGCGCCGATGTACGCGCACACATTGGTATCGAGCTTTGCGTCCTCGAGCGTGGAGTCCGGCATGTAGTAGTTGTGCCACGCGCCGTCGCTGCGCTGCGTTCGGAGCAGCCATTCGTACGCCAGCGCAGCCTCGTCATGGAAGCCGGCAACGTCGAGCGCCATCGCCGTCTCGACATGGTTCCAGGGATCACAGTGCCCACCCGGGTACCACGGGATCATGCCGCTGGGCAGTTGGAGGTTGATGACGGAACGCGCCGTCGCCCGAACCTCGTCTGCGGTGATGATGCCCGGGAGGTGCGGTAGCGCGGGCACGGTCAGGCCTTGCGCCCGTAGAACACGACGCTCTTGCCGAGCGCCGGGTCGAGTGCGTGCTCGAGGGTGCGTACCCACGGCGGTTGGTTGACGATGTCCCACTCGAGGAACCGTCGGTATCGCTTGACTGCCCAGTGGTCCTCGTTCCGCGGCCCCACGGCGCACTTCAGCCACCAGTACGGCGAGTGCAGCGCGTGCGCGTGGTGCGACGCGAACACGTCGAGACCGGCAGTGGCGAGTTTTGCCCGGAGTTCCGTTGCCGAATAGATACGGACGTGCCCGCCGACCGACTTGGGAGCGTGGTACTCGTCGCTCAACATCCAGTTGATCTTCTCGGGGAACCACGAGGGCACGGTGATAGCGAGCACGCCACCGGGCTTGAGGACGCGTACCAGTTCGGCAACAGCGCTCACGTCGTCCTGGATGTGTTCGAGTACCTCGGAGGTGACGACGCGGTCGAACACACCGTCATCGAAGGGCAGCGCGGTTGCGTCTCCGCGCAGTACGGCCACATAGCGCTCGGGTGCGATCTCGCCGGCCTCGACCATGGCGGCAAAGGTGTTCCGGGTGCCGCGGACCTCGTCGTCCGCGTAGTCGAGCGCCACCACTCGTGCCCCGCGCCGTGCGGTCTCGAAGGCGTGACGGCCGAAGCCAGCGCCCGCGTCGAGCACGAGGTCCCCCGGTTGCAGACCCCAGGTCTCGTAGCGAACGGTCAGCATGACGGTTGGCGCCTCAGGCGATGCGTCCGTTGCGGCGGAGCTTCTCGACGTTCTGCGGGAACGACAGCACCTCGCGGTATTGGTCCACCGTCAACTTGGCGCAGTGGCGCCAGCTCCAGCGCTCCACGACGCGTCGTCGCCCTGCGTCGCCCACAGTGGCCCGCAGCGCGGCGTTGTCGAGACCACGCCGCAACGCGGCAGCAAGCGCGTCGGAGTCGCCGGCCGGGCAGGAGAGCACGGTCTCGCCATCGGTTCCGGTGACTTCGGGGAGCGCGCCGCCGGTGGTGGCGACGAGGCAGATACCCGTTGCCATCGCCTCGATCGCAGGCAGGCTGAATCCCTCGTAGAGGCTCGGCACGACAGCGAGCTCGGCCTCGGCGTACAGCTCCACGATCCGCTCGTCGGGCACGCCGGACACGAAGTCGATGTACGGCTTGAGCCCGAGCCGCTCAATGAGGTCCATGCTGTGGCCGGGCCTTGGCTTGCCGATGATGGTGAGCCGGATGTCGCGCTCGGTACGCAGCTTCGCCACGGCCTCGAGCAGGTACTGGAGGCCCTTCAGCGCAACATCGGCCGAGGCGGTGGTGATGAGCCGGTTGGGCTGCCGTTGAACGTGGGGCATCGGCTTGAACAGTTCGACGTCCACACCCACGGGAACGAGTCGCATCTTGTCGAGGTCCACGCCCATGTCGCCGTGAATGTCCTTGATGCTGTTCTCGCTGACCACGACGATGCGCGGCATCCTGCGCGCAACGCGGCCCTGCATCTCTACGAAGCGGTACCAGCGGCGGATGGCACGGCGCTTCGAACCACTCGGCGCGTGGTTCATCTCGAGCTCACGATCCTTGGTGATCGGATGGTGCAGCGTGGTGATGAGCGGCATCATCTGCTCGAGCCTCACGCACCCGTAACCGAGGCACTGGTTGTCGTGGATGAGGTCAAAATCGCGCACCCGCGGTCGGAGCGCCTTCACGGCCCGCAGCGAGAACGCAAGCGGCTCGCTGAAGGTGCCCGTGGAGAACTGTGCTACCTCGACGAGATCAGCGACGGACTTGAACTCCCAGTAGGCGGGGAAGCGACCGGGGTAGAGGTCGTTGAACAGGTCGAGGCTGCGCAGTTCGTGCAGCGCCACGCGGTCGTCGAGGATCGGGTAGGGCTGCCCGCCGTACACCTCCACCTCGTGGCCGAGGTCCGCAAGGGCCTTCGTGAGGTGCCGTGTGTAGACGCCCTGACCGCCAACGTGGGGCTTGCCCCGATAGGTGAGATAGGCGATCCGGAGGGGTTCGTCACTACTCAGCGAGCGCGGGAGCGGGGACGCAGCCATGGGTTCCCGAGCCTACCGGGCACCTACCGACCGGTAACCCGCCCGTGAACGGGGTGCGGGTCAGTCCCAGGCGATGACGAAGGTTCGGCTGAGCGGACGGCCCGGTTCGACGAGATGCGGAAGCAGTGTGAACCCGTTGGGCGGGCCGGACTGTGGCTCGACGCACAGCGCGTGCTCGGGTTCGTAGACCACCCAGTGGTCGCAATCCGAGGACAGCAGGAGTTCGAGGCCGTCGCTGTAGCGGACCGCGGGTGGATCGACGACGCCGGCGAAACAGTCGTCCCACGGTCGCGCACCCGGAGCGACCGTCCTTCCGGTGGGGACACCGCTGCGATCGCGCTCGTACATTGCCTGCGCAGCGAAACGCAGGACCGGGGGCCGGCCACCATCGCTGAACCACGGGTGCCACCCGACCTGCGCGGGGAACGGGTCCCCGAGTGTCTCCACCGACATCCAGCAGCGCGCGGCGCCCGCGCCCGCGCGGTCGGCCTGCAGCGTGATCTCCTGTGTTGCGCGGCCCGGCCACGGCCACGACGGTCCGAGGTTGGTCACAAGGCGCACGCTGCTGCGCGACGCAGACAGAACGGTCCACGGGACATCGAGCACCGTTCCGTGACCTGCGTGCGGCGGCAGGCGCAGCGGCAGGCGGTGCTCCACGCCATCGAGGACGAAGCGCCCATTGCGGACACGTCCGGCCCACGGTGTCATCGGGTATGAGCCCCACAGCAGCGGGTTCGCCCCACGCTCGCTGCGGGTCACGAGACGTTCGCACCCACGCACGATGAGTGATGCAAGCCTGCCGCCGCACTGCTCATCCACAGCAAGTGTGTTCGAGCCGTTGCGTAGTTCGATCACCGTGCCAGTATGGCCAAATGCGAGCAGTCGTCCAACGGGTTACTCGTGCTCAGGTGGTTTCCGGTGGGGAGGTGGTGGGCGCGATCGGCCCCGGCCTGTGCGTGCTTGTCGGCGTTACCCACGACGATACGGAAGCGAGCGCGAAGCGGCTTGCCGACAAACTGTGGAACCTGCGGATCATGGCCGATGCCGAGGGGGTGATGAATCTCTCGATCGCCGACACGACGCGATCCCTGCTCGTCGTCAGCCAGTTCACGCTCTACGGCGACACTGCCAAGGGACGCCGGCCGAGTTGGATCGCTGCGGCGCGTCCTGAGCACGCCGAGCCACTCGTGGATGCAGTGCTGCACGAACTCCGGTCGCTCGGCGCCACGGTGGAGACTGGACGGTTCCGCACCGACATGCAGGTGGAACTGGTAAACGACGGCCCGGTTACGTTGTTGGTGGAGACGTGACCGCTTCCGCCCCGCCGGCAGCGCCAGCCGCGGCGATCGCAGTTCGATAGCGGCGCAGGAGCCGGTCGAACAGCGGCAGCGACCAGAGCAGCAGCACGAGCAGCACCCATAGCTTGTCGCCCGTCCGCTGGTACACGGTGAGGCCACTGCGCACCTCGACGTCTCGCTGCCGCCAGGCTCCCACGGTTTGGCCGATGCGATCGAATACCTCACCGGTTGGGGAGACGAACGCGCTGAACCCTGTCGGTGAGACCTGCACCATCCACCGGCCCGACTCAATGGCGCGGAGGCGGGATGCGGCGATTTGCTGACTCTGCAGGATGGCGCCCCGATAGCTCGAGCCGTTCGTGGGGTTGATGATGAACCCGGCGCCGTTGTGCACCGCCTCGCGCACGCGCCCCCCGAAGAAGACCTCCCACGAGATGGCGACGCCGACCGTGCCCGACGGTGTGTCGAGCACCGCGGGGTCCGTGC
>CAMDBM010000015.1:0-59716 GCA_945889085.1 Ferrithrix thermotolerans DSM 19514
AGGTGAGGGAGCGGGAGTTGGCTTCGCCGGGGGGTCGCACGCCGGCGGGGCTAGGCGATGGCGGCGAGCAGGTGCGCCGAGAGTTCCTCGTACGTGTCGAGCGCCGTGAACTGTGGGAACTCGCGGATCACGTTGTCGGGGGCATGGAACAGGAAACCGGCATCGGCCTCGGCGAGCATCGCGGTGTCGTTGTAGGAATCTCCCGCCGCTGCGACCCGGTAGTTGAGGTTCTTGAGCGCCCGCACTGCATGACGCTTCTGGTCCGCCATCCTCAGTTGGTAGTTGACGATCCGGTCATCCTCGACGACGAGTTGGTGGCACAGGATGGTGGGCCAGCCGAGTTGCTCCATGAGCGGCCTGCCGAATTGCTCGAAGGTGTCCGACAGCAGGATGACCTGGGTGCGGCTGCGGAGATCGTCGAGGAATTCTCGTGCACCGGGAAGCGGGCCCATGCCGGCGATGACGTCCGCAATCATCGACATCTTCAGGCCGTGCTTGGCAAGGAGATCGAGCCGGAAGCGCATGAGCCTGTCGTAGTCGGGCTCATCACGTGTCGTGCGGCGCAACTCGGCAATGCCGGTGCGCTCGGAGACGGCGATCCAGATCTCGGGAACAAGGACACCTTCGACGTCGAGGGTCACGATGGACTGCTGGGGCATTCTGCAAACGGTACAAGTTGTGGCCTCCCGTCGGGAAGACGGGAGGAACGGTCGCCTAGACGAAGCGCAGTACGAGGGGTTCGAGCGGGAGCCCGTCGATCTGGACGGTGTAGGTCTCGCCGGCGGAGGCCCAGGCTGCGTCGGTGACGGTTCCGGTGGTAATGATCTCCCCGGCGTGCAGTGGGACGTCGGTGGTTGCAGCGAGGTGGGCGATGGCGTGCAACGGACTGCCGAGCACATTGGATCCATAGCCAGTATCGATGACCGAACCGTTGCGGAGCAGTCGAAGCGTGAAGCGCTCGAGATCCTCAATCATCGTCCCCCACGGTGCCACCTGGGCCCCGACGCGTGACGCTCCGTGCAGCGATCCGTCGATCACGGAATCTATGGCGGTGACCTTCCATGCAGGGAAGTGGCACTGCACCACCTCAAAGCCGAAGGCCACCCACTCGATGGAGTCCGCGATCTGCTCGGTGCTCGCTCCTGAGGGGACGTCCGCCGACAGCCGGAACACGATTTCGGGCTCGGACCTCGGTTGGCACAGCGTGTCTGCAACAACGGTCCCCTCGCCCTGGCTGCAGAGTTCCAGCGAGTCGTCGTACATCCATCCCCAGATCGGCGCATACACGCCGTAGAGGTCCCAGATCGTGGTGTTGGTGAAGCCGATCTTTCGGCCGACAGGCCGCGCGCCTGTGGCGATCGAGCGCGCAAGGGATGCACGCTGCATCACGTCGTAGGCGTCGTCGAGGGTGAGCAGGGGATCCTGCTCGGTGAAGGGCCGCAGGGTGGTGGCGCTGCGCCGGGCGCCCTCGATAGCAATCGCGATTTCGCTGTTGTCGTACATCCGCTCGTGCTCCTCCGCTGCCGAACTTATCCGGATCACCCGTGGTGGAGCGGCACCCCGGGCCCCCGACGTAACATGGCGGCATTCAAAGGGGGAACCAATGCGAGTAACCGTTGATGGAGATCGTTGCCAGGGCCACCAGATGTGCGGTATCGCAGCGCCAGAGGTGTTCGGGGCAGACGACTACGGCAACTCGGTGGTGCTGATCACCGGGGATATCCCGGTAGCGCTCGAGGCCAAGGTGCGCCGTGCCGAGGGCAATTGCCCCGAGCGCGCGATCCACATCGAGGCCTGACTGAGCGACAACGCTCGCACAGCCGGCAGGAGATCGGTCGTCACGTTCGTGACTGCAGCGGGCACACTGGGTTGATGGTCGACTGGAAGCGTGTTGCGGACTCCGCGATCGAGATCCCCATCGTCACGAGTTTCACCCGGGTTGGGTACGACGTGCGCTCCCGCCTCGGGCACTGGCGCCCGGTCGACCGACACAACCTTGCTGGCCGCACCATGGTGGTCACCGGGGCAACCTCGGGTCTCGGATTCTCGATGGCCGAGACCCTCGCCCGGTGCGGTGCATCGGTCGTGCTCTGGGGTCGCTCGGCGGGCAGGACAACGGACGCGCGCGACGCAATCGCGCGCTCAACGGGGAACGCGACCCTCGATGTCGTGGTTGCCGACATGTCCGAGCCTGATGAGATCCGTCGGGGTGCAGCCGAGCTCCTGGCCCGCCACGAGCGGGTGGACGCGCTGGTGCACAACGCAGGGGCACTTGCCCCGACGCGGATGCTCAATTCCGAGGGGCACGAGTCCACGGTTGCGGCCCAGGTGCTCGGTCCGTTCCTGCTCACGTCGTTGCTGCTCGATCGAATGCGCTCGAGCGCGCCGTCACGGGTGATCACGATGTCCTCCGGCGGGATGTACGCGTCGCCACTGCGCGTGGAGGACCTCGAGATGGGCGAGGACTACCGCGGCGCCGAGCAGTACGCGCGGGCCAAGCGCGCACAGGTGACCCTCAACGAGCTGTGGGCGCAGCACCACCCCGGGCAGGGCGTCCACTTCCACGCCGTCCATCCCGGTTGGGCAGACACTCCCGGTGTGCAGGAGTCGCTCCCGGCCTTTCGGCGCGTCATGCGCCCCTTGCTGCGAACGGTTGAGCAGGGTGCGGACACTGCGCTGTGGCTTGCCGCCGACGATGGCGCGCCGCTCGAGTCGAACGGTGGCTTCTGGCACGATCGCGAGCGGCGGCCGATCCACCGGCTCGGCTTCACCAAGCGCTCGGACACACCGGAGCGAAGGCAAGCGCTCTGGGATTGGTGCACCAGCCAGATCTCGGTCTAGCCGTACCGACCCGGTGCGCCTTCCGCCTTGGCAACCATGATCTCGGTGGACTTCACGATCATCACCACCTCGTCCCCCGCAGCGAGGTCGAGTTCGTACACGGCATCGCTGGTGATCGCCGCGGTCAGCCGCTGACCGTCGGGGAGCAGCGCCTTCACGCTCGTCATCACGTCGCCGCGGGCGATGCTGTCAATCGTGACCCTCAACTGGTTCCTCGCGCTGAGGCGGACCTCGGGGCGACGCGGGGCCACCGTGCTATCCCGGGCGTGCTGGGCCTCTCGGGCCTGTCGGAGGAAGCGCCGGGCCGCTCGGGCATTCTCCTGGCGCCAGAGGGCGACGAGGTCGCCGCCCGGATCGCGCTGCGCGATGGCGTCGAAGGCGGGTTGCAGCGTTCGTTCCTGGGCATCGAGCAGGGGTTCGATCGCAAGGCCCGCCCGTTGGCGCAGCGTGAGCTTGAGCAACAACTCGGTGCGCAGGTCCCGGAGGTGCTCTGCTGGCGCGCCCAGCCAGCGCTCGGACGCCGTTCTGCCCGCGGCGGTCGCCTGCAGCAGCGACCTCTCCCGCCCCCGGCCGGGATGGGCTCCCGAGCGAGTGACGAGACCCTGTTCCACCAGCGCTTCGATTGCCCGGTACGTCAACGGTCTGCTCAGCGACCAGATCGAACCGAGCGGGCCGTCCAGCGCGAGTTGCGATCCGATGGCCCAGCCGTGTTCAGCACCCTGGATGACGAGGGTGAGACAGACGAGTTCCGCGAGGTTGGAGGGCTGGTCGCGTCGTGTTGCCATCTCGGGAACCTCCCCCTGCCATAAGTCAGTTACTGAGTTGATTATAGTCAGCACCTGAATATAACCTCGCACCATGAGGCCCCGAACCACATCGTCAGCGACGCGTCCGCGCCGGGCGTTCGGACTGCTCGCCCTGGCGATCGGTCTCGTTGTCGCCGCAAGTGCGTGCTCGACAAAGCGGGTGACGATCGATACCGACCCCGATGCGCCGATCACGGTGTTCGCCGCCTCGTCGCTCACCGAAGTGTTCGGCGAGATCGGCACTGCGTACGCCGCTGCCTATCCGGAAGCGAAGGTCGATTTCAGCTTTGGTGCCTCGTCAGAACTGATTGCCCAGATCAATCAGGGCGCACCGGCCGACGTCGTTGCCGCGGCCGACGGCGAGAGCATGGGCCGATTGGAGCCCGGTACGAATGGCGCGCCGGCGAACTTCGCGACCAATCGTCTGCAGATCATCGTGGCGCCGGGGAACCCGAAGGGGATCACGCGGCTCGCGGATCTCGCTCGGCCCGACGTCGTGTTCGTCTCGGCCGCGCCGGCCGTTCCGATCGGTCGGTACACGCAGCAGGTGCTGGTGGCCGCCGGCGTGACGGCTGCACCGAAGTCGCTCGAGGCGAACGTCAAGGGCATCGTGAACAAGGTGGTGCTCGGTGAGGCAGACGCCGGGATCGTGTACGTCACCGATGTCCTCGCGGCACGTTCGAAGGCGCTTGGGATCGACATCGCCGGGCCGGTGAACGTGGTGGCCACCTATCCGATCGCCGTGCCCGCCACGTCGAGCCACCCCGATGCCGCCGCCCGCTTCGTTGCGTTCGTGCGCTCGCAGGCCGGACAGGTCATCCTCGCTCGGTTCGGCTTCGGTCCGCCATGACCCGCCGCCGGGTCGGGCGATCCCGCCCGCCCGCCCTCGCCCTCGTTCTTGCCGGCCTCGCCGTGGCATTCTTCGCGCTGCCGTTCGTGGGGATTCTCTGGCGCATGCCGTGGAGCCGCGTGGGGTCGGTGCTCAGCGACCGGGCCGTGCGGGAAGCGTTGCGCGTCTCGTTGGAAACGTCGTTGCTCGCAGCGGCCGTATCGCTCGTGCTCGGGGTGCCGCTCGCCTGGGTGCTCGCCCAGTTCGACTTCCCCGGTCGCTCGATCGTCCGTGCTCTGAGCACGCTGTCGATGGTGCTGCCCCCCGTTGTCGGGGGCGTTGCGCTCTTCTTCTCGTTCGGGAGACGCGGCCTGTTCGGCCAGTACCTCGACCGCTGGTTCGGGATCCGCCTGCCGTTCACTACAGCCGGTGTAGTGGTGGCCCAGGTGTTCGTGGCGATGCCCTTTCTGGTTCTCACCGTCGAGGCAGCGCTGCGTCAGGTGGACCCCCGCTTCGGCGACGCGGCGCGCACGCTCGGCGGGTCTCGTTGGACCGTCTTCCGTCGGGTCACGCTGCCTGCCGTCCGACCCGCACTCATCGCCGGCCTGGTGCTGTCGTGGGCCCGCGCGCTCGGCGAGTTCGGCGCCACGATCACGTTCGCCGGGAACCTTCCCGGGCGCACGCAGACAATGCCGCTCGCCACGTACCTCGCGCTCGAGTCGGACCCGGAGTCTGCACTCGTGCTGAGCCTCGCCCTCATCGCAGTGTCGTTTGCCGTACTACTCGGCCTGCGAGACCGCTGGCTCGGTGCGCCGTCGGGGCGAACCACGGTGGCCGCGCCGTGAGACTGCTGGTCGATGCACAGGTAACGAGGGGTTCGTTCCACCTCGATGTGGCCTTCACCGTCGGGGCGGGCGAGACCGTCGCGCTGCTCGGCCCGAACGGCGCCGGCAAGTCCACCGTGCTCCGTGTGCTTGCCGGTCTGTTGGCGCTCGACGGTGGCCGGATCGAGGTGACGGACGATTCGGGGAAGGTGACACTGTGGGACGAACCTGCATCGGACACGTTCGTGTCGCCCGAGCGCCGTGGCATCGGGGTCGTCTTCCAGGACTATGCGCTGTTCCCGAACCTGTCGGTGCTCGAGAACGTGGCGTTCGGACTGCGGGCACGCGGAATACGGGCGAGCAGCGCACGCGCAACCGCCCTTGGACTGCTCGAGCGAGTGGGGCTCGGCGAACGTGCACACAGCCGCCCGGACCAGTTATCCGGGGGACAGGCGCAGCGTGTTGCGCTGGCTCGGGCACTCGCCGTGGAACCGTCCGTTCTGCTCCTCGACGAACCACTGGCCGCGCTCGATGCGCTCACCCGCGCCGAGGTGCGAAGCGACCTCCGCCGGCAGCTAGCCGTCTTCCCCGGGATGCGGCTGATCGTCACGCACGACCCAGTGGATGCCTATGCGCTCGCCGACCGTGTGGTCGTCCTCGAGCAGGGCAGCGTGGCCCAAACCGGCACCCTCGACGAGGTCACGATGCACCCACGATCGCGATACGTCGCGGATCTCGTCGGGCTCAACCTGCTCGCCGGCGAGATGCGCGCCGGGGTGCTGCACCTGCCGAACGGCACGCAGGTGGTCGCTGCCGACAGCGCGCTGTCCGGACCTGCCTTCGTGGCAGTCACCCCACAGTCCGTTGCGCTGCACCGTCGCGAGCCCGAGGGGAGCGCACGCAACGTCTGGACCGGCACGGTGACGGATCTCGACCGCCGCGCGGACCGCGTGCGCGTGCGCGTGACCGGCACGGTTCCGCTTGTTGCCGAGATCACACCGGCAGCGCTCATTGCACTCGACCTCGCCGTGGGGCAGACGGTGTGGATCTCGGTGAAGGCGACGGAGATCATCGGCTATCCCGCCTGAACCCGGTTGTGGGACACTGACCCCGTGCGTGCACTCCGAACATCCGCACGATGATCCCCGTGCTCGTGGCAGCGGGGTACCGGTGCATGACACTCGGTTCGCTGAGCAACGAGGTGCGCACCGGCGCCGACGCGGTGTGACGCGTCAGGCGTCGCAGAGGTGGCTGACCGACGCCCACGGCTTCCAGCCGCGGCCCTTGAACATCTTCAACCCGAACTTCAGGTTGGTTGCTGGGTCCAGCAGGATCGTGGCGTCGGGGCCGACCCACACGCGGTGGACGCGGTAAAGGATCTGCAGCAGTCCCATCGCCGTCGACCGGTTCTGGGCCCTCGGGTTGCCCCTGCTCTCGCGTTGGATCACGCAACTGAGGCGCTTCCAGTCGCGTTCTGCCCAGCCGACCTGCAGGGCGACAGCGTGCCAGCGCTCGACGGCTGCGCTCGGGTGCCGGTACACGCCCGGCGGACGCGTGGTGGTTGTCGGGCTCGGCTTTGTCGCCGCCAGAGGTAGTCCGAGCGCTTTCCAGGTCTGAGCACCGACCGTGCCGGTGACCTTGATGCGACGGATCCGTTGGAAGCGGCGAACAGCGGAGTGGGTAAGCGGTCCGAACTTGCCGTTGGTGGCGACATGAAAGCCGCGCTTCTTCAGGGCGTACTGCACCCGGCGAACGCGGGTGCCACTGTCGCCGCGCCGCAGTGCCTTGAACGACGACGCAGACGCAGACACAGTCTCGCTCGCAGACGGGCGGGAAGCTGTGGCCGGGGCCCGATCAATGGCGCCAGCGGCGGGGGCACCGACGGACAAGCACGCAGCCACGGCCGCGACGACGGCAACACGCCGTGCCATCCGTGAACGTGTATGCATCGCCAATCCCCCGCAGTAGCCCGGACCATTTTGCAGGGCCAAGGTTACGAACACATGACAGAAAATGAAACTCGGGACACCGGTGGGGTGACGAGTAGCGGCTCGACACCCCACCTGAACTGCAGTTTTCCGGTTAGGGAAGCGGAACCTCGAGCACGCACCCGCCCCGGGCGGTGTTCAGCCAGTTGCGCTGGACCAGGAAGTTTCTGGTGCCCAATCGCACGTTGGCCTTGGCGCGCCCGACCGGGAACGTGGGCCCGTAACTCCAGGAGCATCGGTCTGCATTTTCCGCTCCGGTGCTGTCGTACCACGCGTTCAATTCTGGATCGGTGACCGCTTCATCGATCTCGTGGGCGATCACGCTCACCATCGCGTCAGCGCCCGCGTCCGCGTTCGGGGACACCTTCTGGGCCCCGCACACGAGCAGGTTCGGTCCGGTGGGGTCGCCGACGAACGCGTACTTGATGCTGTGTGCGCCGATCCTGCGGAACGAATGCCACCCGCAGTACCGGGTGAGGAAGCCCGGCTTGCCGACGTCGTTGCTGGTCAGCACGAGGTAGATGCCGTTCGGGTCCGACGGCAACTTGGCCCGGCGGATCGCTGAGGCAACGATGCGCCCGATCTTGGCGTCGGTGACGTTCGTGCGCCCCGCCGAGTAGCGGTCGAAGTGCTGGCCGGCGAGGGTGACCGAGTTCGCCACGGTTGCGCCCGAGGCATCGGGGTACGTCATGTTGATCGCGAACCGTGGGCCGGCGAGATTGCTGAGGAAGTCGGTGATGATCGCTCTCCGCCTGGTCTTGCGTGACCAGTTGCCGTACCAGATGACGTACAGCTTGATCGGCCCGGTCATCACCGGTCCGCCGTGGTACTCCATGGGCTTGATCGAGCGGGCCGCGCCGATGGGTGACGGCCGGAATCGGGTGAGCGTGGGGAGCATGCGAACCGACGGCTCCGGATTCACGGTTGAGTGCCCGCCAGACGGTGTGGGCGGTGGACCAGCCGAACCAAGGGTTAGCGCGAGGGCTGCTGCGAGCACACAGGGTGCAAGCACGGCAAGGACAACAAAACGGCGGAGAGCGAACACAGGGGCTCCTGACTCGTCGCACGAGGGGACCGGTGGGTCCGAGGGTGCGGAGCGGCGCCGCCGAGTGACGGTGACGCTACCGATATCCGTGGCGTGAGACTCCGTTGTCTGGGAAGCCGGGATCAGTCCGGCCGGCCTGCCCGCTAAGGTCGCTAGAGATGGACCTCGTCGAGACCCTTCCGGCGAGTTGGTACTCGCAGCCGGACGTGTATGAGCGTGAGCGTGCCACGGTGTTCCGTTCGGCCTGGATCCACGTGGGTTTCGACAGCGAACTGGAGTCGCCGGGTGACTACCTCACCGAGGACTTGGCTGGATTCCCTCTTTTCGTACGGCGGCTCGCAGACGGCTCGCTGAGTGCCTTCCACAATGTGTGCCCCCACCGTGCCGGCCCGCTCGTGTGGGAGGGCTGTGGGCATTCTGCAAATCTCACCTGCCGATACCACGGATGGGCGTTCACGGCCACCGGGAATCTGCTCAGCGCACGCGACTTCGGTGCAGAGGTGCCGGAAGGCATCGCACTCACGAGCGTGCAGGTCGCATCCTGGAGAGGGTTCGTCTTCGTGTGTCTCGACCCCTCGACCCCGCCGCTCGTAGATTGGCTCGGGGGCTTCCCCGACGCCTTAGTTGACGTTCCGCTCGAGGGCTATCGCTTTGTGCGACGCACGGTCCGTCGTGTTGCGTGTAACTGGAAGACCTACGCCGACAACTTCCTCGAGGGATACCACGTGCCAACTGTGCATCCGTCGATGAGCAGAGACGCAGACGCGATGCAGTACGTAGTTCACCAGGGTGATGACCCCAGGTGGAACATCCACACGATGCCTCCGCGCGGTGAAACCTACTTCAGCGTCTTCGGATGGTTCTGGCCATGCTTCGCATTCAACGTGGTGCCCGGTGGGTTCGCGGTGGAGCGATGGCTGCCGCGTGGTCCCCATGCGATCGACGTCATCTTCGACTACCTCTTTGCCGACGATGCAGTCGATACCGATGCGATCTTCACCGCCTCGGAGGAGGTTGCCGACGAGGACGCCCGCGTGAGCGCGTTCGTCCAGCGAAACCTCGTGTCCGGTGCCTACGACACCGGGCTATTGAGCCCGAAGTGGGAACCGGCGCTCGCGGCGTTCCACAAAATGGTGCGCGACGCCGTCTCTGCTACTTCTTGAGCAGGCGGTAGAAGAACCCGCCCCCGGACTTCTTGGCGCGTGGCATTCCTCCGCCCGACTTGCACTGGCAACGCTGGTTCTTCGGCACGTCGCCGAGAACGGACTCGACGTGAGCGCCGCATCCGGCCCAACTCGGCTTACTGCACGTCGAACACTGCACTCGTCTGCACATACCCCAGAGGGTATCAGTATTTGACCGCTGGCCGTACACTCCCCGGGTGCCGAGTCCGCTGCAGCTGAAGTTCGTCCTCTCGGCCACGTCGGTGGGCCAGTTGCCGGAATCACCGTGCGAGGTTGCGTTCGTCGGTCGTTCGAACGTCGGCAAGTCGTCGCTCATCAACTCGCTCGCGAACCGTAAGCAGTTGGCACTGGTGAGCAACACGCCGGGCCGGACGCAGCTCATCAACCTCTTCGTGCTGCCCAGCGGGGCAACAGTGGTTGACCTTCCCGGATACGGCTATGCCGCGGTTCCCGGACGGATCAAGCAGGGCTGGGGCGCAATGATCGAGGGGTACCTCCTCGACCGTGAGGACCTCGTGCAGACCTTCATCCTCGTGGACGGCGAGATCGGGCCCACCAAGCTGGACCTCCAGATGCTCGACTGGGCGCGAGCCAACGGTGTTCCACACACGATCGTGGCAACCAAGATGGACAAGGTCCGGTCTGCCAAGCGACCTACCCGCAAGAAGGAACTTGCCGCTGGGTGTCAGCTCGAAACGGGCGACATCGTGTGGGCGAGCTCATCAACCGGGGTCGGCATCGACGATCTCCGGTCAATCGTGCTCTCGCACCTCACCGTGGGGCGCCAGTAAGGCGGACACGAATCTCGCGAACCAGTCGCCGCGATCGGCTCAGACGAGTTCGTAGCGGATCGGCAGGTGCTTGAGCCCGCTCACGAAGGTGGACTTCGAGATCTGTGGCTCGCCCGCCAGTTCGATCGACTTGATCCGGGGGATGACCGCACTGAACATCGACTTGCGCTCCATGCGGGCGAGCATCGCGCCCAGGCAGTAGTGCACACCGAACCCGAAGGCAAGGTGCTTGTTCGGGGTGCGCCCGACGTCGAAGGAGAAGGGGTTGGCGAACACGTCCTCGTCGTGGTTCGCGGACCAGTACGAGAGCAGGACGTCCTGACCCTCCTTGATGGTGACGCCGCGCACCTCGTAGTCGCGTGTGGCCGTCCGCATGAAGTGCTTCACCGGGGAGGTCCAGCGGATCATCTCGTCGACCGCAAGCGGGATGAGTGAGGGGTCCTTCTGCAGCCGCGCGAGCTGGTCCGGATTCTCGATGAGGGCCTGCAGGCCACCGGACATCGAGTTCGACGTGGTGTCGTGGCCCGCCGTTGCCGTGATGATGTAGTAGCCGAGTTGCTCCTTGTGGCCGATGGGCTGGCCGTCGATCATGCCGTTGGCGATGACCGATGCGAGATCGTCGGTGGGAGTGGCCTTGCGCTCTGCCGTGATCCCGTCGAAGTAGGCGACGAAGTCCGCAACGGTCTGCATCAGGCCGAGGAGGGTGTTCTCGTCCCGCTTGAACTCATCGTCCTCGGCACCGAACAGCTCCTGGGTGAGCCGCAGCATGCGCGGGTAGTCGCTCTCGGGGAGCCCGAGGATCGACAGGATGACGTAGAGCGGGTACTGCATCGCAACGTCGGCGGCGAAGTCGCATGAGCCGCCGAAGTCCTCGAGCTGTGTGACCGCCCGCTTGCTCAGCTCCTCGAGCCGCACGTCGAGCTTGGCGAGGTTCTTGGGGAGGAACCAGTCGGCCGTGAGGTTGCGGTGCAGACGGTGCTCTGGGTCGTCCATCTGCACGAGGGACTTCACGAGGTGTCCCTGCATCTCGCGGTTCGCGTCGGCCTCCTTCGTGCCGAGGATGGCCCTCGGCGCATTCAGGAACTCGGTGGGGTGCAACTCGATGTCGAGCACGTCCGCGTGCTTGGTAACTACCCAGAAGGGGTTGAAGTTCTCGTGCTCAACCCAATGGACCGGGTCCTCCCGGCGCAGCTTGGTCGCGCAGGCGTGGAAGTACTCCTCGTTGCGGAAGGTCTCGCCGAACAGGAAGGCACGGCCGGCTTCTTCGAGGGAGGGCTCGGGAACAGCGTTCATGAGCGTCACCCTACCGATCGGTAACCGAGGCGTGTCCAGCGACACAGGGACCGGAACCGGGGGCAAAACGACCCGGAGCCCGGCAACCCCAAGGGGGCTGCCGGGCTCCGCGATGGCGTGGACGTCAGTCGAGGGTGGAGACACCCTTGGGCGCCAGCTGGTTCATGTAGCCGAACATGTAACCGGCCACACGGCGCATCTGGATCTCCTCGGCGCCCTCGGTGATCCGG
This sequence comes from Ferrithrix thermotolerans DSM 19514, assembly GCA_945889085.1. GTDB lineage: Bacteria > Actinomycetota > Acidimicrobiia > Acidimicrobiales > Ilumatobacteraceae > WLJO01. Next base: position 11,832 of record CAMDBM010000015.1, read on the forward strand.
TAGCGGCGGTGGTGGCGGTAGATGTGCTCAAACGCCTTGTGGCGGCTGTAGCCCATGCCACCGTGGATCTGCATGGCGCGGTCAGCGGCCTCGCAGCAGAAGCGGTTGGCGTAGTAGTTGCACATCGACACCTTGTCGGACTGGCTGAAGGCGCCGTACTTGTCCATGAGCCATGCGGTCTTGTAGATGAACGCACGGAGCATCTCGGCCTGGGTCTGCAGTTCCACGAGCGGGAACTGGATGCCCTGGTTGGTGGAGAGCGGCTTGCCGAACGGCTTGCGGTCCTTGGCCCACTGGATGGTCTCGTTGATGCAGTACTGGGCTGCGCCGAGTGAGGACGCTGCCTGACGGATGCGGTTCTCGTTGAAGAAGTGCTGCACCACCTGAAGGCCCTTGCCCTCGCCGCCGAAGATCGACGAGTCCGGGACACGGATGTCCTTGAACGACACGTGCGCGTGGTCGGTCGGCATGTTGAAGGTCCAGAGGTATTCCTCGATCTTGAAGCCCGGGGCATCCGTCGGCGTGAGGAAGCAGGTGATGCCGTCTCCGTCGCCTGCCTTGCCCGCGGTGCGGGCGAAGATCAGGTCGTGGGAGGCGGTGTGAATCCCGGTGTTCCAGATCTTCTCGCCGTTGATGATCCACTCGTCGCCGTCTCGCACGGCGGTGGTCTCCATGTGCGTGGCGTCAGAACCGTGCTTGGGCTCGGTGATGCCGAAGGCGAAGTGGCGGCGGCCCTGGTTGAGGTCGTCGATCCACTCCTTCTTCTGCTGCTCGGTGCCGTAGCGGATCATGAGGAGCAGGCCGACGTTGTTGCCGACGATCGCGTGCTCGTTCTGCAAGTCGCAGTGGAGACCGAGGCCCTTGCCGGCGAGGTGATCGCGGATGACGGCCATATCAAGGTTGCCGCCCTCCTTGCCGCCGTACTCCTTCGGGAACGGGTAGCGGTAGTGACCGGCGTCGTCGGCCAGACGCTTCACGCGGTGCAGGAGCGCCTCCCACTCCGGACGGGGGAGACCTTGGTTGTCCCAGTCGGTGCGGGCGTGCTCGCGGCGGTGGTCGAAGAAGCGGATGTTGTCATCCTCTGCCTCGATCGGCTTGATGACCTTCTCGATGAAGTCGTCGAGTTCGACGAGGTAATCGGCGAGTTCCTTGGGGATTTCGAAGTCCATGATTCCTTTTCTTTCGTGTGTCGGTTGTCGGCGGTTTGCGATTACTTGATGGCAAGCGGGTTGCTCGGCGAACCCACTGCGTTGGTGAACTTGATGGGCGGTGATGCGGTGAGGAACTCCCACACGCCGTCGGCCTCACAGTCATCGGCAAGCTCGTCGAAGTCGAGGATCTCGCCGAGGGTCATGCCCATGTCGCGGATGAGCACCATGTGCACCGGGAGCAGTTCGGTCTCGATCTCACCGGGGAGCACCTCAATGGCCCAGTTGTCGGAGGCGATGACTGCTACGTCACGGTCGTAGAGCCACTGGCAGCAGTCGAGGCCGAGGCCCGGCTCGCCCGCCATGAACGCGCTGGCGTCCTTTTCCTCCTTGAACTTTGTGCGCCAGCCGGTGCGGAAGTACAGGACGTCTCCGGCGCCCACGGTGACACCTTGCTTCGCACAGGCTGCGTCGAGGTCTGCCGGGGTGATGACATAGCCCTGCTCGAGCCACTTCACGCCCTTCAGGCGGGCGATGTCGAGCAGCACGCCGCGGCCGACGATGCCCTTGGCCTGCTTGGTGATGTCGCAATACTTCGTGCCGTGCGGGCTCACGCTCGATGCCGGGAAGCCGTTGTACATGACCTCGTCGTAGAACACGTGGGCAAGCCCGTCCCACTGGCTCGCCGCCTGCAGCGGCATGAAGATGTAGTCGTCGGCGTAGTGGAACGCACCGGGGAACTCCTGGTCCTGACCGGTCTCGGACATGAGGCGAACCGGGTTGATACGGCCGCCACCGGGCTGAGGCCCGTTCTGGTCGAACGGGATACCGAGGTCGAAGATCTTCCCGGTCTTGGCGAGCTTGGCCGCGGCAACGACGCGCTCGGGCGTGATGAGGTTCGTCGTGCCCTTCTCGTCGTCCTTGCCCCAACGACCCCAGTTGCTCAACTTCTTGCCGATTGCTCGGAAGTCGTGTGTCATCTCTGTCCTTTCGTCCGGCAGCGCCGAGGCGCGGCTTTCCCACGAGGGACCGACTTCTCGATCCGTTCCCGTTTCTATCCGAAACTTGACGGTCTCGTCAATTTATGTCGCTGACCTGCGACGACGTCAATCTCTGTTGAGTACGATCAAGCCCGTGGATGCTGCGCTCACCCCCCGGGCAGCTCGGACGCGTACAGCGCTCGTGTGTGCTGCTCGGGCGCTGTTCGAGACGAAGGGTTACCTCGACACCAACGTGGGGGACATCGCGCTCCGGGCCCGCGTGGCGCACGGGACCTTCTACACGTACTTCTCCTCGAAGGAGGAGATTTTCAGCGAGGTCGCCCACGAACTCACCACGGACTTTCAGCGGATCGCAGCGGACGAGCCACCACTGGCCCCGGGTGCAAGTCTCCGGGCGCGTATCGAGCGGGCCAATCGCGGCTACCTGCATGCCTACGAACAGTTGGCGCCGATGATGGCGGTGCTCGAGCAGGTGGCCACGTTCAACCCCCGGCTTGCGGAGATCCGTCGCTCGGCCCGTCGTTCGAGGGTAGACCGGGGAACGGCCGCCATGCGTCGCTGGCGGGACCGTGGTCTCATCGACGCAGCAGTCGACCCGGTGTACGCGGCGAGCGCGCTCGGCTCGATGGTGGATCGTTCGGCGTACGTGTGGCTCGTGCTCGGCGAGTCGTACGAGCTGGAGCGAGCGGTACAACAACTCACCTTGCTCTACTGCAACGCCCTCGGGATTGTCGAGTAGCTCACAGGCGCAGCGTTGTTTGCTAGAACTCGCAGATGGACTTCGGCGTATGCATGGCAGCAAAGATCGACGACCTCGACTACGTCGACCTCATGGAGGAACTTGGCTACTCCCACTTGTGGGTGGCCGACAGCCAGATGATCTGGTCGGACTGCTACGCCGTGATGGCGCTCGCTGCCGCACGCACCACGCGCCTTCGGATCGGCACCGGTGTCGCTGTCGCCGGAACCAGGCCGTCCGCCGTCACCGCGGCTGCTCACGCGACGATCAATCGCATCGCTCCGGGGCGAGTGTTCTGCGGCATCGGTACCGGCAACACCGCCATGCGGATCATGGGGCACAAGCCGATCCCGATGGCCGAGTTCGACGAATATCTGTCGACGTTGCGAGTGCTGCTCGACGGCGGTGAGGCCGAGGTGCACTGGCGCGGTCAGACGGCGCCTGCTCGGCACCTCATGCAGGACGCTGGGTTCGTGTCGTTCACACCGCGGATGCCGATGTACGTCTCCGCCTTCGGTCCCAAGGCGACGGCGCTCGCGGCCAAGCACGGTGACGGCTTGGTGATGTCGTCTCCGCCGGACCCCGAGGTGATCACCGGGATCCGACTCCGGTATCTCGAGGCCGCGCGCGCTGCGGGTCGCACCGAGGACGACGACTACTTCACCTTCACCTCGCTGAACACCATGGTGGTGCTCGAGCCCGGCGAAGCCACCGACAGCGAAAGGGTCCGCAAGGAATGCGGGGCGTTCGCCATCGCCGCACTGCACTACACCTATGAGCAGTACCGCCAGTACGGCAGACGGCCACCGCGCTACCTCGACGACATCTGGGACGATTACGTCGCGATGCTTGAGGAGACCCCCGAAGATCGACGGCACCTCCGCATCCACGCTGGTCACAACTGCTGGGTGGAGCCGGAGGAGGAGCGTTTCGTCACGAAGGAACTCATCGAGCGGTCCTGTCTGGTCGGCACAGCCGAACAGCTCGCTGCGAACGTGCGAGACCTCTCGGCTGCTGGCCTCACCCAGCTCATGCTGCTCCCCCCGCTCGAGGCGAAAGAACGTGTGCTGCGATCGGTAGCCGAGCGCGTTATCCCGCTCGTCTAGGCGCCGCCGCTGATCGCCACCTACGGTCGGATCGTGGCAGCCATTGACGTCCGGGCGGTGCTTGACGGCAAGGTGTGGCCGCGAGACGTCCACGACTTCGTCGGTGACGTTGTCGACATCCTCGACGAACAGCTCGCTGAGGCCGGGACGGCAGAGCGCGAGGCTGCCGCTCGTGACCTTCTCGACCTCCTTGCCGATGATGACCTCGTCATCCGGACGTGGGCGGTGGTCGGCATCAGGCGAGCACTCCGAGTGCTCGGTGACGATGCGGTGCTCGGCGCGCTCGACACCCACCGGGATGTGCTCTCGGTCGAAGGTGCCCGCCTCTGGCAGGTGAGCCAACCGACGCTGCTCGCTGAGGCTCGGTTTCGCCTCGACTACTGACTACCTCGGTCGCCGGAGCACGCTCTCCTGCACTTCGGTTAGATTCGCCGCATGCTCCCCGGCGCGGTGCGTTCCCTAGATCCTCGTCAGGAGCCGAACCTCACGGAGCCGCGGACGAAGTCCGAGCGAACGAGGACCCGCATCCTCGACGCTGCGGCGGCGGTGTTCACCGAGCAGGGCTACGGTGCGCGACTGAGCGATATTGCCCGACAGGCCGGGATCCAGACCGGCAGCCTGTATTACCACTTCGCCTCGCGAGAGGAACTCGTGGGTGAGGTGCTCAGCCTCGGCATCGAGAATTCGTGGCGCCAGGTGCGTGAGGCCGTTGATGCAGCACCGCCCGGGACGTCGCCGCTTGATCGCCTCGCAATCGCCGTCCGTGCGCACACGATGTCCGTGCTGGAGCTGAGCGACTACGCGTCGGCCCGTGCTCGCATCGTCGGTCACGTCCCGCCGGTCGTTGCGGCAGCGCACCGCCGTGACCAGAGGCGCTACGGCGATTTCTGGAACGCGATGTTCGTCGCGGCGAGCGACGCAGGCGAGATCAACGGGGACATCAACCTGTTCGCTGCGCGCATGCTTGCGTTCGGGGCGATGAACTGGACCGCGGACTGGTTCGGGCACCAACAGGTGGTGGACGCAGCGACGATCGCCGATACCGCCGTGGCGGTGCTGCTCGGCGGACTGTCGAACAGTTCGGGGCGTCCGGGCGCGTCCGCAACGGAGCGGACCGCTACTGCGCAGCGCTGACACCGAGGAGCCGGTTGAGCTCCCGGTGGTAATGGACGAGCGGCGGCTCGTTCTTGCCGTAGACGACCTCGCTGACAGCGCCGCTGTCGAGGTTCGACTGGATCTGTTGCATGAGCGCGAAGTCCTCGGTTTCGGTGACCTTCACGAGCAGGTCGAGGTTCTTCACGAAGTAGTTGTGGGAGCGCTCTGTCTCTGGCCGTTGCGGCGCAAGAATCGACACCACGGTGCGGCACGTGCGCACGTCGATGGGCTCGACACGCCACATCTCGATGTGGTCGACCTGGTGAACGACGAGCCCGGACGGCACGAGGAAGTACTGGATCGTCCCGTACGGAAGCAGGGACCACTCGGTGCGCGGCTTGGCGGTCTCGTCGAGCACATCCTTGCGCAGACCAATGGACACGAGGTTCTTCCCGAACGGCTCGAAGATCACGCAGTCCGAGTTGAACGTTGGCAGCAGCGAGTCCCGGTGCAGTGTGCGGATGTGGTAGCTCTCGGTAAAAGTGTCGAGGAACAGCTTCCAGTTCATCGCCCACGTGGCGGTGCGGCTGTCGATGTGGTGGTACGTGTCGAGCGCGAACGACGCGAGGTCGTCCTCGGCGCCAGCCAGTTCTGCGTCAATATCGATCGGTTCGGCGCCGCCCGCGCGGACGAAGATCAGGCCATACCGCTCTGCAACGGCAACCTGGCGGAGGTTGCACTGGCGGGCGACGTCGTCGAAGGCCCCCGCGCTCAACGGGCGAGCCCGAAGGGCGCCGTCGCTCTCGAACGTCCATCCGTGATACGGGCACGTCATGGTTCGTAGGCCCTCGCCCCGGGAGTTCGGCGCAACGACCGGTGCACCCCGGTGCGTGCAGACGTTCACGAGGGCCCGGAGCGTGCCGTCTGCCTGACGGACGACGGTGATCGGGATGCCGCCAACGGTTGCGGATTCATAGCTGCCCGGTTCGCGAAGGCGGGCACTCAGCGAGAAGAACGTCGCCCCGTCCCGGAACAGGACCTGCATTTCCCTGTCGAAGCGCGAGGTGTCGGTGTACGCAGCAGCAGCATTCGTGTAACTGGACGCCGCGTGCAGCCCGACGAGGTGGGGGCCGGACCCGGCAACCCGCTCGAGCAGCTCGATCTGTCGTTCCTTTCGCATGGCGAGTCCTCAGGCCCGGAGATACGAGTCGGCGAGCGCGCCGAGGATCGACTCGAACTCCTCGACTGTCTGGCGGATGATCTCGGCTGCGGTCTGGATGGCCTCGATCCTGCCGGCCACTTGGCCCAACTGCGGTAGACCCGAGTCGAGGTCACCGTTCTGGTACATCTCGAGCGTCTGTGGGAGCAGCGCCATCGGGTTGCCCTCGTTGCTCAGCTCGAACGGGGCGGTTGCAGCGGTGCGGAGCACGCGTACGGGCCGACCGTTGTGCTGGTTGATCATCATCGTGTCCGTCTCCTCGGCGTCGACGACGGCCTGCTTCATGTTCTGGTGCACCGGCGACTCAACGGTGGCGACCATCCGGGTACCCATCTGCACGCCCTCGGCGCCGAGCGCAAATGCCGCAGCCATGGAGCGTCCATCGGCCATGCCACCCGCGGCGATAATCGGGAGACCGACCCGGCTCGCGATGAGGGGGAGCAGCACCATCGACGTGACGTCCCGCGGGTTCTTGAACCCGGCCCCCTCGCTGCCCTCGACCACCAGTCCGTCCACCCCGGAGTCCACAGCCTTAAGCGCGCCCTTGAGTGATGGAACCACGTGGAAGACGGTGAGTCCCGCCGCCTTCAGGGTCTTGGTGTGCTTCTCGGGCGAGCCGGCCGAGGTGGTGACGAAGCGGATGCCCTCCTCCACGATCATGTCGATGATCCGGATGTCCTGCACAAAGGCAATCGGAAGGTTCACGCCGAACGGCTTGTCTGTCAGGTCGCGCGTACGGCGGATGTCATCACGGACCTCGTCGATCCCGAGCGAGCCGGGAACGAGGCCGATCGCGCCGGCATTGGCGACCGCCGAGACGAGCGCCGGTTTCGCGATGAAGCCCATCGGAGCCTGAACGATCGGGATCTCGACGCCGAACATCCGGGTGACGCGATTGTTGAAGGTCATGGGCCGAAACCTACACGGCCGGATCAGATCGACATACCGCCGTCGATGGCGAAGTCTGCCCCGGTTGCGAACGAGGATCTGGGGGACGCAAGGAACAGCACCGCCTCGGCGATCTCCTCCGGTTGCCCCATCCGGCGCATGGGGATGGACCTCACGAGGGCCTCGTTCATCGCTGGGGGGTTCGAGTCCAGGATCGGCGTGTCGATGACACCGGGGAAGATGCAGTTGACCCGGATGCGGTAGCGGGCCAGTTCGAGCGCCGCCGACTTCGTCATCCCCCGCACGGCCCACTTGTTCGACGTGTACGCGAACAGCGTGGACGTGCCCTGGAGTCCGGCCACGGAAGAGATGTTGATGATGGAACCGCCGCCGGCCTGCTTCATCGGGGCGATGACGGCGCGCATTCCGAGGTACACACTCATCTGGTTCACGCGGAACAGCGTCTCAAACACCTCGGGTTCGGTGTCCTCGAGTTTCAGTGCCCGCGAGATTGCCGCATTGTTCACGAGAATGTCGATCCCGCCGAACGCCCCGATCGCTGCCGCCACCACCACGTCCCACCCCTCTGGCGACGAGACATCGTGGTCAACGAAGAGCGCGCTCGGCCCGATGTCTGCAGCGACGTCCCTGCCGAGATCGGTCAGCACGTCGGTGAGCACAACCCGTGCACCGTTCGCTGCGAGCAGGCGCGCCTCGGCTGCACCCTGTCCGCGGGCTGCGCCGGTCACCACTGCCACCTTGCCCTCGAGAATGTCCATCATCTACCCCGTCCCTGGTGGCTGATTCATCACTGCAGTGTTACCCGAGCAACGGCGCAACGGACCCGGCGAAGCGTCGCATCGACGCTTGCGCCGTGTCTGGGTCCATGCCCGGGTCCTCGGTGCCTCGACGATCCACTGCGCGTAGACCTGCAGGAGGTGATGGAAGTGGGGCGCTGCCTGGTCCCACGCCCGGTCGTCGGTCCCTGTCACGCGGGCCCAGCGGATGATGGACGGTGAGTAGCCATCGTCCGGTCAGCGTGCGCCGTCGAGGAATTGGGTGAATCCCGCGGGAGCGTAGGGGCCGATCACGACCAGTTCGAAGGCGCCCACGCCCTCGCGGCTGCCGTCGGTGACCCGACAGATCTGCTGTGTGTGGACGTGTTCGGGCAGCAGTGGGTCGAGTTCGGCAACCACGAATGACTCCCCGTGTGTTGCGAGCTCGCCCATCCATGCTCCCTGTCGCCACACGGGGTGGCCATAGCCGAGCCCTTTCATCTGGAAGCGGATCAGCGGTTCGAACGCGAGCGTGCGGGTCGATCCGTCGAGCTCCACGAGGTCCACCTCCGCATACTCCATGTGGCGGGTGCCCCTCTCGTAGCGAATGCGGTGGTTGACGGTTGCCGTGTGCCTGTCGACGTCGACGAGTTGTTCGGGGATGTCGGCTTCGGACGCGAACTTCGGGGCAACAATCCCTTCACGGACGATCGCGCCGCCATCCATGTCGTCGAAGAACATCGTGTGGGTGATGTGATCGTCCCAGTGCACCGGGGTCCAGAGGAAGAAAAAGCCGCGGCCCTGCGGCGGCGCCCCTGCAGTGTCGGGCTCGCCGACGCCACGGACGCCCCACGAGCGGTCCTTGGTGCCGTGCCAGTTCGACACGGTGACGTCCCCGTCGGGATGCGAGATCGTCCCATCCCAGCAGCCGAACTGGGCGAATCGGGTGGCGTCCATGATCTTGCGCTGGCCGTCCATGAGGATCTGGCGCGCTTCTTGGATTCCCGAGGTGCGCGCCGAGAACGTGAGGTCGCACGAGATACCCGTGGAGTTGTCGTCGAGGACGACGCGCGCCCGGCGCATCGGCTCGACGATCTCGAGCCGGAACGGGCCGACCTGCATGTCAGTCCGCTCGAGAGGGGCGAGGCGGGACCCGTAGAAGCAGTGCTGCCTGCCGTCGCGCTGCACGACGCTGAAGGCGCAGTCCATGACCCGTCGGTGCGGGTAGATCGCGATGCCGATCCCGAAGTAGGCGGACCCGTCGGCCGTGTAGCCGTTGAACCACGTGCGGTCGTAGACGTTGCGGTCCGAACTGGCCGGGTGGGCGATGGGCTCCGGGGTCTGGTGGATCGGATAGTCGTCGAACCGGTTGAGCATCGTGGGGTCCCTTCGTCCGGTGTCTTTCTAGCCGACCGCCCTGTCGCCGGCCCATCGCATCGGACTACGCTCGACCCTGTCGAGGGCGTGGGTCGTCGATGCCGGGGTTGCGACATTGGGGGTCGCACAGTCATGACGACGAACTTCACGAATGAGCACCCGTTCACGACCGACAGGGACATCTCGTCGGTGGCGTTCTGGGGCGGGCCGTGGGAACAGCGGGAGGAGACGTTCTCGTGGCTCCGAAAGAATGCGCCCGTTGCCTGGCAGCCGCCGTTCGAGGTACCGGGCTACGACTTCCACGGGCAGAAAGGCTTCTGGGCGCTCACCCGTGCTGCAGAGATCTCGTACGTCAGCAAGAACGATGACGACTTCGTCTCTGGGGCCGGTGTGAGCCTTGCCCCGGTGCCCTACGAGATGGAGCTGCAGGCATCGTTCTTCCTCGCGATGGACTCCCCGAGGCACCCCTGGTACCGAAAGATCGTTGCCGGCGCGTTCACCCCGAAGTCGATTGCGCGGCTCACCGACCAGATCCACGAACGCGCGCGCAAGATTGTCGACGATCTCGTCGAGATGAAGGAGGTCGAGTTCGTATCGCAGTGCTCGGCGCTCCTCCCGATGCAGACCGTGTGCGACATGATCGGCATCCCAGCGAGCCTGCACGAGCCGGTACGGCTCGCCGCAGACCGTTACGTGGGCGAGCTCGACGCCAGCATCATCCCCGAGGGGGTGGCCCCGCTCGCGTTCCGGGTGCAGCAGGCCGAGTTCCTCCATGAGGTCGGCCGCAGCCTCGCCGAGCACCGCCGCCGGAACCCAGGCGACGACATCATCACCAATCTCGTGCAGGGCGAGGTGGACGGCAAGAAGTTGACTGACCTTGAGATCGGGGCGTTCATGGTGCTGATGAGCGTTGCCGGCAACGACACCACGAAGCAGACCACCAGCCACACGGTCATCTCGCTCGCCAAGCACCCTGAGCAGCGCGACTGGTTGCTCGAGGACTTCGATGGCCGCATCAATGGAGCGGTGGAGGAAATGGTGCGTCATGCGGCGCCCGTGATGACGTTCGCCCGCATGGCAGTCCGCGATCTCGAGGTCGGTGGCCAGCAGATCAGGGCAGGCGACAAACTCGGCCTGCTGTACTGCTCTGGGCTGCGCGATGAGACGGTGTTCCCCGACCCCGAGCGATTCGACCTGTCACGGCCCCGCTCGGCTCACGTCGGGTTCGGGGGCGGCGGCGCCCATTACTGCCTCGGCGCCGGCGTTGCCAAGACACAGCTCAAGGCACTCTTCGGTGAGCTGCTCACCAGGGTGCCGAAGATGGAGGTCGGCGAGCCCGATCACCAGGTCAGCAATTTCCTGCGCATGGTGCGCCGACTGCCGGTCACGATCGGCTGAGGGAGAAGCAATGAGCAAGACACTTGAGGGACTCACGATTGGCGCCGGACGCGACAAGTCCAAGGTGACGTTCCTGCCCGAGCCGGAACCGCGGCCGCGGCATTACACCGTGATCTCCGTGGACGACCACCTCGTCGAGCCCCCCGAGACGTTCGAGGGCCGGATGCCTGCCCGCTTCGCCGAGAGCGCACCGCGCATTATCGAGCACACCGATGGCGCCCAGTACTGGAAGTTGGAGGACCGGCTCATCCCGATCGCCGGTACCAACGCCGTCTCTGGCCGCCCGCCGGCGGAGTACTCGATGGATTCTTCTCGGCTCGAGCACATGCGTCGCGGTTGTTGGGATATCCACCACCGCATCACGGACATGGATCTCGCCGGCGTGTACGCCTCGGTGTGTTTCCCGTCGATGGTGGCCGGCTTCGGCGGTGCGCGCTTCGTGGAGACCAAGGACCATGATCTTGGGTTCGCTGCGATGCAGGCCTGGAACGACTGGGCGATCGAGGACTGGGCCGGTGCGTATCCCGACCGGATGGTGCCACTCGCCATCACCTGGCTCGGCGACGCACAACTGGCCGCCGACGAGGTTCGCCGCAATGCTGCCCGCGGGTGCCACGTGCTCTCGTTCCTCGACCAACCGGAAAAACTGGGCCTTCCGAGCATCCACACCGGCTACTGGGACCCGCTGTTCCAGGCCTGCGTGGAAACCGACACTTCGTTGAACCTGCATGTGGGGTCGTCGTCCTGGATCTGTTCGGGGTCGAGCGACGGGCCGGCAGAAATCATCACGTCACTGTTCTTCGCGGGTGCCGCAATCGCCACGTCCGATTGGCTGTTCTCGAAGATTCCGTTGCGCTTCCCGACGCTGAAGATCGTGCTCTCCGAGGGTGGCATCGGATGGCTCCCGGCGCTCATGGACCGGATCGAGCACTGCATGCGGTACAAGGACTTCACGGGCAACTGGGTGAACGAGACTGCTCACCCGAATGAGGTGCTGCTCAACAGCTTCTGGTTCTGCGCGCTCGACGACGCAGCAGGGTTCCAGATGATGAACCGGCTCAACCCCGATCAGGTGATGGTCGAGATGGATTACCCGCACGCGGACTCCACCTGGCCGGATACGCAGCACTACCTGCAGAAGCACATCGGGCACCTGCCCGACGACATCATCCAGAAGGTCACCTGGAAGAACGCTGCAGCGCTGTACGGCCTCGACATCCCGGCGGCGGTGCTGAAGGGCGTGTGGTGAGCATCCCGGAGTCCGGTCCTCACTTCCGGATAGCCGCCGCCCGGCGCATCCTGTATCGAGAGGGACTGGATAGCCAGATCGGCGGGCACGTCAGCCTCCGCGTCCCCGCTGAGGATGCCTTCTACGTCACCCCGTACCAATACTTCGACGAGTCACTGCCCGAGCACGTGATGAAGATGGGGTTCGATCTCCAGGTGCGCGAGCCCGGATCACTTCCGCCTGCCGCTGGGGCGAACTTCCACTCCTCCATCTACCGTGCCCGCCCCGACGTGAACTGTGTGATTCACACGCACGGCTTCTACCAGTCTGTCCTCAGCACCACCGGGCGCCCCTTCGAGGTGTTCTACGACTATGCCTCGTTGTTCCTCGGTGACGTGGCGTACTGGAAGGACGACCTCGACCTCACCCCCGATGACGAGGGCGATCTCATGGCAGCAACGCTCGGGGAACGTCGAGTGATGCTCATGGGGCATCACGGGGCCCTGCATGTGGGCGACACGCTCGAGAACGCGGTTGTCGAGGCAATCGTGTTTGAACTCTGCTGCCGGTATCAGGTGGCTGCAATGCAGGTTGGTGGGACGCCGCTCGATGAGCGCTCCGCCGAGGCGTACCGCCGTGCGTACCTCAAGTACGGCTTCCGCCAGACGATGTGGGACGCCAACTACCGGCGGATTCGCAAGTCCGATCCGGACCTCTGGGCGACGCTCGGGTAGGGGAGTTGTTGCCGCGGATCAGGCGCATTCGTCGAGAGGATCGTCGGGTTCTCGCGGGAACCCCCACCGGATTCTGGCCCGGAAGGTGTCGAGCCGGTCTACCCGGCGCTCGGGTAGCGGACTGGCCCCGAGGTCGTGCCGCGCGTGGTCCCGATTGTGGGTGGGGCACTGCATCCGGCCGTTGAACTGGCTGGTGACCCCACCCTCGGAGTAGGGGACGATGTGGTCGACATCGCACAGCGGTGCAGGTACGTCGCAACCACTGGGGTGCTGGCACCGGCGGTCCCTCGCTGCAATGGCCCGGCGCAGGGTGCCCGTGAAACTCCGCTGCTGCGAGACGCTGAGGACCGTGGAGGGCCCGTCGAACAGGATGGTCTCGAACAGGGCATCGTCGAAGTACTTGGCCAGTTCGCTAGGTGCGACGACGGTGCCGCCCGCAAGTTCACAGAGGTGCCGCGCCGTGTTGTCGCCCACGTGCACGGTGAAGAGCGGTTGAGGACGGCGACCCTGTGCCGGCGCCGTTGCCGAACGACGGGCCATCTCGACCAGTGCCGCCGCCCGCCGTTGTGCGGCTGTGCGTTCGGTGCCTGTGGAGCGGTCGAGCAGATACAGCTGTCGTTCGATTCGATGGAGCTCGCTCAGCACGATCTCGCCGCCGATCGGATCGAGTGTGCCGTTGATGGCGACGGAACCATCGAGTGTGCGTGAGGCGTAGAGCGCTGCACGTTCGGAGCGATCTGCTGCCGGGTCGCCGTTCCCTGTTGCGTCCGCGCGCTGGCACCAGTAGTCCACGAGGCGAACGCTGTCGATCCAACGCAGCCGACGGCATTGTTCGATGAGGGCGTGCTCGTGCTCGGCGAACCGTGTGTATCGGTGTGGCTGGTTGGCTCGCGCAAACAGGTCGAAGTGGTCGATGGAGAGGTGGCCTGCAACGACGGCCGCAGCAGTGCGCCCGAGCCGGGCGATGCTGCGCGCCCGACGGAGCGCTTGCTGAGCGGTGGTGACGCTGAGGTTGGCGTCGAGCGACAGCCGGGAGGCGGCCGAGCGGTGCCCGCCGGGCAACCACACGCGTCGGGCGTCCCAACGGGACAGCACGCTGGCGGAGCCGATGGAGAGAACGGACTCGGCCCGGTGCAGGGCCACAACGCCCTCGTGCAGTTCGTTGTCGGTCAACGAGAGATCAAAGTCGGGATTGGAGACGGCCGCCGCAAGCGCGGCGACTGTGGCTTCGATATTGGCGACCAGCTCGGAGAGCGAACTCATGTTCGTAGTATTGCAGCGGGGTGTAACACGGTTTCCGGTGCTGCGTGAGCATCAGGCGCGTGTCGGCGCTGGCAACCGGTTGATGTCTGTGCCGTTCCGTGCTGGGATGGCGTGGTCGTGGCGTGTCCACGGCCCAGCACTGGGGGTGCACGTGAAGCAGACCTATCGAGCAACCGTTCTTGCCGCACGGCCGCGGGGCATCCCGGTTCCGAGCGACTTCGCCGTCGTCGAACGACCGCTCGTGCTTCCGGGCCCCGGACAGGTCCTCATCCAGAATCTCTTTGTCTCACTCGACGCTGGGTTTCGGCACTGGATGGACGAAGGGAGCAGCGACCACATCCTCCCCGAGATGCCCATCGGCGAACCGGTGATGGGCCTCACGCTCGGCAGGGTGGTGGCGTCACAGCACCCGGGTTTCGCCGACGGGGATCTGCTCATGGCGAGACTGGCCTGGGAAGAGTACTCGCTTACCGATGCGACTGACTTCTTCGTGAAGGTCCCGGACGAGTACGACTGCCCGCTGAGCTATCACCTCGGCATCCTCGGCGACACCGGAATGTCTGCGTACTTCGGAATGACCGACATCGCCCGGCCCGAAGTCGGCGAGACAGTGCTCGTCAGCGCAGCGGGCGGTGCCGTTGGGTCGATTGCCGGCCAGGTGGCAAAGATCTATGGCGCACGCACGGTCGGCATTGTCAGCGGTGCGGCGAAGTGTCGGCAGATCATCGAGCAGTTCGGGTACGACGCTGCGATCGACCGCACGGGGGACGTGCCCCAGCAACTCGCTGCTACGTGTCCCGACGGCGTGAACGTCTACTTCGACAACGTCTCGGGCCCACTCCTCGAACAGGTACTCAACAACATCGCAGTGGGCGCACGCGTCGTGCTCTGCGGGGCCGTCGCTACGTACAGCGCGTCAACGCCATTGCCGGGTCCGTCCAACCTTTTCAACCTCGTCACCAATCAGGCGAGCATGGAGGGCTTCATGACACACCTCCAGCACGATCGTTACCCAGAGGCGCGAACCCAACTGTTGGCGTGGGCAGCAGAAGGCCGGCTTCGCAACGCGGAATACCTGATGGAGGGCATCGAGAACGCGGGACTCGCGTTCTGTCACCTGTTCGAGGGACGAAATCTCGGCAAGACCATCGTTCGGCTCGCTGAGTAGCACCGAACTGTCGAGCGGCGGCTATGCCCGAGCATCAGCACAGAGCGGGTGACGGCAATCGAACCGGTAACGAACGCAGGCGGCACGGCGAGGGAAGCGCCAGCGACGAGCCGTACGAGGGCTATGCCGAAGCGGAGCGGCGGCTATGCCCGAGCATCAGCACAGAGCGGGTGACGGGATCCGTCGCTGCGCTCCTCCCGATTGCCCAGACCCGGAGCGGCGGCTTCGCCGCGAGAGCGGGTGACGGGATCCGTCGCTGCGCTCCTCCCGATTGCCCAGACCCGGAGCGGCGGCTTCGCCGCGAGAGCGGGTGACGGGAATCGAACCCGCATGGCCAGCTTGGAAGGCTGGAACTCTAACCATTGAGCTACACCCGCGTGCCCCCGGAGGGGCGCCCCGATTCTAGCGAGATGTCGCTTCCGGCGGCTCCTACCCCCGTAGATTCGCTCCAGTTCTGGCGGTGGGTTGGGTCACGGCCCGTCCGGTGCCAACGGTTCGAGGATCACCTCGAGGTCCGGGCCGAGCATGGACGTGTGCGTGATCCGTCCGCGCCACAGCTCGGCGATTGTCAGTGTCGTGGACTGCGCAAGCAAACCGGGGCACTCGCTTCCGGCAAGCGCCGGCGCGAGGTGGAGCACGTATTGGTCCACGAGCCGTTCCCGGTGGAACGACCCGGCAACGGTTGGGCCCGCCTCCACGAGTAGCTGGAGCACCCCTTCGCTACCGAGACGATCGAGCAGTTCGGGCAGTGGACCGTCCCACTCGAGACAGGGTCGCACCCGTGCCCCCTCCGGCGCGCGGCCGAGCACTACCCGTCGCGGATCGGGGCCACTGACGTGCCGCACGGTCAGCTCCGGGTCATCGGCGCGAATGGTGCCGGCACCGGTGCAGACCGCCTGGGAGTCGGCACGCAGTTCGTGCACACGCCGGCGTGCAGCCTCGCCGGTGATCCACTGGCTCGAGCCATCCGCCGCAGCGATCCGGCCGTCGAGCGTTGCTGCCATCTTCAGCACGACGAGCGGCCTGCCGGTACGGCGGTGGTGAAGGTACGGGCGGAGTTGTTGCTGGACAGTGCTCGCCTCGATCCCGACGTCCACCGAGAGTCCCGCTGCCCTCAACGCAGCGGCGCCGCTGCCGGCGACCTGCACATCGGGATCCATCGTGCCGATCACTACGCGCGTGATGGGGGTGCGCAGGATTGCTTCGGTACACGGGCCCGTCCGCCCGTGGTGGCTGCACGGCTCGAGCGTGCTGTACAGGGTTGCGCCGGTCAGGTCTGCTCCGGCTCGTTGCGCCCCGTCAAGGGCCACGATCTCGGCATGACGACCGCCGGGCGGCTCGGTGGCACCTGTGTGAACGTCGCCGTTCCGACAGACGATGACGCAACCCACCCACGGGTTCGGAGCGGTGTACCGGCGCACCGCCTCTGCCTGGGCGACGGCGAGATCCATGTAGTGACTGTCGATCTCGGCGCTCATTCGTGTCGCGCCCCGACACCGAGGGGTCCGAACGTCGTGCGGCACGTGCGGCACCAGAATCCCTGTTCGAGCTCGGTCCCGCACTGCTTGTGCACCAAGACGGGGCCGTGCTGGGTGCCGCCAACCCACTTGGAGCCCCAGCGAAGGAGGGCCACGATCATCGGCGACAGCTCGAGCCCCTTGGGCGTGAGGCGGTAGTCGTAGCGAACCGGGTTCTCCTGGTACGGCACACGCTCCACGACCCCGGCATCCATGAGGCGGCGCAGGCGGTCGGTCAGGACGCCCCGCGAGATGCCGAGGTCTGCCTGAAGATCGTCGAAGCGGCGGATACCCCGAAAGATCGCCCGGATAGCGAGGATCGACCATCGGTCCCCAACGACGCGGGCGAGCCCGGCAGCCCAATCGCCATCCTCTCCGGAACGGCCCGGCGGCACCTCATGCGGTTCGGCCATGACCGCACGCTATCGGGACCCGGGGAGTGAGTTCTAAAATCAGACTTACTCGGGCTAGGGTTGCCACATGGACGACCAAGGTCTCTTCGACACCCCGCTCGCCGACCTCTTGGCGTCGGCCCGCGCGATCAAGCGCGCCCAGTACGGCACCCGGGTGACGTACTCGCCCAAGGTGTTCATCCCGCTCACCACGCTCTGCAACGACTCCTGCGGGTACTGCACGTTCGCGGAGTCGCCGTCCCAGGCCCGCTCGCTATTCCTCGAACCCGAGGAGGTCCTCCAGATCGCCCGCGCAGGAGCGCGACGCGGTTGTCACGAGGCGCTGTTCACGCTCGGGGAGCGACCGGAGGACCGCTATCCGGCAGCGGCCGCGTGGCTGGCCGAGCGCGGCTATGCGTCAACGGTGGACTACCTCGCAGCGATGTGCAAGTTGGTGCTCGAGGCAACCGGGTTGCTGCCCCACGCGAACGCGGGGGCGCTGTACCACGACGAACTCGCGGTGCTGCGGGCCGGCTCGGCAAGCCAGGGCATGATGCTCGAATCGCTGAATGGCGAACTGGAGTGTCATCGGGGTGCTCCCGACAAGCGTCCCGAGCGACGCCTTGCGACACTCGAGGCCGCCGGTGCCCTAGCGATCCCGTTCACCACGGGAATCCTCGTGGGTATCGGCGAGAGCCGGGCTGACCGCCTCTACGCGCTGCGGGTCATCGCGGAGCACCACGCCCGCTTCGGTCACGTGCAGGAGGTGATCGTGCAGAACTTCCTGCCCAAGCCGCTCACCGTCATGCGCCGTGCCCCTGCCTGCCCGCCCGACGACTACCTCTGGACCATCGCCGCGGCGCGCCACATCCTCCCGCCGGAGATCCATCTGCAGGCTCCCCCCAATCTCACGGACGATTTCGGGGTGCTCCTCGACGCCGGCATCGACGACTGGGGTGGCGTCTCGCCCGTAACAGCAGACCACGTCAACCCGGAGCGTCCGTGGCCCGCACTGGACCTCCTCCGCGAGGCCACCGAGGCCCGCGGTGACACGCTCGCACCGCGCCTCACGATCTACCCGGAGTTCGCTGCCCAGCCACTCCGCTGGCTCGACAGCGCGATGCGCTTTCCCGTGCTTGACCGATCCGACGCCGAGACGCTCGGCCGGGACGATCCGGGCGCTCACTTCCCCGAACGGGTCTCGGGAACGGTCGAGACGAGTGATGGGGCAGACGTCGTGCTCGTAGGCCCGCGCTCCACTGCTTGGTATTCCGGATCGAACGACACCCCGCCGCTGCTGGTGCACGCGTCGGCGCCGTTGCTGGTGCACGCGTCCGCGCCGGTGAAGGGTGTTGTTGCCGAGGTGCTCGCCGGAGTGCGCGCCGGACAGGAGCCCGGTGTCGAGGAACTCACGGCCCTGTTCAGTGCTCGCGGGCCGGAGGTGATGGCAATCGCGGAGTTCGCGGACCAACTGCGTCGCGAGGTGATCGGAGACACGGTCACCTGGGTTCACAACCGGAACATCAACTACACGAACATCTGCACGTTCAAGTGCAAGTTCTGCGGCTTCTCCAAGGGGCCGATGTCGCTCAATCTCCGCGGCAAGCCGTACCTGTTGACGCTCGAGGACGTCGCCGAGCGTGTGCGGGAGGCATGGGACCTCGGGGCCACCGAGGTGACGCTCCAGGGGGGCATCCACCCGGATTTCGACGGCGACTACTACATCGACGTCTGTAGGGCCGTGAAGGAAGCGGCGCCGGACATTCACGTGCACGGCTTCACCGCGCTCGAGGTGACCGAAGGAGCGCGCCGTCTCGGCGAACCCCTTGACGTGTATCTCGGGCGCCTGCGCGATGCAGGGCTCGGAAGCCTGCCCGGGACCGCCGCCGAGATCCTCGACGACGAGGTGCGGGCCGTGCTGTGCCCCGACAAGATCAACACCCAGCAGTGGCTCGACTGCCACGAGGTTGCCCACTCCGTCGGGCTCGCCTCGAACGTGACGATCATGTTCGGGTCCATCGAGAATCCGGTGCACTGGGCAAGACACCTTGTCCGCACCCGTGATCTGCAGAAGAAGTCCGGAGGGTTCACCGAGTTTGTGCCGCTCCCGTTCGTGCACATGGCGTCGCCCATCTATCTGCAGCGCAAGTCGCGTCGCGGGCCGACCTTCCGCGAGACTGTGCTCATGCACGCCGTCGGGCGGATCGCGTACCACGGGCACATCCACAACATCCAGGCATCGTGGGTGAAGATCGGTCGTCCGGGGGTTCGTCAACTCCTGAACGCCGGTGTGAACGACCTCGGGGGAACGCTGATGAACGAGAACATCAGCAGAGCCGCCGGCGCATCGCACGGCCAGGGCCTCGAGCCGGGCGACTTCGCCGAGATCATCGAGGGGATGGGGCGAACGCTCGCGCAGCGCACGACGCGCTACGGGCGCGTGGATCCTGCACCTGTGGCCTAGGCGTCTGCCTCTGGAGCCTGAGTAGTCCAGCGAAACGACTGGTGATGTGCTATCTTCCCCACGGTTGAAGACCATCACTCGTCAAGGGGAAGGGGATCCTCATGTCAGCGTTGTCGTTCTCCATCGAGAACATCGCCAAGCGCAGCAGGCTCAGCACGTTCTTTCGTCTCTTGCTCGTCATCCCGCATCACATCGTGATGTCGGTGTGGCAGTGGTTGATTCAACTGCTCACGTTCGTCCAGTGGTGGATCATTCTGTTTACCGGCAAGCGCAACGAGGGCATCTGGCGCATGCAGAACAGTTGGCTCTCGTACGCGGCCCGGGTCTGGTCGTACTACGGCCTGATGTACGACAAGTGGCCGAACATCGGAGCGGAGCCAAATGGCGAACCGACGACGTACTCCTTTGATTACGTCGCCAAGGCGAGCAGGCTGACGAACTTCTTCCGCCTCCTCATGGTGATTCCGGCGATGATCGTGGCGATCTTCGTCCTGATCGGCGCAGAGATCGTCACTGCGATCTCCTGGTTCGTCATCGTGATCACCGGAAAGCACCCGCAGGGGATGTTCAACTTCCTGCTCAAGGTGCATCAGTTCATGGCGCGGGTGAGTTCGTACTCGATGATGATGACCGACACGTACCCGAAGTTCGGGGCCTGAAGGGCGGCGGTCTAGGTTTGGGGCATGAAGTCGCCCCGCCCGGTTTGTCTCATCACGAACGCGCACACGTATGTCGGCCCGTCACTCGCCCGGGTCCTCGCCCGTTCGGCCCACGACTTCGTGCTCCACGTCCCTGCACCGGGACGCAACACGATGGACACTCCCGATCAGGTGCTCGAGGCCCTGGTGGAGGAACTCGGAGCACTGGGTTCGGCGGCAACGGTGGTCCGAGACGCGGACCTCTCCACGGCTGAGGGCAATCAGGAATGTGTGGAGACTGCGCTCTCCACCTACGGGCGTCTGGATGCCTGCTGCCTCGTGACGGGCATGATCACCGCCGGGCGCTTCCTGCAGGCAACCGCGGAGACGTGGGAGCAGCAGAAGCGCTTCAACCTCGACATGGTGTTCCACGGGTTGCAGGCGGTGCTTCCGCCGATGCTCGAGGCGCGATCCGGCCAGGTCGTCGTGTTCACGAGCGCGGCGGGTGCGCGGCCCGAGCCGAAGGTTTCGCTCTATTCGGCCACGCGGGCCGGGGCAAACGCGCTCGTGCGAGCGGTTGGGCTTGAGCACGCGGACAGCGGGGTCACCGTGAACGCCATCGGCACGAACTTCATGAACTTCCCGGGCTTCCGGGACGCAAACGGAATGTCCGATGCGGCCCGGGCCGAGCGAGTGCTCGCTGCAGTTCCGATGCATCGCCTCGGTGAACTCGACGAACTTGCCGAGTTCACCGCAGTGCTGCTCGACGGCCGGT
This sequence comes from Ferrithrix thermotolerans DSM 19514, assembly GCA_945889085.1. Classification (GTDB taxonomy): domain Bacteria; phylum Actinomycetota; class Acidimicrobiia; order Acidimicrobiales; family Ilumatobacteraceae; genus WLJO01. The sequence continues at coordinate 32,758 of CAMDBM010000015.1, forward strand.
CCCGCTTCCAGACCGGGCAGTTCTTCTCGTTCAGCGGTGGGTGGAGTTCCTGATCAGCCGACGAGCCTGGCGAGCAGATCGTTGAGTTGATCGAGTTCCGTATCGGACAGGGTGCCGAGACCGGAGAGCGTGCCGAGTGCGGCACCGACGAGGCGGGCACGCATGGCGTCGCCGGCCGGGGTTCGCCGGATGAGCGTGACCCGTCGGTCCGCCGGGTCGGAGCACCGCTCCACGAGCCCCCGCTTCTCGAGACGGTCGACGATGCCAGTGATGTTGCTCGCATCGCAGTGGTGAGCATCGGCGAGCGAACGCATCGATCTCGGCTCGTCCAGTAGGCGCAGTGTCATCGCCAGCGGGGGAGTGAGGTCCTGCGCGCGCAACTCACCGTGCAGTCCCTGCGAGAGACAGTCGAGCAGGCCGGTGATGCGGGTGCTCAGGATCTGAAGTGCCGCTGATGTCGGTGCACTCATCAGTCCACCTTGCGATACTTGCGGATCGCGAGGGTGGCGAACACGATGGTGATGCCGCCGCTCCACGCGAGTGTGAGCCAAACCTCGGCCGCCAGGTTGATGCCCTGCACCGCTGAGCCCTGGGTGAGTTTGCGGACGGCGTTGACGGCGTGCGACACGGGTTGGTTGCGGGCGAACACCTGGAGCCAGCCGGGCATGCTGTCGAGCGGGACGAAGGTGGACGCCGCGAACGTGAGCGGGAACACGGGGAGGAACGAAGCGATCTGTGCGCTCTCGGCCGTCTTCACGGAGAGCCCGACGAGCGCGAACAGCCAACTGAATGCCATGCCGAACAGCAAGAGCACAGCGATTGCCGCGATCGCCGGGAAGAAACCGTTGTTGAAGCGGAACCCCACTGCGGTGCCGACGGCGAGCATCAGCAGCACCACGAAGACGTTGCGCGCTACGTCCGCGAGGATGCGCCCCATGAGAACCGCCGAGCGGGCCATCGGGAGCGAGCGGAAGCGGTCGATGATCCCCTTGCCCATGTCCTCGTTGAGGCCGATCGCTGTGCCGGCACCGCCGAACAGCGAGGTCTGCACGAGGATGCCCGGGATGAGGAAGTTGACGTATTCCCCGCCGGTGTTGATGGCGCCGCCGAACACGTAGCGGAACAGCAGCACGAACATGACGGGCTGCACGGAGTTGAAGAAGATCGCCTCGGGGAGTCGGCGCATCCGGATGAGGTTGCGCTTGGTGACGACGATCGAGTCGGTGATGGTGCGGGGCATTGCGAACGCCATGTCAGGCCGCCCTCTCCGCCCGCTTGGACCGTCTCGACGCTCGTTTCGTGGACGGGGCTGACTCCTCTTCGGTGGCCCCGGTGCCGCCGTCGGTTTCCGCTGCGGCGTGTCCGGTGAGCGCGAGGAACACGTCGTCGAGCGACGGGCGGTGGATAGCGAGGTCGTCGAGCTCGATGCCACTGTCGGAGATCATCCGCGCCACGGTGGTCAGCACGTCGACGCCCCGGAGATCCCCGACGGGGACGAGCACCCTTCCAGTGCGCACATCAACGTGCGGTTGCCCGGCAATGCCCGATAGCAGTTCAGCAATGCGCGGGATGTTGTCGGGGTCGACCGGCTTCACGTCCACCACGTCGCCCCCCTGCTTGGCCTTCAGCTCGTCAGCCGTTCCCTCGGCGATGATCCCGCCGTGGTCGAGTACCACGATCCTGTCGGCGAGCACGTCGGCCTCCTCGAGGTACTGGGTGGTGAGGAGCACCGTGGTGCCCTGCGCCACGAGGTCCGTGATGAACTGCCACAGTTCCGAGCGCGTGCGCGGATCGAGTCCGGTGGTCGGCTCGTCGAGGATGAGCACGATGGGGCGCCCAACGAGGGATGCCCCGAGATCCAGTCGGCGTCGCATGCCACCGGAGTAGGTCTTCACGGGGCGATCGGCGGCCTCGGTGAGCGTGAGCCGCTCGAGGGTCTCGATAGCCCGCGCTGCTGAGTCCGCACGGGAGAGGCCGTAGAGACGCCCGACCATCTCGAGGTTCTCACGGCCGGTCAGTAGTTCATCGACTGCGGCGTATTGCCCGGCGAGGCCAATGAGCCCACGTGCACGCTGTGGTTCTGCGAGTACGTCGATGCCGTTGATCCGGGCAGTACCGGAATCCGGATGCATGAGTGTTGCGAGGATGCGCACCAAGGTTGTCTTGCCGGCGCCGTTCGGCCCGAGCAGTCCGAGGACGGTTCCGCGTTCCACGGTGAGGCTCACGCCGGTGAGTGCTTTGGTGGAGCCGAACGCTTTGGTGATCCCGAAAACCTCGATCATGGGGGTGCCCGGGGCGGGGGAGGAGTTCACGATGATGACTCTACCCCGATAGTTGACAAAACCCAACTATTGACCCATCGAAAGGTATGTCTTCGTCGGGGAGAGGAGATTCGAACTCCCGACCTCCTGCACCCAAAGCAGGAACGCTACCACTGCGCCACTCCCCGAAATCCTTCACAAACCCACGCTGAACTGGTCCGATACAACTGCAGGAGCCAGTGACCTGGGGGCGTTTGCGGCGATGCCGCCAACTTCCCCAGCCTACTGCCGGAGTTCGCCCGGCCCTGCGGTGCGCCGGCGAACGGAACGGCGTTTGACTTTCGTTGCGTTGCTGGCAAACTTGACCCCGTGAGTCGGCTTTTCGGGTTCCCCAAGCAGGTCAACGAACTCTCGGCGCGTCTGGTCGCCACGGGAGTGGTAACGATGGGGCTTACTTTCGTGATCACCGGGTGGCGGTGGATCCTGATCCCGCTCGCGTACGGATTCCTTGCACGGGTGGCCGCCGGACCGCGCTTCTCGCCGCTCGCCCAGCTGGTCACGAAGGTGCTCACGCCACGTCTCGACCGCCGCAACTCCCTCGTGCCCGGTGCCCCAAAGCGGTTCGCCCAGGCAATCGGTGCCGTGTTCACACTCACGGCGTCCATCCTCGTGCTCACCGGTAACACCGGCATTGCGCGCATTGTGATCGTCGGCCTCGTCGGTGCCGCAAGCCTTGAGGCGTTCGTCGGCTTCTGCTGCGGTTGCTGGATGTTCGCCCAGTTGATGCGGGCTGGCCTCGTGCCCGAGTCGGTCTGCGCGGAGTGCAACGACCTCTCGCTGCGCCGTACTACCACCAGCGTCTGACCCACACTCGCTGCGGGGTGACCCCGTAGCGGTCAGTGCTGAATGATCGTCTTGGTGATGCGAGCGGTTGCTACCAGTCGGCCGTCAGCCCGCGCCTCGGCATTAACGAAAGCAACACGGCGACCACGTTGCACGAGATCTCCCTTGAGGTAAACGGTCTGGCCGGACATGACGCCCTTGAGCATCGAGATGTGCAGGTCGTGGCTGACGGCGTCCTCGTTCTCGGCGAGCGACGGCTCGAGCGCCAGATACGCGACAGCATCGAGGATGACGGAGAGCACGCCGCCGTTCAACTGTCCCTCACGTCCCTCGATCGCCGGGGTCACGACGAATGTGCACCCGAGGTGTCGCTGTTCCCGGTCCACCAGCTTCACGCCGATGTATTTGTGGAGCGCCAGTTCCTCGAAGTCGGGCCGGCCGAGTTCGTCGACGGGTTGAGCGGAGGGAGTTGGTTCACCAGCGGGCACGCGGAGACGCTAACGGTGGGTCGAGTGCCCGGGCTAACCGAGAGGTTGGCCCGGGCACTCGCAGTGACGCGAGTTAGCGCGGTCGGCCGACGCCGACGACGGCTGACCACTTGAAGCGCCGGATACGGATCGGCCAGCGCGGGGTGGCCGCGTCGATCATCAACCCGTCGCCGACGTACATCGCCACGTGCGTGATCGGGCTGTAGAAGAACAGCAGGTCGCCCGGTTCGGCGTCTGCCGGATCCACGTGCACGGTGTTCATGTACTGGAGTCGGGACTGGTGCGGCAGACGCACGCCGGCACGTCCCCATGCCCACGCGGTGAGACCCGAGCAGTCGAACCCGATTCCGGGCCGGGCCATGAAGGGCACGTACCGCACCCCGATCTGGCTTTTTGCCGCAGCAACTGCGCCGCTGGCTCCCGGTGACGGGGGTGGCACATCGCCGCCCGGCGGCTTCCCGCCGCCGCCGTTGTTCCCGCCGCCGCCGTTGTTCCCACCGCCGCCGTTGTTCCCACCAGGTCGGCCGCCGGTCTTGCTGCCGCCGCCGTTGTTCCCGCCGTTGTTCCCACCGGTCTGAGGACGGACGTTGGATGTTGCCTCAGCCTTGCGTCGGGCGCGCTCCTCGCGGAGGTTCTGCTCATCAGCCAGTGCCCGCTTGAGGTCGCCGTTGGTCTGGTCCTGGAGTCTCTCGAGCTGTTTCTGCTTTGCCTCCGTGGCGACGCGGCGACTCTCGAGGGTCTGCACGAGCTTGGCCTTTGCGTCCTTCTGCCGCTGCAGCTTTCGCTTCGCCGTGTTCAGTTCGTCGAGCGTTGCTTCCAGTTGGTCACTGGCCTGTTGGCCCGAGGTGAGGGCGATCGACGCGTATTGGTCCCGGATGACTGTGTCGGTCAGCTGCGTGCTCCCGCCGAGCAGTTCGCCGAGCCCGCCGAGGTCGCCGCCGGACGCGAACATCCGAACGGCAAAGTCCCGCAGCGCCTCCCGCATACCGCCGAGGTTTGCCTCGAGTTCCTGCACACGGGCGGTGCTGGCGGTGAGCTCGACATCAAGCTCACCTGCCTGGGCAGCAGCCTCGTTGTAGCCCTCGGCCAACTTCTCGAACTCACGCTCGATGCGATCGATCTGATCCGCAATCCGAGCGGCCCTGGCGCGTACTTCTTTGGAGCTCTCGGCGACGGCGGGCACGGACCACACCCCGCCGAGAAGCACCGAGACAAGGAGGACCACGCCAATGGCCCGTCGGGCCCGAATCCGGGTCAAGGCTGCTCCGCGCATCTCCGAGAGGCTAGCAAGCGCGCGGGCTTACATTACGAATGGGTTGCGAAACGGGTCGCTAGGAGGTGCGTTAGCGGCGGGCTTTGACCCGAGCAGCGCGCTCGAGGCGTCGTGCGGTGCGCCCGGTCGGCTCGATATTCCGGCCGTCGAGGTCTCCGAGTTCGATGCCGTTCGCGAACTGCACGCGGTATCGCTGCCAGTTGAACCCATTTGCAAGGATCACCTTGCCTTCGGTGCCGACCGGCACGCCGGTGAGCTCAACGGTCGAACGGACCCTGTCTCCCATGCGAAGTTCCAGTTGGTTCGCGTGCGGCTTGGCGAGGGCATGCGGCTTCCAGATGGTCATACGTAGACCATCATGCCCTATCGGGACCGCCCACCTCCGAATCCACCGGTGGCCGTTACACTTCGCCGCCTGTGAAGAGCACACTGGAACCCCTCGAGGGAAACAAGATCAAGCTGTCCGTCGAGGTCGACGACGCCGAGTTCGACAAGGACATCGACGCCGCGTTCCGCAAGTTGGCCCTCGAGGTGAGGCTTCCCGGGTTCCGTCCCGGTAAGGCCCCGCGCAAGATTCTCGAGGCGAGAATCGGCCTCGCCCCCGCCCGTGAGCAGGCACTTCGGGACGGCATTCCGCAATACCTCGCCAAGGCGGTCCGTGAGCACGAGGTCGACTTGATCGCCTCCCCCGACATCGAGATCACCGGCGGTGGGGAGGAAGGTCTCGTGACCTTCGATGCCACCTGTCAGGTGCGCCCGACGGTCTCGGTCCCTGGCTACGCCGGATTGCGTATCGAGCTTCCCAACCCTGAGCCCACCGATGCCGAGGTGCAGGAGGCCATCGACTCCGAGCGCCGTCGTCACGGCACGCTCACTGTGGTGGAGCGCCCGGCTGCCAAGGGTGACTACGTCACGATGGATCTCGAGGCACACCGCAGCGGCGAGCCCGTACCGGGGTTGAACACCGAGGACTGGCTGTACGAGATCGGGCGCGGCTGGGTCGCCGAGGGCTTCGACGATCACCTCATCGGCACCACCGCCGGCGACTCCGTCACCTTCACGGCTACGCCCTCGGGAACGGCCGAAGAGGCAGATTTCGGCGTGAAGGTCGGGAACGTGCAGGAACTCGTGCTGCCCGAGCCCACCGACGAGTGGGTCGCCGAGAACCTCCCCGAGCACGACTCGGTGGAGGCGTGGACGCAGAGCGTGCGCACCCGTCTGGGCGCCATGCGTCTGAACCAGGGCCGCCAGGCCCTGATCGAGCGGGCCACCACGGCACTCGCGGCGCTCGTGGACGAGGCACCCCCCGAGGGCATGGTGGACCAAGAACTGCAGGCCCGCGTGGAGAACTTCGTGAAGGATCTCCAGACCCGGGGAATCTCGGTTGAGCAGTGGATGTCCGCAACCGGTCAGGACTCCAACACCCTCATCGAGACCTTCCGTGAGCAGGCGACGAAGGCCGTCGTCGTGGACCTCGCACTTCGTGCCGTTGCCGAGGCCGAGCAGGTCGAGGTTGACGAGTCCGACATCGAATCCGAGTACGCCCGTATCGCGATGCGTGCCAGCATGAAGGCCAAGGACGTCCGCAAGGCGTACGAGAAGAACGACGCCGTCTTCGACCTCGTCGCCCAGTTGCGCAAGTCGAAGGCACTCGACTGGCTGCTGCACCACATCGAGATCGTGGATGATGCCGGTACGCCGCTTGACCGTGAGCTCGTGCTGGGCCATACGCACGATCACGACGATGACGACGACCACGACGACCACGAACACGAACATGCCGAGGAGGCCTGACATGTCCAGCCCGCTGCTCGATCCCGTCCGCAGTTACATGGTTCCCAACGTCATCGAGCAGACCAGTCGCGGCGAGCGCGGCATGGACCTGTACAGCCGTCTGCTGAAGGAGAACATCATCTTCTTGCAGACGCCGATCGATGACACGATCGCCAGCCTCATCTGTGCGCAGTTGATCCACCTCGAGTCCGAGAACCCGGACAAGGACATCAGCCTGTACATCAACAGCCCCGGTGGGGACATCACCTCGCTCTTCGCGATCTACGACACGATGCAGTTCATCAAGAACGACATCGCCACGATCTGTCTAGGTCAGGCCGCCTCGGCAGCCGCTGTGCTCCTCGCTGCCGGCACCAAGGGCAAGCGTCTTGCCCTGCCCCATGCCAGAGTGCTGCTCCACCAGCCTTACGGCCAGGTCGGGTACGGGCAGGTCACAGATCTAGAACTCGCCGCCCGGGAGATCCTGCGGATGCGTGAACTCCTCGAGGAAGTCCTCTCGCTCCACACCGGCCAGCCGATTTCTCGGATCCACGGGGACACCGACCGTGATTTCGTGATGGAAGCGGGTGCCGCCCTCGACTATGGCATCATCGATACCGTGATCTCGACACGGCAGGCTGTGGACCGTACTGGTCCCATCCGCTGACGAGCCGAACTGAGGGGGAGCGTTGGCGAAGTTCGGCGATACGGGCGAGCTGCTGAAGTGTTCGTTCTGCGGGAAGTCGCAGAAGCAGGTCAAGAAGCTCATCGCCGGCCCCGGCGTGTATATCTGCGACGAGTGCATCGATCTCTGCAACGAGATCATCGAAGAAGAGCTCACCGATACAGCGGAAACGCATTTCGAGGAACTCCCCACGCCCCGGGAGATCTCCAACTTCCTTGATGAGTACGTAGTCGGTCAGGTCGCCGCGAAGAAGATCCTCTCGGTGGCCGTCTACAACCACTACAAGCGGGTCCAGTTCCAGGCGAGCGGCACCGTCGGCCGTCGTGACGATGTGGAACTGCAGAAGTCCAACATCTTGTTGCTCGGGCCGACGGGCTGCGGCAAGACCCACCTCGCACAGACACTGGCCAGGCTGCTCAACGTGCCGTTCGCTGTAGCGGACGCCACGGCGCTCACCGAGGCCGGCTACGTGGGCGAGGATGTCGAGAACATTCTGCTGAAGCTCATCCAGTCCGCCGACTACGACGTCAAGAAGGCCGAGACCGGGATCATCTACATTGACGAGATCGACAAGATCGCCCGTAAGAGCGAAAACCCGTCGATCACGCGAGACGTTTCCGGTGAGGGTGTGCAGCAAGCCCTCCTCAAGATCCTCGAGGGAACGGTTGCCTCTGTCCCCCCGCAGGGCGGGCGCAAGCACCCGCACCAGGAATTCCTCCAGATCGACACCACCAACGTGCTGTTCATCTGCGGTGGGGCATTTGCCGGTCTTGAGCAGATCATCGAGCAGCGCATCGGGCGCCGCGGTGTCGGGTTCAACGCATCTGTGGTGTCCAAGCTCGACAAGGACCCGGGCGAGATGTTTGCCCAGGTCCTCCCCGAGGACCTCCTCAAGTTCGGTCTGATCCCCGAGTTCGTCGGTCGCCTTCCCATGATCGGGGCAGTGCACTCCCTCGACCGTGAGTCGCTCGTGCGGATCCTCGTGGAGCCGAAGAACGCGTTGGTGAAGCAGTACCAGAAGTTCTTCGAGATGGAGGAGGTGGAGCTGGAGTTCACCGGCGACGCCCTGCAGTCCATCGCGGACCAGGCGCTTCGTCGTGGGACCGGTGCACGTGGTCTGAGGGCAATCCTTGAGGAGGTGCTCCTGAACACGATGTACGACCTGCCCGGTCGCACCGATGTCGGCCGCGTCATCATCGACGTGCCGTCGGTACTCGAGAAGGCGAACCCCACGCTCATCCCGCGCGAAGTCGTGTCCCGCACCGCGCGGCCGCGCCGCGCCGCGAGCTAATCCCTTGATGACCTACGCAGAAGCGCTCGCGTACCTCGACGCTCACGCCACGTACGAAAAGACCGGTCGCATCGATGCCCCGTCGCTCGACGGGATCACCCGGCTGTGTGCCGTGATGGGCGACCCCCAGCACTGTGCCCCGGTGATCCACATCACGGGGACGAACGGCAAGGGATCCACCTCGCAAATGATCACCCGGCTCCTGATGGAGCAGGGACTCAAGGTGGGCACGTACACGAGCCCCCACCTCGAGCGGATCAATGAACGGCTGATGATCGACGGCGAGGCGATCTCGGACGAGGCATTCGCCGAACAGATTGCTGCGGTCGCCGATCTCGAGGTGCTCGCCGGCGTACGTCCCGGCTACTTCGAGGCATGCACTGCTGCGGCGTTCCGTCATTTCGCGGACGAAGCCGTCGACGTCATGGTCATCGAGGTCGGTCTGCTCGGCGCTTGGGACGCCACCAACGTCGTGGATGCGCGTGTTGCTGTCGTGACCAACATCGGTCTGGAACACACGGAGTTCGCGGGTCCGACGAAGGCTCACGTCGCCGCCGAGAAGGCCGGCATCATCAAGCCCGGTTCCACCGTCGTGATCGGTGAACGGGACCCGGAACTCGTGGAGGTTTTCCTCGCCCGACCGCACGACGCAGCGTGGTGGAGGGGCGAACACTTCGATGTGGTCGACAACGAACTTGCGCTCGGCGGCCGTGTCGTCGAGATGCGCACGCCGAACGGCAGTTACCCGGACGTGTTCGTGCCGCTCCACGGCCGGCACCAGGCCGACAACGCGGTGTTGGCGCTGACAGCGGTCGAGGCCTTCTTCGGCGCTCCGATCGACGCCGGTGTGGTGAACGAGGGGTTTTCCCGGGTGCTCATGCCCGGCCGTTTCGAGGTAGTCGGGTACCAGCCGCTCGTGATCCTCGACGGTGCCCACAACCCGGCTGGAGCAGATGTGTGTGCCGACGTGTTCTTCACGGACTTCGACCCGGCGGGCCAGCGCGTGCTCGTGGTGGGGTGCCTGCGGGGCCGGGAACCGGTGGCGATGCTGGAAGCGCTCCGGGCCGACGAGTTCGACATCGTGATCTGCTGTACGGCACCGTCCCCCCGGGGTCTGCCGGGCGAGGAGATCGCTGCGGCGGCCAGGAAGATCGGTTGCAGCGGGGTGCTTGCGTTCGACAGCGTGGAACGGGCGTGTGACCGGGCGCTCGACGAGCGGACAGCCGACGATGCGGTATTGGTCACCGGTTCGCTCTACGTGGTGGGTGCCGCCCGTCCGCACTTCCGCAAGGTCATCCCCTAGGTCGCCCGGGAAACCGAATCCGGAACACCGGGACCTGCCGTAGCCTGTGGATTCCTATGTCAGACCGCACTCTCGTTCTCCTCAAGCCCGACGCTGTCGAGCGTGGCCTCGCCGGCCAGATCATCTCCCGCTTCGAGGCCAAGGGCCTGAAGGTTGTCGCCATGGACCTGCGCACGCTGGACCAGGCGACGCTTGCCCGGCACTATGAGGAGCACGTGGGTAAGGGTTTCTATGCGGAACTGGTGACCTTCATGTCACGCGGCCCGGTGGTAGCAATGGCGCTAGAGGGCCCGGACAACACTTGGGAGGTGGTCCGTTCCATGATGGGCGCCACCAACCCGCTGAAGGCGGCCCCCGGAACGATCCGCGGCGATCTCAGCGTGCTGTTTACCGAGAATCTCGTGCACGGCAGCGACAGCCTTGACTCCGCCACCCGAGAACTCGGCATTTTCTTCCCCAATCTGTAACAATCCCGGCACTCGGCTAGGCTGAGCAGTACTTTCCGCAGGCTCCTTCGGGGTCTCTTGTCGCCGCTCGGCGTGCTGTCGAGCGGATCATCACGGACCAAGACCAGTAGGGATCAGGGAAGGAGGGGCAGATGGCACGCAATAATCCGTTAGGACTCGGTCGGGATATCGCCATTGACCTCGGCACCGCGAACACCCTGATCTACGTGCGGGGTCTCGGCGTGGTGCTCAACGAGCCCTCCGTGGTCGCCATCGATGTCAACGACGGCCGTCCCGTCGCTGTCGGCATCGAGGCCAAGCGAATGATGGGGCGCACCCCCGGCCACATCCGGGCGGTTCGCCCGATGAAGGACGGCGTGATCGCCGACTTCGAGGTGTGCGAAAAGATGCTCCGCTACTTCATCCAGAAGGTGCACCCCAGTCGTTGGAGTAAGCCCAGAATGGTGGTGTGCGTGCCGTCGGGCATCACTGGCGTCGAGCAGCGAGCAGTGCAGGACGCGGCGGAGTTTGCCGGCGCCCGCAAGCCGGTTTTCATCATCGAGGAGCCCATGGCTGCCGCGATCGGTGCAGATCTCCCGGTGCACGAGCCGAGCGGCAACATGATCGTCGATATCGGTGGCGGGACCACCGAGGTGGCCGTGATCTCGCTCGGGGGCATCGTGAGCAGCCTGTCCGTCCGGGTCGCCGGCGACGAACTGGATGAAGCAGTGGCGAACTTCATCCGTAAGGAGTTTTCCCTTGCCATCGGGGACCGTACCGCCGAGGAGATCAAGGTCCAGATGGGCTCGGCGTGGCCGTTGGCAGAGGAGTTCGGCGCCGAGGTCCGCGGTCGCGACCTCATTACCGGCCTGCCCCGCTCGGTGGAACTGACCACGGAAATCATCCGCGCGGCCATCGCGGACCCGGTTGCTGCCATTGTTGATGCTGTGAAGACGACTTTGGACAGGACGCCGCCGGAACTTGCCGCGGACATCATGCACAGCGGGATCACGGTCACCGGTGGCGGAGCGCTCCTCATGGGTCTCGACCGCCGTCTCGCCAGCGAGACAGGCATGCCCATCAACATCGCGCGGGATCCGTTGTACTCGGTCGTGCTCGGTTCCGGCCGGGCCCTCGAGAACATCGACGCACTGCGCGGCGTGCTCGCCGTCGGCGGCAATGAGTGATCCCAGCAGGGCCACAGCGATGGACGGGCTCGCATGAATCGGTTCACTCGACGCAGGGTGATCGTGCTGCTCGTCCTGACGAGCGTGCTGCTCATCACGTTCAACAACACCAGTACCGGCCTGATCGGTAACACCCGAACCGCCTTCGGGTATGTCTTTCGGCCCTTCAAGGGTGCGACCAGGGTGGTCACCCGCCCGGTCCGGAACGCATGGCGCGGCGTCACGAACTACGGCGAGCTCGAGCGCGACAACCTCAACCTGCGAGATCAGCTCGCGCGCCAGGTGGGCAATGCCGCAGCTGCGGAGGCGTTCGTGCAGGAACACAACGAGCTCCTGAAGCTCCAGCAGCTTCCGATCAGCCCGAGCATCTCCACCGTGATCGCCCAGGTGATCGGCACGACCCCACGCGGCGACCAGCAGACCGTCGAGATCAACCAGGGCACCCGCCGTGGCGTGCGCGTGGGCATGCCGGTAGTGAACGGCTCCGGTCTCGTCGGCAGGGTGACCGAGGTGTTCCCGGACGGCGCAATCGTACGGCTCATCACCGATCCCCAGTTCGTCCTGTCGGTGCGTGTCACGTGCGCCTCCGCGATACCCGGCATCATCGGCCCGGCAACCACTACCACCTCCACAACGACGACGATCGCACCACCCGTCATCACCGACCCGGTAGCCGGGGCCACCGGGGCCGATGGCACACCGAGCCCGGGCACGACGTCCACAACGTCCACGGTGTACAACGCGTTCGCCCCTGGGTCGACCGTGCCGATCGCAGGTTCCGGCGGAACGGCAACCCGGTGCGATCGTGAGACCGGCAGCATCCGCGGTCGCGGTCGGAGCGAACTCCCCCTCATCGGTCTGCTCAACGACGACGCGATCAGCCGAGCGATCCTCGTCGGCGACCAGGTCGTCACTTCGGGCGGCACGGACAGCCTGGCACCGCCCAACCTCCCGGTCGGCCGCGTCGGACGCGTGGTCCTCCGGCGGGGTGACAGCCCAATCGTCGAGGTTAAGTTGAACGCGGATCTGGCGCACCTGAACTTTGTCGAGGTGCTGCTGTACCTTCCGGTCTCCGAAGTCGGTGGTTGACCGTGCTGTACATGCTCCGGCGCCCCTGGTTTCGGCTCGGGGCGGTCGCCCTCGTGCTTCTCGCCATCCAGACCACGCTGTTCGCCGACATGAAGCCGTTTGGTGAGATGGTTGACCTCATGGTCCTCGCCTCGGTCGCAACCGGGGTAGTCGGCGGTTCGCAGTTCGGCGCGCTCGCCGGGTTCATCTTTGGCGTCGCGTTCGATCTGGTACTCGTGACGCCTTTCGGGATGTCCCCGCTCGTCTACGGATTGGTGGGCTTCCTCGCCGGGTACACCCAGAGCCTGACGTTCCAGCCGACGTGGTACCTGCATTCGGCTTTCGTCGCCGCCGGTAGCGGTGTGGCCGTGTTCGGGCTCGCGATCGTCCAGCAGATCATCGGACCCCGCGCGCCGCTCGGCTCCGAACTTATACAGACTGCCATGGTGGTCGGTATCGCAAACGGGTTGATCGCGCCGCTCGCGCTGCCGGTGCAACGATGGTGTCTCGGCATCAAGCGCGTGATCGCATGAGGTTGTCTGCGTCTCGCCCGGAAGGAGGTGCCCGTGGCCAGTGATCGTCGCAACACCCGTTTGGCCGCACTCGGCATCGTGGCGGCCCTGCTCTTCGGGGGCATCGGCATCCGGGTGTGGTTCCTGCAGGTCATCGATGCCTCCACACTGCGTCAGCGCGTGGAGTTCTCGGCCCGCCGCACGATCACGATCCTGCCCCGAAGGGGCCGGATCTTCGACATCAAGGGACGGATCCTCGCCGACAACTCGCGGGTACTCTCGGTCACCATCGATCGATCGGTCATGCCGCCGCTGTGTTCGGACACCGCGCCGAAATCCCGCGAGCGTCGGTATACGAAGTTCTGGAACCTGCTGTCGGGCCCCCTCAACGTGCCGCCCGACGACCTCGAGGCGCGCTTCTGCAGCAACCGGTACGTGCCGCAGGAACCTGTGCCGCTGAAGGACGGGGTCACCGAGGACCAGGCGTTGTACCTACTCGAACGGCGTGAGCAGTATCCGGGTATCGACGTCGTGGAAACGTGGCGGCGCCGGTACCCGTACGCGCCGATTGCGAGCCACGTGATCGGGTACATGGGTTCGATCCCTGCGGACAATAAGTCCACCAAGAAGGTCAACGAGACCGACGTCTACAAGGACAAGGGCTACATCCTCTCGGAGCGAGTCGGGGTTGCCGGCGTCGAACGGACCTACGAGGACGTTCTGCACGGCACCGCCGGAAAGCGCGTGTACGAGGTGGACGCAAACGGCCGGGTGCTCCGCACGGTCGAGGAGGTACCGGCCACCAACGGCCAGGACAGTCAGCTGTCCATCGACATGTCGATCCAGCAGTACGCCGAGCAGACGCTCGAGACAGAGTTGCGCTTCAGGAAGACCGTAAATGCGGTGCAGAGCAAGAGCGAACTCGAGAAGTACGGCCGGAAAAAGTACGTGGCCACTGCGGGATCGGTGGTGGTGCAGAACTATCTGACGGGTGCAGTCGTAGCGATGGCGTCGTACCCCACCTTCGACAACCGGTGGCTCGACGGAAGTCTCCCGCCCGGGAAGTTTTCCCAACTGTTCCCTGCCAACGTCCCCCCGGACCAGGCAGCGCTGACCAACCGTGCGATCCAGGGTGGGTACAACGTGGGCTCGTCGTTCAAGCCCTTCACCGCGTACTCCGCGCTGCAGGCCGGTCTCCTCCCCGGCGGCGCGAACTTCAAGTACCTCGATGTGGGCACGTACAAAATCATCGCCTGCCAGCGCGACAAGTCACGGGAGCTCAGCCAGAAGTGCAACTTCCGAAACGCGTGGAGCCCGTCGCTCGGGCGACCGACGCCGTACGGGCTGATCAGTGTTACCGAGGCGCTCACTGTCTCTTCGGACACGTTCTTCTACCAGATCGGCGATGCGTTCCTGGAGCTCACGGGTGGTCAACCGATCTTCCAGAACGAGTTGCGCCAGTTCGGTTTCGGCCAGAAGACGGGCATCGACCTGCCGTTCGAACGCTCCGGCATCCTGCCCGACAAGCAGGTGATGGCTGCGCTCCGCAAGAAGAAGGTCATCCTCCCGGACGAGACCTTCACGTCGGGCCAGAGCATCCTGCTGGCGGTGGGGCAGGGAATCCTCGCGGTTTCGCCGATGCAGCTGGTGAATGCCTATTCGGCCTTCGCCAATGGCGGCAGCCGGATGCAGCCGAGTGTGCTGGCTGCCATCTTCGCGCCGGGCACACCGGACTCGGCGATCACCGGATATGCCGATCTCACCCAGGCCCAGGTGGTCTTCACGCGTGACCCGAAGGTGATCCAGACCCTCGACATGCGCCCGGAATTGCGCGATCCGATTATGCAGGGGCTGCAGAACGTCGTGCGCAAGGTCGGGATCAACGGCCACATGTCCACGGGTGGCC
This sequence comes from Ferrithrix thermotolerans DSM 19514, assembly GCA_945889085.1. Taxonomy (GTDB): domain Bacteria; phylum Actinomycetota; class Acidimicrobiia; order Acidimicrobiales; family Ilumatobacteraceae; genus WLJO01. The sequence goes on from CAMDBM010000015.1 coordinate 47,794, forward strand.
GCGTCTTCCAGAAGTTCCCGATGAATCTGCTCCCGCTGGCGGGCAAGACCGGCACCGCCCAGGGTGCCGGTAACCGTTCGGAGAACGACTCGTCGGTGTTCGTAGGGTTCAGCACCGATCCAAACGTGCCGTATACCGTCGGCGCGTATCTTGAGCGAGCGGGGTACGGCGCCCAGGCAGCGGCCCCGGTGGTGAAGTGCATGTTCTACGCCCTCGGCGGCTTCACCAAGTTGGACCCCGTTCGACAGGCCGATCCCCTCGACCTCACAGCAACCGTCGCTGCGCCATTGCGCCAGATGCCCAGTCAGGCATGTCTCGACAATTACTCGGTCATCGTGAGCCGGGCGGACCGGGGCTGACGTGGCGTTCGTCCAACGCCTGACGCAACGCACCCCGGGCTTTGCCGGCCTTCGCGTGTCGCCCGGCGACCCCCGCCGGAACATCGACTGGGTACTCATCGGCGGAATGCTCGGCATCATCGGTATCGGGCTGCCGATCATTTACTCGACCACGTACAAGTTTCTGCCGAGTCGTGCCAATCCCCTCGACCCGTTCCTGTACACACAGCGCCAGGTGATCTTCCTCATCATCGGTGCACTCGCCATGGCCTTCGTCATGGCGCTCGAGTATCAGTGGTGGAAGGAGCGGGCCCGCTTCCTGTACGGAGCGACGATCTTCGGCCTGCTGCTCGTGCTCGGTCTCGGGCGGACGACGGGCGGGGCAACCTCGGCGTTTGACCTCGGCCCGATCTCCATCCAGCCGTCCGAGTTCGGCAAGTTCTCGACGATGCTCTTCCTCGCCGTGTACCTCTCGGAGGACAGGTCGAGCAGTGTGTCGTACTCGAAGTTCGTCGGCGGCCTCATGCTCGTTGCGGCTCCGATGGGCCTCGTGGTGGTCGAGCCGGATCTCGGGTCCGCCTCCGTGTACGTCGCGCTCGCGATGGGCGTGATGCTCGTTGCCGGAGCCCGCGTGCGTCACATCCTGATGATCTCCGCGATGGCCGTGGTGACGGTGGTCGCCGCCGTCTTTGCCGGGCTCGTCAAGGGCTACCAGCTCAGTCGCCTGACCGGCTTCGTGAACCAGAGTTCCTCCGACAAGAACATCCAGGACCTCATCCAGCAGGTGAAGCAGGCCAAGCGGGCCTTCGGCAACGGTGGCCTGCTCGGCAAGGGCTGGCTCGACGGCCCGCTGACGAACAACCGATCGATCCCGGTTCAGTGGGCGGACTTCCCGTCGACCGCACTGGCCGAACAGTTCGGCATGCTCGGCGTTGCGCTCCTGCTCGGACTCTACGCACTCGTCCTGGTGAGGATCTGGCGGGTGGCGCACCTCTCCAAGGACATGCTCGGCACCTACATCTGTGCGGGCGTGTTCAGCATGCTGCTCTGGCACGTGTTTGAGAACATCGGGATGAGCCTCGGGATCATGCCGGTTACCGGCATCCCGCTGCCGCTCATCTCGTACGGCGGCTCGTCTGCCGTGTCGTTCATGATGATGTTCGGGCTCGTAGAGAACGTGCACATGAGGCGCTTCCGATGACCGCCAACACCCCGGACAGCGGCCCGCAAGGCCCCTGATCAGGCCCAACGCCGTCCAGATGGTCCCCCGAGTTCGTCCTGCCCGACGGTAACCTCCACTTGCCATGAGGTCGCCACAGTCGGCATCCGTGTGGTCTCGGCTAGAACCACTCCTCGGAAAGGTGCAGAAGCCGGCCCGTTACATCGGGTGTGAGGATGGCGCCGTCGCCCCTGTCCAGTCGGACAGCAAGGTGTCGTGGCTGCTCACCTACCCCGAGATGTACGGAGTCGGACTGCCCAATCAGGGGCTACAGATCTTGTACGAGATCCTGAACGAACGCGACGTCTCCGTCGCGGAGCGGTCGTACGCGCCCTATCGGCGTCGGACGGGGTCTGCGTCCGGTGGAGTTGGTGGGGGCGCTGTTCCCGCAAGCCGGGTACATCGCCGACACCGTGCGCAGCGTGCTGCGTACGGAGCAATGGGTCGAACGGGACGGCGCGCGTCGGGAGTTACTCCCGGTGCCAGCGGCCGTCCTTGCGCCAACCGAATTGGTGGGCGCATGAGAAGGGACGAAGTGCATGGACGAATCACAGGATCAGTTGTCCTTTGGCGACGAGTCGGGCTCGGGTGGCCTGCCCCAGCAGGCAGCCGAAGCCACGAGCGACGCGCCTGAGGGCGCAGGCGGCGAGGGCGCAGGCGGCGAGGGCGCAGGCGGCCCTAGCGGGCCCCGTCCTGCCAACAAGAAGCGCCGTCGTGGCTCGCGGGGTGGCAAGCGCCACAAGAAGCCGGCCGGTACCGGTGCGCCCGGCGCGAGCGACGCTGCCGACGAGGACTACGACGACGACGACGTTGCTGACGGCGACGTTGCCGACGAGGTGACACCGCCGTCAACGGGACCGAGTACCGAGGCCCCGGACGGGCCATCGGACATCGAATTGCCCGACCGGATGAGCGAGGGACGACCGTCGGTCGAGGCGGCCGAGACGGCGTTGGTGCGCCGACCGCGCATCGGCGATACGCGCCCCGCTCCCGTCACGGCTGCTCCGGCCGCCGACGAGGACGGCGCAGGTGAGCGCCCGCCGAGACAGGGATCCGGGGGCAGGGGACCGCGCCCGGCCGCCGAGGGCAACCGGGAGCGCTCGCCCCAGGGCCAGCGGGAGGGTCAGCGTCAGGGCCAGCGGGAGGGTCAGGGCCAACGTGATCGTCAGGGCCAACGTGATCGTCAGGGTCAGCGCGAGGGTCAGCACCAGCGGGTTGAGGCTGCGGAGGGCGCGGCCGGCGACAGTGGGACGGCCGGTTCGGGCGCAGCGGGTGAGGGGGAGTCGCGCAACAAGCCGAAGCGCAACAGCCGGGGCAAAACCGGTGGCGGTGCCCGCGAGGCAGTGGCGCGCGAACTCATCGAACTGGATGCCGAGACGCTCGAGCGGCGCCGCGGCCGCGAGCGCAATGGGCGGCCTGTTGGCAGATACATGATGGCCGTCCACGTCGGTCACGGGCTCACGCAGGTGGCCGTAATGGAGGGTCGCAACCTCATCGAGCATTACGTCAGCCGGCCGGCCGAGGACGTGTCGCACATCCATGGGAACATCTACGTCGGGCGCGTGCAGAACGTGCTGCCCGGCATGGAAGCGTGTTTCGTGGACATCGCCACGCCGAAGAATGCGGTGCTCTACGCCGGCGACGTGCAGTACGACGCCGAGGACATCGTGGAGCGCAGCTCGGAGCGCCCCCGGATCGAGCAGATCCTGAAGAACAAGCAACTCATCCTCTGTCAGGTCACCAAGAACCCCATCGGGATGAAGGGTGCTCGCCTCACACAGGAGGTGTCGCTGCCCGGTCGCTTCGTGGTGCTCATCCCCAACTCCAAGACCTATGGCATCTCCAAGCGGCTGCCCGACGACGAGCGCAAGCGCCTGCGCTCCGTGCTGGACCGGGTGAAGGAGCCCGAACACGGCCTCATCGTGCGCACTGCGGCAGAGAATGCGACCGAGCAGGAGCTCCGTGCCGACGTGCAGCGGCTCAACGAGACCTGGCGAGACATCGAGCGCCGTGCGGAGGCCGCGCGGAGGGCTAACCGTGCCCAGTTGTTGTACCGCGAACCGGACCTCGCGGTGCGAGTCATCCGTGAGGAGTTCAACGCGGACTATCGCTCGATCGCCATCGACGACCGCGAGCTGTACGAGGAGGTCCGCGGATACATCGAGGTGATGAACCCGGAACTGGCGGACCGCGTCGAGTTCTACGACGTGGAGGCCGAGGGGTTGCCGCTCTACGAGCGCTTCCACGTACACGAACAGCTGCACAAGGCACTCGATCGCAAGGTGTGGCTCCCCTCGGGCGGCTCGCTGATCATCGAGCACACCGAGGCGCTCTCGGTGATCGACGTCAACACGGGCCGAAACGTTGGCACCTCGAGCCTCGAGGCCACGGTGCTGCAGAACAACCTCGAGGCCGCTGAGGAGATCGCCCGGCAGCTTCGCCTGCGCGACATCGGCGGCATCATCGTCATCGACTTCATCGACATGGAGATCAAGGAGAACCGCCGCAAGGTGGTTGAGGCGTTCCGAAACGCCCTGTCCCGGGACAAGACCCGCAGCCAGGTGTTCGACATCTCCGAGCTCGGGCTGGTGGAGATGACCCGGAAGCGGATCGGGGAGGGCCTCCTGCAGTCCTTTGCCACCCAGTGCCCGCACTGCGTGGGTCGGGGTGTCGGGATCAACACCGGTCTGCTCGACTGACCATCCTGGGGGAAGTACTCGCTGAAGTGGGCGATTGTGGCGGGACTTCCCGCCCGGTAGGATCATGTTTCGCTATGTACGCAGTCATCGCCTCCGGCGGAAAACAGGAACGGGTGACCGAGGGCCAGCAGGTGGCGCTCGAGTTGCTCAACGCCGAGGTCGGCGCCGAAGTCAGCCTCACTCCGGTGCTCATCGTGGACGGCACCACCGTCCTTGCCACACCGACTCAGCTGTCTGGCGCTCGCGTCACCGGCAAGATTCTCGGCGTGGAGAAGGGCCCGAAGATCGACGGTCTCACCTACAAGCGCCGCACCAATCAGCGCCGCCGCTACGGTCACCGTCAGAAGTACCACACCGTCGAGATCACCAAGATCACGAAAGGCTGAGCCATGTCAAAGACCAAGGGCGCAGGCTCAACAAAGAATGGCCGCGATTCAAACGCACAGCGCCTCGGCGTGAAGGTGTTTGACGGGACGCTCATCCACTCGGGAACCATCATCGTTCGCCAGCGAGGTACGCGCTTCCACCCGGGCCACAACGTTGGCATTGGCGTGGACGACACACTGTTCGCAACGGCTCACGGCACCGTGAAGTTCGGCGAGCGTCGCGGTCGCAAGATCGTCGACGTGCTCCCGGTCGCAGCCGCAGAGTGACCGCAGGGCTACGGCCCTGACATTGTCCATGAGGACCCCCGGCCGTGGCCGGGGGTTCTTGCTTTTGGGGCGATGATTTAGACGTCGATGCCGCGGGGGAGACGGGCGCGGTCCCAGTCGAGCAGTGCGACGGCCTGGCGGCAGGCGTAGCGATCGGTCATGCCGGCGACGTAGCCGACGGCAACCCGGAGCGCCGCCTTGGACCCCGCGTCCACCCCGGCGGCACGCTCGGCGCCGAGGAGGTGCGGACGGTCTGCGTAGTGCTCGACGAGTGCCTGGAGCACCTGAATGACCGCGTGTGCCTGCTGCTGTGCTGCGGGACGAAGGTAGACGTGCTCGTAGTTGAAGCGTCGGAACTCGGCGAGCGCCTCGGCAACCGCGGGCACCATGCCGATGCGACCGTTCTGGCGGGCAGCCTCGATCATCCCCGTGATGAATGCGTGCAGTTGTGCACTGCGGGTCTCGCCTGCCCGGGAGCGGACCATGGCGGGGAGCATGTCGGTGGTGACCACCCCGGCAGCAACAGCATCTTCGAAGTCGTGGCACACGTACGCAATGCGGTCTGCCCAAGAGACCACTTCGCCCTCGGGGGTGGCGGGGGCCGGGCGGGACCACGAATGGTTGCGGATGCCGTCGAGTGTCTCGGTACACAGGTTGAGGGGGGTGAGGATGACATCGGCACCCCACACCGCATGGTCGTAGCCCTCGTCCACGTACGGGCTGAGGGCGTCCTCGCTGGCGTGCCCGCCGGGGCCGTGACCACAGTCGTGCCCGACGGCGATGGCTTCGGTGAGCGCCACATTGAGCCCCAGCGCAGTGGAGACCGACCGGGCTACCTGGGCTACCTCGAGTGCATGGGTGAGTCGAGTGCGTTGGTGGTCGTCGGGGAACACGAACACCTGGGTCTTGCCGGCGAGGCGCCGGAAGGCTGATGCATGCAGAATGCGATCTCGGTCGCGCTCGAAGCACGTGCGGTAGAGATCGGGTTCCTCGGCGGTCGCCCGACTGCCGGCCCCCGAGCCGCGCGTTGCCTCGGGCACGAGCAGTTCGGACTCTTGAGCCTCACGTGCCGAGCGGTCGAGGATGCTCGCAGCAGTGATGGATACGTGGGAATCCCGGTGCGCGAGTGTGACCGAATGATCCGCGCTGCCCGCCATGGTGGATGCCCACCGTTCCGCCCGTTCGCTCATTTCCACACCCTGAGCGTACTGAAGGGGTGTAACTCGCTACCCTGAACTGGCCCTATGTCCGCATTCGTCGACGAAGCCCAACTGAACCTGCGTGGCGGAGACGGCGGTGCCGGCTGCGTCAGCATGCGCCGTGAGGGCCCGGTTGCCATGGGTGGACCGAACGGCGGAGACGGCGGCAAGGGTGGCGACGTGTGGCTCGTCGCCAGTCACAACGTCGCCTCGCTCGTGGCGTTCAAGGACTACCCGCATCGCAACGCCGGTAGCGGGGTCCACGGCATGGGCAAGGACATGCACGGCAAGCGCGGCGAGGACCTCGTCATCACGGTGCCCGAGGGCACCGTCGTCCGGGACCTGTACACCGGCGAACTCCTCGCCGATCTCGTCGGTCACGGTGACCGCTGGATGGCAGTGGCGGGCGGCCGCGGTGGCCGGGGCAACGCAAAGTTCCTCTCCAACTCGCGGCGCGCACCAATGTTCGCCGAGCAGGGCGAGGAGGGCGAGCAGCGCTGGTTCCGGCTGGAACTCAAGCTCATGGCAGACGTTGCGCTCGTCGGGTTCCCCAACGCCGGCAAGAGCACCTTCATCTCGGTGATCTCGGCTGCCAAGCCCAAGATCGCCAACTACCCGTTCACCACGCTCGAGCCGCACCTCGGTGTCGTGCGCATGGACGACCAGAGCGAGTTCGTCGTGGCAGACATCCCCGGACTCATCGAGGGCGCTGCAGAGGGCAAGGGCCTCGGCCACCAGTTCCTCCGGCACATTGAGCGCGCCCGTGCGCTGTGCCTCCTCGTGGACCTCGTCAACGAGGACGGACTGTCCCCCGAGGAGCAGGAGCGAGTACTGCTCAAGGAACTGGGCGAGTATCGCGGCGAGCTGCTCGACCGCCCGCGCATCGTTGTCGGCACGAAGGCCGATGCGACGGTCGAGGAACTCGACGGCTGGACCGGTCTGCGCATGTCTGCGGCAACCGGCGAGGGTGTTCAGGGCATCGTTTACCGCCTCGCGGATCTCGTCAAGGAGGCCCGGGCCGAGGCGCCCGAGCGCGAGGGCTTCGTCATCCTTCGGCCGGAGCCGGTCGGTTTCTTGCTGGAACGCTTGGAAGAGCACGAGTTTCGCCTCTCCGGCAAGGAGGTCGAGCGCGTGGTTGCGCTCAACGACGTCACCATGCACGAGTCCCTGTCGTTCATCGACATGCGGCTCAAGCGGTTGGGTGTCACGCGTGCGCTGCAGCGCGCTGGCGCACAGGAGGGTGACGTGATCCACATCGGTGCGTTCTCCTTCGACTACGTCCCGGACCTGTGATGCGTGTCGTTGCCAAGATCGGGTCCTCGTCGCTCACCGACGAACGCGGGGTCATCAACCGTTCCGCCATCGCGAGCCTGTGCGACCAAACCGCAGCGCTGCGTGCGGCGGGCCATGAGGTACTCATCGTCACCTCCGGCGCAGTGTCGTCCGGGGTCGCTGCCCTCGGACTGGCAAGCCGCCCCACCGACATGCCCACGCTGCAGGCCTTGGCTGCTGCAGGCCAGCCGAGGCTGATGGAGGTCTATTCGGCCGAACTGGGCCGACACGGCCTCGTTGCGGGCCAGACACTGCTCGTTCCGAACGACTTCGTGAACCGTCGCCAGTACCTGCACGCGCGCCAGACGCTCACGCGGCTGCTGGAGCTCGGCTGCGTGCCGATCATCAACGAGAACGACGCCATCGCGAGTGACGAGATCCGCTTCGGGGACAATGATCGCCTCGCCGCGCTGCTCTCCCACCTCGTGTCGGCCGACGTGCTTGTGCTGCTCACCGACACGCCGGGCCTGTACACGGCGGACCCGCGCACGGACCCGTCCGCCACGCTGATTACCGACGTGCGGTCCGACGACCCGCTGCTGGCGGTGGACGCCTCCGGTGCCGGCTCCAACCGTGGCAGCGGGGGCATGGCGTCCAAGCTGTCTGCCGCACGCATCGCGTCCTGGTCCGGCGTGCGCACCGTCATCGCGAAGTCGAGCCAGAACGACGTTCTCGAGCGCGCCGCCGCCGGTGCCGCAGGCATCGGCACCACCTTCCACCCCCACGACCGCAAGCTCTCCGCGCGCAAGCTGTGGATCGCCTTTGCCGCGGCGACCGAGGGGATCATCACAGTGGACCCGGGCGCGCGCGATGCACTCGTGAACCGCGGCGTCTCGCTGCTCCCGGCCGGCGTAGTGAGTGTGCAGGGAAGCTTCGAGGAGGGCGACAACGTCGATATCTCCGATCTCGACGGCGTGGTGTTCGCCCGGGGAATGGCGGCGATGTCGGCATCGACCGCCCGCTCGGTGGCGGGCAAGCGCACCTCGGAACTGCCGAGCGACGTGCACCCCGAGATCGTCCACCGAGACGACCTCGTGATCCTTCCCTAGCGGGGCCTGTTCAGCGGGAGAGACCCGACAGCAGAAGTGTGGCGAACTGCTCGGCAACCTGTTCCGGCTCGTCGAGGTCGACATGGGAGACACGGCACCGGCGCTGGAGTCGGTGCTCAACCCCGAGTGATCGCCTCGAAGATCTGTTGGGGCGTGACCGGCGTGGACAGGAAGGGCTGAGCGCCGAACGGTCGCAGGGCATCGTCGATCGCGCTCACGACCGCGGCCGGTGCACCGATGATGCCCGCCTCGCCGATCCCCTTCATGCCGCCGGGGATCACCGGAGACTCGGTGGTCATGTGCCCGAGCCGGAAGTTGGGTATCTCCATCGCGCTGGGGATGAGGAAGCTCATGAAGTTGCCGTTCATGGGTTGGCCGTCCTCGTCGTAGAGCAGCTCCTCCATGAGCGCCGCAGCGATCCCCTGGGCGGCGCCGCCGTGCAGTTGCCCCTCGACGATCATGGGGTTCAGCACCGTGCCGCAGTCGTGGAACACGGCATAGTCGATCACCTTGGCCAGTGCCGTCTCGGTGTCGATCTCCACCACGGCAACGTTCAAGCCGTACGGCCACGCGCAGTCGGTGGGGTCGAAGGTTTCGGTTACCTCGAGGCCGGGGTCGATGTTGGCCGGTAGCTCGATTGCCCGGAGGTACGCGGCGCGTCCGATGTCTGCAGTGGTGACGCAACGCGTCGGGGTGCCGACAACGGAGATCGTGCCGTCCTCGAATCGCAGGTCCTCCTCGGCGCACTCGAGCATGTGAGCCGCAATCGGCTTGATCCGGGCCTGCAGCGCGATGGCTGCCTTGCGGACAGCCGCACCACCAACCGCTGCCGAACGACTGGCACCGGTGCCGTGACCGGTATACGGGCAGGCATCGGTATCGCCGGTGACCACAACCACCTGGTCCACGTGCACGCCGAGCGCGTCGGCGCACATCGACGCCAGACCGTTGGTGAATCCCTGACCCATCTCGCAGAGTCCGGTGTAGACGGTCACCTCGCCGTTCGGCTCCAGACGGATCTTCGAGATGTCGTAGCCGCCCTGGTTGAGGCCGCCGAGGTTCATCTGGCGTGAGGGCCCGAGCGCGGTGTTCTCCACCCAGAACGACACGCCGATTCCGAGCTGCTTCACGTCGTTGTTCGCACGACGGCGAGCCTGCTCGGCACGCCATTCGTCTACCTTGGCAAGCTTCAGGCCGGCGTCCAGCGCCACCTCGTAATAGCCGCTGTCGAAGGTGTGGAACAGCGAGGTGTACGGCATGCGCTCGGGCGGGATGAGGTTCCTCCGGCGCAGCTCCACGGGGTCCATCGCCAGCTCTCGCGCGAGCAGGTCCATCATGCGCTCGACAACGAAGTTGGCCTCGGGCTGTCCCCAGCCGCGGTACGAGCCGGTGGGTGTCTTGTTGGTGACTACAGCGCGCATCGTGGCTCTGGCGTTGGGGACCAGGTAGGTGTTGGTCATCATTACGGCGGTGAGCCACGCGGGCCCGAACGAGACCATGTGCATGTACGCGCCCTGGTCGGCGATGATGTCGCCGGTGATCCCCACCACGGTTCCGTCCTTGCGGGCGGCGATGACGGCATCGACGACTGCCTCGCGGGCATGCACCGTGGCGATGAACGACTCGCTGCGCCCCTCGTTCCACATGACCGGGCGGTTGAGCCTGATCGCGATGAGTGCCACCGCCGACTCCTCGGCGTAGAAGTGGAACTTGGCGCCGAAGCCGCCGCCGACCTGCGGCACGCGCACCTTCACACGCGGGGTGGGTACGCCGGTGACCTCTGCGATGAAGTCACGCACGATGTGCGGGCTCTGTGTGGACGTCCAGAGCACGAGTTCCCGCCGGTAGCGGTCCCACTCTGCAAGTGCGCCGCGGCCCTCCATGGAGGCACCCGTCTGTCGCTGGATCCGTATCCGGGCCCGAACCACGGTGTCTGCACCCGCAATCGCAGCGTCGACATCGCCCATCGCGGTCTCGAAGCTTCCGGCGACGTTGTCCGGCCACCCGTCGAACAGGGTGGGGGACCCATCGGCCGCTGCATGCAGGGTGTCCACGACGGTCGGACGGGAGCGGTAGTCAATCTCCACCAACCCCATCGCGTCAGCGAGCTGCGCTGCCGTCTCTGCGACGACGGCCACGATGGCCTCGCCGACATGGCGCACCCGATCCCTGGCGAGCGCGTAGTACGGGGTGGGTCGATTGCCGAGCGCGTGGGTGCTCGGCTGCGGCGGCACGTCGAGGCCGAGGTCGTCGGCGGTCAGGACAGCAACAACACCAGGCATCGCGCGTGCTTCGTCGGTGCGGATTCGCACGATGTCGGCGTGTGCCTCGGTGGATCGCACGAAGCCCACGTGGCAGGTTCCCGGTCGGTGAAGGTCTGCGAGGAACTTGGCCCAACCCGTAAGCAGCGCGGGGTCCTCCCGGCGCAGGAGGGGCTTGCCTACCCAGCGTTGAGCGACTTCGTGATCAATTGCGTTTCCTGCCACGCCTGTGAGCATGGCATGCAGGTGGTGCTCCGGGCGACCAGCCTGCGACACTGTGTACATGAGCGGGTTCTCCTCAGGTGTGCTGCTGGCCCCGAACCACACGGCACAGGTCACCGTCGGGATGGCACGGCTGGCCGAGGACCTCGGCTACGACTCGGTGTGGGTCGCCGACGAAGGGGTGCGGACCCGCGACGTCTTCGTCACGATGACCGCGATCGCCACGGCCACACGGACACTGCGGATCGGGACCGGACTCGTGAACCCGTACACGAGACACCCGGCGCTGACCGCCGCGGCGGTTGCCTCCATCGACGAACTGTCGGGTGGTCGGGCATTCCTCGTCTACGGGGCCGGCGGGAGCCTGTCGCTCGGGCCGCTCGGCATCGAGCGCGACCGACCGCTCGCCCACGTACGCGAGGCGCTCGACGTGTGCCGGCGGCTGTTCGACGGCGAGACCGTCACGTTCTCCGGGGAGACGATCACGCTGGCCAACGCGCGCCTCGACTATGCGCGTCCGGGGATCGAGATCTGGTTTGCGGGTCGCAGTCCGCTCCTGCTTGCCCACGCCGGCGCCGCGGCCGACGGGGCGCTGCTCGAGTTCCTCCATATCCCGACCCTTGGTTCCTATGTGGAGCAGGTCGAGTCCGGGGCGACAAAGGTCGGGCGGTCCTGTCCGCGCCTGCTGTATTCCACGTGCGTCGTCACCGATCGCGACCGGCTCGAGAGCATCCGGCCTCACATGACCTATCGCCTCGTCGACTCACCGGACGCCGTGAAGGCGCAACTGGGGATCACCCCCCGGCACGTGGCCGAGATCCGCGAGGCGATGTCCGGCGGTCTCGAGGCCGCCGCCCACCTGATCCCGGACCGCTGGATCGAGCCCTTCGTGATCCTGGGAACGCCCGACGAGTGTGCGGACCGTATTACGGCGCTCACCGAAGCGCACGG
>CAMDBM010000016.1:0-56061 GCA_945889085.1 Ferrithrix thermotolerans DSM 19514
CGGCTGCGTCGTTGTTGGTGGTGGAGTTGCCGGCGGCGGCGACAAAGAGGATCCCTTGGTCTCCGGCGTTGTTGATGGCATCGAGCATCGTTGACGAGGAACCGCCACCGCCCCACGAGTTGCTCGTGGCAACGATGTTGAGGCCCTTGTTTACCTTCAGCGCCGTGAGGTAGTCGATACCGCGAGCGGCGTCGGAGGTGTAACCGCCGCTCGGCCCGAGGAACTTGGCGGACACGATGGTGACAGCCCAGTTCACACCGGCGACTCCGGCACCGTTGCCGCCGATTCCACCGATGGTTCCTGACACGTGTGTGCCGTGTGTGTCCGACCCCTCGGTGGAGTTGCCGTCGAACACCGTGTTGTTGTTGTTCAGGAAGTCCCAGCCGTGGATGTCGTCGACGTAGCCGTTGGCGTCGTCGTCGATCCCGTTGCCCGCGATCTCGTCGGGATTGGTCCAGACATTCGCCGCGAGGTCCGGATGGGCGAACTGGATTCCCTCGTCGATCACACCCACTGCGACGGAACGAGACCCGGTGTGCCCCTGGGCCCAGGCCTCTCCGGCAGCGGAACCGAACTCGTTGGCCGGTGAGGTGCCGTCGCCCTGCATGCCCCAGAGACTGCCGTTCGTGTAGTACGGATCGTTCGACGTTGCGGCAGTGGTGAGGAGGTAGTCGGGTTCGACGTAGCGAACACCCTTGGTGCCCTTGACACGGGCGACAGCGGCGGCAACGGATTCACCCTTGGCGAGCGAGATCACCTCGGTGCGCTTCGCCCTGGGTGACAGCACTTTGGACGAGGAGGCCTTTGCGGAGGCGCGAACGGCGGCCTTGTCGGTGAGCGTCGCGGTGCTCGAATAACCGACGAGCAGCACGCCCGGGCGATGGGGCGCAAGGTCCGCATCGGTGATCGAGGACCCCGACCGAGAGGGCTGCGGCGAGGCATCGGCACCCGATACCGAGGCCACCAGCACGCTCGCTGCGCCGAGGGCGCCGACCGCTATCCAGCGCGCAATCCGCTGATTTCGCCTGTGGTCCACCCGTGCCCGCATAAACCACGCTCCGCGCTCGTCCCAACACCCTGTGTGGATTGTAGCGCGTCTTGGGTCAGCGTCCAAGGGCATGTCTTGAGAAATAAAAAGAATCTCGGTCTGGTTCTCGTGAACGAGTCACAAGAACCAAACCGAGATTCCCTGAGTGGTGGTCGAGACCGGCGTCGATCCGGTGACCTTCCGCTTTTCAGGCGGACGCTCTGCCGACTGAGCTACTCGACCGTACACAGACAGGGCTTCGGCAACCCCGCTGCTCAGCGGTCCCGACGGGACTCGAACCCGCGACCTCCGGCTTGACAGGCCGGCGTGAACTCCAACTTCACCACGGGACCAGATGAACTGGCCAGCACCCCCAACGGGATTCGAACCCGTGCCGCCACCTTGAAAGGGTGGTGTCCTAGGCCACTAGACGATGGGGGCTAGGTACGTTCTCGTTGTGAGCGTGGCAACACTACCAGCAGGCACCCGGGAACGCGCCAGACGAATCTGCAACCCCAACCGGCACGGGTTCAGCCCCTGCTGAGGGCCTGAACAATCTCCTCGAGCAAGCCCGAGAGGTATCCGTACAGCGCGGCTTCTGCGAAGTGGGGGTCGTTCTCGTCGAGGCGGTGGAGGTCGTCGTCCTCGCTGACGTCGAGCAGGGTTCCCAGCACGAGGCGGACCCCGTTGACGCACTGCATCCAGCCAAGAAGGGCGGCCTCGTCGATGTGTTTGGACTCTGCGGTCCTCGCGAACGTCTCCAGGGCCGCGACTCGCGAGGCCACCAGTTCCTCCCGCATGAAGCGGTGGTATTCGGCGTCCCGCTCGACGTCATCGGTATACGCAGTCGGGAACAGGCGCCTCGCCCGTTCGTCATCGGGGTGCTCCATCACCTCCCGTAGCTGCGGAAGGAGATTCGCCAGCAGCTGGCGCTCCTCGGCCGGGAGGTTCAGGTCGAACCCGCTCCCGTTCGCCCGAACCCGCCAGCGGCGTCGACGTATCGCCACGTCAGTCGTCCTGTTGCATCGTGGCCCACAGGCCATGTTCGTGGAGGCGGAAAACATCGAGTTCGGCCCGCTCACGGGGGCCGTTTGACACGACAGCCCGACCCTTTTCGTGTACATCCATCATGAGCACTGTGGCCTTCTCCAGCGAATAGCCGAAGAGTTTCTGCAGCACGAAGGTCACGTACGACATCAAGTTGATGGGGTCGTTCCAGACGAGGACCACCCAGGGGCGATCCGGCCGGACATCGGTGTCGCTCGTGGGCAGTTCGACTTCTGCGGGCGCGGTGGACGCAGTGACCGGGGCGCACTCGGGCAACGACGAAAAAACCACAGTGACCATTCTCGCTGCTCCAAGTGGCCGTGGCACTCATGTCGGATAATCAGTCGGATTCCGGGGTTGGTCACGGTTCCCGGCGAGCCGTACGCTCATAGTGCTTATGGCCGTCGGAACACGCCCACTCGTCCCCTCCCGGCTGGCACCTGCCAAGCGGGTTGGCGGGCGCGAGACCGGACTCGTCCACGGTGTGCGCCGGGCGCCAACGACCACGGTGGGCGGCTACATCGCCCTCACCAAGCCGCGGATCATCGAGCTGCTGCTGATCACCACGCTGCCCGCAATGGTGATGGCCGAGCAGGGGTGGCCGCCGCTGCGCCTCATCGTCGCAACACTGATCGGTGGAACACTCGCTGCCGGCGGTGCGAATGCCATCAACATGGTCATCGACCGGGACATCGACGCCCTGATGGAGCGCACGGCCTCGCGTCCGCTGGTTACCGGGTTGATTGCCCCCCGTAATGCTCTGATCTTCGCTGTGGCGCTCGAGCTGGTGGCGTTCGGGGTGCTCTGGGCGTTCACGAACCTGCTTGCCGCAGTGCTGGCTGTGAGCGCGACTGCCTTCTATGTCTTCGTGTACACGATCTGGCTGAAGCGCACGAGCAAGCAGAACATTGTCATCGGCGGCGCTGCTGGGGCGGTTCCGGCGCTGGTCGGTTGGGCCGCAATCACCAACTCGATGGCGTGGTCACCGGTCGTCTTGTTCCTGCTCATTTTCTTCTGGACACCGCCCCACTTCTGGGCGCTGGCGATCCGTTATGCCGACGACTACCGCTCGGCCGGCGTTCCGATGCTGCCCGCTGTGGTCAGCCCCAAAGAAACAGTCCGTCACATGATCGGGTACACGGTCATCTTGGTGGCGATCTCCTTGGTCCTCATCCCGGTCGGCAACCTCGGCTGGATCTATGCCATCTCGGCGGGCGTTCTCGGTCTGCTCTTCCTCGCCGGTGTCATCGATCTGGGGCGCAACCCCACCACGGCCCGCTCGATGCGGGTGTTCGGCTTCTCCATTTCGTACGTCACCCTGCTTTTCGCAGCCCTCACCGTTGACGTTCTGGTGCGTTTCGGGTGGTAGTGGCCGTGCTGCGCCGGGGATTTCCGATCCGGACAACCCGGGTGGGTAATCTGGCCTCTGTAGACCCATCTCTTCTTTTCGTCCGGCCGGGCAAGTTCGCGCCGTCGCGGGCAAAAGGACGCACATGACCACCATTGACACCCATCCCGATTCCGCTGTAGCAGCCGATGAACCGTCCGCGAGCGGACAGGTTCTTGCTCACGCGGCCTCGCTGGTGACTTCCTCGGACCACAAGCGGATCGGACGGCTGTTTCTCTACCTGAGCCTGTTGCTCGGTACCGGATTGATCGGGCTGGGGGCCGTGCTCGGGTTCGACCGGATCCAGACCGGAGACACGTTCATCAACGTCAATGCGCTCGGGCAGCTCTTCTCGCTCTGGCGGGTGGGCCTCGTGTTCATGCTGGCGATCCCCTGCATGCTCGGTGTGGCGATCTCCGTCGTGCCGCTGCAGATCGGCGCCCGCTCACTTGCGTTCCCCCGGCTTGCGGCCCTCGGACTGTGGACCTGGCTCACGGGCTCCGGCATCGTGATCGTGTCCTACCTGCAGAACGGCGGGCCCGGTGGCGGCAAGGAGAGCGCCGTGGACCTGTTCCTCGCCGGGCTCGGCCTGACGGTGATTGGTCTGCTGTGCGCAGCGATCTCCCTCGCCACCACGGTGCTGACGAGTCGGGCACCGGGCATGACTCTTGAGCGGGTGCCCGCATTCGCCTGGTCAGCGCTCGTCACTGCAGCATCGCTCATCCTCGTGCTCCCGGTGCTACTCGCAGCGCTCATCTACCTGTTTGCGGACCACCGCTTCGGGGCACGCACAGCGATCGACGTCAATGGCTGGGGCGGCAACGAGATCTACCCGTGGATCCGCACGGCACTCTCGGGCACCAGCACGCTCGTGTGGGCGCTGCCGGTCCTGGGCTTCGTCGCCGAGGTGGTTCCCACATTCGCCCGTCGCCGCAATATCCTGCGCGCCGGAGTACTGCTCGGTGTCGGCATCGTTGCCACCGCCAGCCTCACCGGTGTCACCCAGGTCAGTCACGGCATCGGTCCGTGGAGCGCCCTAAGCGGCGGTGACCGCTTCAAGGACATGGTGGACTACGCATTCTTCACGCTGCTGCCGGTCGTCGGTCTGCTTGCGGTCATGGGCGCTGTCACGCTCACCCTGCTCATGGGCCTGAAGGCGAGAACGCTCCGGCTCGAGGCTCCGTTGCTGTTCGGCCTCGGTGCTGTCGCGATCCTCACGCTGGGCATCGCAGCGCACCTGCTCGAGCCGATTGCGGATCTGCAGCTCTCGGGCACCGTCTACGAAGAAGGTGTCTTCTTCGCAATCGTGTACTCCGTGGTGATTGCTGCGCTGGGCTCCATCTCGTACTGGGGCCCGAAGATGCGTGGACGAAGGATCCCGAAGATCCCGCAGATGCTCCTCGCGTTGGGTGCAACCGGCGCAGCAGCGCTTGTTGTCGTTCCGAATCTCATTGCCGGCTTCAACAACCAGCCCGGTCTGTTCGGCGTGCGGAATGCCTCGGAACTTGTCGAGGGCTGGACCAACGAGGCCGCTCCCGAGTTCCTCAACGTGCTCACGTCTGTTGGCCATGTCCTGATGGCGCTGACCATCCTCGGCTTTCTGGCGCTCGCAGTGCAGGCTTTCGTCACTGGCAAGTTCGTCGGGGACGATCCGTGGGACGGACAAACGCTCGAGTGGGCAACGTCGTCACCGCCACCGGCGAATAACTTCGTTGATCTCCACATCGTCTCGTCGGCCGAACCGCTCGCCGACCTCAAGTCCGCCGGGAGTGATGCCTGATGCTCGCTTTGCCCCCTGCCCCTGCCCCGGCGCCCCGTCGTCAGGTCCTAGTTGGCACGGCCCTGTTCTGCGGTGCCGCTGCGATGTTGATCGGCGCCATGACAGCGCTTTGGTTCCGCTTCCGGGACAACGCCGGCACCACAGTCTGGAAGCCCAAGAAGGTGGTCATCCCCGAGGTGGCCACCAACACGATGTGGATCACGGCCTTCCTCGCCTGCGTCATGATCCAATGGGTTGTCTACTCGGCCAAGCGCGGCGATCGCCAGCACACCGCCGTGGGCCTCGGGATCGTGATGATCCTCGGTCTCGCTCACCTGAACTCCCAGGCCTACGTCTGGAAGAAGGTTGCCCTTCCCGTGAAGGGCGATACCGCGTACAACTCGATGTTCTACGCGATCACCGGAACCCTGTTCGTTCTGGTGGTTGTCGGCATCGGGTACGCCTTAGTGGGTGCGTTCCGCTACATCGGCGGCCGCACCAAGGACCGGGAAACCCTTTCCGGTTTGGCCCTCTACTGGTATTTCCTCGCTGCGCTGAACACCGCAGTGTGGTTCACCGTCTACGTCACGAAGTAGGACCGATGTTCTCCACCGGATCCAAACTGTTCTTCGGAATGACAAGCGCCGCTGTGGCGGGCATTGTCGTGTTCGCCCTATTCCAGAACGGCGACGCAGTCGCCGTGGTTGGTTTGGGCGCAGCGGCCTGCGCCCTTGCCCTCATCGCCGGGGTCGTGATCTACACCCGGGACGCCGACGTCTCCGCAGCAGACCCCAGTGCCACCGCTTCGGCCGCGGCCGCGAGCCCTGCCCCGGGTGCGAGCCTCTGGCCGCTCGTTGCAGCGCTCGGCGCCGGTCTCGTGGTGATCGGTCTCGTCACCGACAAGCGGTGGTTCATCGGTGGCTTCATCACGCTCACCGTTGCCTTGGTCGAGTGGATGGTGCAGGCCTGGGCGGAGCGGGCAAGTGCAGATGCCGGCTACAACAGGGCAGTCCGCGGATTCATGCTGCATCCGCTCGAGATGCCGATCCTTGCCGTTGTCGGACTCGGTTCGCTCATCTTCGCCTTCTCCCGCATCATGCTCCGCTCCGACAGCACCGTTGGTCCGGTGCTGTTCATTGGGGTTGCGTCCCTCGTCACGATCTTCGGTTTCATCCTCGTTGCCAAGCGTCGGCCGAGCAAGGCCGTCGTCGCCGGGATCTGCAGTGTCGGTGCCGTCGCCATCCTCGGTGCCGGAATCTGGACGGCAGCGGTCGGCGAGCGGCCCGAACTCGCCGAGGAGGGCAAGATCTTCCGCGACGAGCCCGGTCACCCCTCGGAGCGCAGCAACTGCAGTGAGGAGATCACCGAGGCAGATCACCACGCGTCGGGATCGCTCGCCGCGAAATCCAACACCATCGCCCAGGTCATCCTGCGCGACAACAAGCTCTCGGTGGAGACGTTCGGGGATGCGGCCAGCAGTGTGGTGTTCGGTCGGGGCCTCACGGTCAACATCATGTTCAAGAACGAGAACCCCGAAGGTGAGGAGCGTCGCCTCGCGGCTTCCTACCTCGTGAATGCTGTCGACGCGAACGGCAAGCCGACCACGGACCTCGCCCAGCAGATCGTGTGCACCAACGCCATCGACGGCGGCAAGGTGCAGCTGATCACGATCAACATCCCGAAGCCCTCGGCCGCAGCGCCGCCCGGCCAGGAGTTCAAGTTCTACGTTCCCGGGATCCCCGGAGCGGAGATCCCGATCGAGGTGCTCGCATGAACCCCGATACGAGAAGGACAGGTTCCCCCCAGACCATGACCGCTCACGCTGAGACCCGTAAGTCCGTCGCGCGCCGCACGTGGCGACGCGTTGCCGGGGGCACCGCACTGTTGGGCGGCGCCCTCTTGTTGTCGAGCTGTTCAAGGAACTCCCCGCAGGACACGTGGAAGCCCAAGGGGGAGTCGGCTCGAAAGATCGACAACCTCCAGAGGCCTGTGTTCCTCGTGGCGGGCATCGTCGGCGTGCTCGTCTTCCTTGCGGTGGGGTACGCCGTCACCAAGTTCCGAGACAAGGGTCAGCCGATTCCCAAGCAGACCCACGGCAAGCCGGCGCTCGAGATCGTGCTGACAATCATCCCCTTCGTCATCCTTGCAACGATCGGGGCCTTCACCGCCCGGGCGATCGTGCAGATAGCGGACACCGACGGCTGTGAGATGACGGTGAACGTCACCGGCCAGCAGTGGTGGTGGGAGTACGCCTACCCGGCCACGGCCGCGAACCAGAAGTACGGCATCACCAAGCCCATCGTCACCTCTGGCGAGCTGGTGATACCGGCCGGCACCTGTGTGCTGCTCCGTGAGACCAGCCGGGACGTGATCCACTCGTTCTGGATTCCGGCCCTCAACGGCAAGAAGGACGCAGTACCCGGTCGTGTTCACGAGAACAAGATTGAGGCGGACGCACCCGGATACTTTGCGGGCCAGTGCACAGAGTTCTGCGGGCTCTCGCACGCGAACATGCGCCAGTGGGCGGTTGCGCTCAATGAGCAGGACTTCGCCACCTGGGTGCAGAACCAGCAGCGTGAAGCCACCGTGTACGCAGAGACAGATGAGTCCCCCGAAGCGCAGGGGTATCGCGCGTACCGCCAGAACTGCAGCCGCTGCCATCAGGTCAACGGCATGAAGAACGCCGACGGAACGCCATCAATCGCTGCACCCGAGAACAACATCGTTGCGGGATCGGTACCGAACCTGACTCATCTGATGACGCGCTCCCGCTTCGCCGGCGAGACCTTCCCATTGCTGAACAAGACCTGCACCGAGCGCCTCACGAAGGCAGCAAGCGACCAACTCGGTGCCATCTATCTCGAGGGTGTCACCAGCGAGTGTCTGAACCGGACCCAGCTGGAGGCCTGGCTGCGCAACGCACCGGGGGAGAAGCCCATGTACGTCAAGCCCGATGCAAAGGGCCTTTTGCGTGGAATGCCGAATCTGGGTCTCTCCGAGAAGCAGATCGACAGCATCGTTACCTATCTGCAGACGTTGAAGTGACGGGAGCCGAGTAAATGGCAATCATTGAACAACCACGAACAATCGTCGCCCTTCCGGCCGGTGCTGGCGCCCCCGCGCTAGTCACGCCGAAGGAGGCAAAGGGCATGTTCGCCCGTCCGGTCGAGCCCAAGGGCTGGCGGGACTGGGTGTTCACTGTCGATCACAAAAAGATCGGCATCATGTACGGCGTTGCTGCCTTCGTGTTCTTCATCGTGGGCGGCCTCGAGGCGATGCTCATCCGCCTGCAACTCGCAGCCCCCAACGGCAAGGTGCTGAGCGCAGATCAGTACAACCAGATGTTCACGATGCATGCCACCACCATGGTGTTCCTCTTCGTGATACCTATGGCCTCGGCATTCGCGAACTACTTCGTACCGCTGCAGATCGGTGCCCGAGACGTAGCGTTCCCGAGAATCAACGCCTTCGGCCTGTGGGCCTTTGTGGTGGGCGCGATCTTCGTGAACCTGTCTTGGTTCCTCGGTGGTGGTGCTGACGGCGGATGGTTCATGTACGCACCGAACTCGACAAAGATGTTCTCGCCGAGCAACGGCGTGGATTTCTGGGCGCTCGGCCTCCAGATCACGGGCATCGCCTCGCTCACTGGCGCGATCAACCTCATTGTCACCTGCATCAACATGCGGGCGCCGGGCATGAGCCTGTTCAAGATGCCCATCTTCACCTGGATGATCATGGTGGTGCAGTTCTTGCTCGTGTTCGCGATGCCGGTCATCACCGTGGCGCTGTTCCTGCTCAGTTTCTCCCGAGGATTCGGAGCTGCGTTCTTCGATGTGAAGCAGGGCGCCGACCCCTTGCTCTGGCAGCACCTCTTCTGGATCTTCGGCCATCCCGAGGTGTACATCCTCGTACTGCCGAGCTTCGGCATCGTGTCCGAGGTGCTCCCGGTGTTCAGCCGTAAGCCGCTCTTCGGGTACAAGTTTGTGGCCATCTCCGGTGCTGCCATCGGCTTCGTTGGCTGGGGTGTGTGGGCCCACCACATGTTTGCCAGCGGACTCGGACCGATCTCGGTTCTCGTGTTCTCGATGGCAACGATGATGATCGCCGTGCCTACCGGGGTGAAGATCATCAACTGGACGCTCACGATGTGGGGCGGCAAACTGCAGTTCACCACGGCGATGCTCTTCGCCATCGGACTCGTCATTGAGTTCACCATCGGTGGACTGTCCGGCGTCACCCACGCAGTGGCGCCGTCTGACACACAGCAGACCGACACGTACTACATCGTTGCGCACTTCCACTATGTGCTCTTCGGCGGTGCGATCTTCGGCCTGTTCTCCGGTTTCTATTACTGGTGGCCAAAGGTCTTCGGTCGGCTCCTGAACGAGCGCTGGGGCAAGGCGAACTTCTGGCTGATGGTCATCGGCATGAATCTCACCTTCGGACCGATGCATATCGTCGGTCTCCAGGGCCAGCCGCGCCGCATGTACCGGTACGAGGAGTCCAACGTGCATGCACGGTTCTGGAACGCCATCTCCACGGTTGGAGCCTTCGTGCTGGCGATCGGGATCCTCTGCTTCATCGTGAACGTTGTGATCACGCACCGGAGCAAGAACCCTGCCGTAAAGGCCCCGCTCGACCCGTGGGATGCCCGCAGCCTCGAGTGGATGACTTCGAACCCGCCGCCGGCGCACAACTTCGATGCGATCCCGACGGTCCACGAGCTCGACGAGTTCTTCCACCGCAAGTACGTCGTTGACCACGAGACGGATGAGATCAAGCAGATAGCTACCGCCGAGCAGATCATGGCGGAGCAAATGGCACACGCCGAGAAGAACATTCACCTTCCCTCGCCGTCGTACTGGCCTTTGGTGGTGGCGCTCTCGCTGCCGATCATCGGGTTCGGCGTGATCTATTCGCACATCCTCATCGCCGTGGGCGTACTCGTGACGATCCTCGGTCTGTTCGGGTGGAGCATGGAGCCCTCGGTGGCCCCCAAGGATGACTACGAGCCGCCGGCACCCAGCGATGACGCCATCAAGGAGTTGACCGCGTGAGCACTGCCGCAGTAGCCGAACACGGCACCTCCCACGACGATCACGGCAGCGGGCACGGTCACACATCGACCGGTCTGTCCAACAACAAGCTTGCGATGTGGCTGTTCCTCGGGTCCGAGTGCCTGCTCTTCGGCGGGCTGATCTCCACGTACATGCTGTACCGGGGTCGTCACGTCAAGGGTCCGGGCCCGGATCAGGTGTTCAGCATCCCGTACACCTCGGTCAGCTCGTTCGTGCTCCTCATGAGCTCGCTCACCATGGTGCTGGCGGTCGCCGAGGCGCAGAAGCGAAACATCGACAAGGCCAAGCTCTGGATGACCGTTACCGCCGTGCTCGGCGCGACGTTCGTGGGCGGCCAGGTATTCGAGTTCACCGAGTTCTACCGCAAGGGTCTCGGCTACACCACGAGCCTTTTCGGCTCGAGTTTCTACACCCTCACCGGGTTCCACGGGGTCCACGTCACCGCCGGCATCATCATGCTGATGGCTACGGTCGGGATGCTCAAGTCGAACAAGGTGCCGGGTGACAAGGCCGAGGTCATCGAACTCGTCGGTCTGTACTGGCACTTCGTCGACATCGTGTGGATTCTCATCTTCACACTCGTCTACCTGATCCCGGCGTGAGGCAAACATCATGAGCACCGCTGTCGAACACGCAAGCACGGGCACCGACCCGAACGTTGAGCACACCGAGCACGCCGGACACGGCAACTCGCACTATTACCTCGTTGCGCTGGCGCTTGCGATCCTTACGGGTCTCGAGGTGCTGCTCAGCTACATCGACATCGGCGCAGCGTTCATGCCGCTGTTGCTGATCCTGATGATGATCAAGTTCGTCATGGTGGTGCTCGAGTTCATGCACCTGCGCAAGGACGCCAAGGTGTTCCATTACCTGTTCTGGAGTGGCTTCCTGCTTGCGGTCGCCGTGTACATCGGCTTCCTCGCAACCTTCAAGTTTTTCCTGCAGCCGTAATTCTCACGCCCCCGGAGGCGTACACATGCTCGCAGAAGCAACCACGTCCGTAGCCGAACAACTGGGGAGGGTCTGGAAGTTCCAGGCACACCCGGAGGTTTGGGTCATCATGCTCGGCATTATTGCGGCGTACGTGTACATGGTGCGCGTTATCGGTCCCGAGGCGGTGCCGGAAGGGCCGAGGGTCTCGAAGAAGCAGGTCATCTGTTTCTCGGCGGGAATCCTGATCTTCTGGTCGGGATCAGACTGGCCCATCCACGACCTAGCGGAGAACTACCTCTACTCGGTGCACATGGTGCAGCACCTGATGATGTCGTACTTCCTGGCGCCGTTGTTCCTCCTCGCCATCCCCGAGTGGATGGGGCGAGCGCTCATCGGCAACGGTCGGGCCTACCGGGCAGCGAAGTTCGTCTGCGCCCCCATCGCTGCCGGGGTGATCTTCAACGGCTACGTGATGGTCACCCACATCCCCGGTGTCGTCAACGCATCGGTGGGGAATGCCCTGATGCATTACGGACTCCACACGGTCCTCGTGCTCACTTCGCTTATCGCGTTCATGCCGGTGTGTGGCCCGATCCCGGAATGGCACCTCAAGCCGGCGGGCAAGATGATCTACCTCTTCCTCGAGTCGGTGGTGCCGACCGTTCCGGCAGCCTGGCTCACGTTCGCCGAGGGAACGGTCTACAAGCGCTACGACGTCCCCATCCGGGTCTGGGGTCTCACCGTGTCCGAGGACCAGCAGATTGCCGGTGCGATCATGAAACTCGGTGGCTCGGTCTACCTGTGGACGATCATCGGGGTGGTCTTCTTCCGACACTTCATTACCGGCCAGGCTCGCGAAATGAGGTTGAAGCGCACGGACGAGGCGCCGATCACCGGCTACGTGAACGACGACGAGTCGTTGACCTACGACCAAGTCGTCAAAGCGTTCCGCGAGTCACCTGCCGCCGTCGAGCCAGGCGTGTCGCGCAAGGCCGACTGACCCTTATTCCCAGCGGAAGAAGCGTGCCGCTGCCAGTGGGGTGACGATCGCCCAAGCGGCGAGCACGATCCACGCAAGACCCGGCCGGTCGCCAGCAGCCGTCAACGTGTCACGCAGGACGTCGGCGAGAGCGCCGGACGGGAGCACCCTGGCTACGGCCCGCAACCCCACCGGCAGGTTCCCGAAGGGGATCACCATTCCGCCGAGCAGGAGCAGCACGAGGTAGATGCCGTTCTGGGCACCGAGGTTGATCTCGGCGCGCAGAACGCCCGCCAGAAGCAGCCCGAGACCACCGAACGCGATCGTCCCGAGGACGACGGCACCGACAGCAGGCAGCCACTCGGGCCCTGTCGGGTCCCAGCCGAGTGCATAGGCCACGGGCACGAGGATCGCGAATTGCAGAATTTCTACGGCAATGACGGAGGCGATCTTTGCGGCCAGCAGCCGACCCCGACCGAGCGGGGTTGCACCGAGACGCTTGAGCACCCGGTAGGAACGCTCGAAACCCGTACCGATCCCGAGGCTCACCATCGCCGTGGACATGACCGCAAGAGCAAGGATCCCCGGTGCAAGAAAGTCGATGGGATCCGTCGCGGAGCCCTTTGGCAGCACGTCAACGAGGCTGAAGAACACGAGGAGCATCGTGGGGATGCCGACCGTCAGCAGGAGCTGCTCACCGTTGCGCAGCATCAACTGCAGCTCGGCCCGGAGTTGTGCGAGCAGCGGCCTCATGCCGAAGTCCCGTTCGTGAGGCGGCGGAACACGTCCTCGAGTGATGTCTGACCGGCACGCAGGTCCAGCGGCTCGAGCCGATGCTGTTCGAGGAATGCCGTGAGCGAGGCCATGGAGCCGGCGCTGGCGCCCTCAATGACGTAGTACTCGCCGTCCCGCCCGACGTGCTGGTCGAGTGCCGAGAAGTCTGGTGCTGTGACATCCGGGGCCAGGCGGAAGCGGATCTGGCGCTGGCCGCCGCGCAGTTCGTCGAGTGTCCCCGAGGCGAGGAGGCGACCGTGGTCGAATACGACGGCTCGGTCCGCCACGCGCTCGGCCTCGTCGAGCTCGTGCGTCGCAATCACGACACAGCACCCGCGCGCCGCAAGGTCGCGCAGGATCGAACGGATCTCGGTGCGGCCGTTCACGTCCACCCCGGAGGTCGGCTCGTCGAGGAAGGCCACATCGGGCCGCGCAGCAAGCGCCATGGCCAGCGAGAGACGCTGGCGCTCGCCCCCGCTCAATCGTCGCCATGTCGACCTCGACCGTGAGGTGAGGCCCACCCGTTCGAGAAGCTCGCCGGGTTGCTCACGGTTGCCGTAGAGATCACAGAACAGGCGCGCAACGTCTGCCACCCGGGCAGACGGGTACACGCCGCCGTCTTGGAGCATGACGCCCATCCGTTCGGAGAGCTTTCGCTGTTGCGCCGCGGGGTCGAGCCCGAGCACGCTCACGCGCCCGCCGCTGGCCCTGCGAAAGCCTTCGCAGACCTCGATCGTGGAGGTCTTCCCGGCTCCGTTGGGCCCGAGCACCGCGGTGATGGTGCCCGCCTCTGCAGTGAAAGTCACACCGTCGACTGCCACGAGATCTCCGTAGCGCACCCGGAGGTTCTCGACGCACACAGCCGGATCGGGCACACCTCAAGGCTACGCCGCCTGCAGTTCATCCGGGGAAATGGGCCGGGACCCGAGATGGCGGAGCGATAGGTTCTAGCGACGTGATCGACGTTCGTCTGCTCCGTACCGACCTCGAGAGCGTGCGCGCGAGAATGGTGCGCCGCGCGAAGCCCGAGTTGCTGCTCCAGCTCGATGAAGCAGTGGCCCTCGATGTCCGGCTTCGGGAACTGGCGGCCGAGCGGGACACGCTGCGGCACCAGGTGAATGACCTCTCGAAGCAGGTCGGTCAGTTGCGACGTGACGGTCGGGCTGAGGAGGCCGATTCGGCGATGTCCCAGAGCCGTGAACTCGGCGAGCAGGAACGCGCCCTCGCAACACAGACCTCCGAGGTGGACGAGCAACTCCGGCAGGTGATGCTGCGCATCCCCAACCTCATCAGCGACGAGGCACCCGAGGGCGTCTCGGACGAGGCCAACCCGGTGATCCGGGTGCATGGCCTCGAGGGCAGGACGTTCGCGGATCACCAGCGTGTCCCGCACTGGGAGACCGGTGTCGCACTGGGGATCCTCGACAACGAGCGCGCAGCGAAGATCAGCGGCGCGATGTTCACGATGCTGCGCGGCGCGGGAGCAACGATGGCCCGTGCCCTGTGCCAGCTCGCGCTGGACCGCAACGCGGATGCCTTCGAGGAGATCCGGCCACCCACGCTCGTCACGACGGCCACGCTCACCTCCACCGGCCAGTTGCCGAAGTTCGCGGACGATGCGTATGCAATCGAGCGGGACGACCTGTGGTGCGTCCCCACCGCCGAGGTACCGCTCACGTCCATCAGCGCCGGCGAGATCCTCGACGAGGGCGAGCTTCCCAAGCGCTTCATGGCCTACTCGCCGTGCTACCGACGCGAATCAGGCTCCGCCGGTCGGGACACACGGGGCCTGTTGCGCGGTCACGAGTTCGACAAGGTGGAGATCCTTGCGTACGCCGCCCCCGAACACGGGCGCGCGCTACTCGACGAGTTCGTCGCACGCGCAGCCGGGACGATCGAGGCCCTCGGCCTTCCCTATCGGGTGATCGCCATCTGCAGCGGTGACCTCGGCCAGAGCCACCACCTCAGCTTCGACATCGAGGTGTACGCACCCGGTTGTGACAAGTGGCTCGAGGTGTCCTCGGTCAGCTGGTTCAGCGATTACCAGGCCCGACGCGCCGACATCCGGTTCCGCCGCACCGGCCAGAAGGGAACCGAGCATGTGCACACCCTCAACGGCTCCGCGCTTGCGGTGCCGCGCGTGCTGGCCGCGATCCTCGAGAACTACCGCCTGCCCGACGGTTCTGTAGCGGTACCCGACGTGTTGCTGCCGTACATGCGCGGCATGAGAGCGATCGGGCCCAAGTGAGCCTCGACCGGCGCATCGACTACGAGACCCATGGCTTCGACGCGGCCGAGGCGGATGTTGATCCACTGCGCCAGTGGCGACTGTGGTTCGACCAGGCCGTCGAGGCGGAGTGTGTGGAGCCCAACGCGTTCGTGCTCTCCACCATCGGCGACGACGGCATCCCGGACTCGCGCAATGTGCTTGCCCGCGGCGCGGACGGACAGGGCATCGTGTTCTTCACGAACTACACCTCGGCCAAGAGCCAGCACCTCATCGCCCGCCCCGTCGCGTCGGCGGTCTTTTCGTGGCTCGCGGTGCACCGACAGGTGAAGCTGCGGGGTCGGGTGGAGCGCGTGAGTGCAGCGGAGTCCGATGCGTATTTCGCGTCCCGCCCGCGCAACTCCCAGATCGGTGCGTGGGCGTCCCCTCAGTCACGGGTGATCGCGAACCGCAGCGAGCTCGAGGCGCTCGTGTCCTCGGTCGAGGCACGCTTCGAGGGGGCCGACATCCCGCGCCCGGAGCACTGGGGCGGTTGGAGAATCGTGCCCGAGATGGTCGAGTTCTGGCAGGGACGCCCGAGCAGGCTGCACGACCGGATCCGTTACCGTCGTTTGTCGCAGG
Organism: Ferrithrix thermotolerans DSM 19514; assembly: GCA_945889085.1. Lineage (GTDB taxonomy): Bacteria > Actinomycetota > Acidimicrobiia > Acidimicrobiales > Ilumatobacteraceae > WLJO01. The sequence continues at coordinate 15,833 of CAMDBM010000016.1, forward strand.
AATGGGTGATCGAGCGCCTCGCGCCGTAATTCAGCTCGGGCATAGCCTCCGCTCCGCTAGCGGTATTCGAGTGCGGTAGCAGCGAGGCCGGCGATCAACGCCTCCGTGTGCGGCACGAGGCCCGGGCCTTCCCAGTCCCACCAGAGCGGGCTCGAGCCGCGGACCCGCGGCGGAAGCTCTAGCTGCACGCCGGCCCTCACGGGGAGGTTCACGGGGTTGTGCTCGTGCTGACCCCGCAGCTCGGTCGGGATCGCCTCGAGGTCCGTGATGATGTCGTACGCAGGGAGCGCGACGCGCAGGTTGGCCCCAAGGTGATCGGCAAGCTCACGGTTGCGGCCGCCGAGCAGCAGGCTCGTGAAGAAGTTCTGCCGGCCGAAGCCATGCACGGTGATGACCACATCGACGTGGTCGAGGAATGCCGCCATCACCGGGGACTCGTTCGGCCGGACCTTTGTCGAGGGGATGTGCCACTGCAGGTCGGCCGGTTGGTGAACTCCGTAATAACTCGCCCCCGAGGCCTCGGCGGCACGCCGCGCGATCACGTCGGTGGCGACCTCGAGGGAGCCGCCGTGGTACGCCATGAAGCCGAACGTCCCACGTAGTTCGCAGACCTCGTCAACACCGGGGTGAGCGAGCAATTGGGAGAACAGGGTCATGGGGACACCGTGTTGGCATCACCGGAGCGCTGACGGCGGCTCCGGGCCACGGCAAACACTACGGCGCCTGCGGTGACGCCCACGAGCACGATCGCCAGCGTGGTGACGCCCACGTTGTTCAGCCAGTTCGCCACCTTCGTCTGCCAGTTCTCGACCTGGCTGACGGCGCCGCCCTTGTTCCCGCCCGGGTTGCGGACCTCCGAACCCCAGTACCAGACGAGATAGGCGCCGGTCAGCATCATGAGTACGCCCGCAGCGAGGTCGAGGTGCTCCATGGCTCGGCGCAGCACACGGAGGAGGCCCGTGCGGGCGAGTGCGAGGGCAACCGTGAGCGCGGTGAGCGTGACACCCATGCCCACTCCGTACAGCGCCGTTGCAAGCACAGCGCTTGCGTAGCCCTCGTTCTGGGCGCTCGCGAGTGCCGGAATGAAGAGCCCGATCGTGCACCCGAGCGATGCGATCGCGTAGGACACCCCATAGAGGAACATCGAGACAATGCGACGGTCGTTGCTGCTTCGGACAAACTTCGGCAGGTTCATCGAGACCCTCAACCCGAAGATCATCGCGAGGCCGAGGGGGAGGAGGATGATGCCGATGATGAGGCCCAGCCAGTCGGAGTGCTGCGTGAACCACGAGAACCCCGCCTCGACGAGCAGCCCGATCACGAGGAATACCGAGAAGAAGCCTGCGGACACTGCGGCGCTCACGACAAGTGCGCGCTGAATGCTGGCGCGCTGCGTGCCCGGCCTAGCTCCCTCGGTGCCGAGGAAGTACAGGAGGTAGGTGGGCAGGAGTACGAAGCCGCACGGGTTCACTGTTGCGAGCACACCGCGCAGGAAGTTGAGGGCGAACTGTCCGGAGAGTGCGATCACGACAACAGCGCCCGGTTAATGAGGTCGCGCAATTCGACTGCCGTGAATGACTTGCGAAACGTGTCAATCGTGCCGAATCGGGTCACGAGGACCGTGGTGGGGAAACCGGTGAGCCGCAGCGCGTCCACGCTGCGCTGGGTGCTGTCGAGCAACTGGCGGTAGGTGGTGCCGCGTTCGGTGGCCACGCGCTGGGCAGTAGCTGCGTCGTCCTGGGGATTGATCCCGATGAAGGTCACGCGGCCGCTGAACTCCCGGGCGAGCGCAGCGAGCGCAGGCATTTCCTCCTTGCACGGCGGACATGCGGCGTACCAGTAATTGATGAGCAGCGGGGTGCCATCGGCGAGCGAGGGGAGCGATACAGCGGTTCCGTCGAGGGTCGATACGAGGACATCGGGGAGACGCACCGCATCGGGTGCACCCGGACCCTGTGCGAGCGTCCTGCTGGGCGACGCACCAGCGCAGGCCACGAGCACCAGCCCGAGGCCCAGCACAGCGATGGAAGTGCTCCGAAGCATTCGGGTCTCGGCGCGCACCACAGTGTTTGAGGCTACTTCCGCACCGGCGTTGCGGGCCCCCGGGGGGAGGGACCTGCAACGCCAGCGGACCGAGTCGCGGGCTCGCTGAACGTTGCCCGCAACTGGCGATGGTGCGTCGCTATGCGACCCGCTCGGCGGCGAGCACGATGCGACGCGGTGGTGCGGGGACCTCGTCGACCACGAGCACCGGACGCGGGTGCTTGGGTGGCCGCCCGCGGCCGCGCTTATGGGCGATTGGCCTGCCGTCAACGAGCAGCTGGCCTCCCCACACACCCCAGGGCTCCGCGCGTTCAACGGCCCCGGCCAGGCAGGCCTTGGCCAGCGGACACTTCGAGCAGATCGCCTTGGCGCGGGCGATGGTTAACGCGTCCTCGCTGAAGAACAGGTGGGCCAGTGTTCCGTGGCCGTCGCGACAGCGAGCCTTTGCCCATGGGTCCATCGTCAACGAGACGTCTGCGGATGCACCGGTAGCCGTGCCCAAGGGGGCAGGTCCGGTGAGCAGTTCGGGTTCGAGGGTGGAGATTGCCAACATGGCGACGGGTCTTTCTCTGGGTGGTTGCTGAGACGTGGGTGGGAGGCCGCTGAGAACGAGAAAGGCCGCCGGGTTCTCCCGGCGGCCTTCGGCGTGATCTTCGACGTTGTGCGGTGGTTACGTCGAGTGCCTGAAGGCCTTCCGGGCGGTGCGCTTGGAGGACTTGGAATGATCCTTCGAATATGCAGCAACCGAGGAAGCGGCCGGCCATGCACCTGCATGCATGGCTGCGCACACACGCGCGGAACCGGCCGGTGCGGCCATGTTCACTGCGAGGAGCGTGCGGTTCATCGTGATGCTTTCCGTTTGTTCGGGTTGCGTTGCTGCTGGGCAGCTATATCTCTAGGCAACCACGTCGTTCGGGGAACGTCAACCGAATTACGCAGGGGCGGGGAAACCTGCCGGCTCGGCCCGGGGGATGGCCCCGGCTGCTGGGGGCACCCGACTAGCGTGACGGTCATGAGGGTCATTGGGGCCTTGTTCTCCATCATCTGTGCCGCACTGGGCGGGCTCCAGGTCTGGGCGGCCACCCGTCGTCGGTCCGATGAGTTCTTCATCCTGCGTTCGGCCGGCCAGTCGAGCCTGTTGGCCTTCGAGTTCGCCGGCAGCCCCGCCAAGCTGCGTTCGCTGGTTGCGACCGGTGGCGACAAGGGTCGCGACGCCGTCCTGCGCAGCCTCGACATCGACTACCTCGTGACGGCTGGCTACGTCTTTGTCACGCTCGGCTTCGGTGGCATTCTCACGGCGGTTAGCCAGCCGAGTCTCGGGCGCAAGGAGATCGTGTTCGGTCTGGTGGCCGCAGCAATGGGCATTATCGAGAACGTTGCGCTCCGCCAGGCGGCGACTGCCTATCCGAACGGCGGCGGCACGGCACCCTTGGTCACCCTCGCCGCAGTCGTCAAGTTCGTCATGCTGCTGCTGGCTGCCGGCACGGTTCTGCTCTGGCCGTTGCGCACGCTGCTGAACTAGCGGCGGGCCTTAGCCAACTTCGTAAGCGAGCATGCCGTCTGTGCGGCGGTGGCTCTCAGCCCCGCCGCGCTGCACCATGTGCTCGAGATGCGCATACGACTCGCTGTCTGCCATGGCGCCCTGTGCGCGCGGCGAGAACAGATAGTGCGAGTACTCCGACACGGTGGCGGCACGTCCGAGCTCTCGGTACGCCTCCCGCAGTCGTTCGAGCCGACCGTCGTGGTGATGTTTGATCTCGTCGACACGCTTGGCGAGATCAGGGAACGGGTGACCATGCGCGGGCAGAACCGTGCGCACCTGTCCGCTGAACTCGCGCACCTTGTCGAGTGAGTCGAAGAACAGCTGCAGCGGGTCGGCGAACTTCATGAGACCCGAGATATGGGGCGTGATCGTGGGCAGCACGTGGTCACCGGAGAGGAACGTTCCCTCGGTGGGGTCGAACAGACAGAGGTGATCTGCGGTGTGGCCGGGCGTGTGGATAGCCACCCATTCGCGCTTGGCGAAGGTAACGGTGTCCGCTTCCCGCAAGCGGGTGGTCGGTGTTGGTGTGGGCATCAGCCCGGGTACGGAGCGCAGCACCTGCCAACGGATGCGGCGTTTCCAGTCGGGCCTCGGCGGGTTACCGCCCCACGGTGCAGGCTGGTTCCAGTCGTGCTCCTGGATCGCCTCGTGGCGTGCCGTGTGGTCGTGCTCCGCATCGTCACAGGCATCGTGCATGCACGATGATGAAGCGAGTGCCTGGGTCTCCACGTCAACGTCGTCGTCGGTCTCGGTGGGGTTCCACCGGAGCCGGAAGGACTTGTGCGTGACGATCTCTGCCCCGGTTTCGCGGCGCAGCTTGCCGGCCCCGCCGAAGTGATCGGGATGGCTGTGGGTAACGATTGCCGTGTGCACTCGTTTGAGCGGGATGCCGGCGCGCTTCAGAGCGTCCTGTAGTTCTTTCCAGGCGCGGGGGCCCGGCATGCCCGGGTCCACCACTGCGAACCCGCGCTCGTCCTCGAGCGCGTAGCAGTTGACGTGGCCGAGGCCGGGGAGGTGGATCGGCAATTGCAGACGCAGTACACCGGGGGCAACCTCGGTGATCGTCCGGCTCGCCGGCTCCTGCTCCTGCTTGCGGTACTTCGGTGCAGCGGGCGCGGCAGCACCCTGCACTTGCTGATTATCCCCAGGCCCCATACGGACAACGTACTTGTAGGGAGCAAGGGTTCCCCAGTTACCTCTTGCTGACTACTCGGCGCCAGCGGCGGTGGGCAGGGGGGTGATCTCTGTGACGAAGACCCTGTTGCGGTAGAAGTGGAGTTCCTCGACGCTGGCGCGGATGTCGTCGAGCGCCCGGTGCGCACCCTGCTTCGGGGGCCGGGAGGCTTCGAGGTTCGGGTACCAGCGCTTCACGAGTTCCTTGACGCTGCTGACGTCCACCGAGCGATAGTGGAGCCAGTTCTCGATATCGGGGAGGTATGCAGCGAGGAAGCGACGGTCCATGCCGATGGAGTTGCCGCAGAGGGGCACCTTGCGGGCCTCGGGGCACCATGCCTTGATGAACTCGAGGGTCTGGCGCCCGGCCTCCTCGAGGGTCACCGTGGACTCGCGAATGGCGGTGAGCAGTCCGGAACGGGTGTGCATGTCCACCACCACCTGTTCCATGATCGCCAGCGCTTCCTCGGGCTGGTTGATGACGAGGTCCGGACCCTCGGCAACGATGTTCAGCTCGTCGTCGGTGACGATCGTGGCGATCTCCACGATGACGTTGCGAACCGGATCGAGGCCGGTCATCTCGAGATCCATCCAGACGAGCATCCGGCCGAAGGCTACGGGTGTGGGCGTCGCTCTGCTCGGGGCACCTCCCGTTTCGCTGTCGAGCGCCATTCCACGCCTAGCCTGCGCGTATGCCCAACATCCCGATCGTGCGTCTCGACAGCGGTCTGGACCTCCCCGCGTACGCGAAGCCCGGAGATGCCGGCATTGACCTCATCTCCCGCATCGATGTCACGATCCCTCCCGCGGGCGGGCGTGTGCTCGTGCCGACCGGGATCGCCATGGCGATCCCCGAGGGTCACGGAGGCTTCCTCTTGCCGCGCAGCGGCCTCGCGCTCAAGCACGGGGTCACCCTGCTCAACTCACCGGGACTCGTGGATGCCGGTTACCGGGACGAGATCAAGGTGCTCCTGCTCAACACCGACCCCACTACGGAGTATCGCGTGGCGCGCGGGGACCGCATCGCCCAGCTCGTCGTGCTGCCGGTGGAGCCGGTGCGCTGGCTCGAGGCCGGCTCATTCGAGGGCGAGAACCGCGGCGGCGGTTTCGGGCACACGGGCCGATGACGGGACAACGATGAACGACGATCTGCAGGAACCCGGGCGCCCGTACGACACGGTGTCGTTCCTCTCCGACTACGGGACGAGCGACGAGTTCGTTGGCCTCGTGAAGGCCGTGATCCGTGACCTCGCACCACACGTCTCGGTGATCGACCTCACGCACGACATCGCGCCGTTCGACGTGCGCGCCGGATCACTGGCACTCGCGCGGAGCATCCAGTACCTCCCTACCGGCATCGTGCTTGCTGTGGTGGACCCGGGCGTGGGTACCGCACGGCGTGCGATTGCGATCGAGGTTGCTGGGGGCAACGGCGTGATCATCGGCCCGGACAACGGACTGCTCGCCCCTGCGGTTGCGCTTGCCGGTGGTGCGGAGCGCGCGGTCGTTCTCGACGACACGCAGTGGCACCTCGACGCGCCGGGCGCCACCTTCGCTGGCCGCGACGTGTTTGCCCCCGTTGTCGCACACCTCTGCAACGGGGTGCCCCTTGAGCGGCTCGGCACGCCCATCGATGCGGCGCTGCTGCTGCCGGGCATAGTGCCGGTGCCGCGCGACGAGGACGGCGGTCTGGCGTGCGAGGTCACGTGGGTGGATCGCTACGGCAATTGTCAGCTCAACGTCGGTCCTGACGATGTCGCAGCGTGGGGTGACCGTATCCGGGTAACCATTGGCGGAATCCCCCGCAGCGCCCCAGTGGTGGCCACGTTTGCCGACGCCGGTGGGGGTATTGCGCTCGTGGTCGACAGCTACGGGATGCTGGCACTCTGCGTGGATCGTCAGTCCGCTGCACTCGACCTCGGGATCGGGGAGGGGACCGCCGTGCACCTGTCGGCGCTCGAGGGCAACGAGGGAACCAGCACCCCGGTAACGCTCTCCCCCCGCTCCTGAGGGTCCGGGTGGTTTCCCGGTCGCCAGATGCCGGTCATCGGGCCCAAAGTCGTCGGGCGGGCTTCCGGGGTAGCGTGAGTTTCCATGCGACCGGCAACCACGCTCACCGTAGGGATCCTGCTCCTCGGGATCTTTATCGCGGGTGCCGTTCAGCTGTTCATGCTGTAGCCGCACGAACCGCACGCGCCCGCCTCGCGGCGCCAGCGGTGCTGGCAACGAGGAACCCTGCGAACAGCACCGAGATGCCGACCAACAGCGTCACCGAGAACGCCCGGTCCTTGCCGAGACGGCCCGCAAAGGTTCCGCTCACGGACAGCACGAGCGTGCCGATGGCGATGATGACATTGCCGAGAGCGAGCCGTTTGGGCAGCCGGACAGTACGGGTAGCCGACCCGAGCGCCGGTGGGCGCCCGCGCCACACCCGCCACGCAGACCACAGGGCGCCGACGAAGATCACGGTTGCGGGTACGGCGGACCCGACGGCGGCCAGCACCCGGGGCCACACCCCGAACACCACCTTGCCCTCGGGCAGCTCGGATCCTGCGATGGGGGCACGGAGGGGGGCAGTGAGCATCACGCCGGTCGCGAGGCCGGACAGCACGAGCAGCCATGACCGCACTCGGTTGCCCCAGGTTGGCCCGGCAAGCAGGTAGACCGCGCCGGCGCCCAGCCAGGGCACGTTCAGGATCGCCCCAGCCAGGTAAAACAGCCGAAAACTCGCTGGGCTCCAGCCTCGGGCGGTCCCCCACCAGAGCGCCCCGGCGCCGACGCAGAACAGCACGAGCGAGACCGTCCAGACGAGTTCGTGGGGCCGTCGGCGACGCAACCAGCGATCCCACGTAGCCAGCGCAAAGGCCAGCGCCACAGCGGTGGCCCCGGCAGCGAGGGCTAAATCAAGACGGTTCACGGAATCTCAGCGTAGAACCCCCGGCGTGTCGTGTCCGCGGCGGCGGAAAACTTCGCTCCCGAGTTCGTGAATGTGTGCACAAGCGCGTAGCGTGAGGACCGATGTCCGATCGCCCCCGTCGACGCATCCCGGAAGCCACGGTTGAGCGGCTGCCCGAGTACCTGCGCATCCTCAGTGAACTCGACGACGATCTCGACCATATTTCCTCGGAACAGCTGGCCGATCTTGCCGGTGTGAATGCCGCAAAAGTCCGCAAGGACCTTTCTTACCTTGGCTCGTACGGCACCCGTGGTGTCGGCTACGAGGTTGCCTACCTCGTGTTTCAGGTCCGCCGTGAGCTTGGCCTCACCCATGATTGGCCCGTCATCATCGTGGGTGCCGGCAACCTCGGACAGGCGCTCGCCAACTATGCGGGCTTCGTCGACCGGGGTTTTCCCGTGGCGGGAATCGTCGATGTCGACCCGGCCAAGATCGGCTCCGTAGTCGGGGGCGTGCGGGTTCGCCATGTGGACGAGCTCTCCACCCTCGTGCGGTCCCGCAAGGTGTCGATCGGCGTGGTCGCTACACCTCCCGGTGCTGCGCAGGACGCGGCTGATCTGCTGGTGGGGGCTGGTATCACCTCCATCTTGAACTTCGCCCCGACGGTGCTCAGCGTCCCCCGCGACGTGTCTGTCCGCAAGGTGGACCTTGCGATCGAATTGCAGATTCTCGGCTTCCACGAGCAGCGGCGTAGCGACTCTTCGTTGAGTATCGTTCCTGACGTGGATTCCTCCCGGACCGCGAGCGCCTGAAAGCCGCCGGATCACCATGACCCCTTCTGCTCACGTCCCGGCCTACCGCCGCCGCACCGGTCGAGTGAAGGGCTAACGCGCGCATGTCCGTCGTCGTTATCGGAGTCAACCACCGCACCAGTCCGTTGTCGGTCCTCGAGCGCGTTGCGATCAGCGGCGACCGGATCGTCAAGGCGCTGCACGACGTCTGCAGCCGCCCGAACGTCAGCGAGGCCGTGGTGCTGTCCACCTGCAACCGCATCGAGATCTATGCGGTTGCCGAGCGCTTCCACGGCGCCTTCGGCGACATCCGTGACGTCCTGTGCTCCATCGGTGGGCTCACCCCCGACGAACTGCACCCGCACCTGTACAGCCAACACGACGATGCCGCCATCTCGCACCTGTTCGAGGTTGCCGCCGGTCTGGACTCGGCAGTACTCGGCGAGAGCGAGATCCTCGGCCAGGTCCGCAACGCGTGGGAACTCGCTCGGGTGGAGGGTGGCGCCAAGTCCACGCTCAACCTCCTCTTCCGTCACGCGCTCGAGGTCGGCAAGCGGGCCCGTACCGAGACGGCAATCGGCCGCGGCACGGCGAGTGTCTCTCACGCAGCCGTTGAGATGGCGCAGGAACGACTCGGTGAGCTCAGCGGACGGCGTGTACTCGTGGTCGGTGCCGGCGAAATGGCCGAGGGAACCGCAGTGGCGCTGCGCGGTGCCGGCGTCGGTGAGATCGCTGTTACCAACCGCACCGTTGATCGCGCCGTTGCGCTCGCCGCCCGTGTCGGCGGCCGTGTGCACCCGTTCGCTGATCTCGGTCCGGCGCTCGCAGAGGCCGACCTGGTCGTGTCCTGCACAGGTGCCGGCTCGGTAGTCATCGATACGGACACGGTGGAGCAGGGGTTGGCACACCGCAACGGCCGTCACCTCTTCGTCTTGGACATTGCGGTACCGCGTGACGTGGACACGGGCGTCGGCAGCCTCCCGGGTGTCACGCTGCTGGACCTCGACGACCTGCGTGCGTGGGCCGAGCGTGGCCTGCAGCAGCGTGCTGGCGAGGTCGAGCGTGTTCGCCAGATCGTCGGTGAGGAGGTCGAGCACCACGTGCTCGACGTCGCCGCCCGTCTGGCTGCACCGTTGGTGGCGTCCTTGCGCTCCAAGGCCGAGGGCATCCGGCAGTCGGAGCACGAGCGGTTCCAGGCGAAGCTAGCGAACCTCACGCCCGCACAACGCGAGGCCGTGGAGGCGCTCACGATGGGCATCGTCAACAAACTGCTCCACGATCCCTCGGTGCGCCTCAAGGAAGATGCGGGCTCACCTCGCGGCGAGCGCTACGCGTCCGCCGTGCGGGAACTGTTCGACCTCTCGTGAGCAGGCCATGACCGGACTGCTGCGCATCGCCACGCGCGGCAGTCAGCAGGCGCTCAGACAGGCAGAGACCGCTGGAGCGCTCCTCGCCGAGGGAACAGGGGCCAAGGTCGAGTTCGTCATCGTGCAGACAACCGGCGACCAGCGCCAGGACGTGCCGCTGCACCAGATCGGCGGGCAGGGTGTCTTCGTGAAGGAGGTGCAGCGTGCCGTGCTGGACGGTCGAGCCGACCTAGCCGCTCATTCCGCCAAGGACCTTCCGTCCACTGCCGCCGATGGGCTGGACATCGCTGCGTTCTGCGAGCGCCGGTCGCCGTGGGACGTGCTCGTCGGCCGTTCCCTTGTGGACCTGCCGAACGGTGCAACGGTGGCGACCGGATCGGTGCGGCGCCGGGCGCAATTGACGCTGCTGCGGCCCGACCTGCGGTTCGTCGAGTTGCGCGGCAATATCCAGACGCGGCTCTCGCGGATCCCTGACGACGGCGCCATCGTCATGGCCGAAGCGGCCCTGCAGATCCTCGGGCTCGATCACCGCGTGGCCTCGCGCTTCACGCTCGGCGAGATGGTTCCACAGGCCGGTCAGGGATGCGTGGCGCTCGAGTGTCGCGTCGACGACGAGCGCACGCGCGCCGCACTCGCGCTGCTCGACCACTCACCGACGCGCCGGTGCGTCGAGGCAGAGCGAGCGTTCCTCGCCACGCTCGGTTCGGGTTGCTCGCTCCCGATCGGCGCCTACGCGGAGCCGGACCCCGCCGTGCCGGACGGTCCGGTGTCGCTGCACACCTTCGTCGGCGTCTAGGGATCCGTATGAGCGGTCCCGACACACGACCCGTCGTGGTGGTCACCCGATCTGCCGAGCAGTCCCAAGGGCTTGCGAGCCGGCTGCGCGAGGCCGGGTACGACATTGTCGAGGTGCCGGTGATCAGCATCGTCGACGCTGCCGACGGCGGAGCGGCGCTCGTCGCAGCCCTTGCCCAACTGGAGTCGTACGACTGGCTCGTCCTCACGTCGCCGAATGGCGCGCAGCGGGTGCGGGAGGCCGTGCAGCGGTGCGCCGAGGGACAACGCCCGAAGGTGGCCGTGGTCGGGCCGGGAACGGCAGAGAACCTTGGCGGGGCGGTGGACCTCGTGCCCACGCGCTCGGTCGGCGAGGGACTCGTCGAAGCCTTTCCCGCCGGCACCGGGCGGGTACTGCTCGTTCAGGCCGAGGCGGCGCGTCCCGTGGTCGGGGACGGCCTGCGCGCACTGGGGTGGAATGTCGATGCGGTCGTGGGGTACCGAACGATCCCGGTGAGCCCACCCGGCGAACTCGTCGAGCGCGCTGCACGATCGGCGGCGGTGGTCTTCACCAGCGGGTCGACGGTTCGCAACTATCTCGCAGCGGCCGGCATGGATGCACTCCCCCCGGTCGTGGTGTCGATCGGACCCGTGACCACCGGTGTGGCGGAGTCGCTCGGCGTGCGAGTGCGGATCACCGCACCGGTGCACAACCTCGACGGCGTCGTTGCTGCCCTGCGGTCGGTGGTGCCCCCAAACCCGGCGGCGCCCCCGGGCTCGGGACTTGACTCCTAGGATGGGTCCTCGTGACCGCTCCTGGTACTCATCCCTCGGCATCGTTCCCGGCTTCGCGGCCGCGGCGGCTCCGCCGCACCTCTGCGCTGCGTGAACTTGTTGCCGAGACCCGCCTTGGCGTGAACGACGTGATCGCCCCGCTGTTTGTCCGCGAGGGGATTACCGAGCCGCAGCCGATCAGATCCCTGCCCGGCGTGGTGCAGCACACCCGCTCGAGCCTGCGACGCGAGGTCCGTGAGCTTGCAAGTCTCGGAATCAAGTCCGTGATCCTCTTCGGCATCCCGGCGCAGAAGGACGACATCGGTTCGGCCGCATGGGACCCGAACGGGATCGTCCAGGTCGCGCTGGCGGACCTCAGGGAGGACCACGGGGATGACATGGTGCTCATGGCGGACTGCTGCCTTGACGAGTACACCTCGCACGGCCATTGCGGGGTCGTGCGGCCCGACGGCCGTGTCGACAACGACGCCACTCTGGAGCTGTACGCGCGTGCCGCGGTTGCTCAGGCAGAGGCGGGTGCCCACGTGGTGGCCCCGAGCGGGATGATGGACGGTCAGGTGGGCGCGATCCGGAGCGCGCTCGACGGTGCCGGCCACTCGGAGGTCTCCGTGCTCGCATACTCAGCGAAGTACGCATCCGCGCTCTACGGACCCTTCCGCGATGCGGTGGACGTCCGTATTGCCGGCGGTGGTGATCGCAAGGGGTATCAGCAGGACTGGCGCAATGCGCGAGAGGCGCTCGTGGAGGTTGCGGCAGACCTCGCGCAGGGAGCCGACATGGTGATGGTGAAACCTGCCGTCACTTACCTCGATGTCATTGCTGCCGTGCGTGCAGCATGCAACGTACCCGTTGCGGCGTACCACGTATCCGGTGAGTACTCCATGATCAAGGCCGCTGCGGCAAACGGGTGGATCGACGGTGATGCCGTTGCGGTTGAGCAACTCACTGCGGTGAAGCGGGCGGGCGCCGACCTCATCCTCACGTACTTCGCCCGGGACCTCGCGGAGCGTTGGTTATGAGCCTGCCGTACTGCAACCCAACGGCGTGTGTGGCTGCAGGCTGTGAGGCAGCAACCTGCACCGGTGCGGGCGTTCGGTCCAATGCTGAGTTGTTCGCACGCTCTGCCGCTGTCATCCCCGGCGGTGTGAACTCGTCCATCCGAGCGTTCAAGGCTGTTGGCGGTACGCCCTACGTCATCAGCCGGGCCGCTGGTGCATCGCTCTGGGACGTCGAGGGCAAGCACTACCTCGATCTCGTCCAGAGCTACGGCGCGATAATCGCCGGTCATGCCCACCCCGATGTGGTCGCAGCAATCACCCGTGCGGCCTCAGACGGTACGTCGTACGGCGCGCCGACCCCGCGCGAGATGAAGCTTGCCGAGGAGATCCGGTCACGCGTTCCGTCGTGCGAGCGGGTGCGGCTCATGAACTCTGGCAGCGAGGCAACCACCACGGCCGTACGCCTCGCCCGCGGTGCGACGGGTCGAGACCGCATCGTGAAGTTCGCCGGTTGCTTCCACGGAGCGGTTGACGCGCTCCTCGCCGCCGGCGGGTCCGGCGTGGCAACCCTCGGCCTGCCGGGCACCGCTGGAGTTCCTGCTGCTGCTGTGTCAGAAACACTGGTTGCGCCGTTCAACGTCGTCCCGCGTCTCGACGACAACGTGGCCGCGGTCATCGTCGAACCGCTCCCCGCGAACATGGGACTGGTTGAGCCGACGGCCGGGTTCCTCGCCGGCCTCCGCGCCGAGTGCGACCGCGTTGGCGCCCTGCTGATCTTCGACGAGGTCATCACTGGCTTCCGCATCGGTCGCGGTGGCTATCAGGCCGTGTGTGGCGTGGTTCCGGACATCACCTGTTTCGGCAAGGTGATCGGTGGCGGACTGCCGATCGGCGCGATCGGCGGGCGCAAGGACGTCATGGAGAATCTCTCCCCGCTCGGGGCCGTCTTTCACGCAGGAACCCTCGCCGGCAACCCACTCGCAACGGCTGCCGGTCTTGCGGCACTGTCCCTGCTCGACGACGCTGCGTACGACTTTCTCGCCGTGCAGGCTCGTCGTCTCGGCAAGGGTCTGGGTGAGGCCCTCGCAAGCGCTGGCATCCCTGCCGTCGTTCCGGTCATCGGTACGCTCGTGGGCCTGCATCTCGCACCTGTACCGGCCACTGATTTCGACGCGGCGAAGACCACCGACGAGGCAATGTTCGCCAGGTTCTTCCACGCAATGCTCGACGAGGGAGTGGCGCTCGCGCCCGGTGCGTACGAGGTGCTCTTCCCGGGCCTCGCCCATACCGATGCCGTGATCGACTCGATCGTCGATGCTGCCGGTCGGGCCGCGGCATGTGCCGCAAACGCTGCCTGAACCCCCTGCCTGTGCACCCGGCTCTTAGTCTGTTGCCGTGACGCTCTGGAAGACGGTGTACCGATGGGTCGGTGCGGTCCTGGCGGTCGTGGTGCTGTTCGTCGTTCTCGTTCTCGTTCTCGGCAGGAACCTCACGGACACGAAGCAGTCGATCGGGCCGACGCAACGGCGCATCAACCTCGTTGCAGACCTTGGTGACGATGACGCAACCGCCTGCGAGCACGACGAGATCAAGCGCGGCATGCCGGCGCCCGCTGCGCTCCTGCGCAGGGACTCGACGGCTTGCGTCGTGGTGGGCGTGGTCGATGATGCCAACTCGCTCCGGTGGTTCTTCATCGGCCGGGGCAACGGCGCCGGTTCGGTCCGCGTCCCGAAACCGGTGCGGGTCGGGCTCACCGTGGTTGCGCTCTCGAATGGCGCAGTGGTGCCGATGGCGGAATCGGTGGCTGTGCGCTGCTCACCCGACCCCAATGAGCGCTTCGAGGCATGGGTGGCCGACGGCCGTGCTACTGCGGGCTATCTCAACGAGTTTGGCGCCCTCGTGGCGATCGACTGCGAAGAGCCGGCCTAACGCTGGGGAGGATTACGCGTCTGGCGCAAAGCGGACGATCGACGCCGCTGCCTTGTACGCCATCTCGGCCGGGCCGAGTTCGTCGGGCCGCATCAGGTTCGCCATGATCCGGAGCACCCACTCCATGAGCGTGCGGCTGTTCATGCCCACTCGGGTCAGCTCACGCATCAGCAGCGGCCGCCCGATGATCTGCGCAAACAGCCGGGCGACCTTGAAGTACAGGCCGAACTCGTCCTCGAGCATCTTCGGGTAGCGCGCAAGCGCTGCCGGGTCCGACTCGGTGATTGCCTCGTGAAGGACCTGTGCAGCGAGGCGAGCGGTCTCGTACGCGTAGTCAATGCCCTCACCGTTGAACGGGTTCACGCTCCCGGCAGCATCGCCAACCACGAGATAGGTGGGGCCTGCCTTCGGTCCGACCGAGCCGCCCATCGGGATACGGCCGGATGTTGCGCGCACGGTCGGATTACCGGGATCGATGCCCCAGTTGTCCGCTACCTGGTGTGCATATGCATCGAGCAGGTGCGTGGTGTTCACGCTCTTGAAGTCACGGAAGGTGCTGAGCAGGCCGACACCAATGTTGACCGTGCCGTCACCGACCGGGAAGATCCAGCCGTATCCGGGGAGCGGGTTGCCCTGCCGGTCCTTCACGTCGAGGGCCGATTCGATCCACGGGTCTGCGTGCTTCGGTGATTCCCAGTACGTGCGGATTGCCGTGCCGTACGGCCATTCGCGGGTTCGGAAGGTTCCGAGGGCACGCCCGAACCGGCTGTTCGCCCCATCGGCAACCACGACATACTTCGCCGTGAGTTCCTCGGTGCTCGGTGCACCCTTGCGCTGCACCACAGCGCCCCGGACGAATCCCCGGTCCATCACCGGGCCGAGCGCGTCGGTGTTCTGCAGGATTGTTGCGCCGGCCGCCTCGGCGTTGCGTGCCACCATCCAGTCGAGATCGCGGCGCCGCACCACGTATCCGTACGGCGGGTAGATCGGATGGCTCGGCCACTCCAGTTCGAGAGTCTTGCCCATGCCGGTCGAGCGGAGCCCGTGATAGCGGTGGAATTGAGAGAGTTCGTCAGCCAGACCCATGTCGCCGAGTTGTTTGACGCCTCGTGGTGTCAGCCCGTCACCACACGTCTTCTCCCGCGGATACGACTTTCGCTCGACGATCGCCACGGAGTGACCGTGTCGGGCGAGCCAGTAGCCCGCCGAGCAGCCCGCCGGGCCACCACCGATGATCAGCACGTCGTAATGGGTCGTGGTCACCAAATCAGTGTGCCCGCCGAGGGGAAAAACAACACGGTCCCGGCGTGAGCCGGGACCGTGACACAAATCGCTTCAGCGGGACCGATCAGTCGCCCATCGCGAGCGCCTTGTCGCCGCCCGCCTTGGGGGCATTGCCGACTGCGGCGAACTCCGGGTCGGCGTAGGTCATGCCTTCCCTCAGCGCGGCGTATTCGGGGGACTCTGCGCTGCACCACTTCTCGAACTCTGCAGCCCACGGCTCGGCGGTGGAGTCCGCTCCGGAGAGATCGAAACGCACGTAGCACGTGACCGCAAGGATCTCTGCGTCTGAAAGCTCTCCCTGCCATCCGGGCATCACCCCGTACGAACCGGTGTTGTGCGCACCGCCCTCGCGGTTGGGGTTGCCGTACACCGCAATGCCGGCCGCCTTGTATTTCTCCGTGCCGAACAACATCCAGCGCAACTGGTCCTCGACTGCCGGGAACGTCTTGAGCACTTCCGCGTTGCTCAACTGCCTGCCGGCCCCGCCGCCGCCAGCCGCCCCGTGGCAACCGGCGCATTTGCCGTACAGCTCTTGGCCGATGGCGACCGGGCCCTCGACCTTCACGGGGTGGTCCTGGACGCTCCGTACGTACATCCACGCCCAGAGCGGAAGCAGGGAGAGGGGCAGCATTGCCCAGAACGGGATCTTGCGTCGTTCCTTGGCAGCGCGCACATACGGCGGGTCCACCTTCGGAGGCGCGATCACGGGCTTGGGGGCTTCGGCTCGCGCCGGGACGGCCGCCGGGGCCGCTGCAGCTTTCGCCGGGGCCGACCCCGTCGACTCTTCGGCCGCCTCACCGCCCATGGCAGAGCGTCGTTCTTTGGATCGCTTGAGCAGATGCTCGGGAATCTCGGTCACGCAGGGTCCCTTTCGACCAATGTCAATCCGCTGTGAAAGCCTAGAGCGAACTGGGGCCCGGAGCGGAATTCCCCGGAAGTTCGGGGGGTTGATACGTCACACGCTGGGCCTTCGCGGAACCTGCTGCAATAAACCATTAGATGTTGCGTCCACCCCTGACGGCTTTGTCCACGGGGTCCCGGAGAGTGTCGCTGCGACGGCGCTCACAAGTTCACACAGAATCGGCTTCGAGTCCCCCGGGCTGCTACGAAACAGGGGCACGCACACTGCCAAGGGCTCCTACCTGCGGACGGTCAACCGGTTGGTTTGAGTCGGGTTGCTTCGGGGTAGTGTTCGTGATCGTAATCACATGCTCGCTCGGTTTCGGGCGTAGCGTAGGTCGCAGTAGAAATACCAAATCCACCCAACTACCGAAGGACAACTGCTCCGGGATGCTGGCACTCGCAATCACCAAGTGGCCAGGGATGAATCAGGCGTTCCTGTTCTCGTTCATCCTGACCGTCGCTCTCACCCTCGTGGTGATTCCGTATGCGAAGCGCCGCCCGGCGAACAAGAAGGCCTCCTGGGGTGAGGCCATGTTCGGTTCGACGTATGCCTTCGGCGTGATGTTCCTCGCCTACGGCGTCGTCCCGCACCAGTGGCTCACCCACGTGCAGAACGAGCTGGGATGGCGTGCGGACAAGCCCCTGAACGGCCCGTGGGACATCCTGAAGGCCAAGAGCCAGGGCGGGCACTTCCCGTTCGAGATCAACTACCTGCAGGTGGGTGACGCCCTCGTCGTCGGCATCTACCTGTTCTTCATCGCTCTCAACGTCTACTTGTGGAGCTGGTGGCAGAAGCGTGGCAAGAAGGTCAGCACCGAGCTCGCCACGTCCACATACGGCCGTCCCCTGGTCAAGAAGGTCTGACCGTGGCCCGTACCGACGCCAATCCGCCGATGCCCGAGTGGTCAACGGAGTACCAACTTGTTGAGGTCGACGCGGATTACCTCACCAAGGCGGTGAAGCCCAAGCAGTTCATCCACATTGATCAGTCCGAGTGCATCATGTGCGAGGGCTGCGTGGATATCTGCCCGTGGAAGTGCATCCACATGGTGAAGCCTGAGTCCATCGCAGAGGCTGTCGGCACCGAACTTCCTGGGTCCGATCCGAGCGATAGCGTGATTTTCTTGATCGACGACGACGTCTGCACCCGCTGCGCTCTGTGCGTAGACCGGTGCCCGACGGGAGTCATAATTCTCGGCAAGGTCGGCGCGCCGGCCAACACCGGAGACGCGCATCAGCGCACAAACAACTACGGCTATGCCTACGGCATGAGGTTCTGAGGAGACATACGTTGGCCAAGATCCTCGAACAAAAACCCCGCCCCACTGCGAAAGAGCGGGCCACCAAACTCCAGGGCCAAGTCCAGGGGAGTCAGGCGTGGAGTTCGATATTCCGACCCGGTTCGATTTTCCGGAAGGGTTACACCGATAGCCCCCGTAACCGTTCCTACGTCATCATGAACTCGGTGCTCTATCACCTTCACCCGGTGAAGGTGAAGCGCCATGCCGTCAAGGTCAGCTACACGCTGTGCCTCGGTGGACTGTCGTTCTTTCTCTTCATCCTGCTGACGGTCACGGGCATCTTCTTGATGTTCTTCTACCGACCGACGACTGCGCAGGCGTGGCAGGACATCCAGAGCCTCCAGACGTCGGTGACGTTCGGATACCTTGTCCGAAACATGCATCGATGGGGAGCCCACATGATGGTGCTCACCGTGTTCCTGCACATGGCGAGAGTCTTCTATCACGGGGCATACAAGGCGCCCCGTGAGTTCAACTGGGTGATCGGCGTGATGCTGCTGCAGCTCACCTTGCTCCTGTCGTTCACCGGGTACCTACTGCCCTGGGATCAGCTCGCACTGTGGGCGGTCACCGTGGGTACCAACATGATGGGTTACACCCCGGTACTCGGACCCAAGGTGCGCTTCGTGCTCCTCGGTGGCTCCGAGATCGGCGGCAACACTCTGCTGCGCTGGTATGTGCTGCACGTCCTCATGCTCCCGTTTGTGATCGTCATCTTCATGGCGCTCCACTTCTGGCGGGTGCGTAAAGACGGCGGAATTTCTGGACCACTGTGATGAGGAGGAGATGACGTGACCGAGATACCCGAACATCTTCGTAAGCGCGCTGAGGCCGCACGAGCCAAAGCCGCAGAATCGACGGCTGAAGAAGCGCCCGCTGCGGGTGCAGACGCGCCCGCTGCGGACCCGCGCATTCCCGCTCACTTACTCGAGCGCAGTCGGTCCGCCAAGGCGAATAAGGAAAGCGCAAGCGCAGGGACCACCACCGTCTCGGGCGGTGGCGTTGCCGTCGCCGACAAGGTCGGTGCAGTGGTTGCCGCGGGCGTGGCATCGGGCGGAGTCCCGGTCGGTGCAGGCCCGGGGGGTCACACCCAGCGCCTGTTGACCGTCGTGAAGTCCGGATCGATTCAGGACGTGAAGGCCGAGCCGATCGACAAGGTGCACACGTGGCCGCACCTGCTCGCCGTCGAGTTCGTCGCTGCACTGGCGTGCACGGCGTTCCTGTTCGTCTTCTCCGTCTTCGTGAATGCCCCGCTGCTCGGCCTCGCCAACATCAACCAGACCCCGAACCCGTCGAAGGCCCCTTGGTACTTCCTCGGGCTGCAGGAACTGCTCACGATGTTCCACCCGATGGTCGCCGGTGTGACCATCCCGGGCATGGGCCTCGTGCTCCTGGTCCTAGCGCCGTACATCGACAAGAACCCGTCGAACAAGCCCGAAGACCGCAAGTTCGCCATCTCCATCATGACGGTGCACCTGATGTTCTGGGCCGTGCTCGTCATCATCGGCTCGTTCTTCCGAGGCCCCGGTTTCAACTTCACGCTCCCGTGGCGTGACGGACTCTTCTTCGACTTCTGAGGTGACGGGAACCATGTACGCCATCAGTTCTGGAGCAATCGTAGGAATCGGCATTGCTGTGGCTGTCGTGCTCGCCGCACTCGTCGTGGTCGTGACTGCGCGTCGTTCCGACGTTCGCGGTGCCGGCGCACTGAGTCGCGAGACGAAGTCGCGAGACAAGGCCACAACAACAACTGCCGCTGCCCCGATAACGGGGCGAGAGGTGGAGCGCGCTGCCCGGGGCGGATCGGTTGCGACCATCGTCGAGACCGCTCCCGTCGTGTGGACGGCACCGGACGCCGAGCAGATCGGGGTTACCCGACGGCACTTCCTGAACGTGTCGGCGATCACGCTCATGACTGCAAGCATCGGCGGATTCGGCGCTGCCTGCATCGCATTCCTGTGGCCCAGCGGTTCCGGCGGCTTCGGCGGCAAGGTACCGATCGGCAAGGTTGACGACGTGCTCGCCGTCATCAAACAGGGTAAGGGCTTCGGGTATTTCCCGAACGCGCGCGCCTGGGTGACCGAATATCCGGTGTCGGCACTGCCCAAGGCCCGCTCGGTGTACGCGCAACCGGTGCTCAACGGCATGGAGAGCGGCTTGGCCGTACTCTGGCAGAAGTGTCCGCACTTGGGTTGCCGCGTTCCGCAGTGCGAGAGCTCGCAGTGGTTCGAGTGCCCGTGCCACGGCTCGCAGTACAACCGGGTCGGCGAGAAGAAGGCTGGTCCCGCCCCCCGGGGTATGGATCGCTTCGGGGTAGAAGTCAGCGGTGGCAACGTGGTGGTCAACACCGGCCTCCAGCTGAATGGACCAGCGATCGGTGTTAACACGACCGGCCAAGAGGCCGAGGGTCCCCACTGCATTTCCGGTGAAGGTGGGGCGCACTGATGATCGCTGCCAACATCACCACCACCGTTGCTGTTGTTTTCGCCGTCTTCTTCATCGGCGGTTGGCTTGTCTATGGCGGTCTCAACTTGCGCCAGTCGCGGCGTGAGACCGGGGCAGAGATCGAGCTCGCAGCGAACCGCAAGCCGTACTACGACGATGAGACCCTCGAAGGCCCGAAGCTCGAGCGCACGCAGTTGCTGGGTGTGGTCCTGCTTGCCGTCATCACTATCGGGCTCCCGCTCTACTGGATTCTCGAGCCGGGTCGCCAGCGCGGCGCCACGGCGGGCTGGGTGGACCGGTTCGAGCGCAGGGGCGCCGGGCTGTTCGACGTGACTGCAAACGGCGGGTTCAATTGCGCTGGCTGTCACGGAGGCATGAAGGCCACCGGCGGCCAGGCTCCCTACGCAATCACGGACCCGGATACCGGCGAGGTCAAGTCCGTTCTGTGGAACGCCCCCGCCCTCGACACCGTGCTGTATCGCTACTCGGCAGACGAGGTGCGTTTCATCCTCACGTACGGCCGACCCTTCTCGCCGATGTCGGCTTGGGCCACCGACGGTGGTGGCCCGATGAACGATCAGCAGATCGACTGGCTCATTGAGTACGTGCGGTCAATTCAGATCGACCCGGAAGGCTGCGTAGCAGTCGACGCCGTGCTCTTCGACACCAAGCGTGGCCCGCAGTTCGGCGACCGTGAGGCGACGCCCGCAGATCCGGCTCGCTGCGATGGTGGTGTCGTGCCGGCGTCAGTGTCCGAGGACATCCAGAAGGCTGCAGAGGCCGACGTTGCCGAGGGTAAGTACCAGAGCATCGGTGCGGCACTCTTCAGCTCGTCGTACCGTGCCGGAAGTTTCTCGTGCGCGCGTTGCCACACGCGTGGATGGTCCTATGGGGATCCGAAGCAGACCGGCGGTGGGGCCCTCGGCCCGAACCTCACCGGTGGCTCGGTCGTCCGTCAGTGCGTCACCAAGGAACAACTCACTGCATTCCTCAAGGTCGGCTCGCACGTCGGTTCCAAGTACTGCGAGAACGGTCAGGGAAGTGGGCGCATGCCGGGGTTCGGTGGCGTGCTCACGGAGCAACAACTCGAAGAAATTGTCGAATACGTGAGAGGTCTCTGACCCATGCTGTCAACACTTCTCGCCATCGCGTGGAAACCCGAGGTCCACGGCGTCGTCATCATCATCGTTGCGACGGTGGCGCTTCCCGGCACGATTTATCTGCTCCTCGGAACGAACCTCGGAGCCCGTCTCGGACTGTTGGTCTCGCTGGCCGGCCTGTTCGGGTGGATGGCGACGATGGGCTTCATCTGGTGGGCGTACGGGATCGGCCTAACGGGCAAGTCGCCCGTCTGGAAGCCATCGGAGGTCATTGCCGTAGACGCAGACCTTTCTGCACTCGGTATCGGGCCGTCCGACGGCCTGGCTGCCGATCCACGCAAGCGTTCCGAGCAGAACGTGAACGTGCTGGCGGAGAATGGCTGGAAGCGTTTGGCAGATGACAGCCCGAGCCGTGCGCTCGCGATCTCCGGCGCCGACGAGATCATCCAGAAAGAAGCCGAAATCCTCAAGGCTTCCGAGTACAAGCCAATCGCCGTGTTCGACAAGGGCGGCACGCGGTACCCGTTGATCTTCAACAGCGAGGCGCTCGACTTCCTGGCCTTCTGGCACAAGCCGCACTACGCAATCGTTGAGGTTGGCATCGTCAACCCGGTGTACGCAGAGCCCGGCCGTGCGCCCCGTCTGCCCACGGTGGACGAGAGCAAGCCACACGTGTACGTCAAGATGATCCGAGACCTCGGTGATCGTCGCAAGAACTCTGCCTACATCGGTATCGGTTCGACGTTGATCTTCGCTGTGCTCTGCTGGCTTCTGCACAAGCGGGACCGCTTGGTCGACGCCAATCGTTCAGCGACGGCCTAAGCAATGAGCCAGTACCTCCCAGTCATCTCACTGATGGTGCTGGCGATCCTTTTCGGTGCCCTGAGTTTCGCTGGTTCAAAGCTTCTCGCGCCGCGTCGCCCGAGCGCCGCCAAGTCGGCCCCGTACGAGTGCGGGATCGTGCCCTCGCGCGAACCACCCGAGCGCTTCCCGGTGGGTTTTTACGTGGTTGCCATGTTGTTCATCATGTTCGACATCGAGATCATCTTCCTCTACCCCTACGCGGTGGACTACCGGTTCCTCGGGGTCTCGGCCTTCTGGACGATGTTCTCGTTCTCGGTCGTGTTCTTCGCGTCCTTCGTGTATGTGGTCGCCCGTGGCGCGCTCGACTGGGGCCCACTGCGCCGCGAGCGTCCGCTCAGTGCCGTGGTGTCGCCGGATCGAACCGCCACATCAACTATTCGTCGCGTGGGCCTCGAGGGCCGCGACAGGGGAGCAGCAGCCTGACATGGGCCTTGTACAGGACGTCCTCGACGATGGTTTCAGCGGTATTCAGCACAACTTCATCACCGCTCGGCTCGAGGACCTCGTGCGCTGGTCGAGGGCCCGTTCAAGCTGGCCCGCATCGTTCGGGCTCGCCTGCTGCGCCATCGAGATGATGGCAACGGGTGCCGCTCACTACGACATCTCGCGCTTCGGTATGGAGGTGTTTCGCGCATCGCCGCGGCAGGCGGACATCATGATCGTTGCCGGCCGGGTGAGCCAGAAGATGGCCCCGGTGCTCCGTCAGGTCTACGACCAGATGATGGAGCCCAAGTGGGTCATCTCCATGGGCGTGTGCGCGAGCAGTGGTGGGATGTTCAACAACTACGCCATCGTGCAGGGTGTAGATCAAGTCGTGCCGGTCGACGTCTACGCGCCGGGTTGCCCGCCCACGCCGGAAACGCTCATCCACGCGATTGAGACCCTCCACGGCCTCATCGAGACCGGTGAACTCCTGAAGCGCAGGGTTGTCTCCGGGGCGGGAGCCAACCTTCACGTCGAGGCCGCGCCGGTACCGTCGCAGCCCGTCCCCGTCATGCTCGGGGCACGTTGAGCCGTGGAGCAGCTACACGGATGCCCTACCGGTGAGTCGCGCGGCCAGACAACGGTCTTCCCGTCCCTCGGTCAGTACCTGACGCTCGTCAAGAAGCTGGCCGACGAGGGCTTCGACATGTGCGTCGATCTGACGGCGGTTGACTACCTGACGCATCCCGGTCGGCCCCTTCCCGAAGGCGTGTCCGCCGAGCGGTTCGAACTCGTCGTGAACCTGCTGTCGCTGGACCGCCGGGAGCGCGTGCGGGTACGGGTCCAGATTGCCGAGTCCGATGTGATTGCATCGTTGTTCGACCTGTACCCCGGTACCGAGGCGATGGAGCGTGAGGTGTTCGACATGTTCGGGCTGCTGTTCTCCGGTCACCCGGACCTCACGCGCATCCTGATGCCGGAGGACTGGGACGGTCACCCATTGCGCAAGGACTACGAGATCGGTCAGATTCCCGTGCAGTTCAAGCAGGTCAACTCGTGAATCTCGTACACCAGACCAACGAGGGTGGCCAGGAACTCGCCGCGCGGAGCGAACTGACCGCGAAGGAGCTCCTCCGCGAAGTCGGCTCCGTACTGCGCATGAGCGAGGCCGAGGTCGCCGCAATGGCGCTCGAGGAGATCGACCCGAGCACCGATCAGACCATGATCATCAACATGGGTCCCCAGCACCCGAGCACGCACGGCGTGCTGCGGCTGATGCTGGAGCTCCAGGGCGAGACGGTGCTGCGCTGCAAGCCGATCATCGGGTACCTGCACACCGGCATGGAGAAGACGGCTGAGCAACTGAGCTTCATGCAGGGCGGCACGAACGTCACGCGCATGGACTACCTCAGCCCGCTCAACAACGAGCTGGTCTTCTCCCTCGCCGTCGAGAAACTGCTCGGCATCGACGGGGACATTCCCGAGCGTGCCGTGTGGATGCGCATGCTGCTCTCGGAGCTGAACCGCATGTCCAGCCACTTGCTCTTCATGGCCACCAACGGCATGGACCTCGGTGCCGTGTCGATGATGATCTACGGGTGGCGCGAGCGCGAGCAGGTGCTGCGCTTCTTCCAGAAGGTCACCGGCCTGAGGATGAACCACAACTTCATCCGTCCAGGCGGCGTTGCGGCGGATCTCACCCCGGGCTGGCGCGACGACGTGCTGCACATCCTCGACGAGGTCGAGCCGCGCCTCGAGGAGTACGACATCCTCATGACCGGTCAGCCCATCTGGCGCGAGCGCCTGCAGGGTGTCGGGGTCATCACATCGCAGGAAGCCATCGCCCTCGGCGCCACCGGCCCGATACTGCGCTCCACGGGTGTGCCCTGGGACCTGCGCAGGGACCAGCCGTACCTGCACTACGACGAGATGGAGTTCGACGTCATCGTCGGGTCGTACGGCGACGCGTTCGACCGCTACGCGATCCGGCTCAACGAGATCCGGGAATCGATGAAGATCGTGCGCCAGATCCTCGACCGCATGCCCAGCGGCGACTACCGGATCCAGGACAAAAAGGTCACGCCGCCGCCCCGAGCCCGCATCGACGAGTCGATGGAGGCACTGATTCACCACTTCAAGATCTTCACGGAGGGCTTCAAGGTGCCCGAGGGGGAGGTCTACGTGGCGATCGAGAGCCCGCGTGGCGAGATCGGCTGTTACATCGTCTCGGACGGAACCTCCACTCCGTACCGACTGCACATGAGGGCACCGTCGTTCGTGAACATCCAGTGTCTCCCCCACATGATGCGCGGCGGCCTCGTCGCCGATGCCGTCGCCGTGATTTCCTCGGTCGACCCCGTACTCGGCGAGGTAGATCGCTGATGTCCCGTCTGAACGCCGTAAACCTCGATCTCGCTCAGGAGATCCTCAGCCGCTACCCGGTTGCGCGATCGGCGACCATCCCGCTCCTCCACCTGTCCCAGGAGCAGAACGGCTACGTCACCCGCGACGCGATGCAGCAGGTCGCCGAGCTTGTCGACTGCACGGCTGCCGAGGTGTACGGCACCGCATCGTTCTACGAGATGTTCAAGTTCGAGCCGATCGGCAAGTTCTGCGTGAACATCTGCCGCAGCATCTCCTGCCACCTCGTCGGCGGCGACGAACTCGTTGAGCACGCCGAGCACGTGCTTGGCATCAAGCCCGGCAGCACCACGGCGGACGGGCTCTTCACGCTCGAGGCGGTGGAGTGCATGGCGGCCTGCACCGAGGCCCCCACCCTCCAGGTGAACTACCGGCACCGGTACCGCGTGACCCATGAGGACTTCGACCGGCTCATCGATGATCTCCGGGCCGGACGGCTCGACGGCGAGATCCCGGCACACGGGACGCTGGCCCGCGAGCGTCAGCACATCCCGGCAGACAGGGCAGCGGGCAACGTGAGCCCGGACACGCCGATCACACCGGCGTGGATGGAGGCAGCACAATGACCACGTATCCCTGGGCCGCTGGATATGTCGCGGGCGATCGTCCGCAGATCGTGACCGCTCGATTCCAGTACGAGGACTCCCACACCCTCGAGCGCTACCTCGCCACCGGCGGGTACCAGGGCCTCCGGGCCGCACTCGCCAAGCCGGCATCGTCCGTCCACGACGACGTCAAGGGCGCCACCGTGCTCGGGCGCGGCGGTGCGGGATTCCCGGCCGGGACGAAGTGGGGGCTCACCCCGGCGGGCAAGTTCCCGCGCTATCTGGTGGTGAACGGCGACGAGTCCGAACCCGGCACGTACAAGGACCGCCTCCTCATGGAGTGCGATCCGCACCAGCTCATCGAGGGTTGTCTCATCGCGTGCTACGCGGCGGGCCTCTCACAGTGCTTCCTGTACATCCGGGGCGAGATGGCGGTGGCCCACGAACGGGTCGGTCTCGCACTCAACGAGGCGTATGCAGCCGGGTACATCGGCAAGAACATCCTCGGCACCAAGTTCTCTGTCGACATCGCGCTGCACTGGGGCGCAGGTGCCTACGTGGTGGGTGAGGAGACGGCGCTCATCGAATCCCTCGAGGGCAAGCGCGGCGAGCCGCGCCTGAAGCCCCCGTACTTCCCGGCGGCAATCGGCCTGTACGGCCAGCCCACCATCGTCAACAACGTCGAGACACTCGCCAACCTGCCGTGGCTCCTATGCAACGGGGTGGAGGCGTACACCGCGATCGGCACACCGACCTCGCCGGGTACGCGCATGGTCGCCGTGTCCGGTCACGTACAGCGCCCCGGTGTCTTCGAGATCATCAACGGCACCACGACATTCCGGGATCTCCTCTACGGCGACGAGTTCTGTGGCGGTATCCGCAACGGGAACGACCTCAAAGCCTTCGTGCCCGGTGGCGGTTCAGCCCCGTGGTTCACGCCCGAGCAGTTGGACCTTCCCTTCGAGGGACGTCTCGTCGCTGCAGCAGGTTCGATGCTCGGTTCCGGGGCGATCATGGTGATGGACTCCTCCACCGATATCCCCAAAGCAGCACTGTCGCTCACACGCTTCTACGCCCATGAGAGCTGCGGCCAATGCACGCCCTGCCGCGAGGGCGGCACCTGGCTCGAGCGCATCCTCTCTCGCATCTGTGACGGCCACGGCACTACGTCGGATCTCGACCTGCTGATCGAGGTCGGCACGTCGATCTGCCCGGGGGACTTCCCGCACGCGTCGAGCACCAAGCTTGGCCTTGAGGCCAAACCGTTCCCGTACAAGATGACCACGATCTGCTTCGTCGGCCCGTCGGCGTACGCACCTGTGCACTCCGCCCTCACGCTGTTCCGTGAGGAGTTCGAGGCGAAGATCGTGAAGCGCACCTCTATTCCCGTCACGGTGGGGCACTGATGACTGACACCACGTCCACCGCAGAGCAGCCCGAGGCCCCGGCCCCGGACCCGAACGCCGTACAGGTCACCATCAACGGCGTACCGCACACGGCGCGCAAGGGTCAGCTGGTGATCGAGGCCGCGGCGGACGCCGGCGAGTACATCCCGCGCTTCTGCTACCACGAGCGAATGGCACCGGTCGGCAAGTGCCGCATGTGCCTCGTCGAGGCCGACAGCGGCCGGGGCCCGGCCGTCACGGTCTCGTGCATGGTGCAGGTTGCACCCGACATGAAGATCGACACCGAGTCCCCGACGGTGAAGCGGATGCAGGAGGGCGTGCTCGAACTGCTCCTCGCCAATCACCCGCTGGACTGTCCGGTGTGCGACAAGGGTGGTGAGTGCCCGCTGCAGGATCAGGCCTTCTCGCACGGTCCCGGCGAGAGCCGTTTCGTGGAGGAGAAGCGCCACTACGAGAAGCCCATCCCGATCAGCGAGCTCGTGTTCCTTGACCGCGAGCGCTGCATCCTCTGCGACCGCTGCACGCGTTTCGCCTCCGACGTGGCCGGCGACCCACTGATCCATTTCACCTCACGCGGCAACAACACGCAGATCAACACGTTCCCCAACGAGCCCTTCGCCTCGTACTTCTCCGGTAACACGGTGCAGATCTGCCCCGTCGGCGCGCTCACCGCCAAGCCGTACCGCTTCAAGGCCCGTCCGTGGGACCTCGAGGAGACCGAATCCACCTGCACCTCCTGCGCAGTCGGATGTCGCACCGTGGTCCAGTCCAGTCGGGACGAACTCCTGCGCTACCAGGGCGTGGACAACGACGCCGTGAACTGGGGTTGGCTCTGCGACAAGGGCAGGTTCGGCTTTGAGTCGACCAACAGCGAGTCACGCCTCCGGGCCCCAGCGGTGCGCGACGGCGACGGCTTCGTGTCGACAACGTGGAACGATGCGCTCGATCGTGCGGCTGCACTCATCAAGTCGGCGGTTGATGCGGGCGGCGCCAGCAGCGTCGGCGTCATCGGCGGCGCCCGGGGCACGAATGAGGACGCCTACGCGTGGGCGCGTCTTGCGCACGACGTGATCGGCACGCCCAACGTGTACGCCCACCTCGCTGATGCACTGCGCTCGGAGATCCTCGACCTCCCAAGGGCCACGATCAACGAGGCGGCTTCAGCCACGACGATCGTGCTGCTGGCCCCGGACCTCAAAGAGGAACTGCCGGTGCTGTATCTCCGACTGCGCGATGCTGCCGAGAAGAAGCGCAGCCGCATCATCGAGTTCACAGCCCGCCGCAGCGGTTTGTCCAAGCACGCGTGGAAGTCGATCGTCTCGCGTCCCGGCGACGAGGCCGAGGCAGTGCGCCAAGCCCTCACGGACCCGGAGATTGCCGCCCAGATCGGCAGGGGCAACGTCGTCGTCGTGGCTGGCAAGGCAAATCTTGCGGCACTCGGAACGCTGCAGACCGACGCCGTGCTGAAGGTGCTCGAGGCATCACCCGGCGCAAAGGTGCTCCCCGCATACCGACGCGGCAACGTTGTCGGTGCCGTACAGGTCGGAATGGGCCCCGGACCAGGTGGCAACTCGACGGCGAAGATCCTTGCCGATGCTGCTGCCGGCACCGTGAAGTGCCTTGTGCTGGTCGGTGTGGATCTCGTATCGGACTTCCCCGACGCACAGACGGTGGAGAGCGCCCTCTCGAGCGGCGTGTCCGTGATCGCGGTGGACACCTTCCTGTCGCCTACTGCTCAGCGCGCGCACGTGGTGCTCGCTGCCGCTGCGGCCGGCGAGAAGAGCGGCACGGTCACCAACATCGAGGGTCGTGTGCAGACGGTCGCCCAGAAGATCAACGTTGCCGGTACGAGCCGGCCCGACTGGATGATCGCCACGGAACTGGCGTCGAGACTCGGCACGGACCTCGGGTTCACGTCGGTTGACTCGGTGACGGAGGCAATCGCCGCAAGCGTTCCTGCGTATGCAGGGATTACGCCCGCCGCGCTGAAGGACGCCCGTGACGGGTTGCTTGCTGTGCCGGCACCGACGGGCACGCTGCAGCAGAGTGGTCAACAGGCGCCGCCGGCGAGTGGCTACGACTATCGAGTGCTCGTGTCGCGGGAACTGTATGACCTCGGCGTCAACAACCAGATGTCCCCGTCGCTCGCAGGGCTCGCTCGCGGTATGCGCATCCACATGAACCCGGTGGACCTCGAGCGCGTCGGCGCGACTGCCGGTGGTTCGGTGCGGATCACCACCGAGCGCGGCTCGCGCGTGCTCACGGTGCATCCCGACAGTGGGCTGGCGCGCTGGACCGTGTGGATGCCGTTCAATCAGCCCGGTGGCGGCGTGAACGATCTCATCTCCGCCTCCGGCATCGTTGCCGATGCCCGAATCGAGACCGTCTGATGTTCGCGCTCGATCCGCTCCTTCTCGGGGACGTGACTTGGGGTGACTTTGCCGTCGTGGCCGTGAAGGTCGGCATCTCGTTCGTCGTGCTGCTCGTCGCGACAATGTTCATGGTGTGGTTCGAGCGCAAGGTGATCGCGGGCATGCAGAACCGCATCGGCCCGAACAAGGCAGGTCCGTTCGGCCTGCTCCAGACACTTGCGGATGGCACGAAACTGTTCTTCAAAGAGGACCTCCTCCCCGAAAAGGCAGATCGCTTCGTCTTCCGGCTCGCGCCGTTCCTCTCATTCGTGCCCGCGTTCCTGTCGTTCTGCATCATCCCAGTGGGCGGTGACTTCACGGATGGCAATGCGGGCAAGGTTCGCCTGTTCGGTCACACAACGCTGCTCCAGGTTGCGGACCCGCCGATCGGCGTGCTGCTCGGCCTCGCCCTCAGCTCAATCGCCGTGTACGGGATCATGCTTGCCGGGTGGTCCAGCGGCTCCAAGTACCCGCTGCTCGGCTCCGTCCGTGCATCCGCGCAGATGGTGAGCTACGAGGCCGCTCTCGGCCTCTCCGTGGCAACCATCTTTCTACTCGCCGGCACCATGTCGACGAACGGGATCGTGCTCGGGCAGGGAGGGTTGCGCAACTGGAACATCGTGGCAACGGGCGTCATCCCCTTCGTGATCTTCATGCTCGCCGCTACGGCCGAGTTGAACCGCCCACCCTTCGACCTCGTCGAGGCGGAGCAGGAGCTCGTCGGTGGGTTCAACACCGAGTACTCGTCCATCCGCTTCGCGCTCTTCTTCCTCGCCGAGTTCATGAACACGATGACGATGAGCGCAATCATCGTCACGCTGTTCCTCGGTGGTCCGCAGCCGATCAGTATCGGGAGCTGGACCGCTGAGGTACCGCTCGGGCCATTCACGGGTACGTTCTGGTTCCTAGCGAAGGTGTTGGTGTTCCTGTACATCTACATCTGGTTCCGGGCCACGCTGCCGAGGCTGCGCTACGACCAGTTGATGAACCTCGGCTGGAAGCTGCTCATCCCGGTGGCGCTCGCCTGGTTCATGGCGCTCGCAGGGCTGAAGGTTGCACAGAACGCAGGATGGAGCGGTGGGGCACAGGCACTCGGGATGGTGGTCGGCGCGGCCGTCATCCTCGCCTGCTTCGGCTTGCTCCGTATGGCGACCCGGGTGAGTGCCCGGGTACGCGCCGAGGAAGGGGCGATGTTCTGATGGGTCTCTTCGAGGGGTTCGCTATCACCGCTCGCCAGCACCGGTTCTTCGGTGGGGAGCGGGTCACCAACGAGTACTCGGGCGGTCGCACACGTGACCAGCACGACCAGAAGGAAGCCAAACCCGAGCGCGTTCACGGTCGGCACGTCCTCAACCGTTACGAGGACGGCATGGAGAAGTGCATCGGCTGCGAACTGTGCGCCGGTGTCTGCCCGGCCAAGTGCATCTATGTGCGTGGCAAGGACAACGATCCCGAGAACCCCACGTCGCCCGGCGAGCGTTTCGGTTTCGTGTACGAGATCAACTATCTCCGTTGCATCCACTGTGACCTGTGCGTCGAGGCGTGTCCCACCGAGGCGATCACCGAGTCCAAGCTGTTCGAGTTCTCCTTCCTCAACCGCACGGACGCGATCTACACCAAGACGGAACTGGTGGTTGGCGACGACGGTCGTCCGCAGCAGATGCCGTGGGAGGACTGGCGCGAGGGGGATGACACGAACACGTCTGCTTGGATGCGCGCAACCGCACCGTCGGGCTCGGCCGAGTTCGAGGGTCATGTCGGATGGAGCGGCGAGCTCGGGTACGGCGTGCGCGCCCCCGAACCGGCGCAGCCCGAACGTGATGCAACAACCAAAACGGTGAAGGCGGTCCGCCGGTGATCGAGGTCATCGTCTTCATCGCGGCGAGCCTCATGGTGATCGGCGGGGCGCTCGGCGTGGTGCTCCGGAGCAATCCCGTTCACGCAGCGCTCAGCCTCGTGCTGACACTGTTCGGTGTCGCCGTTCACTTCGTGTCGATGGAGGCGCACTTCCTCGCCGCCGTGCAGGTCATCGTGTACGCCGGCGCGATCGTGGTTCTCTTCCTGTTCGTCATCATGCTGCTCGGCGTGGACAAGGTCGAGGACCTGCGCACCGAGCCGATGATGCGACAGCGCTATCTCGGCCCGCTGGTGGGCGTGGGTGTGCTCGGTCTCGTCGGTACGGCGGTCATCGTTGCCCGCGGTCGCACGATCGTGCAGAGCGTCGAGGGCCTCGACACCGTCGGTCACGATGCCAACGTGAAGCAACTGGCACGCTCCCTCTTCTCCGACTACGTGTTCGCGTTCGAGCTCACCTCGGTGCTGCTCGTCATCGCTGTCGTCGGAACTGTGCTCCTCGCACGGCGTCCCAACAAGGGGCTTCAGGCCGCACGCGAGAAGGCCGGGGTGAACGCATGATCGCCGCGGCCGACGTAACCCCCACCTGGTACCTCCTGCTCGCCGCAGCGCTGTTCGCGATCGGCTGTACCGGCGTGCTCGTCCGGCGGAACCCGTTGGTGATGTTCATGTGCATCGAGCTGATGCTCAACGCTGTGAACCTGTCGTTCGTGGCGTTCTCCCGGACCTATCTCGACATCAAGGGCCAGACCACGGTGTTTTTCGTGCTCGTCGTCGCTGCCGCAGAGGTCGTCGTGGGCCTCGGCATCGTTATTGCCATTCTCCGTCGGCGCCCGAGCGCAAATGCCGACGACATTGCAGAGCTGAAGGGCTGACCCGATCATGCTCAACGTCATCTGGTTGATCCCGTTACTGCCGTTGTGCGGTTTCGTCATCAACGTGGTCCTCGGCCGCCGCCTCGGCGACCCGAAATCAGGGCTCCTCGCCGCCGCAATGTGCGGCGCGGCCTTCATCGTCACACTGGTGACCTACTTTGATCTCGTGTCGAGGCCGGAGGAGGCTCGGCAGCATGTAGCAACCGTCTTCTCGTGGATCCCGGTAGGCGGTCTCTCTGTAGATGCGGCGTTCCTTGCGGACCCGCTGAGCATCACCATGGCCCTGTTCATCACAGGCATCGGAACACTGATCCACCTGTACGCCGTCGGGTACATGCACGGTGACCCGAAGTTCTCGAAGTTCTTCGTGTACCTCAACCTGTTTGCCTTCTCGATGCTCATGCTCGTCCTCGGCGAGAACATGCTGGTCACCTTCCTCGGCTGGGAGGGCGTGGGTACCTGTTCGTACCTGCTCATCAGTTTCTGGCACACGCGGGAGAGTGCTGCAACAGCCGGCAAGAAGGCCTTTGTCACCAACCGTGTCGGTGACTGGGGTTTCATGATCGCGATGTTCTTGGCGTTCCAGGCCGTCGGTTCGCTGTCGTACAGCACGCTGAACAGTGCGGCGATGGGCGGCACGCTCGTCCGCTCAACTGCCACTGCAATCACGATGATGCTGTTCATCGGCGCCTGCGGCAAGAGTGCACAGCTACCGCTGTACATCTGGCTGCCGGATGCGATGGAGGGCCCCACACCGGTGTCGGCGCTCATCCACGCCGCCACGATGGTTACTGCCGGCGTGTACCTCATGGTGCGCGTCAACCCGGTGATCGCAACCGCCTTCACGTGGGCACCCGCAGTCATCGCGATCGTCGGTGCGGCCACAGCCCTGTTTGCTGCAACAGTCGCTGTGGCGCAGACGGATATCAAGAAGGTTCTCGCCTACTCGACGGTCAGTCAGCTGGGCTTCATGTTCCTCGCCGTGGGGTCTGGCGCCTATGTCGCTGCCATCTTCCACATGGTGACGCACGCGTTCTTCAAGGCGCTCTTGTTCCTCGGGTCCGGGTCGGTCATCCACGGGATGCACCATGAACAGGACATGCGCCGCATGGGCGCCCTGCGCAAGCTCATGCCGATCACTGCGGGCACCTTCATCATCGGGTGGCTCGCGATCGCCGGCGTACCGCCGTTTGCAGGCTTCTGGAGCAAGGACGAGATCCTGCTCGCTGCCTGGGCACACCCCACGAATCCTGCCCTGTTCAAGGTGCTGTGGGGTGTCGGACTGTTCACGGCCCTGCTCACGGCGTTCTACATGACCCGTCAGGTGATCATGGTGTTCTTCGGCCAGGCTCGTTGGGAGGATCACTCCGGCGACCACGGGGCCCACGGCGAGTTCAAGCCGCACGAGTCACCGGCGATCATGCTGCTGCCGCTCGTCGCCCTGAGCGGCCTGTCGATCGTGGGCGGTGTCCTCAACCTGCCGTTCACCGACTCCACGAAGCGACTGTTCCACTGGCTCGAGCCGCTCGTCCATTTTGGCGAGATCGAGGGCCACGCCTCGGCTGGCGAGAAGTGGGGCCTAGCCGTCGGCACGGCCGCCCTCTGTCTCGCCTCGATGGGCGTTGCCATCTTCGTGTACCAGCGCAACAGGGCAAAGGCTGTGGAGCCACAGATTCTTGTCGATGGATGGCGCTATGACCGGTTTGTCTCGTGGTTCATGGGCAATCCCGGCAGGCAGGCGTTCGAGGCGACGGCTTGGGTCGACCGCAACATCGTTGATGGTGCCGTGAACGGGGTCGCAACCGGTGTTCGCCGCAGCGGTGCCGTACTCCGTCGCACCCAGTCCGGTTTCGTGCGCAACTACGCGTTGCTCATCGGCGGGGGTGTCGTGCTCATGCTCGCCTGGTTCCTCCTCCGCGCCGTGGGGGTGTTCGGATGAGCGGGTCAAACTCTTTCCCGATCCTGACAGCGCTCGTCCTCACGCCGGCGATCGGCGCCGTAGTCGTGAGCGCCGTGAGCAAGCGCCGCCCCGATCTCGTTAAGTTGTTTGCCCTGTCGTTCAGCGGCATCAGTGCGGCGATGTCGATCTGGCTGCTCTGCACGTTCCGTTCCGGCGAGGCCGGCATGCAGTTCGTCTCTAAACATGCCTGGATCAAGCCGTGGGGAATCTCGTGGAACCTCGGCGTCGACGGCATCTCGATCTTCCTCGTGGTCCTTACCGGCCTACTCTGGCCCATCGCCCTGCTCGGCGCGGACGCACACCATGACGAGAAGCCGTACGCAGCGTGGCTCCTCGTCCTTCAGGCGGGGGTGATGGGCTCGTTCATGAGCCAGGACCTCTTCTTGTTCTTCGTGTTCTTTGAGATCGTGCTCGTGCCGATGTACTTCCTCATCGGACGCTGGGGCTACGAGGGGCGCGTGTACGCCGCCACGAAGTTCTTCCTGTACACGATGGTCGGCTCGGCCCTGATGCTCGTCGGCCTCGTCACCACAGCGCTCCTCGCGCGGCGGGACATCGGGTACATGACGTTCGACATCCACGAAATCGCTGCGGGTTCGCAGTTCGCGGCGAGCACCGGTCGTTGGCTGTTCCTCGCATTCGCGATCGCGTTCGCGGTCAAGGTCCCCCTGTTCCCGTTCCACACTTGGCTACCGGACGCTCATACGCAGGCGCCGACAGCGGGCTCGGTGATCCTCGCCGGCGTCATGCTGAAGCTCGGCACGTACGGGCTCCTGCGCTTCAACGTGTTCCTGTTCCCGGAGGCATCGCGGTACTTCCGTCCGCTCCTGCTCACCCTCGCGGTGATCGGCATCATCTACGGCGCCATCGTGGCGACGGTGCAGAAGGACCTGAAGCGGCTTGTGGCGTACTCATCGGTCGCCCACCTCGGATTCATCGTGCTCGGCACGTTCGCCTTCACGAGCAGCGCTGCGAGCGGCAGCGTGATGCAGATGATCAACCACGGTGTATCGACGGGTGCCCTCTTCCTGATGGTCGGGATGATCAGCGAGCGCCGCCACACCCGGGAGATCGCACAGTTGAGGGGGCTCCAGAAGGTTGCCCCGATCTTTGCCGTGGTCTTCACCGTGGTGATGCTCTCCTCGATCGGCGTGCCCGGCCTGAACGGTTTCGTCGGCGAGTTCCTCATCCTCACCGGCACGTTCCTCACCGCCCGCTGGTGGGCGGTCGTGGCCGCGGCGGGCGTGATCCTCGCTGCTCTCTACCTGCTCTGGGCCTACCAGCGCGTGTTCCACGGCGAGCCGGACGAGGCGAACCAGTCGTTCCGTGAACTGTCGGTGCGCGAGGGTCTCGTGCTCCTGCCGATGCTCGCCGCGATCTTCTTCTGCGGCGTGTACCCCAAGGCGATGCTCGACCGCATCGAGCCGAGCGTGAAGGCGCTCCTTGCGCATGTTGAGGAGCAGACCGGATACGAGGAACCGATTCCCGTGGCGGTGCCCGTGTCCGAGCCAGAGCACGCCAAAGACAAAGAGCACGCCAAAGACACAGAGCACGCCGAAGAGACCGAACACAAGGAGGGTGAGTGATGCACCTGCTGCTCTCCCCTATGCAACAGACCGACAGGCTGATCTCGCCGAGCGTCAACTGGGGCTCCCTTACACCCCTGCTCGTGCTCCTCGGGGCCGGGTTGGTGCTGCTGGTCGGTGCGGCTCTCAGCGCCCGCGGGTGGGCCAAGGGGCTCTACGCAACGCTCACGGCAGCAGCGGCCGTGGCCGCCGGTGTCCTGCAGTTCGTGCTGTGGAACAGCACCGTGCACAACGGTCCGAAGCCCCTGGTAGGGGAAGCCATCGTGGTGGACGGGCCGAGCCTGTTCATCGGTATCTCGATTTGTGCGGCACTGTTGCTCGCTGCACTCGTCACCGACAATTACCTGCGGCGCGAGGACATCGACAGCCCCGAGGTGTACGGGCTGTACCTGATGGCAGCCCTGGGCGGCCTCGTGATGGCGGCCTCGAACGATCTCATCGTGCTGTTCCTCGGACTTGAGGTGCTATCGATCGCCCTGTATGTCCTCGCTGCCTCGCACCGCAAGCGCATCGAGTCCCAGGAAGCCGGCCTCAAGTACTTCATTCTCGGAGGGTTCTCGTCGGCGTTCTTCCTCTACGGCATTGCGCTCGTGTACGGCGCCACTGGGACCACGAGGCTCCGTGGCCCCGAGTCGATCAAGACGGTGCTCGCGCTGACTGTGGAGACCGACAAGCACCGCGCACTGTTGGTGGTCGGCGTTGCGCTGTTGCTCGTGGGCCTGGCGTTCAAGGTTGCGGCTGTGCCGTTCCACTCCTGGACACCCGACGTCTATCAGGGAGCCCCGACACCCGTGACGGGCTTCATGGCCTCGGCGGCCAAGGCGGCAGCGTTCGGGGCACTGCTGCGCTCCGTGGTGCTCTCCATGCCGGAACTCCGTGACGACTGGCGCCCGGCGATCTGGGTGCTGGCGATCCTCACGCTCGTCATCGGCTCGACCCTCGCAGTGGTGCAGACGAACGTGAAGCGAATGCTGGCGTACTCGTCGATCAGCCACGCGGGCTTCATCCTCGTGGGTATCGAGGCTGCAGCACACGGCGGCGAGTCCGGAGACCGCGGCATTGCCTCGGTCCTGTTCTACCTGCTCACGTATGCCGTGCTCGTGAGTGGAACCTTCGCTGTGTCCACCCTCGTCGGTCGCTCGGGCGACGGGGCGCACGGACTGGATTCATACCGCGGGCTCGGTCGCCAGCGACCCGTGCTTGCGCTCACGCTCACCGTGTTCCTGCTCGCGCAGGCCGGCGTGCCGCTCACGTCCGGCTTCGTGGCGAAGTTCAGCGTCATTACCGCTGCCGCTGATGCAAGCAGTTACGCCATTGCGATCATTGCGATGCTCGCGGCCGTGATCGGCGCCTTCCTCTACCTACGGATCATCGTCAGCATGTTCCTCGAGGATGGTGATGCCGAGGGCGAGCGGGTCTCCATCCCGTTCGGCACCGGCGCAGCAATCGGGATCTCCGTGGCGTTCACGCTGGTGGTCGGCTTCTTCCCGGGCTGGCTGCTGGAGCTCGCTCGCGACGCCGCAACCCGGCTGTACTGAGAGCTCCCGCTCAGTTTCCGTGGTCCAGTTGGCGGACGTAGTCGTCGAGTGCCGCAACGAACCGGTCGAGGTACTCCGCAAACTGTTCGCGTTCATTCGTGGTGAACGTGGCGAGCATTGCTGTGAGCGTGGCCCGTCGGAGATCGACGATCGCCCGGTGTCGCACTCGCCCGGCCCCGGTTGCAGACACCATCACCACTCGGGCATCGTCGCTACAGGCCGTGCGCTCGGCGATGCCAGCCTTCACGAGCCGCTGAACTGCCCGGGTGGCGGTGGAGGGGTCCACCCGCAGCGCCTCGGCCAGTTCGCTCATGCGCCACGCGTCCCGTGCGATGAGCAGTTCGAGTGTGTCTACCTGTCCGGGCTCGAGGGCGTTGTCCCCGGAGCCGAAAAGGTGATCCCGCAGCACGCTCATCGCCGCGCCGCGTCGCAATTCCTTCCACGCGGCACCGATGCGCGAGTCGGACGAGGTCTCTCGCTCCGCGGATGCAGCGGACGGTTCCGGGCTGCGACGAACCATGATCGTTGTAAGTTAGCCAGATCAGCGGGGGTAGGCCCGGTCGGCCCGGAAAATACGGGGTGGGCGGGGCCGCAAGCGGTGGCTAGCATCTTCATGCCGCCCAGATAGCTCAGTCGGCAGAGCATTTCACTCGTAATGAAAAGGTCGAGGGTTCGATTCCCTCTCTGGGCTCCATTCTTTGCGCCGGCAGTATGGAGCACACAGGACGCCCGGTGTCGAGCAGGTAGGTTCTCCACGTGTCATCGGACAAAACGGTCAGCCCCGAATCGGTGGTGTCGTTCAAGCAGTTCCTCGATCGGAACGAGCGCAAGGCCCATGGGGGCCAGCCCGGAACGGGCAGTGGGGAGCACGGCGGTCATCACAGCAGCGTTGGCACGACGGCTCTCGCCCTCGGGGCGCTCGGCGTGGTCTACGGCGATATCGGTACCAGTCCGCTGTACTCGTTGAAGGAGGCTTTCACCGAGGAGTCCCACATGCTGGCGGTGGACCGCATCAACGTGTTTGGGGTCTGCTCGCTCGCCTTCTGGTCGTTGCTCATCATCATCTCGGTGAAGTACCTGATGCTCGTGATGAGGGCAGACAACCGGGGCGAGGGCGGCATCCTCGCCCTGACTGCGCTCGTTATGCCCCGCCGTGGTCGCAACATGGAAAAGACCGGCATTCTCGTGGCGCTCGGCGTATTCGGCACGGCCCTGCTCTACGGCGACGGCATCATCACACCGGCGATCTCGGTGCTCAGCGCGGTCGAGGGTCTTGAGGTGGTGTCCACGTCGTTCACGTCCTGGGTCATCCCGATCGCGATCGTGATCATCGTGGGGCTGTTCCTCGTCCAGAGCCGGGGAACGGGCGCCGTCGGCAAGGTGTTCGGCCCGGTGATGATCGTCTGGTTCGCCACGATTGCACTGCTCGGTATCTCCAAAATCATCCACGCGCCGGAAATCTTCCAGTCGATCAACCCCTACTACGCGGTGCAGTTCTTCACCCACGAGTCCGGCAAGGCGTTCCTCTCGCTCGGCTCGATCTTCCTCGTCGTCACGGGCGGTGAGGCGCTCTACGCAGACATGGGTCACTTCGGTCGCAGGCCGATCATGATCGGGTGGTACGGCATGGTGCTGCCCTCACTGCTGCTCAACTACTGGGGTCAGGGCGCCTTCCTGCTGAAGAACCCCGAGGCCATCGAGAGTGTGTTCTTCCGGATGGCGCCCGATGCGCTCACGCTGCCGGTGGTGATCCTCGCGACCTTCGCAACAATCATTGCCTCGCAGGCCCTCATCTCGGGTGTGTTCTCCCTGACCGCGCAGGCCGTGCAACTGGACTATCTCCCGCGCATCGCCATCCGCCACACCTCGCGGGAGCACGCCGGGCAGATCTATGTGCCGCTCGTGAACTGGGTGCTCATGATCGCCTGTGTCGGCTTGGTGCTCGGGTTCCGCTCGGCGTCGAACCTCGCTGCGGCGTACGGCATCGCCGTCACCATGACGATGGCGATCACCACGTTGATCTTCTTCCGCGTGCTCACGGACCGCTGGAAGTGGCGCCGGAGCCTCGCTCTCCTCGTGTGCGGCCCGCTGTTCGTGATCGAACTGGGCTTCTTCGGGGCCAACCTCATCAAGGTGCCGCACGGTGGCTGGTTCGCCCTCGCGATCGGTGTGCTGCTCATGGCCCAGATGCAGACGTGGCGCCGTGGCCGGATGCTCGTTGCCGACCGCATCCGTCGCGGCGAGCGCGACATCAGCGAGGTGCTGGACGAGGCCGAGAGTGCCCGGGTCCCCGGGTCGGCGGTCTTCATGTTCAAAGAGCTCGGTAAGGCACCGCCGGCTCTCGTGAACAACCTGAAGCACAACAAGGTGCTCCACCGGACCACCCTCATCGTGTCGGTGGAGACGGCGGACGAACCGTTCGTGGACGATTCGCGCCGGTGGGAGTGCACCAAGATCGGCCCGGGCGTGTTCCAGGTGCAGTTGCACTTCGGGTTCATGGAGGACCCAGATGTGCCGGTAGCCCTCGCGAAGATTGATCACCGCGGCCTCGAGTTCGACGTGGAGGATGTGACCTACTTCCTCGGCCGCGAGTCGATCATCGCTGGCAAGGCACCGGGCATGAATCCGCTCGCTGAGCACTTGTTCGTGCTGCTCAACCGTGGTGCTGACAGTGCAAGCCGCTTCTTCAACCTGCCTCCCGAGAAGGTCTTCGAGGTCGGTTCCAGGGTGGAGATCTGATGCGCCGTGTGAGGCTTGTCGGAGCTCTCGTAGCGCTCGTCTGCGCAGTGACCCTGTCCGGTTGCTCCTCGGACAAGCCGTCGGACGCCGTCCCGGTGGTCGCGGACGTGAACGCCACCGCTCGGGAACTCGTCACCCAGTTCCTGACCATCCTGCAGGCCGGCGACATGGTGGCCCTCAACGGTTTCCTCGACGACTCGTTCCAGATCCAGCGTGCCGACGGCTCGGCCGCGGACAAGAGCCAGTACCTCCAAAACCCGTCGCA
>CAMDBM010000017.1:0-55421 GCA_945889085.1 Ferrithrix thermotolerans DSM 19514
CAGCAACTTCCTCGCGTACCAACTCGCTCGCGCCCTCGGCCGCAGCGAGGTGCTGAACGTCGTGCGCTTCGAGAGCGTGCAGCCCCGCTACAACCTGCTGTTCCGCGAGATCGAGCGGGAACTGCTGCCGCTGTGCGATGACGAGAACCTTGCGGTCATCCCCTACAACCCGCTCGCAGGTGGCCTCCTCACCGGCAAGCATTCCAAGGGTGCTCCCACCGAGGGCACCCGCTTCACGCTCGGCGGTGCGTCGCAGCGCTACCAAGAGCGGTACTGGCACGATGCGATGTTCGACACCATCGAGGCCCTCCAGCCGATCGCTGCGGACCTCGGCATGACCATGGCCCAGATGTCGGTTGCCTGGGTACTCGCGAACAGGACGATCACTTCCCCGATCATCGGGGCCTCGCGGCCCGAACAGCTAGCGGATGCGATCCGCGCCGTCGGCACGCCCCTCGACGCGGACGTGAAATCCGAACTCGACCGCCTCACCCACGAATACCGATTCGGTGACCACATCCAGTGATCCGGCCCCGGTGACCGAGGGCATCGAGATTCCGCTCCCGGGCGGCATGGGGTCGGGCGGGTTGGTGGTGCGTGTCGGCGACACCGTGCGCAGGCCGATCGTCGCGCAAACAGCGCCGGTTGAGGCGTTCCTCTCCCACCTCGCGTCGGTCGGATTCGACGGC
Organism: Ferrithrix thermotolerans DSM 19514; assembly: GCA_945889085.1. Taxonomy (GTDB): domain Bacteria; phylum Actinomycetota; class Acidimicrobiia; order Acidimicrobiales; family Ilumatobacteraceae; genus WLJO01. The sequence goes on from CAMDBM010000017.1 coordinate 690, forward strand.
GCACCCGAGCCGTTGGGGCGCGATGCCAAGGGTCGCAGCATCCTCACGTGGATGCCCGGCGACGTGGCGCTTCCCCCGTTCCCTGCGTGGGTGGCTACCGACGAGGCGCTCGTCAGCGTCGCACTTCTACAGCGCCGGATGCACGACGCGTCACGCTCGTTCGCGTTCCGCCCGCTCGCTCCGTGGTACCGACCGAACCTTCCCGACGCCGGCCCCGGCGCAATCGTGTGTCACAACGACCTCTGCGTGGAGAACGTGGTGCTGGTCGACGGTCGTGCCTCTGCCTTCATCGACTTCGACTTCTCCGCACCCTCGGACCCCCTGCTCGACATCGCTATCGCGTGCCGGCACTGGGTGCCGTTCAAGGACCCCGTTGACGTGGTGGACGGGTTTGCCGGAGTTGACCAGATGCGTCGCTTCGCGCTGTTCTGCGACGCCCACGGCCTGAGCGAAACGCAGCAGGCCGAGGTGGTGGCACACGGTCTCGGGTTCCTCGACCGTGCCCTCGTCACCATGCATGCCAAGGCCACCGAGGGCCTGCCGCTGTACGTCGCCGTCTGGGAGAATGGTTACGAAACACAGAACCGTCGCAGCCACGACGGGCTGCGACGGTTCGGCGAGACGCTGTTGCGCTGACCGGCTCGAGGCCGGTCGACTACGCGGCTGCGATCACTTCGGCTGCATACGGATTCCACCGTCGACGCGAATAACTTCTGCGTTCATGTAGGAGTTGGTGAGGCACTCGACCACCATCGAGGCGAGCTCGGTGGCGAAGCCGAGGCGCCTCGGGAACAGCACGTCCTTGGAGAGAGTCTCCTTGAACTTGTCGGCAGCCTCGCCCTGACCGTAAATGGGCGTGTCGATGAGGCCCGGGGCGACAGTGTTCACGCGGATGCCGGATGCGGCGAGGTCACGTGCGAGCGGGAGGCAGAGACCGACGATACCGCCCTTCGACGACGAGTAGGCAACCTGGCCGATCTGGCCGTCGAATGCCGCTACCGAGGTGATGTTGACGATGGCGCCGCGCTCGCCGTTCACCATCGGCTCGCTGGTGCTGATCGCCGTGGCGGCGATGCGCGCGAAGTCGAACGAACCGATGAGGTTGATGTTGATGACTCGGCGGTACCAGTTCATGTCGAACGCCGACTCGTACTTGCCGTCCCTGCCGATGGTGCGCTGCGCGTAGCCGATGCCGGCCGAGTTGACGAGCATGCGGACCGGGCCCATCGACTTGGCCATCTCGACGGCCTCGATGATCTGCTCGGTGTTGGTGACGTCGACCTTGGCGAATGCGCCGCCGATCTCCTTGGCGACCTCCTTGCCCTTGTCCTCCTGCATGTCCGCAATGAGGACGATGGCGCCGCGTGCGGCGAGTTGACGTGCGGTGGCTTCCCCGATTCCGGAGGCCCCACCAGTGACGATTGCTACTGCACCTTTGATGTCCATAAGTCCGACAGGCTAGGCCCCGGGAGCGGCACCCACCCGTCCCGCAGCCCGTCCGACCCCACTCACCGGGGAAAACGGCCTGCTACCGTCCCGCATGTGATCACGGTCGAACCGCTCCAGGCCACGCTCGGCGCCACCGTCCGGGGGGTGCGCCTTGCCGCCCTCGGAAACGACGAGTGGGCGCTCGTCCACGCTGCGTTCCTCGAGCACGCCGTGCTGGTGTTCCCCGAACAGCACCTGTCCGGCGACGAGCAGGCGGCCTTCGGGAGTCGGTTCGGGCGCTTCGAACGGCTCACTGGGGCCAACGAGGGCCTCACCCCGATCACGAACCGGCTGAAGGACGGAACGCTGCGCCCAGAGGACGACCCGGTTATGCACATCCTCAAGGGCAACGAGGGTTGGCACACCGACAGTTCGTACATGCCGCTCGCCGCGAAGGCCTCGATGCTGTCTGCTCACATCGTGCCGGCCGAGGGTGGCCACACCGAGTGGGCCGACATGCGTGCCGCCTATGACGTGCTCCCAGCGGACGTGAAGGAGCGCATTGCGGGGCTGAGCGCCTATCACTCGATCGAGTGGTCGCAGGCGCAACTCGGGTTCACGGATGCGCCGGCGGGTGCCTACGGCTACGGCGTCGAGAACCCCCCGCTGCGCCCGCTCGTGAAGATCCATCCCGAAACCGGCCGTCCGTCGCTGTTCATCGGGCGCCACGCACACGCAATCCCCGGCCTCGCGCCGGAGGAGTCCGAGCAGTTGCTCGACGGGCTTCTGGACAACGCCTGCCAGCCGCCGCACCTCTACGAACACGATTGGCAGGTCGGCGATCTCGTGGTCTGGGACAACCGGTGTGTGCTGCACCGTGCACGCCCGTGGGACTACACCGTGCCGCGCCTGATGAAGCACACCCGCATCCAGGGCGAGCTCGCCTCCGAAGGCGTCTCGGCCTAACTCATCGTCTGTGGTTAGAACAGGGTGCCCTGGGCGGGTTCGTCGGGGTCCGGGTCGGTGGACGTGACGGGTTGGTCGAACGGTCCAGCAGCAGCAGCGACGGCGAGACGGTCGACGAGATCGTTCATCGCGTTCCCCGAGTGCCCCTTCACCCAGCGGAACGACACGTTCCCGCGCTGCAGAACGAGATCGACGAGCGGCCTCCAGAGGTCCTGATTCGCAACAGGCTGCTTCGATGCGTTTTTCCAGCCCCGACGCATCCACCCCTCCCACCATCGATCCCTAAAACAGTTCACGACATAGGTCGAGTCGCTCGTGATGATGACTGGATGCTCCGCCGGCAGTGCCTTCAGGGCTTCCAGCACGGCCTGCACCTCCATCCGCTGATTGGTGGTGTGCGGCGCGCCCCCCGAGCCCCAGGTTGCTCCGTCGGGCGCAACCGCCCACGCCCAACCACCCGGACCGGGATTACCGGAGCACGCCCCGTCGGTGAACACGATGACGGGCTCGTTTGACACACTTCCACTCTGGCATGGGCGAGAATGGGCGCATGATCTTTGACGGATTCGTCCACTCGCTCCCGGACTCCGATCCGGAGGAGACGAGGGAGTGGCTCGACTCGCTGGACGCCGTCGTGGACACCCACGGCAAGACCCGAGCCCGCTATCTCCTCTCTGCGCTGCTCGATCATGCTCGCGAGTTGCAGGTGTCGTTCCCCGCAACCGTCTCCACCCCGTACGTCAACACGATCCCTGCCGAGTACGAGCCGTGGTTCCCCGGTGACGAGCACATTGAGCGGCGCATCCGCGCTTACGTGCGCTGGAACGCTGCTGCGATGGTGGTGCGCGCCAACCACCAGGCCGAGGGCATCGGTGGGCACCTCTCCACGTTCGCGTCATCGGCCAGCCTCTACGAGATCGGCTTCAACCACTTCTTCCGCGGCAAGGAGGACGGCCAGCCCGGGGACCACATCTACTTCCAGGGGCACGCAGCACCCGGTGTGTACGCGCGTGCGTTCCTCGAGGGCCGCCTGAGCGCGGACGACCTCGACCACTTCCGTCGGGAGATCGGCCGCGGTGGCGCGGGCCTGTCGAGCTATCCGCACCCGAGGCTCATGCCCGAGTTCTGGGAGTACCCAACGGTGTCGATGGGCCTCGGCCCCATCACGGCCCTCTATCAGGCGCGCTTCAACCGGTACCTCCACAACCGCCACATCGACGACACCTCCCAGAGCCGTGTGTGGGCCTTCCTCGGCGACGGGGAGTGCGACGAACCCGAGACCCTCGGTGCCATCTCACTCGCCGCCCGCGAGCACCTCGACAACCTCGTCTTCGTGGTGAACTGCAATCTCCAGCGCCTCGACGGACCGGTGCGCGGCAACGGCAAGATCATCCAGGAGCTCGAGGCCACGTTCCGCGGCGCCGGGTGGAACGTCATCAAGGTGATCTGGGGTTCGCGCTGGGACGAACTGCTCATGAAGGACAAGGACGGCGTCCTGCTCCAGAAGATGAACTCCACCGTGGACGGCGAGTTCCAGCGGCTCACCAACGCCCCTGGCAGCGAGATCCGCGAGACGTTCTTCGGACCGGATCCCCGGCTGCGCAAGATGGTGGAGCACCTGTCCGACGAGGACCTCATGCTGCTCCCCCGTGGTGGCCACGACTACCGCAAACTGTATGCGGCCTACAAGACGGCGCTCGAGAACCTCGGCAGCGGGCGCCCCACCGCAATCCTCTGCAAGACGGTGAAGGGCTGGACGCTCGGTCCCGACATCGAGGCGCGCAATGCCACCCACCAGATCAAGAAGATGACTCGTGATCAGCTCATCGCGCTGCGCGACCGTCTCTACCTCAACGACGAGATACCCGACGACGCATTCGAGGGCGACGACCCGCCGTACTTCCGCCCGGGCGAGGATTCCGTCGAGTACCAGTACCTCATCGAGCGTCGCCGCGCGCTCGCCGGCTCGGTGCCCCAGCGCATGATCCGCACGCGCAAGCCGCTCGGCCAGCCGTCCGAGCAGGTGTTCGCCGACATCCTGGCGGGATCGGGTACGCAACCGGTATCCACCACCGTTGCGTTCACGCGCCTCCTGCGCAACCTCTGCCGTGACGAACAGATCGGCCCGCGCGTGGTGCCGATCATTCCCGACGAGGCCCGCACGTTCGGCATGGATGCGCTCTTCAAGGAACTGAAGATCTACGCGGCCGACGGGCAGAAGTACCGACCCATCGACGCGAACCTCATGCTGTCGTACGCGGAATCCACGAGCGGGCAGATCCTTGAGGAGGGCATCACCGAGGCAGGCGCAATGTCCAGTTGGATCGCTGCTGCAACGTCGTATGCCACGCGCGGCGTGCCGATGATCCCGTTCTTCACCTTCTACTCGATGTTCGGGTTCCAGCGCGTCGGGGACCTCATCTGGCAGGCCGCTGACAGCAGGGCGCGGGGCTTCCTCATGGGAGCTACCGCTGGGCGAACCACGCTCCACGGCGAGGGTCTGCAGCACCAGGACGGGCACTCGCTTGTTCTCGCCTCCACGGTGCCGGCCTGTCAGGCGTACGACCCGGCATTCGCCCACGAGATGGCCGTCATCGTCAAGCACGGCATCCGACGCATGTACGGCGGCGAGCAGGGCCAGAGCACCGATGATGCCGATGTCTTTTACTACCTCACGCTCTACAACGAGAACTACCCGATGCCCCCGATCCCGGATGAGCCGGGGATCGAGGAGGGGATCGTCCGCGGGCTGTACCGGTGGGCCGAGTCGCCGGCGGGGACCAACGCCCGCGCAACCTTGCTGTTCTCCGGATCGGCCAACGGCGCGGCCCGCCAGGCCGCAGCCGACCTCGCCGAGCATTTCGGCGTGGGAGCCGAGCTCTGGAGCGCCACGAGCTATAAGCGTCTCCGCGAGGAGGCACTCGAGGTGGAGCGCTGGAACCGCTTGCACCCGGACCGCGCACCGCGCACCGCGCTCGTCACCCACCTGCTCGCCGACGCGCCCGGGCCGATCGTGGCCGTCACGGACTTCATGCGGATCGTGCCCGAGCAGATCGCCCGCTTCCTGCCGGGACGGTCGTTCACCCCGCTCGGAACCGACGGTATGGGCCGCAGCGATACGCGTGAGGCGCTGCGGCGGCACTTTGAGGTGGACGCCGCCCACATCGTGGTCGCAACGCTGTCGGGCCTCGCTGCCCAGGGCGAGGTGAAGCCCGAACTCGTGATGGAGGCCATTCGCCGCTACGGCATCGACCCCGACACGCCGTTCTCGCTGTACGCGTAATTCCGCCGACATAGGCTCCGCTCCGCTTCGCCATAGTTCGGCGTGCGGCTCGTCGCTGGCGCTTCCCTCGCCACGGCGCGATCCGTTCGATCACACTTGTCGGCGGATTAAAACTGATTGCGCTGGCGGTCAAGCCAGCCGAGCAGGATCGCTAGTGCTCGCGGGTCGTGCCGCAGCCGGTGGCCCGCTCCGGAGATAATCCGTAGCTCGGCAGAGCCGTGCGCCTGCGCGATCTGGCGGGCCTCTGACGTTGGCACCGCCTCGTCGTCGTCACCGTGCATCACGAGGAGATCCCGCGGGGCGAACCGGCGGGCCGCGTCGAGCGGGCGGAAGCGCTGGAATTCGCGCCCCCACTCATCGAGGTTCGGCGGGAACCTCGGCGTGCGAACCGCGCCGATCTCCCTGGCGTGCTCGAGGAAGCGTCGGGGTTGGTCCGCCCAGTCCTCGAAGCCGGACCGTGCGCCGAGCATCACCGCACCGTGCACACGCGGGTCGTCGGCCCCGACACAGAGCGCGATCGATCCGCCGGTGTTGGTACCGACCAGCCACACCCCGAGCGGATCGGTCTCCTCCACGACCACATCGATGGCACGTTTCAAGTCATCGACCCAGCCCTGCAGTGAGAAGTCGCCCTCACTCTTGCCGCAGCCGCGGAACGTGAACGTCATCGCCGTCCAACCGAGCTCGTTCGCGATCCGGTCCATGAGCTCCGGGAACGTCGAGGCGCTCTGGCGCGCGTCGAGCGGGCCGATCGGGAAGCCGTGGCACATGATGAGCGCCGTCGTGCGGGCGTCCCTGCCAACAGGCCTCGCCGTGTGCCGGGAGAGCCTCAGCCCGTCGGAGACGAATTCACCGTTCACGAACAAGCGCCCGGGGATCGCAGGAGCACCGACCGACGGTCAGGAGCGGGGCTTGCGGTAGGTGCGGGCCTTCTGGCCGGGCTTGGCGAGCCGGTACCCGCGGTTGCGGGCCTCGGGCAGCGTGTCAGGCCCGAAGCACAGGTAGGTCTCGGCCGCCATGAGCTCGTCGATGACCTCGGTGTCGGTCCAGGTGTCCAGGTCGTACACGAGTTGCGTGCGCTTGTCACCGACGTAGCGGTAGTGCTCGAAGCGAACCGGTCGTTCCATACCCCGGACGCTACCCAAGCCGGGCCCCGTCGGCGAAGTACCGCTGCCGAACTCAGTTCAGGTTGAGTTCGGCAGCAAGCCCGGATGAGGGTGCGTACATCCACCCGAACCATAATGCCGGTTGTGAACTAACCGTCACTATACTCTGTTGAGAAGGACGGTTATGGCGCACGAGGAGGAACACCGCTGGGAGGGGAGCTTGGGGGCTCGCACCCGCCATGAGCGCCGCCCCTGCGCTTACCGAGCCTATGTCCCCGATGTGTTAGCGGGCCGGGAGTTGTTGCTGCCGGCGGATCTCGTCGCCGACCTCGCCGACGCTGAACGGGCCGTGGCCGCCCTGCAGAACCGGAACCTCGGGTTGGCGAGCATCGAGGCCGTAGCCCGGCTCCTGCTTCGGGCCGAGTCCGTGGGCTCCTCCTACATCGAGGGGTTGCAGATCAACGCTCGTCGCCTCGCCAAGGAGGCGTTCGCCCAGCAGGCCGGACTGCCGGCCAACGACGACACTGCCCGGGCGGTCCTCGGCAACATCGCGGCAATGGGCGGTGCGCTCGAACTGGCCGACGAACCCCGTGCGGTGACCGTCGACGACCTGTGTCGGCTGCATCGGTCGCTGCTCACGGGTACCCGCGACGCGCACCTCGGCGGTGTCGTCCGGGATGAGCAGAACTGGGTCGGCGGCGTCAACCCGTGTGTCGCCGAGTTCGTCCCTCCGCCACCCCGCTATGTCGGCGGTCTGCTCGAGGACCTCTGCGAGTACCTGTCCTCCGATGCGCATGCCCCGCTCGTGCAGGCCGCGGTAGCCCACGCCCAGTTCGAGACGATCCACCCGTTCGCCGACGGCAACGGTCGGGTTGGCCGTGCGCTGATCCACTTCGTGCTGCGCCGCCGGGGCCTGGCCCCGCACTTCGTCCCGCCGGTCAGCCTCATTCTCGCCACGAACGCCGACGCCTACATCGACGGTCTCGTCGCGTACCGTCACCTCGGCTCGGCGGACTCGCGGGAGGGGTCGCAGGCTGCGGCCCGATGGATCGCCCGGTTCACTGGCGACCTGCTGCGGGCCTGCGACGCCGCTGCAGGGTTCGCCGACACCTTGGCTGAGCTCGAGCGGCAGTGGCGGAGCCAGGTCGGTCGGATCCGAGCCAACTCCGCCGTCGACGTGCTCCTCGCCGCACTACCCGGGATTCCGGTCCTCACCGTCGAGACCGCAGCGGCCACTATCGGCAGGTCCGTGGCGCGCACCAACGACGCCGTCGCAGTGCTCCTCGCCGCGAAGGTTCTGACTCAGGGCACGGTCGGCCGCCGGAACCGGGTCTTCGAGGCATCCGGTCTCCTCGACGCGATCACCGGCCTCGAACGACGCCTCGCGTCCCCCGTCGAGGACACGGCGATCGCAGCACCGTCGCGCGCCATGCCTGCTCGCCGCGATTCATCACCGGACTGAGCTCGAGATGGCCAAGCAGGTAGGCAAGTAGAACGCAACGGCATCAGACCGACCGCGACCCCAGACGATTTATGCACCATCCAATCGGGCTTGCTGCCGAACTCAGTTCAGGTTGATGTCGGGGTCGTTCGCCTGCGGGCCGACTGCGCCGATCGCAGCGAAGTAGGCCGTGTGGGTGTCGATCACGTGCGCAACGTCCTCGTCGACCACGTCCATCCCCGCCTCCTCGGCGCGGGCGAGCAGGAACGCCACCTCGGAGGTCTCGTCCACGATGATCGGCAGCGCAATGTCCTGGCGCCGGTCCATCACCTTGTCGGGCTGCAGACCCTTGGCGTGGAGCCAACGCATGTGGAACGTCAGCAACTGCTCGAGCTCGTCGTAGGTGAGCCTCGCCTGCGCTGCGGCGGGCAGGTTGTCCGCCACGAAGTCGATCGCCTGCTCGATCTCGTAGACGGTTCTCGGCGCGAGGGCATCCAGACGGTGTGCCTCACGGCCGACGGTGCCGGCGGCGATGGCGAAGACGATCACGCCGGCGACGATGAGGATGACGATTCCTGCTCCGGTCACGCCCTCGATGCTAGGCGCCACCCGTCGTGGTCCTGTGAAATACGCGACAGAGCGGCGGGTTTCCCCGCCGCTCTGCCCAGTTGTTTCGAGTTGTCGCTGTGGCGCTGGCTCAGATGCCGATGCGCTGTGCGAGCTGCTCGCGGTGGTAGGTCGGGTCTCCGAACAGGAGCTCGGAGGACTTCGCACGCTTGAAGTACAGGTGCGCCGGGTGCTCCCACGTGAAGCCGATGCCACCGTGGATCTGGATGTTCTCGGCCGTGGCGTGGAAGTACGCCTCCGAGCAGTAGGCCTTGGCAAGCGAGGCCACCGACGGCAGTTCCTCGTTCATCTCTGCGGCACACCACATGCCGTAGTACGCAGCGGACTTGGCTGACTCAACCTCGAGCAGCATGTCTGCGCACTTGTGCTTGATGGCCTGGAACGAACCGATCGGGCGGCCGAACTGCACGCGCACCTTGGCGTACTCGACGGCCATGTTGAGCACCTTCTGTGCACCGCCGACCTGCTCGGCAGCGAGGCCGACAGCGGCGAGGTCGAGCACCTTGTGGAGCACGCTCCAGCCCTGGCCCTCGGTGCCGATCAGCTTGCCGGGCGTGTCCTTCAGTTCCAGTTTGGCCTGCTTGCGCGTCTGGTCCATGGTGGACAGCGCCGTGCGGGTGAGGCCGGCAGCGTTGCCCTCGACGGCGAACAGGCTCGTGCCCTTGCCCGTCTTGGCGGCAACGATGATGAGGCCGGCGGTGTGGCCGTCGAGCACGAACGACTTCGTGCCGGTGATCTTGAAGTCGCTGCCGGAACCGGAGGCCGTAGCGGTGATGCCGCTCTCGTCCCACTTGCCGGAGGGCTCGGTGTAGGCGAGCGTCGCGATGGTGGTGCCTGCGGCGATGCCGGGCAGGTACGCCTTCTTCGCTGCCTCGTCACCCGAGAGCAGCAGCGTGTTCGCCGCGAGCACGACAGTGGAGTAGTACGGAGCGCACAGCAGTGAGCGACCCATCTCCTCGAGCACGATGCCGAGCTCGACAAACGAGTAGCCCGAGCCGCCGTACTGCTCGGGGATGGCGAGACCCTGCAGGCCCATCTGCTCACCCATCTGGCTCCACACAGCGGCGTCGTAGCCGTCGGTGGTCTCCATGAGTGCACGGACATCGGTCTCGGCGGACTTGGCGTCGAGGAACGCGCGGACGGTCTTGCGCAGTTCTTCCTGTTCTTCGGTGAAGGCAAAGTTCATGGCGACATTCTGGTCGGCACCCCACTCCCCCGCAAGCGCCAATGTGTACACTGGTGTACGCATGCGTCGAATCGGCATTCGTGAGCTCCGGGCGGGCGTGGCAACCGCCGTGCGTCAGGCCGGGGCCGGCGAGCGTTTCACCGTCACCGTCGATGGCAGGCCAGCTGCCCAGCTCGGCCCTTTGGAAGGCAACGACAACAGCGTCGGGATCGACGACCTGGTCGCTGCAGGCCTGCTCGTTGCCCCGCGGCGCTCCGGTCCGGCCCGGCCCACGGATCCCGTCCCGGCCTGGGCGGGTGCCCGGCTCGACCGCCTCCTGCGGGAGCTGCGCGGGTGACGCTGTACGCCGACGCGTCGGCGCTCGTTGCACGTCACCTCGACGTGCCGGCCCGTGCTGTGGCACTTGAGGCCTTCGCAAACAATGCCGTGTGGTGCACCTCCGCAATGGCCCTCACCGAGGCACTTGCCCTCATCGACCGCCTCACCGACGACCTCGACGTGCGGGAGCAGGTGGAGGACCTCGTGCGTCTCGACTGGGACCGGCTGCACCTCGTGCCGGTGGACCAACGCTGCCTCGACCGTGCGGCAGTACTCGCCCGCGAACAACCACTTCGCCTGTCGGACGCAATCCACCTCGCAGCGGCAGACCGGCTACCACGACCGCTGGCGTTCCTCACCTTCGACCCAGCGCAGATCCCCGTTGCGTTGTCGCTCGGCTTCGACGTGGTCTCGACGTGATCCGACCGGGACCCGTGCGAGAATGACACCTATGAGCACCCTGCACTGGAGCGACAGCCGCCTCGAGGTCCACCGCGTGGTCGTCGGACCGTACGAGAACAACGTGTTCGTCATCCGCTGCAAAGAGACCGGTGAGGGCGTCCTCATCGACGCAGCGAACGAGCACGAACTGCTGCTCGAGATGTGTCAGCGCCTCGGCGTGAAGCGGGTACTGGAGACCCACGGCCATGGCGATCACATCCAGGCGGTGCCCGCAATGCGTGAGGCTGGCTACGAGGTCGCCGTGACGGCGCTCGACGCGCCACGCCTGAAAGAGGTGGGCTACGACGTGTTCCTCGACGACAAAGAGATCATCGAGGTAGGCCGCCTGCGTCTCCACGTCATCCACAACCCGGGCCATACCGAAGGTTCGGTCTCGTTCAAGGTCGAGGACGCTCCCCTGCTGTTCAGCGGCGACACCCTGTTCCCCGGCGGCCCCGGCAACGCCACGTTCGACGGCGGCAGCTTCGAGCAGATCATCCACTCGATCGACACCAAGTTGTTCACCTTCCCGGCCGACACGATCATCCTCCCCGGCCACGGCGGCGACTCGACGATCGGCACCGAGCGCCCCCACCTCCGGGAATGGGTGGACCGGGGCTGGTGAGCCCCCGCACCCGGCCTGTCGTGCCCGGGTGTGACCGATGCAACAGACTGTGGTGAACTTCTGGGGTGCCGGGAGAACCCGGCAGAAGCCGTACACGTCTGGAACAGCATGAATCTCCTCGTCCTCCTCGAAATGTCCTCCGGCGCCATGGGCGACCGGGTGACCGTCGGTGCGCTCGATGGTGGGCTCACCTTTGAGCGGCTCTTCGATCGTGCCGCCCGGGGCGCCACGTACCTGCGCAACCATTCCGGAGAGCGCCTGCTCTATGCGGGTATCTCCTCCCCGGTGCTCCCGGTGGCGATGTATGCGTCGTCGTGGGCCGGCAAGCCGTACGTGCCGCTCAACTACCGCCTCGCCGACGACCGACTCCGCATGCTCATCGGCCGCCAGGCGCCAGCCGTGCTCGTCTGCGACCCGGGCACCGAGGATCGCTTCGCCGGCATCGAGGGCATCGAGGTGCTCACCACCGATGCATTCAACGCCGCCATCGCCGCCGCAGAAGCCGCCGAACCCGACTGGTCGATGGACGAGGACGATGTCGCCGTACTGCTCCACACCAGCGGCACCACGGGTGACCCGAAGATCGCGATCCTCCGCCAGAAGCACCTCACTGCGTACGTGCTCGGCTCCATCGAGTTCATGGGCGCCGGCGAGGAAGAGGCCACACTCGTGTCGGTGCCGCCGTATCACATCGCCGGAATCGCAGCGATGATCACGTCGGGCTTCTCGGGGCGACGCATCGTGCAACTACCCACGTTCGAGCCCGCCGAGTGGGTGCGCCTCGTTCGGGACAACGCCGTCACCCACGCAATGGTTGTGCCAACCATGCTCGGGCGAATCCTCGACGAACTCGAGGACGGACTCGGGCTGCCGAGCATCCAGCACCTGTCCTACGGCGGTGGCCGCATGCCGCTCCCTGTCATCGAGCGCGCGATGAAGCTGCTGCCCCAGGTCAACTTCGTGAACGCCTACGGCCTCACCGAGACCTCGTCGTCCATCGCCGTTCTCGGCCCGCAGGACCACCGTGACGCCTGGTCGTCCGACGATCCGCTCGTGCGCCGCCGCCTCGGCTCGGTTGGCAAGCCGCTGCCCACCGTGGAGATCTCCATTCGCGGCCCGCTCGGCGAGGAACTGCCCATCGGCGAGAAGGGCGAGATCTGGGTGCGTGGCGATCAGGTATCGGGCGAGTACGCCTCCAAGCGAGCGCTCAACCAGGACGGCTGGTTCCCGACGAACGACGCCGGCTCCTTCGACGAGGGCGGCTACCTGTTCATCGAGGGCCGCATCGACGACGTGATCGTGCGCGGCGGCGAGAACCTCTCCCCCGGCGAGATCGAGGACGTGCTGCTGCAGCACCCGTCCGTGAGCGAAGCGGCTGTGGTCGGCATCCCGAGCGACGAGTGGGGCGAGGCAGTCGCCGCCTTCGTCGTGCTGCACGACGGCCGGGCGATGACTGCCCAAGAGGTCTCCGACTGGATCGTGAAGCACCTGCGCTCCTCCCGCAAGCCCGAGCACATCGAGTTCCGCGCCGACCTGCCGTACAACGAGACCGGCAAGCTGCTGCGCCGGGAACTCAAGGCCCAGTTCACCCCGGCCCCGTAACGGCTTCGGCGCCGGCACCCAAGAGCGAGTAAGAACTACCTATCCATCACCGCACATCCGGAGGTCCGTGCATGGCAATCGACAAGTTCCCCGTCGAGGCGACACACATCATGATGTTCGCTCGCGCGATCGGCGACACCAATCCCATCTATTCCGACGCGGAGTACGCCAAGGGCACCGAGGTCGGTGCGGTAATCGCACCGCCCACGTTCGTGCAGGCAAGCGCCCAGTTCGACGACCAATACCCGTTGCGCCCCATGCCGGGCAAGCCGTGGTTCGGCTCCGGCAAGGAGGCCACGGGCCTGAAGAAGGACCCAAAGGGTGACGGCGGTGGCAACGGGGGCGGGCTCCACGCGGAGCAGCACTACGAGTACCACCGGCCGCTACGCGCTGGCGAGGTGCTCACCGCCACCAACCTCGCCCCCAAGGCCTGGGAGAAGGAAGGTCGCCGCGGCGGCAAGTTGCTGTTCAGCGAAACCACCACCGAGTACCGCACGGTCGCTGGCGAGTTGGTGGTCACTGCACGCGGTGTTGGCGTGCGTACCGAGAAGGTGGTGGAGTCCAAGTGAGCCTCAAGGCGAGCGAACTCAAGGTTGGCGACAGCCGCGAGGTGGTCGTCGTAGACGACCTCTCCCGCACACAGATCGTCATGTACGCCGGCGCGTCGGGTGACTACAACCCGTTGCACACCGACGACAAGTTCACCCAGGAAGTCGCCAAGTACCCGTCGGTATTCGCACACGGCATGCTCTCCATGGGCATGACGGGCCGGGTGCTCACCGATTGGGTGGGCGACGGACGCCTCACCAAGTACGGCGTGCGCTTCACCAAGCAGGTGTTCCCGGGCGCAACCCTCACCACGACGGCAACCGTCGAGGCGATCCGCAACGAGGGCGGCGTGAACTACGCCGACTTCATGGTGGTCACCAAGGACCAGGACGGCGATGCCGTGATCACCGGTACCGCCACCGCACGCCTGGACTGACCCACGCCAGATTCCTCGGGGATCTCGGTCTGTTTCTGGCGACCTGTCCGCCAGAAGTAGACCGAGATCCTTGCGTTTTGGGCTTGTTGCCCCCTCCGGCAAGGGTGGCGAGCGGTCCCGGACCCGGAAGATCTCGCACATTCCCCGCGCGTGGGCCAGACTTACCGTGTTACCGGGCGACGAGCAGGGAGAACACGATGGGATCACGCGTGATCATCAAGGGCGGAACCGTGGTGGACGGCACCGGCGGTCCGTCCCGCATCGCAGACGTCGCCATCGAGGGCGACCGCATCGTTGAGATCGGTGTCGGTCTCACCGGCGACGAGGTGATCGACGCAACCGGGTCGGTGGTGGCACCCGGGTTCATCGACATCCACACCCATTACGACGCCCAGGTGTTCTGGGACCCGGCGCTCACACCGTCGTGCTACCACGGTGTCACCACCGTCGTTGCCGGTAACTGCGGCTTCTCGTTCGCCCCTATCAAGGCCAAGGACATCGACACCCTCACCCGCACCATGGAAAAAGTGGAGGACATGGACCCACAAACGCTCATCGAGGGCGTTCCGTGGGACTTCGAAACCTTCCCGGAGTACCTCGACTCCGTCGAGCGCCACGGCAGCCTGCTCAACTTCGCGGCGTACATCGGCCACACACCGCTGCGCCTGTACGTGATGGGCGACGAAGCGATCGGCCGTGAGGCCACACCCGATGAGGTGGACCAGATGGTCGCCATCGTGAAAGACGCTATGGAAGCGGGCGCCTGCGGTGTCGCAACGAGTTTCGCGGCCACGCACCGGGCCGCAGACGGTCGCCCGATCCCGAGTCGCTGGGCCGAGAGCGAGGAGATCTACCGCCTGTTCAAGGCCGTAGCCGACACCGGCCGTGGCGTCATCGGCATCAACGGCGGCGACAACTTGCCGTTCCCGCAGTGCTACGACATGCAGCAGCGTGTCGGCATCCCGTTCACGTACACCGCGTTGCTCACGTTCCCGAACGGGGCGCACATCAAGGCAGCCGAGATCAACCGCCAGGGATGGGAGCGCGGCGCACAGGTGTGGCCGCAGGTCTCGTGCCGACCGCTGTCGTTCTCGATGACGATGCAGGAGCCGTTCACCCTCAACATCAACCCGGTGTTCGGTGAGTTGATGTCGAAGTCCGTGGAAGAGCGCAGGGCCGCGTACGCGGATCCCGCCTGGCGCCAGCGCGTGCTGGTCGGCTGGACGGACACGAAGTTCCTGCCGCCGCAGTGGACCTCGTTCGAGATCATGGAGTCAACAGCCCACCCGGAACTCGTTGGCCAGCGCATCCAGGCACTCGCGGAAGCGAACAACAAGCACCCGCTCGATCTGCTGCTCGACCTGACACTGGAGGAGGCCGCGCCCAGTGACATTCGGGTGAAGAACACCCTCGCGAACGGGGATCCCGAGGGCATTGCGATGCTCCTCCAGGAGGAACACACGACGCTCGGCCTGTCCGACGCCGGCGCCCACGTCGGCCAGTTGTGCGACGCGCCGCTGTCCACCGACCTCCTCGGCAACTGGGTGCGCGAGCGCAAAGTGCTCAGCATGGAGACCGCCATCCGCAAGCTCTCCGGCCTGCAGGCAGACATCTTCAACTTCACCGACCGCGGCTACCTCAAGCCCGGCTATCACGCCGACGTGGTGGTGTTCGACCCGAAGACCATTGATCCCGGTCCGGTGCGCCGTGTGCGTGACTTCCCGGCCGGTGCCGAGCGCCTCACTGCGGACCAGCCGACCGGGATGCAGTACGTCTTCGTGAACGGCACCGCCATCCAGCGCGACGGGGTGCTCGTGCAGTCCGCTCTTGACGACCTGCCCGGCCAGATGGTGGCCCCAAGCCCCTGGTAACCCGGGGCCACGGGTGAGCATCGAGACACCCGCGGCTACAACACGTGTGGTGCCGAGCATCAGCCCGGCGAGGGAAGCGCTAGCGACGAGCCGGACGAGGCCTATGCCGAAGCGCAGCGGAGGCTATGGCCGAGCATCAGCCCGGAGTGATGCCGTGCCGCTTCTCGACGGCCTCACGGTCGCGCGGGTCCGCTGCGGCGAAGCGCCGGACCATCTCGTCGCGCAGGCCCTCGAACGACACCACCGCGTCAATCACCATCTCCGAAGCGAGGCGGTAGAGGTCCACATCGGCCTCGTACTCCCTGCGCCGCTCCTCCACGAATGCATACCGCTCGGCCGGGTCCTCGATCGCTGCGATCTTGTTGGCGTACACCGCATTCACGGCGGCCTGCGGCCCCATCACGGCGATCTTCGCGGTGGGCAGGGCGAGCGTGGCGATCGGGTCGAAGGCGGGGCCGTTCATTGCATAGAGGCCGGCCCCGTAGGCCTTGCGGACCACGACACAGATCTTCGGAACGGTGGCCTCCGTGATCGCAGTGATCATTTTCGCTCCGTGGCGGATGATGCCCTCGCGCTCCACCTTCGTGCCGATCATGAAACCGGGCACATCCGCCAGGAACACGAGCGGGATGTTGTACGCATCGCACATCCACACGAAGCGTGCAGCCTTGTCCGCCGAGTCCCCGAACAACACACCACCCTTGTGCATCGGGTTGTTCGCCACGAACCCGACCACGTGACCGTCGAGGCGCCCGAACCCGACGGTGAGTTCCGGTGCGAACAGGGGCTTCACGGCGAAGAACGATCCCTCGTCAACGATGCAGTCGATGAAGCGGTGCATGTCGTAGCCCATTGCCTCGTCGGCGGGCAGCGCTTGGGCCGTGAGCGGCTTCACCGGGTCCAGTGCCTCGAACACGTCGGGGGTCTCGCGCCAGTTCGTGGGCAGGTACGAGAAGAACTCCTTCGCCTGGGAGATCGCATCGGCGTCGTCCACGGCGAGGTTGTCGCCGCAGCCGGACACCGTTGCGTGCATACGGGCACCGCCCATTTCCTCGAGCGTCACGAACTCGCCGATGACCTCCTCGGCCATGCGCGGTGAGCCGAGGTACATCGACGCATTCCCCTCCACCATGATGACGATGTCGCAGAACGACGGGATGTACGCACCACCGGCGGCGGACGGCCCGAACAGGCAGCAGATCTGGGGCACCTTGCCCGACAGCCTCACCTGGTTCGCGAAGATCCTCCCGGCCCCACGCCTGCCCGGGAACAGGTCCACCTGGTCGGTGATCCGGGCACCCGCGGAGTCGATGAGCCAGAAGATGGGCACCTCGTGGCGGAGCGCGTACTCGGTAACACGGATCATCTTCTCGACCGTGCGTGCCCCCCACGAGCCTGCCTTCACCGTCGGGTCGTTGGCCACGACGCACACGGTGCGACCGTCAACCCGCCCGATGCCGGTGACAACGCCGTCGGCCGGCAGGTCCGCCGCCATTGTGTTGGAGAGCAGGCCGTCCTCAACGAACGATCCCTCGTCGAGCAGCAGCGCGAGACGGTCACGCACGAACAGTTTGTTCTGGCGCGCGAGTTTCTCGCCCTCGCGGTGGAGGTTGCCGGAGGCCGCCCTCTGCCTGCGTTGCTCGAACTCCTCAGTCACCCTGTTCCCCTTCGTCCGCTGGGACGACGGTAGCGCCCCCGCACTGCCGGGGTGGACCCCACCCCTCGTTGTGGGTGATACTGCAGATGCTGTTTCTGGCACTGCACCTAGGGGGGACCGCAGCCATGATGACTGGGGAAGAGTACAAGAAGTCACTTTTTGATGGACGCGCGACGTATTTCGCTGGCGAGAAGGTGGATGACCTGCCGGGTCACCCGATCCTTGGATCGTCGGTGCAGAAGGCGGCCGAGGGCTACGACTGGATGCTGGCCCGCTCGGTGAACGGCCGCAGTCCGCTCGCGGGGATCCCGACGAATTCCGAGGAACTGCGCCAGAAGGTCGATCTGGTTCACCAGAGCGGCATGATCAGCCACGTCACGTACACGTCGATCATGACGCTCGCAACGGTGTGCGGCCGAATCAAGGACACCGCTCCGAAGTACCTCGAGCCGATGAATGCGTTCATCGAGGAGGCCCAGCGCCGCGACATCCGCATCACCCAGTGCATCACCGACGCCAAGGGTGACCGTTCGCGGCCCCCGGGCAAGCAGGACGACCCCGACGCGTACGTGCACGTGGTGAGCCGCCAGAGCGACGGCGTCGTCATCCGCGGCGCGAAGCTTCACATCACCGGCGCCTCGCTTGGTCACGAACTGATGACTATTCCCACCAAGGCGATGAAGGCTGGCGAGGAGGACTACGCGATCGCCGCGATGATCCCGGTGAACGCCCCGGGCGTGAAAATCATCAACACGTCGTACGCGCCGCGCCATCACGACCTGCGTGACTTCCCCGTATCGGGCACGGACAACTA
This sequence comes from Ferrithrix thermotolerans DSM 19514, assembly GCA_945889085.1. GTDB lineage: Bacteria > Actinomycetota > Acidimicrobiia > Acidimicrobiales > Ilumatobacteraceae > WLJO01. Next base: position 19,040 of record CAMDBM010000017.1, read on the forward strand.
TCCCGAGGGCTTCGTGATTTTCGACGACGTCTTCGTGCCGAACGATCGCATCTTCCTCAACGGAGAGGTGTCCCAGGCCTCGGTGTTCGCCCACTCCCTAGGCCTCTGGGAGCGCCTCGGCGGGCTCTCCGGCATGGCGGACGGCGCTGACCTCCTCGTGGGTCTGGCCCAGCTCATCGCCGAGGCGAACGGCCTCGCCGGCGAGGCCCACATCAAGGAGAAGATCTCCGAGATGATCATCCACGCAACCGTGGTGCGCGCCTGTCTCGAGGCCTGCCTGATGCACGCCGAGGTCGGCCCGTTCGGGGCTGCGTTCCCGAACGAGCTGTACACCAATGCCGGCAAGTACACCGGGGCCGCGAACTTCAACCTGATGGTGCGTCACCTGCACGACATCGCCGGCGGCGCCGTGGTCACCGCCCCCGCCATCGCAGACTTCGAGAACCCCGAGGTGGGGCACCTCGCACGCAAGTACATGGCGGGCCGATCCGACATCGACGGCGAGTACCGCACCCGCCTGTTCCACCTCATCCGTGACCTGACAGCGGATTCCTACGGCGGCTGGCAGTTGGTCACCAACATCCAGGCTGGTGGCGGTCTGTACGCGCAGCGGATCGTGACGCGCAGGCACTACGACCTCGAACGCGCCAAGCAGGTCGCACTCGCCGCAGCCGGTCTCGGCGCACATCCCGACCACTGATCGCGGACAGACGATGACTGCGGACCTCCATGCAGCCGCGCTCGACGAGGATGAGCGTCGGGAGTTCGTCGCTGTGGCGACGTCGTTCCTTGAGGCCAACGCCGAGCGGCTACCGGCCGCGGAGTCGTTTGAGTGGGGCCGTGGCCCCGAGGTGCGCCTCATGGGCAAGGACGATGAGGACCCGCGGGCCCTCATCGCACAGGCACGGGCGTGGCGCGCCAAGGTATTCGATGCCGGTTTCGGCTGGCTCGGCGGACCGAAGGAATACGGCGGCGGCGGACGTCACCACGACCTCGACGGCATCTACCGCTCCCTCGAGAGCGAGTTCGACGTTCCCGACCAGAGTGCGTGGGGAGTTGCCTGGGAGATGGTGGCCCCGGCAATCCTCGTGCACGGCAACGAGGACGTGAAGCAGCGCTACCTGAGTCGTATTTACCGCGGCGAGCTGCTCTGCTCACAGTTGCTCAGCGAGCCAGGCAACGGCTCGGACCTCGCGGGCCTGCGCACGAAGGCGGTTCGTGACGGCGACGAATGGGTGGTGAATGGCCAGAAGGTGTGGAGTTCGTACGCTCACCTCGCAGAGCTCGGTCAGCTCATGGCTCGCACGGACCCGGACGCACCCAAGCACAAGGGCCTCACGATGTTCCTGCTGCCGATGGATACACCCGGCGTAGAACCGCGTCCGCTTCGGCAGATGAACGGCAACGCCGAGTTCAACGAGGTATTCCTCACCGACGTGCGCGTGCCCGACGGCAACCGCGTCGGCGACGCAGGTCGCGGTTGGGCGGCAGTGCTCACCACGCTGATGTCCGAGCGGGCCGCCGTGGGGTCGGGCAAGACCTCTGCAGCGGCCGACCCGGCGCTCATCCTCGTCGAGCTTGCTCGGCACATGGACCGGCTCAACGATGCCGTCGTGCGCCAGACCCTCGCCGAGGTGCTCACCCACCGCAAACTCATCGAGTGGGTTGGCGCACGCGGCGAGGCACTCGTTGCGTCCGGACAGGCGCGGGGTGCCGAGGGATCCATCCTCAAGCTGCTCTCCTCACGCCAGATCCGTCGCATTGCAAACCTCGCGGGCAGCCTGCTCGGCCCCGCCTTCGGGGCGGACACCGGCGAGTGGGGCACGTTCGCGTGGAGCGACTACCTCTGCAGCACTCCCGGATTGCGCATTGCGGGTGGGACCGACGAGATCCAGCACAACATCCTCGGCGAGCGCATTCTCGGGCTCCCCAAGGAACCGCACCTGCAGTAACCCCCGTCGTCCTCGGCACCCAACCAGCGTTGACCTCCACCGGCACCGCGCACCCGATTACACCCCACTCAAATCCCCTATTCCCGATGGCGTTAGTCGGGATTCGAGGTAGGCTCCCTTGTCCCGATCCGGCCCAACCGGTTCCTGCAGCGAAGGTTGCGCATGCCCACCGTCACGATCCCCACCTCCTTGGAGAACGGCCAGCCCGGCGACGCCATCCGCTGGGCAGCCGAGCAGTTCGGCACCGAGCACCTCGTGGTCACCGCCAGCTTCGAAGATGCCGTCCTGGTTCACCTCGCTGCAACCGCCGTACCGGGCATCGAGGTGGTCCTCATCGACACCCAGTACCTGTTCGCCGAGACCCAGTGGCTCGTGGACGAGATGCGCAAGCTGGTCGACCTCAACCTCACAGTGCTCCACCCGAAGGTGCAGCCCGACAACCTCTGGCAGACCGACGTCGAGGCCTGCTGCGGAGTGCGCAAGGTGGAACCGCTCAACCGGGCACTCGTCGGCAAGCAGGGATGGGTTACCGGTATCCGGCGTGTGGACGGCCCCACCCGCGCCAACGCGCCGGTCGCAGTGTTCGACCCAGTTCGCAACCTCGTGAAGATCAACCCGCTCGCCTCCTTCAGCGACGAGGACCTGCTCACCTACGAAAAGACCCACGAACTGCCCGTGAACCCGCTGCGCGAGCGCGGCTACCCGAGCATCGGCTGCTGGCCGTGCACGCGACCAGTCGCTCCCGGCGAGGACAAGCGTGCGGGACGTTGGGCAGGCAACGACAAGACCGAGTGCGGGCTGCACGCATGACCTCCGAGATCGCTACCCACGCCGAAACGGCGCACCTGGATGCGCTCACCGACGAGGCCATCACGATCATCCGAGAGGTTGCCACCGAGTGCATGAACCCCGTGTTGTTGTTCAGCGGCGGCAAGGATTCTGCCGTGCTGCTGCACCTCGCAGTGCTCGCGTTCGCCCCGGCACGACTCCCCTTCCCCGTCATGCACGTCGATACGGGTCACAACTTCGATGAGGTCATCGCGTATCGCGACGACATCGTGCAGCAGTGGGGCGTGCGCCTCGTCGTAGCGAGTGTGCAGGAAAGCATTGACGCCGGTCGCGTGGTCGAGGACACCGGCCCGCGTGCGAGCCGCAACCGCTTGCAATCGGTCACACTGCTCGACGCCATCGGCGAGCACGGCTTCGACGCCGCGTTCGGTGGTGGTCGCCGAGACGAGGACAAAGCACGCGCCAAGGAGCGAATCCTCTCGTTCCGTGACCGCATGGGCCGGTGGGACCCTCGCCAGCAGCGTCCCGAGCCCTGGGCACTGCTCAACCCGCGCATCCGCAAGGGCGAACACCTACGCGCGTTCCCGCTGTCGAACTGGACAGAACTGGACATCTGGCGCTACATCGAGCGCCACAACGTGCCGCTGCCGAGCATCTATTTCTCTCACAACCGCGAGGTTGTCGAACGTGACGGCATGCTGCTGGCGGTCGGCGGGCCGGTCGTGCTCGAACCGGGCGAGAAGCCGTATGTAGCCACCGTTCGCTACCGCACCGTCGGCGACGCAAGCTGCACAGGTGCCGTGGAATCGAGCGCCGACAGCGTGCTCGACGTGCTCGTCGAGGTTGCCGCTGCACGGATCACCGAGCGTGGCGCAACGAGAGCAGACGACACCTTCAGCGAGTCCGCCATGGAGGACCGCAAGCGCGAGGGGTACTTCTGATGGTGATCGACGTCCGCGCAGGCACCGCCAGCACACTGCGCATCGCCACCGCAGGTTCGGTAGACGATGGCAAGAGCACGCTCATCGGTCGCCTCCTCCACGACACCAAGACTGTCTTCGAGGACCAGCTGCAGGCTGTGGTGAAGGCGAGTCGTCGCTACGGCGACGGCAGCACAAACCTCGCACTGCTCACCGATGGCCTGCGCGCCGAGCGCGAGCAGGGCATCACCATCGACGTGGCCTACCGCTACTTCGCCACCCCGAGGCGCAGCTTCATCGTGGCCGACACCCCCGGACACGCGCAGTACACGCGCAACATGGTGACCGGCGCGTCCACAAGCGACATTGCGATCGTGCTCGTTGATGCCCGCCACGGTGTGGTGGAGCAGACTCGCCGACATGCGCTCATCGCAAGCCTGCTCGGCGTGCAGCACATCGTGCTCGCTGTCAACAAGATGGACCTCGTCGACTGGCAGCAGTCGGTTTACCTCGCTGTCGTCGACGACCTGCAGCGCTTCGTCCGCGCGCTGGACAACCCGGTGCCGGTAACGGCTATCCCCATGTCGGCACTGCTCGGCGACAACGTGGTGGACGGGTCACAGTTCACTCCCTGGTACGACGGCCCGCCGTTGCTCACGTTCCTCGAGGACCTCGAAACCCGTGCGCACACCGACCTCGGGGCGCGGGTTCACGTGCAACGGGTCATCCGGCCCCAAGGCGGCGATCACGCAGACTTCCGCGGGCAGGCCGGCGTGGTGAGCGGTGGCTGGCTGCGCAATGGTGACGACGTCATCATCCAGCCGTCCGGAAAGAAGGCCACCATCGGCGGCCTGTACCGCTGGGGCAGCCCCGTTGACGAAGCAGGCCCCGGCCATGCCGTTGTCGTGGAACTCACCACCGACGTGGACGTCGCTCGCGGCGACGTGTTTGTCTCCACCGGGGCCACGCCCCCGCTCGTCGGCGACGAGGTGGAGGCCGACATCTGTTGGATGATTGACCGGCCGCTTTCTACCGGGAGCCGCTGGTGGTTCAAGCACGGCACACGCGCCGGTCAGGCAGTGGTGACCGAGGTGCTCTACGCGATCGACCCCACCACACTCGAACAGCACGACGCCGACGAACTCAACCTCAACGAGCTCGGACGCATCCGACTTCAGCTCGGCGAGGCCATCGTCGCAGACCCGTACCACGTGCTCCCCGAGACGGGCCGCATGATCCTCATCGACCCGGCGGACAACAACACCGCCGGCGCGGCGATGATCCGCAGCCTCGTCGGCTGAACGGCCCGGCGATCTGCGACAGTCGAGTAAGGCGTGAACTCGATCGCGAAGACCCTTTACCAGTAGGTGTTTCGCGCAGGAACCCTGCAACACCCCCTCGCTACATTCATCACATGTCCGCAGCAGCCGAAGCACTCACCGCGCTCCGCGCTGCGGTCGATCTGCTGCTTACCGCACCAGACCTGTTCGACCGCGACGATGATCTCCACACCTTCGTGATCGGCACTCTGGTCGAGCAGCACCGCCTCGTCGCTGCCCTCGCCCCCGCGGTTGCCAGGTGGGATCGGCTTCGCCTGTGGGCCAACGACGGGTCGCTGTCCGCAGCGTCGCGCCTGTCGGTCGAGACCCACACCTCCAAGGCCGCAGCGCGCTGCACCATACGCCGCGCGAAGCAGCTCCAGGAGATGCCCGCCACCGCGGCAGCGCTCGCCGAAGGCTCACTGTCACCCGAGCATGTCGACCTGTTCAGCAGGGCGAACCACTCGCATCGCCGCGAACGCTTCGCTCACGACGAGGAAACTTTGGTCGACGCCTGCAAGCCGCTGCTGTTCGATGAAGCCGCCCGGGCCGTCAACTACTGGCGCAACCGCGCAGACGCCGACGGCTCCGGGGACGACGAGGCCACCGAGCGCCGCGACCGCGCCGCCCACGCACACCTGCACGCCTCCGAGACGCTCGACGGGAGCACGGTCATCAACGGCCTCCTCGACCCGATTGCCGGCGAGATCTTCCGCAACGAACTCGAGCGCCTCGAGCAAACGCTGTACCTGCACGACAAGCAGATGGGCAACGAGCGCACCAACGCACAACGGCGTGCCGCTGCCCTCGTCGAGATGGCCACCCGCTCCGCCAGCACACCAAACAAGGCACAGCGCCCCAAACCCCTCTTCGTCGTTCACGTCGGCGACGAGACCACTCGCCGCCTCTGCGAACTCGCGGGTGGAGCCGTGCTCCAGGCGGACGACCTCAGGGACTGGGTCGATGACGCCCTCATGGAAACATTCCTGTTCAACGGCCCCAGCGTCGTGCTCACCGCATCCCAGAAACGCACGTTCACCGGCAAGCTCCGCCACGCGATTCAGGCACGCGACCGCAGATGCCAACATCCCTCGGGTTGTGACACCTCGGCCGTCAGGGCCGACATCGACCACATCGTGCCCTGGGCAGACGGCGGCACGACCGAGCAGTTCAACGGCCGCGCGCTCTGCAGCACGCACAACCGGCACTCCGAAAAACGCGACCGCAACGCCAAGCCGCTCCCGCAGCAGCCCGTCAACCACCTCGCGGTGCTTCGCGCCAAGTGTCGCTGGGTCTACCAACGAGATTGCGAACGCGAAGGCGACAACGAAGGCAAGGACAGCAGCTAACGCTCTCAGTTGATAGTGAGGCCACGCCGGCGGCGCATGGTGCGCTCGACGGTGGCAAAGCCCACAGCATCAACGAGGATGCCGATGATCAAGATGATCAACATGTACGAGATCAGCCCGGGCGCGTCCGCCCACTCGCTCTGGAAGGCGAGCCTCGCCCCGATGGAGGGACGGTTCGCGATGATCACCAACAGCTCCCCCGCCATGAGGCTGCGCCACACGAAGGCCCAGCCCTGCTTGAGGCCTGCGACGAACGTGGGAAGGGCTGCGGGCAGTACGACGTGACGGTACGCGTGCACGCCTGAGGCCCCGAGGGCACGGCCGGCACGCAGCAGGATCGGCGGGATGTGATCGATACCGGTGATGAGCCCGTTGGCGATGGACGGAGCAGCGCCGAGCACGATGACGAAGTAGATCGCCGCCTCGGACCTCTGGAAGAGCAGCAGCGAGAGCGGGAACCACGCAATCGACGGCATCGTCTGCAGCCCCGTGATGAGCGAGCCGACAGCGGTGCGCACCACCTTGAACCTCGACACGGCGATACCGATCAGCCCACCGATGACGATGGCGAGCGCGAAACCAACCGAGGCGCGTCGCATCGTGATCCCGATCGCTCGCCACGTGACCTGCAACCCGAGCTCGTCGAAGAAGCGCGGAAACACCGTTCCCGGCCCCGGAAGTGCGTAGGTGGGTCGCCAGCCGGTCCACACCACCACCTGCCAGAGCAGGATGGCAAGGCCAACCGCGCCGAGCTTCGGCCACACCTGAGCCCATGCCTTGCGCGCCCCGGACTCCCGGTCCTCCTCGATCTCGAGGGCATCGAGGCCGGCGAGCTGTTCGTCGATCTCAGCGATGGCCATGGCGTGCCACCTCCTCGCGCAGGCGGGCGGTGACCACGGTGGACAGCTCGCCGACACCACGGTCCTCGATGCGGCGCGGGCGCTCCATCGACACGTCGAACGTGTCGACGACGCGACCCGGGCGGCTGCTGAGCAGCAGGATCCGGTCACCGAGTCGGGCGGCCTCGCGAACATTGTGGGTAACGAAGAGCACCGTGCACCCCGTGCGCTGCCAGATGGACTCCAGCTCGTCGTGCATGGTGTCACGCGTCATGGCATCGAGCGCAGCGAAGGGTTCATCCATGAGGAGCACATCTGCGTCCTGAGCAAAGGAGCGGGCGAGGGCAACCCGCTGCCGCATCCCACCGCTCAGTTCGTGCGGACGCTTCTTCGCGAAGTCACCGAGATGCACCAGATCGAGCAGTTCACGCACCCGCTCCTGCCGGGCGGCGCGCGGCACCTTGCGCAGCTTCAGCGGGAGCGCAACGTTGGCCGCCACGGTGAGCCACGGGAACAGCGCCGACTCCTGGAACATGAGGCCCGTGCGTCCGTGCACGGTGACCTTGCCGGCAGTGGGCTGGTCCAGCCCAGCGATGAGGTTGAGCATCGTGCTCTTTCCGCAACCGGAGGCGCCGACGATGCAGGTGAAACTGCCGCGCGGGACCGCAAGACTGATCCCCTCAAGCGCTATTACCGACGTGCGGCCCGTTCGGTACGCACGACTGACACTTTCGAGCCTGATGGCAACGTCTTCATCGCGCGACACAGCGGAAGGGCTGCCGCCGGGCATGGTTGGGTCGAGCAGCGTCATCAGCGGTCGCTTGCGGTCGGTCGACCGAGCGACAGCAGCACCTCGTTCAGCAGGCGGAGGTCGTAGATCCCTGCGGTCTCGGCCTCGCCAACAAGGCCCGTGCCGAGGAGGTCGCGGGCCATCGCCTCCAGGGTGCTAGCGAGCGGGTCCGTCGTGAACTCGAGGTGCCCCCACGCGGCCGAGAGCACGCTGTCCTTGATGCGCTTGCCGGTGATCTGCTCGATCTGATTGTTGGCGGCAGCCATGGCTTCTTTGGGGTTCGCGATGAGGAAGTCTGTCGCTGCAACGTGACCCTCGAGCAACTTCTTCACGAGGTCCGGGTGAGCGTTCAGGAACTTGACCGAGACCACGAGGTTGGTAGTGGCGAAGCGTCCGTCGGGCCACAGCGTGCGCTCGTCGAGCAGCACCTCGGCACCGCCCTCCTCGACAAGTCGAGTCGCCCAGGGCTCGGGCACCCACGCGCCGTCGATCTGTCCGGAGCGGAACGCGTTGAGCGTCATCGCGTTGTCCTGCGGGAGGATCGACACGTCGCCGGCACCGAATTCATCAGCCCGGTAGCCGCGCTCTTTGAGCCAGGCCCTCAGCGCCACATCCTGGGTGTTGCCGAGCTGTGGTGTGGCGATCTTCGTGCCGCTCAATCCATCCACCGTGATGCCGGGCCGCACCACGAGGAACGCCCCGCCCGACGTGGATCCCGACACGATCCGCAAGGCCTGCCCACCCGATTTCGTGAACCCGTTCAGCGCGGGGATCGGGCCGACGTAGGCGGCGTCGATGGCATCGGAGAACAGGGCGGACGTGACCTCTCCCCCCGCCTTGAAGGTGCTCGTCTCAAGTCGCACCCCCGGGCCGAGGTGTTCGGCATATATTCCCTTGCCCACCCCGACGAGTGCGGTCGCGTGGGTGATGTTGGCGAAGTACCCGAGACGGACCGAGGGGACCGAGGGACCACTGCCGCCCGCGAGCGCACGGCTCACCCCGGCGGTCGTGCCGGCACAGGCCCCGACAGCGACGAGCGCGATCGCGGCGAAGACCGCGGGGCGTCGAACGAACTGTCGAGACATAGGGAACTCCGGAACTAAAGCCTGTAAACCCGATCAGTTAAGTCTGATTTCCCGCTAAATGCAACCCGCAAGGTCGGGAATTGGCACCCCGGAGGACCTCCTCAGTGGGCTAGCGTTTGCATCACGGCAACCCCGAAAAGGCGCGAAAACATCTCATGAGCAGCACCTTTCCTGTACCCGACCCCTTCGAACTAGCCCGACGTGCCGCCGCCGTACTCGCCGAGCAGACGGGACGAGCCCAGCACGACCTGTTCGTCGTGCTCGGCTCCGGGTGGGCCCAGGTGGCCGAACTGCTCCCCGGCGGCATCGACGTTGCGATGGCCCAGTTGCCGGGGTTCCCCGAGCCCTCGGCGGCCGGACACGGGGGTGTATTCCGTTCCCTCGACGTCGGTGGGCTGCGCGTGTTGCTCGCACTCGGGCGGGTACACCTGTACGAGGGCCACGACCCCCAGACCGTCGCACATGGCGTACGGATGGCCTGGGCCGCCGGGTGTGGCACCGTGATCCTCACCAACGCAGCGGGGATCCTCAACCCGGACTGGCCGCTCGGTCGGCCGATCGTCATCAGTGATCACATCAACCTCACCGGGGTGTCGCCACTCACCGGCCCCAACCCTGCCCCTCCGCTGCCGGGCCGCTTCGCGGACATGAGCGCCGCGTACACCCCCGAACTCCGTGCCCTCGTCCATCGGGTGGAGCCATCGCTGCCTGAGGCCGTGTACGTGGGCTTCCGGGGCCCGCAGTTCGAGACCCCGGCAGAGGTGCGCATGGCCGGCCTGCTCGGTGGGTCGCTCGTCGGCATGTCCACTGTCCTCGAGGCAATCGCCGCATCGCACCTGCACATGCGGATGCTCGGGCTCTCGCTCGCCACAAACCTCGCTGCCGGGCTCTCGGCCGTACCGCTCGACGGCGACCATGTACTCGCAGTGGCGAGGGAGAACGCCCCGTGGGTCGCGGACCTGTTGGCCCGGATCATCCACGAGCTCGCCACCGAGCACAACCAGCAGGCGCAACAGGCACCGCAGTGATCACCGAGATCCGCAACGCCACCATCGTCACCGTCGACGCGCACGACACCGTGATCGACGGCGGCACACTGGTTATCGACGGTGACCTCATTGCCGAAGTGTTGCCCGCAGGCGTGGCACCATCGGCGCCAGCCGATCAAGTCGTCGACGCCCACGGCGGCATCGTGATGCCCGGTCTCGTCAATGCGCACACGCACCTCGCCATGACGATGTTCCGCGGCTTCGCCGACGACCGGGACCTGCAGGGCTTCCTCGACCGACTGTTCCCGGTGGAGGATCGCGTGCTGTCGGAGGAAACCGTTCGCCTCGGCGCACGACTCGCGTTCGCCGAGTCCCTGCGTGCAGGCTGCACCTCCGCGCTCGACATGTTCTGGTGGCCGGACGCAACCATCGACGAGGCAGCGATCGCCGGTTTCCGTCTGCAGGCCGGGCCGATCTTCATTGGGTTTCCCGGCCCAGACCACACACCGTTCGCTGGACGCATCGCGAAGGCCGAGCGCACCGGGCCCCACCGATGGCTGTTCGCCCACGGCACGTACACGATGACCCCCGACGAACTCGGTCAGGTGGGGGAACTCGCCCGCCGCACCGGAGCCCGCTTCCACATCCATGCCTCGGAGAATGACTCCGAGGTGTCCGACGTGCGCGCCCGCTACGGCCGGACACCGGTTGAACTGCTCGACGACCACGGACTGCTCGGCCCCACCACGGTGCTGGCCCACGCCGTCGTGCTGAACGATGACGAGGTTGCCCGGCTCGGCGAGACGCGTACCGCCGTGGCGCACTGCCCGCTCTCCAATATGAAGCTCGCGTCCGGAGTGTGCCGTGTGCCCGACCTGCTGGCTGCCGGGGCGACCGTGGGCCTCGGAACCGACGGGTGCGCTTCGTCCAACGACCTCGACCTGTTCATCGGTATGCGCATGGCTGCACTGCTGCACAAGGGTGCACGCAAAGACGCAACGCTGCTCCCCGCCCCGGCCGTGCTGCGCATGGCGACAATCGGCTCGGCGCGAGCACTCGGCATCGACGACATCGTCGGCTCGCTCGAGGTCGGCAAGCGCGCCGACATCGTTCGCCTCGACCCGGACTCACCCTCGCTCACGCCGTCGTTCGAGGCCGCCTCCACCATCGTGTACGCAGCATCACGCGGCGATGTGGTGGACGTGTGGGTGAACGGCCGTCAGGTGGTGGACAACCGCGTACTCACCACCATCGACGTCCCCACAACGCTCACCGCGCTGCGTTCCCTCACGCGCACCTTCTGACGGGCACACCACCCGGAGGGTCAGCCGCACGCGCCGTTCGCCATCGCCTCCGCGATCTCGTCCACGTCCATACCGAGATGGTCGGCGAGCACGTCGAAGGTGTGCTCCCCGAGGCACGGCGCAGGGAAGCGCGGGCCGTTGTCGTAGCCGGAGATCCGGAACTGGTGGCCCTCATACGGCACCTCACCCATCTCGGGGTGCTCGAGGCGACGGAAGAACTGGCGGTGCAGCAGCTGAGGATCCTCGAGGTGGTCGCTGGAGCGCTGCACCATCCCGGCCGGCACGCCCGCCGCCTGCAGCATCAGCATCAGCGCACGGGACTCGTGCTGAACCGTGAACGCGCCCAGTTCCCTGTTGATGTGCTCGATCGCGACGCGCCGTCCGGCGGCCGTATCGAGGGCAGGGTCCGCCGCCCACGCCGGATCGCCAAGCGCACGGCGCAGCGCGCGCCACTGCCCGTCGTTCTCGACCGCGATCGCGCACCACTCGTCGGTGCCCGCACACGGGTACGCATCGTGCGGCACGGCCACCGGGTCGATGTTGCCGTTCCGGCGGGCCGAGTGCCCCGACACCTGCACGTCCAGCAGTTCGGGCGTGAGGAAGTGCAACGCGGACTCCATCTGCGCCTGGTCGATGAACTGGCCCTCCCCCGTCCGGCGGCGGTGGTCGAGTGCCGCCAGCAGCGTGGTGGCGAGAAAGCGTGGCGCAATCGTGTCGGTGTACGCGTTGAACGGTCCGCCCGGCGGACGGTCGTCCCACCCGGTGATCTCGTAGAAGCCGCTGAGCGCGGCTGCGTGGTATCCGTACCCAGCGAGGCGGCGGGCCGGGCCGGTCTGGCCGAGCAGACAGGTGCTCGCCATGATGATGTCGGGGTTCAGCGTGCGGGCCACGTCGTAGCCGAGTCCGATTGACGCCATCGTGCCCGCGGTGAACGAGTCGAGCGCGATGTCGCACCACGACAGCAATCGGTGCGCGATCGCCCGCCCGGCCTCGTTCTTCAGGTTCAGCTGCACCGAGAGCTTCGAGGTGTTGAACGCCCCGAAGAAGTGGCAACGGTTGATGCCGGGGATGTTGTCCTTGAACGGTCCCACCTGCCGCAGGCGGTCTGCGGGGTTGTCGGTCTCGATGTGCACCACCGTTGCGCCGTGATCGGCGAGCGCCTTGGCGGTGATCGGCCCCACGCCGATCCACGAGAAGTCCGCCACCTTGACCCCCTCGAGGGGCAGTCGGGTGCGACCGGCCGGATTGACCGCCGGCGCAGGCCCGGCCGATCGCGGCGAGGTACGGGCAGATGCACCGAGCACCTCTGCGGTGTGCTCGCCGATCCGCGGGGCTGGGAGCACCCACCGCACCGGCGTGGCACTCGCCTTCACAAAGGCCCCAGCCACCTTCAGGTGACGGCCGTTCGGCAGTGCGAGGTCGTCCCAGTACTCCCGAGCTGTGAGCTGGCCGGACGACAGCACGTCGGCAACGGTGTTCACCGGTGCGAACGTGATCTCGCGGTCGAGCCCACCCTGCAGGAGTTCTGCCTTGGTGCACAGCATCGTGAAGCGCGTGATGGCGTCACGCACCTCGATGTGCTGATAGGCGACCGGCTGCCCGGTGAGGAGGCGGGCCTCCCACGAGTTCCAGTCCTCTGCGTCCACCCACTCCTGGGTGACGGCACCCTTGTCCAGCATCCACGGGATCGCGCCCTGAAGCAGGTCGGTGGTAGCGATGAGGCACACCTCGCCGTCTGCACAGGGGTACACGAGCGGAGTGGTGAGCGTGGTGAGCTGCAGCACCGTTCCGTTGCGCTCGATGTTCCGGCCCTGGATGGCGTGCGAGATCATCGCCTGCAGGCCGGTCCAGAACACCGACGCCTGCACCGAGGTGTCGACGAACTGGGCCTCGCCGGTGTTCAGCCGGCGAAAGTGGGCAACCATTGCGCCGAGCGCGCTCTCGGCCGACGCGTGGTACCAGGTCTGCGGCACCGTGATGCGCAAGGGACGGCGGTCCGTGTCACCGTTGACGGCCATCGCACCTCCCATCGCTGCGAGCGTGAGGTCCGTGGCGAGATGATCCGCATACGGGCCGTCCTGGCCGAACGGCGAGATGGCCACGTACACGATGTCCGGCCTTACGGCACGCAGCGCCTCGAAGCCGAGGCCGCGGGCCGCCATCGTGCCGGGTCCGGCGTTCTCCACCACGAAGTCGGCGGTGGCAGCAAGCCCAAGCAGTCCGTCTCGGCCCTCCGGTGTCTCGAGGTCCAGCACCACACTGCGCTTGCCGCGGTTGAATGCGTGGAACCGCAGGCTCGACAGCTCCGGCGGCAGCGTCGGATCGAGCGGCGCCGAAGAGCGTGACGCCGAGCCACCCGGCGGCTCCACCTTCACCACGTCTGCACCGAGACCCGCCAGCACGAACGCCGTCAGTTCGGCGCGCCCGTCCGTCAGATCGAGAACCCGATACGCCGACAGCATTCCCCCATGACCAATCACCCCGGAATGCTCGCACCTGCCCAACTCCCCCACAAGCGCAGGCGACCGGTTTCGCGGGATCGGGGAGCGTGTTCGCGCTGTAGTTGCCGTCAGCGCGAGGAGAGGGAACGGAGTTCTTCGCGGTGCTCCGGCGCGGCAATGGCGATCAATCGCTCCCGGCGCTCGGTGAGCGAGGCACCGCGCAGGTCAGCGATGCCGTGCTCGGTAACGATGAGGTCCGCGTCAGACCGACCGCTCGACACGATCCCATCGGCGAACCGGTGCACAATGCGCGTGGCTCCGCTCTTGGCCGTTGACGGCAGGGCGAGGATGGATCGGCCGTGCTCTGCGAAGCACGCGGCACGGGCAAAACTCCCCTGCCCGCCGACCAAGCCGAGGTGACGACCACCGACCACCTCGGCGCTGATCTGGCCGGTGAGGTCGATCTCGATCGCCGAGTTGATGGCGTGGAGCGTCCCGAGCTGTCCGAGCACCCCCGCGTTGTGCGTGTATTCCACGTTGCGCATCACCACCGACGGGTTGCCCGTCACCCACTCGTGGAGGCGCTCCGAGCCGAGCAGCGAACCTGTCACGGTCACGCCCCGGTCGATCTCCTTGCGGGCATTCGTGATGACGCCGCGCTCCACGAGGTCCACCACCGCATCACTGATGAGGCCCGAGTGCACCCCGAGGTCCTTCTTGCCGGCGAGGTGCGACAGGATTGCGTCGGGCAGGGTGCCGATACCGAACTGGATCGTGGCGCCGTCGGGAACCACAGAGGCCACGAGCCGGCCGATTGCGTCCTCCTCGTCGGACGGTGTGCGTCGCTCCACCGGCACGAGCGGGCAGTCGTTGTGCACGAACCCGGCGATCCGGGAGGCGGGCACCAGCACGTCGCCGGTGGTGAACGGCACGCGAGGGTTGATCTCGGCCAGCACGCACGGCGACATCTCGATGGCGTTGCTGAGGTAGTCGCACACGGCGCCGAGTGAGTGAATGCCCTCAGCATTCGCAGGGGTCATCTGCGCAAACACCACGTCGGGCCGCAGCACACCACGACGCATCAGCATCGGGAGCGAGCCGAAGTGCGCCGGGATAATGGTGAGCACTCCGGCATCGGCGAGCGCCGCCGCACGGCCCACCACGCCGATGCTGATGAATTCGATGGCATCCGCATGCTCAGGCCGAAAGGCGCCGGTGTAGCTCGCCCCGATGTACACACGGACGCCACCGAGCGCATGACGTTGCTCGATGAGGGCCTGCACCAGCGCTTGGGGCTCACCCGCACCCTGACCGATGATGATGGTGTCACCCGGCTTGATGTAGCGGGTGAGGTCGATGTCGACGGCGCTCATCGGATCCCTACTGCGTTGCCCGGCGAACCGATGCCCTCCGGGAGGTGGAGTGGCTGGGCAACGAAGAAGAAGGTCCATCGCCCGTCCGCACGGCTTGCGGCCGCAAGCCGGTCGAAGTCGAAGAATTCGCCGAGCGCCATGCCGAGCGTCGGGATCATCCGGCGATGCAGCGAGCCCACCTTCGGGTCACCGGGCACCATCTCCACGGCCGGATTGTCTGCCAGCAGAGCCGCCGGGTGTGCGTTCCAGAGGAGCCGGGCAACGTCGTGATCCCCGAGCAGGCCCGCACCCGTCGGGCTCGCTGCGAGGTCGGTGCGCTCCTGCGCGTCGAGCGCGCGGTACGCCTCCACCCACCCGGTGCGCAGGCACCAGATGTCGCCCACCTGCGGCACGACACCCTGTTCCTCCATCGTTGCGCGCACATCGTCGGCCGTGATTCCCTGTGCCTCGAGCGGGTGGTACCCCGGCCGGTTGCGGCGCAGGTAGTCACCCACGTCGATGAGCACACCGCGCCCGGCAATGCCGTGCGCGGCCCAGTGCTCGATACCCAGCACATTCGGCACATCCATCGGGTCGCCGGTGATGCCGCCCCAGTAGCCGTGCTCACGTGCCCGCACGTGACCGAGCGCGTCCCACTGGGTGCTTCCCTGCGGGTGGAAGCCGTCGAGGCGGTCGTCCATCTCGTGACGGTTGATGGCGAAGATGTGGTGGTGGAACGGCTGGCGGCCGAACATCGGCGGGTCCGGCAGGTCCATCGGCAGGTCGAGGGGGAACAGTGCGCCGGTGCAGATCTCCGAGGCTGCAGCAGCGACACGCTCGGGCGTGACCAGGTTGATCGAGCCGAGCACGTCGTTGTCGCCGAATACACCCCAAGCGTGGTGGATATCGAGACCCGGCAGGAACGGGAGGTCGTCGTAGTCGGGAAGGTTCACCGTGGGGCCCTCAGCCGGCGAACTGATCGCGCAGTTCGCGCTTGAGGATCTTGCCGCTGACGTTCTTGGGCAGTTCGCCGATGAAGAACACCTGCTTCGGGCACTTGTACCCAGCGAGGCGCTCGCGGCACGTCTTGATGATCTCGGCAGCAACAGCCTCACCACCCTCGACGCCCTGCTTCATCGCCACAACGGCCACCACACGCTCGCCCCACACCTCGTCGGGCAGGCCGATGATTGCCGCTTCGGAGACGCCGGGGTGCACGTAGATCACTTCCTCCACCTCACGGCTGTACACGTTTTCGCCGCCGGTGATGATCATGTCCTTCATGCGGTCGACGATGTAAAAGAACCCTTCCTCGTCGCGCCACGCCATGTCGCCGCTGTGGAACCAGCCGCCCTTGAACGCCTCCTCGGTGGCCTCGGCCCGGTTCCAGTACGCCTTGAGCAGCTGCTCGCCCTTCACGACGATCTCGCCCACCTCGCGTGGCGGGCACTCGTTCATGTTCTCGTCCACCACCTTCACAGCAGCGAAGGCCATCGGGATCCCGCAGGCCGCGAGCAGGTGCTCCTCGCCCTTCGTGGCACGGACGTGGTCCGCCTTCGGGTGGTACAGCACGTTGCCGCCGAGTTCGGTCATGCCGAAGCCCGAGCACACGACAGGCCCGAAGCGTGCGATCGCCCGCTTGAGCAGCTCCACGGGCATCGCAGCGGCGCCGTAGAGCAGGCTCCGCATCGTGTCGGTGTCGTGCTCGTCCAGTTTCGGGTGCTGGAGCACAAAGTTCATCATCGTCGGGGCGAGGCCACCCGTGGTGCAGCCGTACTTCTCGACACGCTCGAGCCACTTGCCGGCCTCGAAGGCTCGCTGCAACACGACGGAGGCGCCCATGAGATGGTGCTGGGTGATGAGGTAGCCGGCGACGTGACACATCGGGAAGCTGTAGAGGTGCGAGTCGGTCTGGCGCACGTCGTAGGCGATAATCGCATTGAGCAGAGCAGTAATAAGGCTGCGGTGCGAGAGCATCGCCCCCTTGGGGCGGCCCGTAGTGCCGCTGGTGTACAGCTGCCAGGCGATGTCGTCCTCCGTGGGCCTCGGCAGCGATGCCGTGCTCGCGGCGGCCGTCAGCGCGTCGTAGCCGATGACACCGTCGAGACCGGACGTGTCCCCGATAACAACGATGTGCTCCACCTTCGGGAACTGGTCCCGCACGGCAAGCATCGCGTCGAGGTAGTGGCGCTCCAGCATGAGCACCTTCGCGTTCGCATCGTTCACGATCCAGGCGAGCTCGTGCGGGTTGAGACGGTAGTTGAGGAAGACGAGCGCCATGTTCGCCGTGGGCACCCCGTAATAGGCGTCCACGTACTCCACGATGTTCTCGGCGAGGATCGCGATGCGGTCACCCGCGTCCGCGACGGTGGTCAGGGCATTGGCAAGCCGGTTGGCGCGGTCCCGCAGCTCGGTAAACGTGAACGCCGTGCCGTCGTCGGTGATGAGCGCAACCTTGTCGGGGTACTTGGTGGCGTTCAGCTCGAGGATGTCACCCATCAACATGTCCGGCACTCCGAATGCACTACCGAGGCCCCACCGGTCGCGGGTCCCACCGTTGCGTAAGGTAACAGAGCACCAAGCGGCGCTACGAGGGCGCCACTCACCCGAGGAGACACATGAGCAACGGACGCTTCCATGGCCGGACGGTGATCGTCACCGGGGGTGCGAGCGGGATCGGCAGGGCAACCGTGCGCCGTTTCCTCGACGAAGGGGCCAACGTCGTTGCGGGTGACCTCAACGAGGCGAACGGCCTGGCGATGCTGGAGGCCTGGCATGCGGACGCCGACAGGCTGCGCTTCCTCGCCGGCAACGTGGCGCTGGAGAACGACATCGTTGCGCTCGTGAGCCTCGCCACCAGCACGTTCGGCACCCTCGACGTGATGTTCAACAATGCCGGTATCGGCGGTGCGTTCGGGCCGATCACCGAGGTGGACGTGGACGCATGGGACCGCACCTTCGAGGTGCTGGTACGCGGCGTTTTCCTCGGCACCAAGCACGCCGCCCGCGTGATGATCCCCCAGGGCGGAGGTGTCATCATCAACACGGCATCGGTGGCCGGTCTGGCGGGCGGCTCCGGGCACACCGGGTACTCGGCGGCGAAGACCGCCGTGGTGAGCATCACGCGCAGCACCGCAGAAGAACTGGCGCCGCACCGCATCCGTGTGAATGCTGTCTGCCCAGGGGTGATCTTCACGCCCCTCGCGGTGGGAAGGGACGAGGAGGCCCTCGGCCGAATAGTCAGCGACCTGCAGCCGTGGCCCGACCGCGGCACATCCGAGGACATCGCCGCCGCCGTCGCCTTCCTCGCGTCTGACGATGCGCGATTCATCGTGGGCGAGTCCCTCCTCGTCGACGGCGGCCTGCTCGCAACCGGGACCCGGATCCACAAGAACATGGATCCGTACGGCGCTACCAAGCGTTACACGGGGTTCGGAGCGGGGAGCACGGGCGAGGTCACTACCTCGCGACGCATCGCCCCGAAGGGATAGCTGCGACAGGGCGGCAGCAGGACCCGCGGACTACCATCGAGGAGCCGGAGCCATCCGGTGCCGGTCTTGGGGGCCGGCTTCCCGGGGGGAGGTTGGGTGATGGTCGATACCTATCGCGTGCTGGACCTCACGGATCACCGGGGCCAGGTTGCGGCGCAGATGCTGAACACCCTCGGGGCCGACGTGCTGCTCGTGGAGCAGCCGGGCGGCAGCAGCGTCCGTGCACTCGGGCCCTTCGCCGGCGATACGCCGCACCCCGACCGCTCGCTCCCCTTCGTCGCGTGGAACCGCGGCAAGCGCAGTGTCGTGATCGATCTCGCTACTCCGACGGGGCAGGAATCCCTCCGAGAGCTCGCCCTGCGCGCCGACGTGCTCATCGAGTCCGGGGCCGTCAGCGTCGACCTTGCTGCCCTGCGTGCCTCCAACCCTGCACTCATCACCGTCTCGATCAGTGCGTTCGGGTCCGACGGCCCGAAGGCCGACTGGCCCGCAACAGACCTCACCGTCCACGCAGCATCGGGACAGTTGCTCATGACGGGTGACGAGGACCGCCCGCCCGTGCGCACCACCGAGCCGCAGGTGTTCCAGCACGCAGCGGCAGACGCCGCCTGCGGGGCGCTCATCGCGCTCGCCGAGCGCGACCGCAGCGGTCTCGGCCAGCACGTCGACGTGTCCGCGCAGCGCTCGATGATGATGGCCACCCAGAGCCACGCACTCGCAGCGCCGTACCGGGCACCACTTTTCCAGCGCACCGCAACCGGCCACCTCATCAACGGCATCCACGTGCAACTCATCTGGCCCTGCAAGGACGGCCACGTGCTCGTCAACGCGCTGTTCGGCGCGCCGTTTGCACCGTTCATCAAGCGGCTCGTCGAGTGGGCTCGTGAGGACGGGTTCTGCGAGGACGATCTGGTGAACGAGGACTGGCCCTCGTTCGGGGCACGCGTCTTCAGCGGCGAGACCCCGGTTGAGCGGCACACTTTTCTGAAGCAGGTGATCACCAGGGTCTGCGAGAACCGCACGAAGGCAGAACTGCTCCAGGCCGCGCTCGACCGCAAACTGCTCATCGGCCCGATCGCCACGATGCGAGAGGTGGTGGAGAACCCGCAGTTCGCATCCCGCGGCTTCTTTGAGGAAGTCACTGACCCAGAGATTGCGCCGGCACCGTTCCGGGCACCCGGCGCCTCCGTGCACACCGAGGATGCGTACCGCCCGCTGGGCCGCAGCCCCCGCCTCGGGGAGCACACCGACTCCGCCGTCGCTCAGTGGCCCCTCCGTGAGCACAAGGGTGCCGTCGGTGCCGCCGCACCCCGCCAGCAACCCTTCGCGGGGCTCAAGGTGCTCGACCTCACGTGGGCGGTGTCGGGGCCCTACACCGCGCGCCACTTCGCGGACTACGGCGCCACCGTTGTACACGTGGAGTCCACACGCGGGCCCGACTCGGCGCGGGCTGTGCAGCCGTTCCTCGACAACATCGCGCTCAATGAGAACGCCGCGATCTACCACAACATGAACGCTGGCAAGATGAGCCTGTCGCTCAACATGGCGTCGCCCGGTGGGCGCGAGGTGCTCGACGACCTCGTGGCGTGGGCCGACGTGCTCATCGAGTCGTTCTCCCCGCGGGGACGCCTCGCGCTCGGGCTCGACTACGAGCGCCTGCGGGTAATCAACCCACGACTCGTCATGATGTCCACCTGTCTGTTCGGCCAGGAGGGTCCGATGGCCGGGTATGCGGGCTTCGGCAACATGGCGGCCTGCCTCGTCGGCTTCTTCGACCTCACCGGGTGGCCCGATCGTGGGCCGGCTGGCCCATTCGGCGCCTACACCGACTACATCTCACCCCGCTACGCCTATTCGACGCTCCTGTCTGCAGTGCGGGAGAGCAGGCACACCGGGCGGGGCAAGTACCTCGACTTCGCGCAGGCCGAGGCTGCCGTCAACTTCCTCTCGGTGTCGATGCTCGACTACACGGTGAACGGCCGTGTGGCGGTCCGGGCGGGCAACGACGATCGCGTGATGTGCCCCCACTCCGTCTACCCGAGCATCGGCAAGGACCAATGGGTGGCGGTCGCGTGTCGCAACGACGCCGAATGGCGCTCGCTCGCCACCCTCCTCGCCCGTCCGGACCTCGCCAACCTCACCGACTCCGAGCGCATCAGTCGGCGCACGGAGATCGACCGGGCCGTTGCGGGCTGGACGTCCACCCGTTCACCGCACGAGGCCGAGCACGACCTCATCGGGTGCGGCGTGCCCGCGCACGCTGTCCTCCACTCCCCCGAGCTGTATGCCGACCCACAGCTGAGCCATCACGGCCACTTCACCGTGGTCGAGCACCCTCACCACGGATCGGTCACCGTGGAGGCGTCACGCCTGCGCCTCAGCGAAACACCGAGCGAACCCGCCTTCGGCGCCCCGAGCTTCGGGCTGCACACCGTCGACATCCTCACCGAGATGCTCGGCTACGACCTCGATCGTGTCGGCGAACTGTTCTCCTCCGGCTCGCTCGACTGACGCGCCGACAGCGCCGTCAGTAGCCCAGACCGCGCGCCGCCCGGTCGAGCACCACCGGGATGGACCACGCCGTTCGGGCAAGACGCAGGTCGCTGCTCGAGCCATCGGCGTACAGACCGGAGGCGCTCACCCAAAACGCCACCGAACGCATGCAGTAGAGCATGTCGTAGTACCGGCATCGCTCCACGTCGATCTCCATCCCAGTCTCGCGCTCGTACTGGCGGAAGAACTCATCCCGCGGCACGAGGTTGGAGAGCAAGTCGGTGCCCTCGCGGTTGAGGTCCGACAGCATGTAGGCCACGTCGTACATCGGGTCGCCGATGCACTGTGTCTCCCAGTCGAGCACCGCGCTCACTCGGTCCTCGTGGATCAACAGGTTGCCCGTGCGGTAGGCGCCGTGGATGAGCGACAGGCGATCGGTCTCGGGCGCGTTCTCCTCGAGCCAGCAGATGAGGTCCTCGAGAATCGGTTCGTGCACATCTCCGGCGAGGCTCATCAACTCTTTCCACTTGGCCACCTCGCCAAGGGCAAAGTCCTTGCCCGTGCCGGGAACCCCGAGGAAGTCGAGTCCGGCGGCACGCCAGTCGAGGTTGTGCAGGTCCGCGAGCGCCTGCGTGAAGCTTGCGGGCAGCACGTCCCGGGCGGCAGCCTCCTGGTAGTAGCGGCGACCCTCGCTCCCCCACGGATTCGGACAGGCACCGGGGACACGGTCCATCACGATGAACGGCTTGCCGAGGATGTCGGTGTCGCTCTCGTACCAGTACGCCTCGGGGGCGGGCACTGCGGTGTTCTCGAGACACTTGAGCACCCGGAACTGTGTCTCGAGGCTGGACATGTGGCGCAGCAGCGTGTTGCCCGGGTCGATGCGCACACAGAACGGCCGGCTCACCGCCCTGCCCGCCTCGGTCCACTCGGCGTCGAAGAGCCAGATCTCGTGCGACCAGCCGACGGTGGGGCGCTCGATGTTCACGATCCGCAGACCCTGCGCGCCGTCGAGCTTCGTCGACAGGTACGCCTCGATCCGCTGCTGTCGGTCGTCGGCGGTGCCGGCCTGCTTCGCGCTCATGCGGAGAACTCCATGCGCCGGTCTATGTCCGCGCGCAGCGTCACCCGTACCCGTCCGAGCAGCGCAGCGAACAGGTCGTCGCCAAGCAACGGGCGGTCGGAATACAGCACCCGCACGAGCAAGCAGAGCGTCATCTCGTTGCATCCGCTCTCCAGCGCGGCCAGCGAGGCCCGCGTGGCATCGGGCAGCGCCGAACCGGCCGTGAGGGCGCGCAGGTCGCGGACGAGTGCCACCGCGTCCTCGGCCTGCTGCGCGGCGTGCGCGGGTGCCAGTTCCATCTGCTTGGCGACCTTCTCGAGCACTACGGCCGCCATGTATGCCTGCGGCTTGGCCGTGCCGGTGGTGCTCGGTGCGATCACGGACTTCATCGTGACGCTCAGTCGCACCAGCAGTTCCGCTGCCGGGGTCACCACCGGGCGATCGGGATCCGTTGCACCCATCAGTGAGCACCTCCCCGTGCTGCACGGCGGAAGTCGGCCCAGTCGTGGACCGGCCACATGTCCTGGTCCTCACCCCATGCCTCAAGGCCATCCATGTCCCAGCGGACGAGACTGTTCACGTCGATGAACGTGTGGCGGTTGAGGATGATGCGGTTGACCGGTGTGCCGGTGACGGTGATCGAGCGACCGGACTCGTCCTCGAAGTCCATCTCGATGTGCTCGATCCATCCATGTTCGGCATTGCGCCGGACACGACGCTCTCCACCGACGAGGGGAACGGTGATGCCCTTGCGGCGGAGGAAGCCGTAATTCGCGGCTTCCCTCCCACCGTGCTCGCTCGTTACTGCGAGGAAGGCCTCTTCGGCCGACGCGCAGCCCGTCACGTAGGCCGCCTTGTGCGGCCGGTCCTCGCGCCGACGGCCCCATGTGCGGTCGCGTGCGGCGAGGCAGTCAATGGCGACACGCTCCCCGTTCACCACGATGTGGCCGGTGACGCGTCCGAACTGGTCAAAGTGGCGGGCCTTGCCGAACGTCGACTTCACCGAACGCATCGGTTCGGGCGGCATGATCCCCTCAAACACGAGGTCCACCACCAAACGGCCCGGATCGTCGTAGGTGAGTGCGTACTTGTTCGTGGGCTCAAGCACCTTGATGCCCACGCCCGTGGGAAGCGTCGCGTTACGGAGATCGGTGTCGAGCGGAATCTGCAGGGTGGAGTAGTTGGTGGAGTACAGCGCCTCCCAGGGAAGCACGGTGGTGTCGTCCCACACCCACACGCCACCCTGTACCGAACCGACGTTGGGTCGGGCGAGTGTGTAGAACCATCCACCGAGCCGCCGAGCCGGGTCGTGGAACGAGAACCAACTCGTCTCAGTGGCCCACCAGTCGTCGCCGAGCCCGGCGAAGTGGAACGCATCATCCTGAGGTGCAAACGTCGGCGGTGCTTCCTCGGTAGTCATCGACGTTGTCCTCTCCCGGCACGAATGCGGCCCTGCCCCTACGGCTGACCGATCTGAATCGTAGACGACGTTCCACCAGCGAACGAAGTGCCTGTACGAATCGTGCAGGCAGCGAGTTTGACCGTGTCGGCCGTGCCACTTACTCTTCAGCGCACTTCGAGCAGGGGGAGCCCGATGACCACAATGAACAGCACGGACTGGCTCGCGCACCATGCGCGAACACGACCGAACAAGCTCGCGATCCGCGATCTGATGGATGGCCGCGACCTGACCTACGCCGAGATCAACGAGCGGACGAACAGACTGGCATCGGCGCTTGCCCGTGACTTTGGGGTGAAGCCGGGCGACCGCGTGGGCGTGGTGAGCAAGAACGTCTCGAACATCTTCGAGGTGCAGTTCGCCTGCTGGAAGCTCGGTGCCACCTTCGTTCCCCTCAACTGGCGCCTCGCCGTGCCGGAACTCGCCTACATCGTCGGCGACTGTGCACCGGTCGTCGTCTTCCACGGGGTGGAGTTCGCCGATGCCGTGGCTCAGTTGGGTGTCAACCAGCGGGTCGCGTGGGACGCTGACGCAAGCGGTAGGGATGCCTACGAGGAACTGCTGAGGTCGTCAGACACCGAGTATCCGGCCAACGACAACACCCTCGACACCGTGCTCACCATCATGTACACCTCGGGCACGACCGGTCACCCCAAGGGCGTCATCATCACGCACGGCATGACGTTGTGGAACGTGGTGAACCAAACCGAACCGTTCCGCACCGGGCCAACCATGGTGAACATCGTGGTGCTCCCGCTATTCCACACCGGCGGACTGAACTGCTTTGCGAACCCTGCATTCCATTACGGCGGAACGAACGTGATGACGGGCGCCTCGTTCGACCCGGCGTTCTGTCTGAAGGTGCTCAGCGACCCGTCTATCGGTGTCACCCATATCCAGATGGTGCCGGCGAACTACCTCTTTATGAGCCAGCAGCCGGCGTTCGACACCTCTACCTTCCCGCACATCGTGGCGGCCGGTGTCGGCGGCGCCTCGCCATCAAACACGCTGCTCGACGCGTGGATCTCCAAGGGAGTCCGGCTCCAGCAGGCCTTCGGCATGACGGAGACCGGTTCGATGGTGATGGCGCTCCCGCCGGAGGACTGCAGCCGCAAGATCGGCTCCTGCGGCCTCTCGTTCATCCACAACCAGTTGCGCATCGTGGATCCCGACGGCAACGACGTTCCCCGCGGAGAGGCCGGCGAACTGTGGGCCAAGGGACCGAACATGACCCCCGGCTACTGGAACCTGCCGGAGGTATCGGCATCGTCGATCACC
Organism: Ferrithrix thermotolerans DSM 19514; assembly: GCA_945889085.1. Lineage (GTDB taxonomy): Bacteria > Actinomycetota > Acidimicrobiia > Acidimicrobiales > Ilumatobacteraceae > WLJO01. Next base: position 43,953 of record CAMDBM010000017.1, read on the forward strand.
GACGGGTGGCTGCACACCGGTGATGCGCTTCGCCAGGATGAGGACGGCTACTTCTATGTCGTGGACCGCATCAAGGACATCTACATCTCGGGTGGCGAGAACGTGTCCCCGGCCGAGATTGAGAACGTGCTCTACCAACTGCCGAGCATCGCCGAGTGCGCCGTAATTGGCGTGCCCGACGAGCGCTGGCAGGAGGTTGGTCACGCGTTCATCGCGCTGAAGCCCGGGGCTGCCCTCGACGAGCAGACCGTGGCATCGCACTGCGTGAAGAACCTCGCCAAGTTCAAGGTGCCCAAGTACGTGACGTTCGTGGACGCGCTCCCCCACAACGCCACCGGCAAGATCCTGAAGCGTGAACTGAGGGGATTGCACCCCGGCGCCTGAAGCGCCGCAGGTGACCATGCTCCGCTGAAGGCTGCACACCGGTCGCGGTAACGTGCGTACGTATGCGCCGATTCACTGCTCCCACAATCGTCGCCGCTGTTGCGCTTGCACTTGTCTGCCTCACCGCAGTCTCGCCCCGCGCTGCGCGTGCCGACGGCCCGGGCTCGGGCACCCCTTGGGTGGTGAGTCTCGGTGACTCGTACATCTCGGGCGAGGCCGGGCGGTGGGCGGGCAACAGCAACTCCAGTTCGCTCTCGGTGGATGCCGGGGGCTCAGGGGCCTACCTCGACAGTGGCGGTATTTCGGAGACAATCAGTGGCTGCCACCGCAGCACTTCGGCCGAGGTTCACATCGGGCAGTCCGCCACCGGATCGACCGTCAACAGCCTGAACCTTGCGTGCTCCGGAGCTCGCGCCTCGACGTCGGCGAATGCCGACGGTTCGTTCAAGCCGGGTATCGACTTCTATAGCTCCGGCGGTCGGAAGGGCCAGGCACTGATGCTGCAGGAGTTTGCCGCCTCGAGGAACGTGCGGATGGTGCTGCTCTCCATCGGCGGCAACAACTTCGGGTTCGCCTCCATCGTCCAGCGCTGCGTCACCAACTTCCTCACGTCGTCAAGCCTGTTCCCGAACTACTGCTACGACGACAGCGTCGTGTCCTCGAACTTCACGAGGTCCAACATCGCGGCGCAGACCGCCGCCATCCAGGGCGCTATCGAGAACGTCAAGCAGGCAATGAACGCTTCCGGGTACACACCGAGCCAGTACACGATCGTGGTGCAGACGTATCCGTCTCCGGTGCCGAACGGCAGCAGGTTCCGCTACAGCCAGTCCGGGTTCTCCCGTCAGTGGACGGGCGGCTGCGGCTTCTGGAACCGGGACGCCGACTGGGCGAACGCCACGGCGCTCGGCAGTATCAACGGTGCGGTTCGCAGTGCCGCAGCCGCATCGAACACCTCCGGCAACGTACGCGTGCTGGATCTCGCCACGGCCCTCAACGGGCGACGCTTGTGCGAGACGGGTGTCTCCCTGATGGAGAACACCGGGCTCGGGTCCTGGCGTGCATCCGGGGCCGCGAATGTCACGGAGTGGGTGGCGCAGATCCGCACCGTCAGCACGATCACCGGGCCGTACTCGGTTCAGGAGAGCCTGCACCCGAACTGGTGGGGTCAGATGGCAACTCGGAACTGTGTCCGACAGGCCTGGAACAGCGGTGCCCCGCGCGGTGGCGCCTGCACACGCTCAGCGAACGGGCTCACCGCACTCGGCGAGCCCGTGATGCGCCTCGGCTGACCCCCGCCCGAACGGGCAACGGGCGACGGGATGCCTCCGTCGTTGGCGGAGGACATTGGACTCTGGCTCCGGACCGATTCCGCGCTCATCGTGGTGGTGGGCCGTATCGGTCGGCCCGATCACCATCAATGAGTTCCTATGAAGAAACTCATTGCACTGGCGGGCGCCGTCGGCCTCGCCGCAACCCTGGGGGTGTCCGCAGCATCGGCGGCTCCGAAGTCTGCTCCGGCCAATTGCGTCGGCAAGGTGATTTCGGTGCACACGAGCGCAGGACTCGCCTCCGGGCCCGCGCTGGTAGCGGCCGCCAAGGCGTACTGCTGGGATGGAATCCCGTTCCACACCGCTCCCTGATGCCCTGAGGGGTTCAGCGGGTTCAAGCGCCCCCGGGGTCCGCCCCGGGGGCGCTTGTTCTGTCTGTGGCGGAAAAGAACATCGCGCAAAGTGGGCAGGCCACCGCTCAGCGTGTTATTCTTCCTCTGGGCTTACGGATGGGCGGAACCACAATGCCGAATCAGGCTGATATTGAACACCTGCTGCGCCGCACGGAGTTCGTCGTGCGATCCGAACGGGTTGCCGAACTCATGGCGCTCCCCTCGCTGAGTGCAGCAGTCGCGAACATTCTCACGGTGCCCCTGGACCCCGGCACCATGGCGTTCAGCGACACCGCCACCACCGAGTCGGCACGGGGCAACGAGTTCTCGGTCTACTGGCTCACCCGCATGGTGTCGAGCCCGCGGCCGGTGCAGGAGCGGATGTCGCTGTTCTGGCACGGGCACTTCGTGTCGTCGAACCGCAAGGTGGTCAACGCTGCAGCGATGCGTGACCAGATCAACCTGTTCCGCCGCGCCGGCCTCGGCAGCTTCCGCACCCTCGCCATTGCGATGTCCACCCAGGTGGCGATGCTCGACTACCTCGACAACTACCGCAACCGCAACACGTCGCGCAACGAGAACTTCGCCCGCGAGCTGATGGAACTGTTCATCCTCGGTGTGGGCAACTACTCCGAGGCAGACGTGCAGGCTTCCAGCGCCGCATGGACCGGACACTCCATTGACAGCGCCACCCAGACATACCTCTGGCGCCCCACTTGGCACGACGCCACTCGCAAGACCTTCCTCGGCCGATCGATCAATCTCGGTACGGATCAGACCCTTCACGCCGCCGAGACGATCAACGTCATGCTCAGCACCGGGATCGTGCCCACCACAGCAACGAACACGGCGAACCGCGGCCGGGCCACCAAACTCGTCGCCGCTGAGCACCTCTCGCGCAAACTGTGGGCGGAGTTCGCAGGCACCACACCGTCTAACACGGTGGTTGCTGCACTTCGGGATGCCTTGGTGAAGGCAAACTTCTCCATCAAGCCGTGGGTCACTGCGATGCTGCTGCGGCCAGAGTTCTACGCGACCGATGTCAGGCGCGGACTCGTGCGCTCGCCGATCATCGCTGCCATCGGCGGCCTCGCAGCCACCGGTGTCACCCCGAGCACGTCCTGGGTGTACGACCTGAACGACATGGGGCAGCGACCGCTTTACCCGCCGAACGTGAGCGGTTGGCGGACGAACGGGTACTGGCTCAGTGCCGCAGCAATGACCGCACGCGCCACGCTCGCCGGGAAGATGTATTCGCTGGTGAAGTCCACGTATTCCACGGAGAACCTGATGCGCCTGCCCGGTGGCACCATCACCCGGCAGGAGATCGAGGTCACCTACCAGTACCGACAGGCTGAACTCGTGCAGCGACTCTGCGACCTCATGCGTGTCCGTCTCTGTGCCGAATCGATGAGCGCACTCGTTGCATTCACGAACAGTGCGCCGCTCTACCAACGACCGGATCTCGTGAAACTCATCCTGCTCACCCCCGACATGCACATCGCCTGAGGAGACCACCGTGACCGACCCAGACATCTCCACGAGCGACGCACTCGCCCTGCTCAGCCAGCACAACGACGACTCGCCCGCCGGGGTCGACCGGCGTCGCTTCCTCCGACTCGTCGGCATGGGCGCGGGCGCCGGGATCGCCGGCACCCTCGGCGGCGGTTCGCTGCTGGACCGGGTGCTCCCCGGTCATGACGCGTCCGCCTGGGCGGCAGGACCCATCGGCGCAAACGACGGCGTGCTCATCGTCATCGGCATGTACGGCGGCAATGACGGGCTCAACATGGTGGCCCCGGTGACCGACCCGGACTACGCAGCACAGCGCGGAACGCTTGCCCTCCGTCCCGACACCTCGCTGCTCATCGACGCGGAGACGGGGTTGCACCCCAACCTCACCGAGTTGAAGGCGCGCTGGGACCTCGGACAACTCGCCATCGTGGAGGGCGTCGGCTACCCGAACCCCGATCTTTCCCACTTCACCTCCATGGCGAACTGGATGTCCGGCCGCCCAGGCTCGCTGCCCACCACCGGATGGCTCGGTCGCTGGCTCGATGGCTATCTCGCCGGCACGCGTGATCTCCATGCCGCCGCCTCCATCGGTTCGTCGGTTCCCCTCACACTCGTCGGTGCCACCGCACGCGCCACGGCCGTCCCCGAGCGCCAACCCACCTTCGGAGCCGATACCACGAACTCCGGAACGCGCGCATCGAACACAATCCGCTCGATGGCCACGGCAAATCAGGGTGCGTGGCACGCCGCAGTTTCCTCGGCGTTTGTCGACGGACTCGACGTGGGCAAGACCCTCGCACCGGTGATCCCCGCCACGGGTATCGCCTCCGGTGAACTGTCCAAGCCGCTCGAGGTTGCTGCGCACCTCGTCAACGCCAACCTCGGTTTCCGCATCGTCAATATCGGTTGGGGAGACTTCGACAGCCACGCCTCGGAGGCCACCATGCACGGTACGCGCATGGCCGAACTCAACGAGGGCGTGCGCCGTTTCTACGAGGTACTCCTCCCGGAGTGGGGCAACCGGGTCACCTTCATGACCTTCTCCGAGTTCGGCCGCACCTCGTGGGAGAATGCCGGAGGGGGCACCGACCACGGCACCGCGTCCTCGCAGTTGGTCTTCGGCGCCAACGTGAAGGGTGGCCGCTACGGACAGCGCCCAAGCCTCGCGAATATCGCTCGTTGGCAGCGTCTCACCCACCATGTGGACCTGCGCTCGTATTACACCTCAATCCTCGACGGATGGATGGGCGGCGGTGCATCGGGGCTTCTCGGCGGCACGTACGAGAACCTCGGTCTCTTCGCTGCAGGACCGGGCCAGACCCCCGTCTGATCAACGGCGGACAGGTAACTGTCCTGAACGGCGACGTGGGGTCGAATCGGTATGCATGTGGTCGACGTCCATGACATCAGACCCCGCTGAGCGTTCCGAAACGCCGGGAGTCTGCTGTGGTGGCGGCAGTCGCCCGCTGCATCACAGGTTGGAGTGTCGGTTATGGCGTTTTTCCTTTGGATTCTGGCGGTGTTTCTGGTGGTCTCCGGCATCGTCGCCATCATGCGCAAGGAGTTGCTGTGGGGAATCGTCCTCATCATCGTTGGACTTCTGGTCGGCCCCGGGGGCGCCAGCATCTTCACCTAGTGCGCACCGGATGTGGTGATCGGAGCGCAACCCGGATCGATGTACCCGCTGACAATCGGTTGCCCGACGGGTCCCGGCGCCGATGAGACGCCGATCAAAACTATGGTCGCGACAATGCTTGATTCCTGAACCAACTGGGCCTCCGACATGGTCTCGCAGCTCGGCTACCTCGGTGTCGCGTTGCTCGTCGCCGTCGAGAACCTCTTCCCGCCGATTCCCTCCGAGGTCGTGCTCGGCTTTGCCGGCTTCACCGCATCGAAGGGTGAGTACACGTTGGTCGGGATGATCGCAGCAGCCACCATCGGTTCATTGGTGGGCGCATGGATCCTCTACGGACTCTCCGCCGCCGTGGGCCCCGCGCGCCTGCGCGCCATCCTCATCCGCTACGGCAAGTGGATCGGCGTGGGCGAATCTGATCTCGATCGGGCCGAAGCATGGTTCGACCGCCGATCGCGCTCAGCCGTGCTCGTATGCCGGTGCGTGCCACTGCTCCGATCGGTGATCTGCGTACCCGCGGGCTTCCGACGTATGTCGTTCGGCGTGTTCACGCTCTACACGGCAATCGGCAGCCTCGTGTAGAACACGGGGCTCATCATCGCCGGGTATCACCTCGCCGACCAGTGGGAGCGGGTGCTGAAGTTCACCGACCCTCCTGTCGTCGCTGTCGTCGCTGTCGTTGCTGTCGTTGCTGTCGTTGCTGTCGTTGCTGTCGTCGCTGTCGTCCCTGGTTCCCGGGGCGGGCCTCGATCCCGCACCCCCTTGCGGGGAGGGGGTTGAGCCACTCACAGGTGGTGGAGTTCCCGCTGAATGACGGACACCTCATCTGAGGCGGGCGAAGGCCGATGCTGCCCGCGCCACAGGCCGGGGCCGCTCGTCACCCGGTCAAAGGATCGCGGCAGCAAGGTGAACACCACGGCAGACCGGACTCGACAACGCAGCATCGACCAATGAACGGGATGCCCCGGAGCGCGCGACGCGTCGCCGCTGCCAGACCGTATTGTATCTACGATGAGAGATACCAAGAAGCCAGCCTGCGGCCTGGCGGCGTCGATCCTTCGACGAGCCCGTTCCGACGCAGGCCTGACCCAGACTCAACACGCAGCACTCGCCGAAACCACGCAGTCGGCGATCGCCGCCTACGAAGCGGGGACACGGGAGCCGACCGTTCCGGTCCTCGCCCGGTTGTGTGCCGCAACTGGTTCGCGCCTGCTCCTCGACATCGACCGGGATCCCTCGGTCAACCGTGTGGCCGACCTCGCTCAGGACATCTCGACCACCGATCCCGCTGACCCGGCACGCCGGCTGCGGCTGGTGTTCGAGTTCCTGCGCGGAGCCCAGGAGGACGGCAATGCAGTCGTCCTCCTCGTTGCCGCGGAGCCAGCCCCAATCGGGGATCAACGCTTCGACGCCCTGCTCGCCGCGGTCGCGGAGGACTTGTGCATCCATGCTGGAGAGACCCCACCGTCATGGGTCCACGCTCCGAGCCGCTTCCTCGACCGCGCGTGGTGGGTGAGCGGACTCCCATCGGCGCGCGCAGCAGCCCTCGTTCATGCACCAGCGTCATTCCGGCGTCGAGGCGTCATGATCGACCGACGAGACCTGGTGGCCGCGTGAACGAGCCACTGCTCGACCGCGAGGTGCTCCGCCGCGCCTTCTCCCTGCTCGCCGATCGGCTCGCACGCCAGGGAGTCGTTGGCGAAGTCCACGTCTTCGGCGGAGCGGCGATGGTGCTGGCCTTCAACTCGCGCGCCGCAACCCGCGATGTCGATGCGCTGTTCGTCCCCGACGGAAGGGTCCTCGAGGCTGCGTGGGAGGTTGCAGCCGAGCTGGGGCTGCCGCGCTCGTGGCTCAACAATCAGGCATCGAGTTACGTGTCGGGACGCGCCGGTCGAGGAACACCGGTGTTCGACCATCCGAACCTGAGGGTCATGACCACGCCGATGGAACACCTGCTGGCGATGAAGGTGCGGGCGGCCCGTGCCCTCCGAGACGCCGACGACGTGCGCCTGCTGCTCACAGAACTGGGGCTGCGCGAGGTGGGCGCCGTCATCGACATCGTCGCCCGCTACTTCCCCGACGAACCTCTCAGCGAACGATCACGACTACTCCTCGAGGACATCCTCTCCAACGAAGGCAACTGACATCTCGTGCCCGGGGCGGGCTTCGATCCCGCACCCCCTTGCGGGGAGGGGGGTTTAAGCCCCCCGCGTCTGCCAATTCCGCCACCCGGGCCCGGGATGCGCAGAACGGAGGCTAGACGCTGGGTATCAGCGCAGGTGACCGGAGACGACGAACCCGAGTGCTCGGCACCAACACCCGTCAGGTCGTTCAGCCGAGACCGAGGAGAGCTCGCGCCTCGGCAATGGCCTGATCGTGATCGGTGACGTGCACAGCCTGCATCCCGACATCCCGGGCGCCCTCCACCATCGCCTCGAAGTCGTCGAGGTAGAGCGCTTCGCCCGGCTCCACCTCGAGCCTGACGAGCGCGTGGTAGTAGATCGCGGCATTCGGCTTGCGCAGCCCAACCTTGCAGGAATGGACCGTCTCGTGGAACTGCACGTCGGCAGGAAGCAACCGGTCCCACCACGGCACCCACTCCACGACACTGTTGGTGATGAGCGCCGTGCGCAGGCCGGCGTCACGCACCTCGCGCACGAAGGCGTGCATGCCTTCGTGCGGCTCGAACACCCCTGGCACGAAGTACCGGGAGGTTGGGTCCATAAGCGGTCGGGATGCCCGGTCACTCGGGCTGAGCAGCGCGAAGAACTCCTCGAGGGTCAGTTCGCCACGCTCCAGCCGGTGAGCCGGTACGTCGCCGTCACCGGCAGCGGAGAACGACATGAGAGAGCTGTTCGCCAGATCGGTGATCTGTAAGCCGGCAGCGTTGATCTGCTGCATGAACGCCGCCCCGATCGGGTGGGTCATCACCCCAGCCACGTCGAAACACACCGCCTTGATCATGTGCAGCACGCTACTGAGTGGACTCTCGGCCGGGAGGGGCTACGTTGCGGTCCATGTCGAAGGAACCGACCGTCTCATCACCATGCTTACCGCGTTCGATTCGCGGGTTCAGGCCGCAAAGGGTGGCGACTGGAGCCGACCGGCGCCGTGCGAGGGCTGGACCGCCCGCGACGTCGTTACTCACGTGGCCAACAACGTCTTGAACCTCACCGCCGGGCTGACCGGTTCCGAGCCCAAGCCCATGGCAGCCGACGAGGACACCGTGGTCGGATGGGAACGCGCACTCGCTGCGGCCAACGTTGTGCTGCCGACCGCCGACATGACCCAGAACGTGCCCGGCCCGATGGGTCCGATGCCGGCCGAGATGGTCATCGGTCGACTCATGTCGATGGACACGCTCGTGCACATCTGGGACCTCGCCCGGGCAGTGGGTGGCGACGAGCGTCTCGACGCCGAAGCGGTTGCCCGCGCCTACGACGGCGTGAAGCCCATGGACGCGATGATCCGCCGTCCGGGTGTGTTCGGCCCCAAGGTGGAGTGCGCCCCCGGTTCAGACCTGCAGACCGAGTTCCTCAGCTTCCTCGGCCGCACCGTCTAGGACGGTTGTACCGCTGCGGCGGGAACTGCGCCACCCCGGTTCAGGCCACGCGACGCATCGTGGTGGCCGGCGCCTCGCTGGCCGCAACCGAGAACCCGAGCGCCGCCCAGAGTGCCCCACGAACGCGGAGCGCATCGGGGCCGGAGAGCTGGTTGGTGACGATGATGCCCTCGATCATGTCGGCGGCAACCGCCACGAACGGCCTGCCCTTCACCCGAACCGCCACTACGGCGCCGTTTCGGGTGCGCCGGATGCTGCGATCAACCGGAAGCGTGGGTGGGCAGCGAAAGGTTGGCACCGCATGCTCTCGCTGACGTGCTGCTCTGGCCAGCGTGCGGGCGGCCTGGGCAAAGTCGGCAAGCGTGGTGGTCTCCATGCCCCGAAGTGTGCACGTGGGGTGTCACAGAGATCCCCGGGGTGACCCGTGCGGCCAAAACGACATCGGTAGCATGTCTGCAGTTCCAACCCCGCCCTCAAGGATCCGAGTGAGACGACGCAAAGAAGCACGAGCACTGGCGATCTCCGTGATCGTCTGCGCGCTCGGTGTGGTGCTCGTCGTACCGTTCTCGAACAGCGCTGCCTCGTCGGGCGCGTTGACCAGTGACACCACCGAGGTCCCTACGTCAGACGGAGAGTCCTCCCCAAGCGACACCTCGTCGGCCAACACGTCGCCGGTCAGTACCAACAGCGCGAACACCGAATCCAGCGTGACGACATCGAAGGGCGCGGCTGGCAGCACCACCTCCACGCTGCCCGACGAACCAATCGTTGATGACAGCGGCGACATCGTCGGCGACGAGAACGGTTGTGTCCTCACCGTCAAGGTCATCCGCAGGGGCAATGCCGGTGCAAACGTCACGTGCCTCCAGCAGGCGCTGAAGGCCGCCGGCTACCTCGACGGTCCGGTCACCGGCAAGTACACGCAGGCCACCGTAAACGCCGTTCGCAAGCTCCAGACCGAGAAAGAACTGTTCGTCGACGGCATCGCCGGCCGCGAGACAGCGATCGAGTTGGGCATCTGGCCAGACGAAGCCTCCGCCGTCGTGCGCACCCCCAAGCCGAAGAAGGGCGCCAAGGACCTGCTCGGGTATGAACTGTCCTCGGTTGCCTCTGCCGGTGCGGACGCGCCGCCGGTTCCCGAGGATTCTGGCACCGGGAAGCGCATCGTGTACTCCCGTCTCGGTCAGCGTGTGTGGGCTATCGACGCCGAGGGACGCACGGTGCGCTCGTGGCTCGTGTCCGGGGCCAAGTTCGCCAACGAAACCCCCGGCACGCACCGCGTGTACAGCAAGTCCAAGATCACCACAGCCTGGAACGGCAAGGCAACGCTGCGGCTCATGGTTCGCTGGTTGAAGACCAAGATCGGCGCGATCGGCTTCCACCAGATCCCCATCCGCCGCTCCAACAAGCAGGTGTACCAGACCGAGGAGCAGCTCGGTTCCCGGCTCTCCGGTGGTTGCCAGCGGCAGGCGCCGCTCGACGCGAAGTTCCTCTGGGACTTTGCCGATATCGGCACCAAAGTCGTCGTTCTCTGATCCACCCGTGACGCGACTGCCGAGGTGCGTTGCGGCATTGGTGTCTCTGTCGGCGCTGCTTGCCGGCTGCGGTGCCGTCGACCGCTCCGCCCCGGTAGCCACCGAGTCCGCGAGCACGAGCAGCACCGCCGCAGCATCAACGACAGCTGCACCCACCACCGTCGCACCCTCCACGGTTCTCACCACGGTCTCGGCACCCGCCTCGACAGCGGAACCCGCTACCACTGCCGCAGTCACCACTCCAACGGTCAACCCGGAGCAAGTGCGCAAGGCCGAGGAGCGAGTGCTCGAGCGGTTCCGGGAGCACGCCGCCTCGCTCCTCCGCAACGGCTACCAAGCGGTGGGTATCGCTATCGAGCGCGACGGCAGGGTGCTGGGCACGGTTACCGCTGGCAAGGACCCGCGCGGCCGTCCCCTCGCCAACACCGCACGCTTCCGCCTGGCCAGCGTCTCCAAGGTGCTGCTCGCCACCTTGGTGATGCAACTCGTCGAGGAGGGAACGCTGCGCCTCGACACCCCTATTGCCGATCAGTGGGGTGGGCGGTTCCCGGTGGGAAACCGCCGCGCCCGCTCCATCACGGTCCGGCAACTGCTTCAGCACACGTCCGGCCTCGACCGCATGTGGAACACGTTCTTCAAGGACCCCGCCACGGACTGGCGCGGGTCCGCAGGTCTCGCGCTCGCCTCCCGTCTCTACGCCGAACCGGGCACGCGCTACCGATACAGCAACGCGAACTTCGTGGTGCTCGGCGCCCTCGTCGAGCGTGTGACCGGTGGCCGGCTCGCCACCCTGATCAACGAGCGGGTGCTCGCCCCGCTCGGCATCGCACCCTCGTCGATGATCCGCACAAAGGTCACCGACGCGACTGGCCCTGCCTACGTGGTTACCCCGGGCCGCACGTACCTCGAGGCACTCGGCCCGGCCGGTTCGTGGACCCTCAGCCCCAGCGAGGTTGCGCTCCTACTCGAGGCACTCAACCCCAATGCACCCTCGTCGTTGCTCTCACGTCCATCCCGACTTGCGATGCAGCCCCCATGCGTGGGCAACCCGCGGCCGCCCGGGCAGACCGACAAGGAGCGTTACGGGCTCGGTCTGCTGTCGATCGATGACCTCTGGGGCCACACCGGCACCATCGAGGGCGCTCGCGCCGCCGCGTTCGTGCTGCCCAACGGGTAC
>CAMDBM010000018.1:0-53811 GCA_945889085.1 Ferrithrix thermotolerans DSM 19514
GAAGGGGCCTGCTCGGCCACATCGATGCAGTCGAGGATGATCTGGTGGTCGAGCGGCCGCTCGAGGTCAAGCCGCCGCCGCACCGCTCGCGTGGTGGTCAACGCTGCGTCTACCGCGGCAATGAGGGAATGACCGTCCATGCCACTGGATACTAAACGAGCCTGACCCAGTGAGTCCACTTGACGGACTTACTGCGCAGCGGCGAGGATGGTCAGATCGTCTTGAGACAACAAGGGGTGGACCGTGGCCGATGAGCACGTGAAGGCAATGACCGCCGACATCGAGACACCGGTGTTCGAGCGCACCGCATTCACGAAGCCGAAACCGCTCCGGGAGGCGACGGTAGCCATCGTGACCTCGGCATCGTTGCATCATCCCGACGACCCAGATTTCGATCCCGTCGACACGGGTTATCGGGTGTTGTCATCGGCCCGCCGGGACTACGTGATGGGCCATTGGAGCCCGAACTTCGACACAACCGGCTTCGCTGTGGACATCAACACCGTGTTCCCGATCGACCGACTCGACGAACTGGCCACGCAGGGCGTCATCGGTGCGGTGGCATCGGAGCACCTTGCCTATGCCGGCAACCAGTTCGACCTCAGCGGGGTGCGTCTCGACAGCGGACCGGCCGGCGCAAAGAGGCTCGTGGCCCAAGGCGTCGACGTTGTGCTCCTCACCCCGGTTTGACCGTTGTGCACGCGTACCGTGAGTACGCTCGCCCACGTCTTCGAGGCGGAGGGTCTTGCCACGATCGCTCTCGGCTCCCAGCGGAACCAGATCGCCAACACGGCACCGCCGCGAGGCCTGTGGTGCGACTTCCCGCTGGGTCGGCCGCTTGGCAAGCCGGGCGATGCCGAGTTCCAGCACCGGGTGCTCGCCCACGCCTTCGCATTGTTGGAGGCCACGGGGCCCGTGTTCGAGACCTTCGCGGAAAGCATCGCGGACGACGGCACCGAGGTCCTGGCCTGTCCACTTCCGCCTCGCCACGATGCCAACGCCCATCCGGCGGTGGACGAGGCACGGGGCTTGCGCGCAGCCTATGACCGTGCCGTCAGTCGCTACGGAAATCGAGTCGGCGCCGGTCGTGTTGTCGACGCTGACCACATCACCGACGCCATCGAGGCGTTTGCGCGTGTCGCTGATGGCACCGACTGGAAGCAAGCAGCCATTCCCGGGATCCCTGCCCGAGTAGCCCAGGACATTCGCGGCTACTACGAAACGGCCGCTCTCGGCCTCGCCGACCACGTGCCCGGCGCGTGGGCAGGAACTCGCTGGTTCTTCGACCGCACCGAGGGCGGAAAGACAGTGACGGCAGCGCGCGAGGCCATGCGCGTGGCCGGAGTGAAACAGTCGGTGTGGTTCTACATGACCCCCGGCGACCGCTGAGAACTTCGGGGCGACGTGCCGTGGCCAACCAGCGTTCCCCATGCACTTCCCCAACTCGCAGGAAGAAGTCAATCCATCTCTGATGTCGCTGTGTTTCTGGTCGTCAAGACGATGCACCGTTCACGGTGGAAGGCGCCTCGCCGCGCACCGGCCGAATGATCATCTTCACGTTCCCGTCCGAGGCGAAAGCTCGGGTGAGTACACTTGACGGACCCACGAGTGTTCGGTCAGAGTGCGAGCACCGGGTAGGGCAACCACTGCCGACAGGGGGAGCGAGATGAGCGATCAGGAATACGCCGAGCCAGATGCGTCGGACAAGAACGTCGTCTGGCACAAGACCGCCTGCATCCTCTGCTCGAACAACTGCGGCGTCGAGGTACGCCTTGACGGTCGCAGGATCACCCGAGTTCGCGGCAACAAGGCCCACGTCGCGTCGAAGGGCTACACCTGCGAGAAGGCGTTGCGTATCGACCACTACCAGAACGCCCGAAGCCGGCTGACCTCACCCATGAAGCGCATGCCGGACGGGACGTATGCCGAGATTGATTGGGATACTGCGATCGCCGAGGTCTCCGCTGGTCTGGTCGGGGTGCGGGAACGTCACGGCGACTCGATCCTGTACTACGGCGGCGGCGGACAGGGCAACCATCTCGGTGGCGCCTACGCCCAGTCCACCCGCAAGGCGTTCGGGATCACCCGAATGTCCAACGCACTGGCCCAGGAAAAGACCGGCGAGGCGTGGGTCGAGGGCCGGATGTTCGGCGCCCACACCCACGGCGAGTTCGCCGACGCCGAGGTGGCGCTGTTCCTCGGCAAGAATCCGTGGCACTCTCACGGATTCGACGAAAGCCGTCGAGTGCTCAAGGCGATCTCGGCCGACCCGGCCAGGGCGCTTATCGTGATCGATCCGCGTCGAACCGAGACCGCCGATCTGGCCGACCACTGGCTCCCCGTGAAACCCGGCACCGACGCCTTCCTGCTCGCCGCACTCGGTGCGGTGCTGACGCAGGAGAACCTGATCGCGGCCGATTGGTTGGCCCGCAATGCCGTCGGGGTGGACGAAACGATCGCTGCCTTCGCGGCGATCCCCGTCGCTGACTTCGCTCAGCGCTGCGGCATCGATGAGGCAACCATCCGGACGGTGGCTCGCCGGCTTGCAGCAGCCAAGAGCGTTGCTGTCTATGAAGATCTTGGCGTCGAGATGGCGCCGCACTCCACGCTGGTGTCGTACCTGCAGCGGGTGATCTGGGTGTTGCTCGGCAACTTCGCCGAACCCGGCGCGATGAGCACCCACACCTGGTTCGCGCCGCTGTTCAGCTACCACAGTGCGGGCCGGGAGTTGCTCGACCCCGTAACCGGTGGCCAGATCATCTCGGGCATGGTGGCGTGCAACGACATCGCAGACGGCATCCTGAGCGACCACCCGGAACGCACCAGAGCGCTGTTCATCGAAAGCGCGAACCCAGCGCACTCCCTTGCCCAGTCCGAGAAGTTCCGCCGTGCCATGCGGCGTTGCGAGTTTTCCGTGGTCATCGACGTAGCCATGACCGAGACAGCGCTCGAGGCCGACTATGTGCTGCCCGCAGCGTCGCAGTACGAGAAGGTTGAGACGACGTTCTTCACCTTCGGGTTTCCCGACAATCGCATCTGCCTGCGTCCGCCACTGTTGGAGCCGCTCGGTGATTCGCTGCCCGAACCGGAGATCCACAGCCGACTGGTGGCGTCGCTCGGACTGCTCAACGACACGGTCATCGAGACACTGCGCCGGGCTGCGCAACAGGGTTACGAGGCGTTCGGCGCTTGCTTCACGAGCCTCGCTGCGAGCAACCCGTCGGTTGGCATGGTGGGCGCGGTCGTGGCCTACCGCACCCTCGGCCCGACGCTGCCACACGGTATGGAGACGGCTGCGGCACTGTGGCTCCGCGCCCAACAATTGGCGGCCATGTATCCCACTCAGGTGCGCGCGGCTGGCCACGCTGGGGAGGGCCCCGCCCTCGGATCTGCGCTGTTCGATGCGATGGTGCACAATCCCGACGGCGTCGTGTTCACCCGTCACGAGCACGGCGATGGGTGGAGCCTGCTGGGCACTCCCGATCGGAAGATCCACGTGGCCATCGACGAGCTGCTCGACGAACTCCGCTCGCTGCCGAACCACACCGAGCGGCACAGCAGCGCGGAGTTCCCCTTTATCCTGTCCGCCGGTGAACGGCGGTCGTTCACCGCCAACACCATCATGCGCGATCCGGCGTGGCGCAAGAAGGACCCCGAGGGAGCGCTGCGGCTCAGCCCGGGTGATGCCGGTGCGCTCGGGGTGGTCAGCGGGTCCCGAGTGCGGATCACTACACCCGGCGGCACAGCAGTGGCGGTGGCCGAGGTGACTGACACCATGATGGACGGCCACATCGCCCTCCCCAACGGCCTCGGCCTCGGCTACTCGCCGGCAGGCGGCTCGCCAGAACTCACCGGTGTGGCCCCCAACGAACTGACCCTCACCGACTGGTGTGATCCCATCGCCAAGACGCCCTGGCACAAGCACATCCCGGCTCGGCTCGAACCGGTCGACCGCTGAGGGCCGGCTCGCCATGAGACGAACCCGATTCGACGACAACCCGTGCCCGATCGCCCGCACCGCCGACCTGCTCGGTGATTGGTGGACTCCTCTGGTCCTTCGGGAGTTACTGCTCGGCCGCAGCCGCTTCAACGACATCCAGGAAGCGCTCAACATCAACCGCACCGTTCTCACCCAGCGCCTCGCACGCTTGGTCGACGAGGGCATCGTCGAGCGACACCGCTATCAGGACCGCCCGCCCCGCGACTCGTTCGTGTTGACCGACAAGGGACGCGCCCTCTGGGACGTGCTCAGCGTCATGTGGCACTACGGCGAGCAATGGCTCTTCGACACCCCTATGCCCATCGAGATGTACGACAAGCACTCCGGTGAACGGATCGAGCCCACTGTCATCGACCGCAACACCGGCCAAGCGCTCGATCTGGCCACCACCCGGCGGCGGCTCCGGGCCGGCTCCGAGCCCACCACCTGAAGGAACGCTCGCGACTGGGATGCCGCCCCCCGACGACTGTGCCGCGGGCAATCGGCCCGTAGCGTGACGGCATGAACGTTGTCGTGTTCGGTGCAAGTGGATACGTCGGTGGTCGCTTGATCCCGGTCCTGCTGAAGCGGGGCCACCGTGTGCGTGCCATCACGCGCAGCGCCGCATCGCTTGACAACCACCCTTGGCGGGCCGACGTTGAGGTGGTGACAGCCGACCTGTTCGAACCGGCATCACTGACCCGGGCTCTCGACGGCATGGACGTGGCGTACTACCTCGTGCACTCCATGGAACAGTCGAACTTTGCCGACCTCGACCGCAAGGCTGCTCAGGCACTCGCCAACGCCGCAGCGACAGCGGGCCTGCACCGCATCGTGTACCTCGGCGGTCTCGGGCAGGGCTCGCTCTCCGAGCACCTAGAGAGCCGTCAGGAAGTGGGCCGCATCCTCGCCAGTGGTTCGGTGCCCGTTACCGAGTTCCGCGCTGCAGTCGTCATCGGTTCGGGTTCGCTGTCGTTCGAGATGACCCGCTACCTCACCGAGGTGCTGCCCGTGATGGTCGCCCCGAAGTGGGTCACCACGCAGTGCCAACCCATCGCCATCCGTGATGTGCTCACGTACCTCGCGTCGTGCCTCGACGAACCCGCAACGGTCGGTCGGGTCCTCGAGGTCGGCGGCCCCGACACGGTGTCGTACGAGGACATGATCCAGCGCTACGCCAAGGTCGCCGGCCTGCGGCGCCGTCGGCTCATCCGGGTTCCGCTGCTGTCGCTGGGGCTGTCGGCCCGGTGGGTGGGCGCCGTTACACCGCTGTCGAGCCACATCGCCGTGCACCTCGTGGAGAGCCTGCAACACGAGGTGATCGTGCACGACCACTCCGCAGAAGCCCTCATGCCGTTTGAGCGGATCGGGTACGACGAGGCGGTTCGCCTCGCGCTCGAGAACACTCGTGGTGCCAGCGTGCCAACACGGTGGGCGCGGGGTTCCTGGCAACCCGCCGAGCCGATGCCCTCGGACCCGGAACACGCCTTCGGCGCCATCATGCGCGATGTCCGCACCATTCGCTGCGCGGCCCCACCCGCAGACGTGGCGGCGGCGTTCATGCGCATCGGCGGAAGCAACGGGTACTACGCCGCGAACTGGGCGTGGCGCATCCGTGGTGCACTCGACACCCTCGTTGGAGGTGTTGGCCTGCGGCGCGGGCGCCGGCACCCGACAGAACTGAGCGTTGGTGAGCCGCTCGACTTCTGGCGGGTGGTTGCCGTGGAGCCCGGGGTGGCTCTGGAACTGAAAGCAGAGATGAAACTTCCCGGGGAGGCCTGGCTCGGATGGCGGGTTCGGGAGATCGACGGCGGGACCGAGTTGACCCAAACGGCATGGTTCGTGCCCCGCGGGCTCCTCGGTCGGGCCTACTGGTACTCACTCGTGCCATTCCACGGGCTGATCTTCCCGCGGATGGCCCAGGGGATCATCCGAGCCGCCGACGCTACAAACACACCCTGTGCACTTACTAGTTAGACTTGCGTTACGCCCATCGCATTGACGGGCGAACCGAGAGGGCCACGAATGCGATCAGCGAGAGCCTCCCGTTCTCGGGCCGGCGCCAAGCGCCTCCGCCCTCACCGCAAGCCTTGGTCCTCGTTGTCCCGGTCGCAGCGACGCAGGTTCCGCACTGTCGCTGCCGGCGTAGCGTCCGCAGCGACGCTCATCACGCTCACCGTCGTCGTTGTGGTGAGCGCCGTCAGCGAACGGGCCGGCACGTTCGTGTCGCCAACCACCTGCACGAACACAACCGCCAACAACCTCAAGTTCGACCCGGCAACCGGCGCCGAGGGCACCAGCGTCTACATCACCGCTGCGAACTTCGCCGACGTCACCGACGTCACCTTCAACGGCACGCCGGTCAACTCGTTCAACGTGATCTCCGCCACCGAGATCACCACCGCAGTGCCCGCCGGCGCCACGAACGGGCCCATCGCCATCGTGTCCGGAACAACTCCCGTCACGAGCGACACCTGCTTCACGACCACCTCGCCGGCAATCGCCTCGTTCGGCCCCGTATCCGGAGCAGCAGGAACCACACTCACGATCACCGGCGCGAACCTCGCCGGCGCAACGGCAGTGAAGTTCAACGGCCTGCCCACCACGCCCACTTCGGTAACGCCAACAGCGGTCACGGTCACCGTTCCCCCCAATGCCGTCACCGGCCTCATCTCGGTAACGACCCCCGTGAGCACCGGGGTCACGACCGCAACCTTCACCGTCTCGTCGCCAGCGATCACCACCTTCGAGCCGCCGGGCGGCCGCGCGGGAACCGTCGTCACACTGACCGGTGCAAACCTTGCAGGTGCCACCGCCGTCCGCTTCGGTGCCGTTCCCGCATCGTCGTTCAGCGTGCTCTCGGCAACGAAGGTGACAGCCACCGTGCCGACAGGCGTTACCGGTGGCCCGATCACGATCACCACGCCGTCGGGTGCGGCGACGGCGAGCGCAGGTTTTGCGGGTGACCCCACCATCATCTCGTTCGCACCCACCCCCGTTGCACCGGGCGCTTCACTGACGATCACCGGCGCAAACCTCAACTCGGTCACCGCTGTCGGCTTTGCCGGATCGGCAGCGGTGGTCACCTTTACTGTCCTTTCATCGACGCAGATCACGGTGACGGTGCCGGCGGACGCCGTGAGCGGAACCCTCGTGCTCCAGGGCACCGGTATCACTGCCACCTCCGCCTCGCCGCTCACCGTCCTCCCCTCGGTGACCTCGTTCTGGCCGCTCACCGGCCCTGCGGGAACCGTGGTCACCGTCACGGGCTACAACCTCAACACCCCCACCACCGTCACCTTCAATGGTGTGCCTGCATCCCAGTTCCAGTCCGTCTCGCCCACCGAACTGACCGCCACGGTTCCGGCCGGGGCCACGAACGGCACGATACGCGTGGGGACCGCTTCAGGATCCGGGGACAGCGCCAGCACGTTCGGCACCGCCGCCACGCCACCCCCCGTGATCGCGCCGATTCGCCCAATCACCGTTCCATCCCAGCCCGACAGCACGACGCCGACCACCACCAGCTGCATCTTCGTAGATGCCGACAGGTGCTTAGTAGATCCCCCGCCGCCCCCCCCGCCGCCGCCCCCCCCGCCGCTGTCACCAACGACGCCGGAACTCATTGATATTGATATTGATGTTGATCAGGTGACGGCGACCACCACCACGGCGCCGACCACCACCACGGTGCCGACCACCACCACGGTGCCGACTACCACCACGGCCCCAGCGCCGGTCACAGCACCCACTTCACTTTCCAACAGCGGGATCAGGCTCACCAACCAGGTGGGCACTGTGGGCCCCAACGCGTCGGGAATCCAAACGTGGACTGGCACCGCTACCGCCGCGTTCGGCCTCCTGAGGATCCCGGTGACGCTGGCCTACTCGAGCAACCTGCAGTGGACGCTGACCGCCAGTGCCGCCGCAGCAACCGTCAGCATGAATTTCTTCTCACTCTCCCTCACTGCTATCAGCGGTTCGGTGACCGCCACCCCTGAAGGAACCACCTGGAACCTTGTCGGCGCGTTGGGTACCCGGCTCGTGGTGGTGGGTGGCTCAGCGACCACACCGCTGGGCAAACTTGCTGTCCTCGGCGGCACGGTTGCCGTTGAACCCTTGTGCCCCACGCTCGCAGTCTCCACCAGGCTCTGCCCGCCCGGCATCGGGGACACCTACCTGCGCCTCGTCGGCGACAAAACCAACGCAACTGCCGGCTTCTACGCAAACCTCGGCACGGGGGTTCCCCTCCAAGCGCTCGGTACGTACGAGGCCGCCGTGAACCTTGCCACGGGCGCCTTCGTGCTGGAGGGCCAGTTCGACGCCACCAGCGAGGCCGCTATGAGCGGCATCGTGATGACCGGGCTGACCGTCCGGGTGGCGGCAGGCGAGCGAACCTTCGCGACGCTTGCCGGTGGCATCGTCCCCATGAGCGGGGCGGCGAACGGGGGCTTCGACGTCCTCGTCCGCGGCAGCGGCCGGATCAAGGTGCCCAAGTTCGGTTCCTGGAATGCCCCACGCATCTCGCTGGCCTACGCCAACGGCGGCTTCGTCGTGGTCGGGTCGCTCGCAAACAGGCCCAGTTTCGGCGATGCCAACATGTCCAGCTTCGCGTACTTCAACACCCAGGCGGCCACGAACACCTGGGTGCTCGGCACCGTGCTCCTCGTGCTGCCGGAGACCTACATGTTTGCCGGTTCGATGCAAACCCCGGACTTCCTCACCAAGCACCTCGGCGTGCCGAAGAGGGAACTCGGGGTGTACGCCACGTACACCACCTCGGGCATCGCAAGGATCACCGCGGTGATACCAGCGAACCTCAAGCTTCCGCCGATCCCCAACGTGAAGACCACGATCACCAGGTTCACGCTGACCTCGACGATGAACTTCGAGCCGAATCCGGGATCAACCGAATACGGGTATCAGGTTGCCGCCAACGGCGTGATGTCGATCAACAACAACGCCGAGATCGCGCTCGTTCTCGCCCTGAAGTACACGCCGTTCGAGTTCTCCATTGCGCTCTCCGCGGTCGGGTTGAACGGTGGAGCGGTGTGGCCGAATATCTTCGGGGTAACCGGTCTGAACCTCAATGCCGTCGCGATCCAGCTCAACCTCACCCCGGGTCGGTTCCCGTTCGTGGGCATTGGGCTCGCCGGCTCCGGCAGCCTCCCCGGCAAGCTGCGCGAGTACATGGGCATCGCCTCCAACGCGCCGATCCCGATCTCGTTCGTGATGAACCTCGGGTCGGTGGACCCCTGCCTGTCGGTGTCTGTCGGCGACCCGAGCAGCGCAACGCCGATCACTGCCATGCCACCGGGCACGAAAGTGCTCACGTCAACGTACCTCAGCCTGCTCGTGTCGCCATTCGGTTGTTCCGTCGGGGTGTTCGACGTGCCAGCCGGGGTGCAGATCCGGGCGAAGGCAGCCGTTCTCTCGACCGCGGTGGAACTCTTCGCCGCCTACAACCCGAACCCCGCCGGTCCGCCCGGCGTAACGAAGACACCGTCATTCCGGGCCTGGCTCAAGGTGGACAACCCCAACTCCGACGCGAAGGTGAGGGTTGATGGATCGCTGAGACTGTCCTTTGCAGCCGGGGGATGGGTGCTCCTCCCGTTCATTGAGATCATCGGCGGGATCAAGATCGGCGGGGCAGCTCGGATCAACCTCTTCGGCAGGTGCTCGCTTACCGGTTGCGATGCCGGAGGGTCTGGTGCCGTTTCGATCGGCGGGTTTAGCCTCACTATGGCGGTCAAGGTAAAGAACCTCGGCATGCCGTGGTGGTCTGTCTCGGCCTCGGGAACCATGAATGTCGCCGGGTCTCAGCTTGCGATAACCGGGGCGTGGGACCCGTACTGGGGGGGCTATCAGTTCAGTGGTAGCGGTACCTTCCCGAACGGGAAACTGCTCGAGAGCTTTGAACTGAGCCTTTCCTGGAAGCCATTCAACGGCACCTTGCCGGAAGCAACGTTCAGTGCCTCGGGCACGCTCGGTGGACGGTTCAAGTCCGCCACGGGCGTGGCCGGAACGTTCTCGACGGGTTCGGTGGACCTGCTGCCGACCGCCTCCGAACTGAGACTGGTGGTGAGCCCGAACGTCGACCTCGGCCTCATCTCGATCCCGGTTTCACTCGGGTTCGTTGTCTGTCTGACGGGTCCCTGTGCGGGAACGGTCACGTCAAAGTTCGGTATCTCGTCGAACTTCAAGGGCATCCCCATCAACCTCCCCGACATCAACCTCGGCGAGTACTGGAACTTTGACGCCTCCACGTCGGGTTCGTTCTCGGGTTCGGGCAAGGTGGGAAGCGACTGGGGTGGCCTCAAGGGCGACTTCTCCGGAACCGTGACGCTAGGGATCTCGTCGTCGGCGGGCCTGACCGTCGACCCCAACGTGAGCGTGCAAGCCTCCGCCGGCTACGGAGGCAGCTGGCATGGCATGGGGACGGTCGGGGCCGACGTCGACATGTCAGGGCTCCAATTCAGGTTCTGCAAGAGCAAGACCATCGCCGGAAAGACCTTCACGATCTGCATCCCCTAAATCGGCCGGATTGCCACCGTGCGTATGCGACTGGCCTCCCTGAGAAGGAGTCCACCGGTCGCAAATAGTGACAGTTAGGCTAAAAGTGGTGATGTCACTACCCAACGTAAGATTTCTGTTACATACTCCCCGTGGGGCGGAGACCCTGACCGATCAACAATCGATCCGAGGGAGGGATTCACATGAAGAAGTTCGCACTCGGACTCATCGCCGCAGCCACCGCTACCGCAGGCGCCTTTGCCTTCGCACCGTCGGCCAACGCCGCCGCCCCCGAGACCACCCGCATCGGCTGCTACATCCCGGCACCCGGCCAGTTCGTGTCGGTTCGGTCGTGATCGAGGCAATCGAAAACACGAACCCGACCCCGGGCGTTCCGATGGTCTGGAACTGCCTGCAGTGATCCGCTGACAGCGCGATCAAAAACTCGCAACAAGGGGCGCACCGCACGGTGCGCCCCTTGCGCGTGCCGCCACTGTCGGCAACCGAGTGGCCCGCTCCACCGTCTCGGTATCCTCCTGCGGTGATTCCGAGCACCGATGCACCAGCAATCCAAGGGCGCTCGAGACGGCGGCGGCGCTCGACGATCGTCTGGAGCGTTTCCGGCGTACTCCTTGCTGCCGCAGCAATCGTCCTCGTGGTATCGATATCCGGCAGCGGTAGTCGTTCCGGAACGCTCGTGAACGGTTGCGATGTCGTCCGCTTGGCGCAGTGCCCCGACGCCGATCTCGCCAACACGGACCTCAGGGGGAAGACCTCACCGAGGCGAACCTCATCAATGCCCAACTCTCGGGGGCAAACCTCACGAACGCCGATCTCAGTGGTGCGGATCTGACCAGCGCAGTGCTCACCGGCGCAGATCTCACCAACGCGAATCTCGCGAACGCCTTCCTGCCCTACATCGTGTCGGGTCGGATCATCGGGGTTCCTCGGGTATTGCCCGCCGGTTGGACGCTCGTCAATGGATTCCTGATCGGACCCTGGGCAAACCTCACCGGTGCAGACCTCACCGGGGCGGACCTCACCAACACGAACCTCGCCAACACGAACCTCACCGCTGCGATCCTCACGCGTACCACTCTCACCAGGGTGGACCTCACGAACGCCAACCTCACGGACGTCATCAGCGGCGGACTCATCGATTCGCCGAACGTGCTCCCAACGGGTTGGGCGATCGTCAATGGATACCTCATCGGGCACTGGGCAAACCTCACCGGTGCAGACCTCACCGGGGCGGACCTCGCCGGGACGGACCTCACCAACACCACCCTGATCAACGCCGTCCTCGCAAACGCCAAACTCGGTGGGGTCAATCTCACCGGAGCAGACCTCACGGGGGCGGACCTCACGGGGGCGGACCTCACCGGTGCAAACCTCACCAACGCAACGCTGGCTGGGGCCAAATTTGCCGCAGCAAACCTCACCGACGTCGTCTCCAGCGGTCTCGTCGACGCACCCGCTTCATTGCCTGACGGGTGGAGCATCGTGGACGGGACCATTGTGGACGGAAGGATCACCGCGCCATGAGCCAGAACACTCAACCCACAAGCGGAGATGGGCGCTCCCGTTGGTCCTGGGCTTCCATGACGCGTGCTGATCGGCGAAAGTTTCGAACGCTGGCGCTTGGCGTTGGTACTGCGGCAACCCTTCTTGCGCTCACCGTTGTGGTGGTCGTGAGCGCGGTGGGCAGTCGCTCGGGCACCTTGGTATCCCCAACTGGTTGCTCAAACACCACGGCCAGCAATCTCAAGTTCGACCCGGCAACCGGCGCCGAGGGAACCAGCGTCTACATCACGGGCTCAAACTTTGCTGACGTCACCGACATCACGTTCAACGGCAAGTCGGTGAACTCTTTCTCCATCGTGTCCGCTACTGAGATCACCACGGCAGTTCCCGGTGGTGCGAGCAGTGGTCCGATCGCCGTCGTGTCGAATGCAACCCCCATCACCAGCGACACCTGTTTCACCACAACCTCGCCAGCGGTCACGGCGTTCAGCCCAACCTCGGGTGCCGCCGGAACGGTCCTCATCCTTACCGGCACCAATTTCACAGGCGCAACTGCCGTGAAATTCAACGGTTCACCCACGACACCCACCACGGTGACCGCAACCTCGATCACCGTCGCCGTTCCACCGAACGCGGTAACGGGACTCATCTCCGTGGAGACCCCGGTAAGCACCGGCGTCGGTGCCGGAACGTTCAGCGTCTCGTCCGCAGCGATCACCGAATTCTCCCCTGCGCTCGGCGCTGTCGGAACCGTGGTCACCATCACGGGCGCAAACCTCTCGGGGGCAACAGCCGTCCGTTTCGGCACCACACCTGCAGCATCGTTCACCAACGTGTCAGCTACGACCGTCCAGGCGACTGTGCCAACTAACGTCACCACCGGCCCCATCAGCATCTCGACTTCGGCAGGAACTGCGACCGCATCGGCCGACTTCGCAGGCCCACCGACCATCACATCGTTCACCCCCACCACTGCTGCACCAGGCTCCACGGTGACGATCAACGGCACCAATCTGAGCTCAGTGACCTCGGTCGAATTCGTCGGGTCCACGGCAGAACCCGCGTTCACGATCGACTCACCAACGCAGATCACGACAACCGTTCCCACCGACGCTACGACTGGCCAGTTATCGGTTCGAGGCGCAGCCTTTGCCATAAGTGAGACCCCGCTCACGATCGGCCCGTCGATTTCGTCGATCTGGCCGCTTGACGGTCCGTCGGGCACGGTGGTGACGATCACCGGGTTCAATCTCTTCCAGTTGACCGGGGTCACCTTCAACGGCATCCCCGCCCAATTCCAAACGGTCTCCTACACGCAGGTCACCGCAACGGTCCCCACGGGCGCAACAGCAGGAGCCGTTCGGGTGCTGAGCGCGGCCGGCAACGCAAACAGCCCGGTTGCGTTCGGCCCCCAGGCGGTTCCAGCCCTCCCAACCGATCCCGACGCCCCGATCAGTGTGCCAACGCCGTCGTCTGGATCCAGCGGCACCACCACCACGACAACCCCAACAACATCTGCTCCAACACTGCTTTCGAATGGCCGGATTGCGCTCTCCAACCAGGTGGGCACCAGTACACCCGATGCGTCGGGAACATCGACGTGGAACGGCACTGCGGACGCATCATTTGGAAAGCTGCGCATTCCTGTCTCCCTGCGCTACACGAGCGAGACGAACTGGACGCTCAGTGCCAACAATGTCGCTGCGTTGTTTGCCATCCGGTCGGTGAGCCTCTCTATCAACAACATCGCGGGATCGATTGTCGCGACACCCAGTGACACCGTCTGGGACCTCCGGGGAAGGCTCGCCTCGAGCGCGAGCATCATCGGCGATTCCGGCGCCACCACCAACGGCAAACTTGCACTGCTTGCCGGTGGAACGGTGCGAATCCAACCGTCGTGCCCGACGGTTGCGAATACAACCTCGGTCTGCTCTGCCAGTGACACCACGTCAACGTTCTTAGCCCTCCAGGCCGACGGCGGCACCACGGGCTCGGGGTTCTACGCCAACCTCGGCAGCGGACTCCCCCAGCAGGCATCGGGTGACTACCGGGCTGCGGCGAACCTGACCTCTGGCGCATTCGTGATGCTCGGCAACTTCGATCAGACAAGTACCGCAAGCCTCGCTTCCGACACTGTCCTGATGTCGTTCTTGACGCTCAAGGTCGCGGCGAACGATCCGACATTTGCTGCACTGCCGGGCGACATCACCATCGACAGTGGCTCCGCCAACGGCGGATTCGATGTACTCGTGTCCGGCCAAGGACAGGTGAGTGTCCCCGTGATCGGCAGTTTCGTCCCCAAGAAACTCTCGGTTGCCTACGTCGACGGTGGCACCGTCACGGTGGGTTCGCTGAGCAACAAGGCCGACTTTGACGGTGCCCAGATGGGCAGCATTGCCTACTTCGGTGCTCAACAGGACATCTCTGCCAAGGTGCTCGACACGATTGTGCGGGTCCCACCGAGGACCTTCATGTTTGCTGGTTCGCTGGCAACGCCGAAGTGGCTCAACGAAAATCTCGGAGTCCCCAAGGATAACTTCGGGGCATACGCCACGTATACGACGAATGGCCTGCTCAAGATCTCTGCGGTAGTTCGGGCCAGCCTGAAACTCCCGCCGATCCCCCACGTGAAGGCAACGATCAACGCCTTCACGCTCACCGCGATCGTGAATCTGGAGCCAACTATCGGCTCGGAGACCGGCTTCGAGATCGCCGCCAACGGAACGGTGTCCATCGACGGAAACGCTCCGATCGCTGTAGTACTTGCAGCCCGAGCCGTCAGTAAGTGCACGGCGGTCGTGCCGAGACTCGTTGGTGGTTTGGTCATCACGATCTTGGGCAAGACACTCAATACCTGTGTTGCCGAAGCATCGCAGGCCACGCTTGCACTCTCCGCAGTAGGCGAGAACGGCGAGGCGGTATGGCCAGACATCTTCGGGGTCACCGGGTTGAGCCTCAACTCGGTAGCCATCCAAATCGGTTTGACCCCCGGAATCTTCCCGTACGTGTCGATTGGACTCGCTGGGGACGGCACCATCCCCGGCAAACTCCGCGAATACATGGGAATCGAGTCGAACGCTCCGATCCCCGTCACGTTCGTGATGAACCTTTCCGCGGTGAGCCCGTGCCTGTCCGTCACGGTCGGCGACCCCAACAGTTCCACGCCGATCGCTGCATTCCCCCCGAAGTCACAGGTCGTCACCGTCACCCTCGTCAGTCTGTTGATCTCCCCATTTGGCTGCTCGGTTGGAATCTTCGACGTTCCGGCCGGCGTGCAGATTCGCGCGAAGGCCGGGGTGTTCGCCACGACGGTCGACCTCTTCGGGTTCTACAACCCGAACCCTGGCGGTCCTCCTGGCAGCGTCAAGACCCCTCAGTTCCGCGGGTGGCTAACCGTCGACAATCCGGGTTCCGACAAGAGTTTCCGTGTCGACGGATCACTTCGTCTGTTCTTTGCTGCAGGAGGGTGGAACCCGAATCCTCGCGCCGACCTTGTCGGTGGGATCAAGGTGGGCAGCGCTGCACGCATCGACATCTTCGGTAACTGCACAGTGTTGATTGGCTGCTCAGCAACTGGCTCCGGCGAGGTGTCGCTCAACGGGTTCAGCCTCGCGATGGATGTGACGGTGACCAATCTCCTCACGCCATTGATGTTGTTCGAAGCCTCAGGTTCGCTGCGAGTTGCCGGCGCACTCGTCACGCTGAGTGGTTCACTCCAGCCACTCACGGACTCATTCTCGTTCACCGGACGCGGAACCTTCCCGAACGGCGGAATCCTGAGGCACTTTGACGTCGAACTCGCCGCAGTTGTTAATGCACCCCGCTTCCCGTTCGGGCGTCCGGTCTACGTCCCGCCCACGTTCCGGGCCAGGTTCCGTGGTTCGGGTGCGCTGGGAGGTCGCTTCAAGACAATCTCCGGATCCACCGGCCAGTTCACCACTGGTTGGGTGAACCTCATTCCCAACCGCTCGGAGTTGAACCTCGTCGTCAGCCCCAATCTCGATCTCGGCCTCGTCACCGTGCCGGTGACACTCGGCTTCGTCGTCTGCCTGACGGGCCCCTGTGCGGGAACGGTCACCCCGCGGTTTAGCTTCTCCTCAAGTTTCAAGGGCATTCCGTTCAGTATTCCCGATACCGATCTGGGCGACGACTGGGGATTCAACGCATCGACGTCCGCGTACTTCAGCGGTTCGGATCAGGTTGGGAACAGCACTGCTGGGCTGAAGGGCGAATTCTCGGGAGACGTCACGCTCGGCATCTCGTCCTCCTCAGGCTTGACCGTGAGCAGCAACGTGAAGGTGACGGTCTACGTCGGCGCCGGTGGATGGGACAAGTTGGGGAGCCGAGGGACCAACATGAACATCTCGGGCACCAACTTCAGGTTCTGCTTCGAACGCAGCGTTGCCGGCAAGAACTTCAAAATCTGCATCCCGTGAGTTGAGCGACCGTGCCGTGCCGAGCCGCTGCAGGCTCGGGCACGGTCGGGTTTCGCCACGGATATCGACGCGCCGTGGACAGGTCAGTCGAGGATGTGGTACCAGGCGTCGTCCGGCGCACGCTTGCCCGTGAGGAAACTCGGCTGCATCAGATTCGTGCCCGTCACCGGCGTGACCGTGGACCAGTCGTAGGAAACGAGGCGCTTCTGGATGCGCCACTCGCCGTTGCGCTCCTCGAAACGGTCGATGTAGCGCACGTGTGTGACGCGCTCCATCACCGTGCCGTCCTCCGCCACTGAGCGATCGCCGCCGAAGCAATACGTCTCGGCGCGCGCACAGTGTTGGTCGAGCAATACCTCGACGAGCACGTTGCCCACCACATGCTTCAGCACGTAGTTCGGCACTACCGGAGCGTCCTTCACCATGGCGAACAGCGCCGAAACCGGCCCGTTGAAGATGCCAGCGTCCATCGTGGCATCGGGCCAGAAGCACGACACCATCAACTCGTAGTCGCTTCGGTCGGAGGCCTGTGCAGAGCGCAGGATGGCTTTCTTGATGGAACGCTCAGCGAGCATCTCATCGATCTCGTGGTCTCGGTCTTGGCTCATGAATTTCTCCCTTGTATCGACTCGTTGTGCTTCTGTTGATTCATCGCTTGTTCGCACTGTCTACCGCGCTGTCTACCGCGCCTTCACACCGACGAGGCACCACGCCATCATTCGGCGCGGCGCGTTCTCCAGCAGATACAGCAGCATCCCCCGCTTGGGGAACCGCACGTACTTGCGGTTCGCCTGCACCGCGCTCACCACAGCCACCGCCAGTGTTGCCGGCGCGATGTGGGGTGCCAGTTTCAGCGTCGTCATCCGTTTCACGGCGGCCTGCACGGCCGGCGAGGCGACGATGTTGTCCCACATGCCGGTGTCGATCGGTCCGGGTTCCACGAGCGTGACCCCGATCGGCGTGCCCTTGAGGTCAGCGAGCAGGCCGCCAGAGAAGTGCGACAGCCCAGCCTTAGCCGAGGAGTAGACGGAGGTGGACGGGATGTTCGCGATCCCTGTCATCGACGACACGTTCACGATGTGCCCGCGGCCGCGCTGCAGCATCCCCGGGAGCACCTGACGCGTGAGGCGCTCGGGCGTGGTGAGGTTGAGCGAGATGCTGCTCGCGATGTCCGCCTCGTCCATCTCGTCGATGAGGCGATTCGTCTCCACCGCGGCGTTGTTGACGAGCACATCCACCGGGCCGCCGTCTGCCTCGATGCGCTCGATGAGGCCATCCACCTGAGACTGGTCCGACAGGTCGACGGCGTAGGCAGCGCCGCCCAGTCGTGCCGCAAGCGCGTGGATTGTCTCGCTGCTGCGGGCCACCAGCACCACCTTCGCTCCCGCCGCCGCGAACGATACGGCGAGCGCCTCGCCGAGCCCGCGGCTCGCACCTGTGATCAGTACCCGCTTGCCCGAAAGTTCCATCAGTACGTCCCCCTGTTCATCGGCTGGCTGCAATCACGCGTGCTCCCCAGCGCTGTGATGGCCTGCCTGTAGACACGCAGGGTACGCTCCTCACGATGGTGCCGCAGGACGCTCGAATTTTTGTGGCCGGACATAGGGGCCTCGTCGGGTCGGCCATCGTGCGCCGCCTCGAGTCCGCCGGCTATACGAACCTCCAGGTTGCCACCCGGGAGCAGCTCGACCTGCGAGACCAAGCGGCGGTGAACTACTGGTTCCGTGACCACCGCCCCGAGTACGTGTACCTCGTGGCCGGCACCGTGGGCGGCATCCTCGCCAACAGCACCCGCCCGGCCGAGTTCCTTTACGACAACCTCATGATCCACGCCACCGTGCTGGAGGCCGCCCGCCAGATCGGCACCACCAAGCTGCTCTACCTCGGCTCGTCGTGCATCTACCCGCGTGAGGCCCCGCAGCCGATGACCGAGGAGGCGCTCCTCACGAGCCCGCTCGAACCCACCAACGAGCCCTACGCGATCGCCAAGATTGCCGGCATCAAGCTGTGCAGCGCCTACCGCCGCCAGTACGGCTGCAACTTCATCTCCGCAATGCCCACGAACCTCTACGGCCCGGGCGACAACTTCGACCTGGACTCCAGCCATGTGCTACCGGCACTGATGCGCAAGTTCCACGAGGCCAAGCTTGCCGGTCAGAGCGACGTGACGATCTGGGGAACCGGCTCGCCCCGGCGTGAGTTCCTCCATGTGGACGACCTCGCCGATGCCTGCGTGTTCCTCATGGACCACTACGACGGCGAACAGCACGTCAACGTGGGCACGGGCGTGGACGTCACGATCAAGGAACTCGCCGAGATGGTGGGCCAGGTTGTGCACCCCAACTCGCGCCTCGTGTTCGATACGACCAAGCCCGACGGGTCGCCGCGCAAGCTGCTCGACGTAAACAAGCTTGCCGGGATTGGCTGGGCTGCCAGCACCGGGCTCGCCGACGGCATCCGTTCAACCTACGAGTGGTTCCTCGCCCAGCACAGCGTCCGTTCCTGAGGCGCTGCTGACCGTTCCCCGCTAGGCGGTGGCGTGTGGTGACCAGTACTGCACCTGCTGTAAGCAGGGCAGCGGCGAGCCACAGCGACCCGGGTGGGCGAACGGTTCGGGCGGCCCGTTATGCTGGGCTTTCCATTTGGAGAGGTGCCGGAGCACGGTTGAACGGGACGTCCTGCTAAGACGTTGGCTGCCCAAAAGCGGTCCGTGGGTTCAAATCCCACCCTCTCCGCCAAATGGACCAGCGATGGTGCAGTCCGCGGCGAGGTTTCTCCGCTGCGTTACGGCTCCTACACTGATCCATCACATACTGCGCCCGTAGCTCAATGGATAGAGCTTTTGATTACGGATCAAAAGGTTGGGAGTTCGAGTCTCTCCGGGCGCGCTGAGCACACTGCTCGAATCTGCTGGTAGCGGCCCCTTTTTGGGGCCGTTGCTCGTTTTCGGGGTGTGGTCAGGGTCGGCCGGCCGGGAAGGTCTTGACTACACATGACTACGTCCGGAGGCGGGTCGCTCCGGACGCGCCGAAGATCGAATGGCTCGCGAGCCGCCGCTCACTTCGTGCGCGTGAGGTTCACGATGAACGTGGTGGGCTTGTCGTCGGTGCGCACGAAGCGTGCCGCGAGGTGGTCAGCATCCACCACGCTGATCTCGATGTAGAAGCCAGTAGTCGTCATCATCACGTCCGCGCGCCCGGTCGCCACGTTCACCTCAGCGGTGCCCACGAGCGGCAACTTGATGGTCTTGCCCGTTGCGTCTACGAAACTCTCGTAGCCGAACAGGTTTGCGCCCTCTGCTCGCTCGATCACGAGGTCGAGTGCAGTGGGGATCACGATCCCCTTCGACGGCGACGGGAACTCGTACTTCCCGCTCCAGGTGCCAACAAGGTTGGGCACCTGCTGCACGGTGGTCGGCGTTGCCGCAGAGTCCGCGGAATCGCTACCGCAACCGGCAGCGGTGAGCGACAGCACGGCAACACCAAGAGTGACGACAAGGGCGCTAGAGAGACGACGACGGATAGACACCAAGCCAGTATCGCAGACGCCAGTTTGCTCCCGCATGTTGGGCTGGACGACTCAGTTGACACCACTGAGTTGGAGGTCCAACGTGTACTGCAGCACGGCGCCCGTGCCGGTTTGGCCGTCACGACGAGCCGTCGCGGTGCCCGTTCCCGTCACACCAGCGTACTTTCCGGTCCCACCGAGCACCTTCACCGTTCCCTTGACGTAACCCACCTCGCCTACCTGGCTCGTTGATCCGGCGTAATCGAACGACAACGTGTTTTCTTTGTCGAGCGAGAAGGTCCAGAACCCCTCGAAGGGCCCGTTGCCGTTCGTGTAGTGGTTGATGAGGTACAGAAGTTCCACGTCAACGTTCTCACCTGCGAACTCTGCCTGACCGGTAACAATTCCGGCGCCGTACGTCACCTGCAGGTCGCGGCCTGTCTTGTGCGTCGCCACCGGTGCGTCCTTTGTCGACAGATCCACACTCACGGTGAACGCAGTGCCGGTATCCGAACTGTCGGTCGAGCATGCCGCAACCGCACCGCTGGCGATGCCGAGGAGGAGGAATGAGACAAGGGGCTTGAGCAGGCGGTTCACACCAGTATTTCTAGCAGCCCACCGGATGGCGCTACTCCGCTGCGGCGGCAACGAGCTCGGCGAGCACGCGGCGCATCTCGAGCGTGATGCGGTCTGCCTTCGTGTGCAGGTCCGCCGTTACGTCGAGTGACACCCCCTTGCGCCACATGCGCTCGAGCATCGCCTGGTCCTCAAGCGCCACCGCGATCTGGAACTTCACGGTGTCGGCACGCATCTCCTCGGTGTCGGCGATGTCGTTGCGGTAATCGGTGCAGAACAGACGGGTAGTCGTTGCATTCACCGGTTGGTGGCAGAAGCTGATGGTGAGGACCGAGTTCTCGGCCGGGTAGTTGATGCGCAGGTACACGTGATGGGGCGGGGTGAACACGAAGTACGACTCGCGCTGGTTCGACCGGAAGTCGTCGCCCGGCTCGTACGAGTCGGCGAGCGCCTTGGTGAGATGCCAGTAGCTCACCGAGTACTTCCAGCCGTCGCGCACCACGTCGTACTCGCCCACCAGCCGGTCGTCCGGGTCCGCAAAGGTCGCCACGTGGAGGAACGCGAAGTGTCCCTGATCGAGGAAGTTGTCCGCCATCTGCGCGGCGCTCGCCTTCCACTCCATCGGCGGCAGTGGACAGCGGACGAACGACGGGTCCGTGTGCTCGGGCACCTCGGGGAGCGGCACGATCGGCTCCTCCAGCGCCACCCAGATCATGCCGAGGTGCTCGGCAACCCTGGCCGCTGTCTCGCAGCGCGCTGTGCGCGGGATCGGCAACCTCGGGTCCACGGCCGGGATCTCAACACACACACCGTCGGCAGCGAACCGGTAGCCGTGATACGCGCACTGCAGCGTGCCATCAACGACGCAACCGGCACTCAGTGGCGACCGGCGGTGCGGGCACTCGTCTCGCATCGCGGTGAGCCCGTCAGCGAGCCGCGCTACGCACCAGCGCTCGCCGAGCAGTTCAATGCCGAGCACGCCGTTGGCCGCCTCGAGTTCCTCCACCCACGCAACCGGGTGCCAGCAGCGGCGAAGAGCCGGGTGCTCGTTGTCGAACCAGGTCTCGGGCGATCCACCTGTGGGCATGCGACCAAGGTAGCAATGCCGCAGAGACCAGCCTCCGGTCCGGATCAGCCCGAGTAGGGCGCCGTGTCCTCGGACGACACGGCCCGGGTTGACCGCAGCGTTGCGATCTCCGCCGGCGTGTATCCGATCTCGGCAAGCAGCGAATCGGTATCCGCTCCGCCGAGCACGCCGGGCCCATAGCTGTCCCGGCCGCCGTTTACCTGCACGATGGGGCCCCAGCGCCGCATCTCGCCGAAGCGCGCGTGCTGCACCACGGGCACGAAACCGTTCTGTCGGAGGTGCTCGTTGCGGGCCTCGAACTCTCCCGGCGTGCACTCGTCTGCCTGCACGCACGCCACACCGGAACCGGCGAGCACGGCCTCCCACTCGACGGCGGTGCGCGTTGCGAACAGCGCCTCGAGGACACCGGCAAGGTCACGATCGTGCTGCTGGCGCCCGGCCGCGCCCGTGAAGCGGTCGTCTGCGAGCAGGTCGAACCGGGCCGCTACGGCGCAGAGCCGTTCCCACTCCGCGTCGGTGGTGACTGTCAGTGCCACCCATCCCTCGCTGCAGCGATACAGCCGGTCGCATGCGCCGAGGCCGAGCAGTGCGTCGTCCATTACCGGGCGGGCCGCCATGCCGTCGTACGACAGGAACGCGTCGATGTTGGCGTGCGCGTTCGCCGTCATCATGTCCACGTACACGGCCTGCCCGCGTTGCTGCGGATCTCGGGAGCGCGCTAGGAGCGCAAGCAGGGTGGAGGACGCAACGATTGCCGACGTGTTCGGGTCCGGGTTTGCCTCGTTGGCCTTCATGATCTGGCGCGACGCCTCGCGTACCTCCTCGAGCGTCGAGCAGGTACGGGTGAGCGCGGACCCTGCCTGGAACCCGGCACCGCCCATGGCAGCGCCTGCGCACGGGTGCGTTGCCGGGCGGTGTGCACTCGGCCCGTGTGGGCCGTAACCGAGCACCGACACCCACACGAGGCCCGGGTGATCGCCAGCGAGTTGCTCGTAGCCGATGCCCAGGCGCTCGGGCACGCCCGGTCGGTAGTTGTGCACCAGCACGTCTGCGTTGCGCAGCAGTCTCTGCACGATGTCCCGTGCCTCGGGCCGCTTCATGTCGACGTAGATCGACTCCTTGCCCGCGGTGGTCTTCACCGTCATGTAGCCGTGCCCGTACAGGTGACGGAACGGATCGCCGTCCATCGGCTCCACACGGATCACGCGCGCTCCGAGGTCCGCGAGCATCGAAGTGCCGAGCGGTGCGGCGATCACCGTGGCGAACTCGAGGATCGTCACCCCGGCGAGCGGGTAGCCCGACGGCGTGGCTCCCTCTGCGGCTGGGGCGGTGCGGGTTGGGGCGGAACGGACAGCCTCGGCAAGCACCTCGTCGGTGTGCTGACCGATTGTCGGCGCCGGTCGAGTCACCACGGCAGGGGTGTTGGTGAGCACCGACACCGGCCCGATCGCACGGACTCGCCCCACCACGGGGTCGTCGAACTCCACGATCATCCCGTTGTCGACGAGGTCCGGATGATCCATCGCCTCGGCGGGCGTGAGGTATGGCTCGGCGGCAACGTTGCCGTTCTCGTGGAAGATCGCCATCCACTCGTCGGCGGTCTTGGTCTGGATGACCTCGAGGATGCGGTCACGCACGTGCTCGATGGCATCAGGCGTCCACACGGCCGGCGAGTCGAGGAAACGCTCGTCGGCGAGCAGTTCGCCGTAGAGGTCAATCGCATCGAGGAACGACAGGAACAGGTGCTCGAGCAGGTTTCCGCACTGGATCCAGCGACCATCGCCCGCCATCACGGGGTGATAGTTGAGCGACGGGAGTGCCGCGCCGCCCTGCGGGTTAGGGACCGGTGACGCGCCCCAGCGGTCCGCCAGCTGGATGAGCAGGAGATCCACGAGGTCGAAGGGCATGAGCGACTGCAGCAGGCTCGTCGTAACCCGTTGCGGGAGCCCCGTGCGGTCCCTCGCGAGCAGACCGCTCACGATCCCCTGCACCGCGCCATGAGCGGCGATGTGCATATGAGCCGGCAGCGCCGAATACACCGGGCCGTCACGCAGCACCTGTCCGGTGAAGCCCTTCATGCGCCCCGCCCGGGCGGCCACCGTTGCCGCATAGCCGGGCAGGTTCGCAAGCGGGCCGGTCTCGCCCCAGCCGGTCAGCGAGCAGTGGACGATGTCCGGTCGCAGCGAAACGGCGGCGGCGTAGTCGACTCCCCAGCGGGCCGAGCGCGCCGGCGGTCCACCGGTTACCAGCACGTCCGCAGTGCGCACCAGATCCTGCAGGTGCGCACTTCCGGAATCGGTGTGCAGGTTGAGCACCACGCTGCGCTTGCCGCGCAGCCAGAGCGGGCTTGCCGCGAGCGAACGGAACCGGTCACCGCCCGGGGGCTCCACCTTGATGACGTCCGCGCCAAAATCGGCCAGCACCATCGTTGCCACACCACCGGCCGGGCCGGTGGACGTATCGATTACTCGCACCCCATCGAGCGGTCTCCCCACGGGCGTACGGTAGCCCATGGCCGTGATCGGCCGCTCGGCCAGCGGGTCGTGCAACGTTGGTCAGTCGCCGGTCATGCGAGCAAGCACCGGTCCGCGCAGTGCACGCACCGTTCCCGCGTAGGCAGCCGAATCGAGTTCGGCAAGCCGGGTTGCCCGCTCAATCGCAGTGGTGATCACGGCCTCGGGGGCCACTACGGCATCGAGGAAGCCCGCCTCTACTGCACCCTTGCCGTTGTACAGCGTTGCGTGGGCAACCGAAGCCTGCAGGTGTCGGCGGCTCAGGCGTTCAACCGCAATCGCCACACCCCAGTTGGGGAGCACCATGCCGATCGCCACTTCATTCAGCCCAATCTTCACCTCGGCGTCTGGCCCCACACGATCGTCACAGCCCAGCAGCACGAACGCGCCACAGGCAATCGCGTGGCCGGTACACGCCGCTACCACCGGAACCGACGATCCGTAAGCGGCAGCAACGAGGTCCCGACCACCCGCGATCATGTCCCGGATCGCATTCTGGTCGCCGCCGTTCATCACGCTGAGGTCGAACCCACCTGAGAACCTGCCCTCGCGGCCCGCTATCACCACGGCGCCGATACCGGGATCGTTCTCCGCATCGCGAATCACCGAGCGCAGCGCCCCGGTCATCGTGAGCGTCATCGCGTTCGCGCGCCCGTCGTCCATCGTGGCGACGAGCACACGGCCCTGTTGCTCGACGCCTACCGGATTCTGTGCATCGCCCATGCTGATGGCTCCTCGTTACTCGGCCGGGCGCACGGCATCACGCCCGGTACGTCCTCACAGTGTTGCAGAGCGCACCGCTCCGCTCAGGAGTTCTCGCCCGCGAAGAACGACGTGCCGATGAGTTCGCGGAGTTCCTCGGCGGCCCTCATCACCTTGCTGTGTTGCTCGCGGAACGCTTTGGGGTCCTGTTGCCGGTCAACGAGCGCTGCGACGGCGTTGTACAGCCCGACGAACGTCGGAGCCACGAGGGCGGTCGGTGCCGCAGAGGTGGCAAGGCCGACGCTTGCAGCGAGCGCTGCGGTGGGATCGCGTCGCGAGGCCTGCAGCAGACCGGCAAGCCCGGGGCGCGCAACGTCGCGGAGTTCCACCGCCCGAGCGATGAGCGCACGAGCCCCTGCCTCGTCCAGTGCACCGGAATCGACGGCAGTCAACACCGAGCAGCGGAAGTCCCGACACACCTCGGGGCGCTCGTCGTAGATTGAGCAGCGGCCGCGCTCGTGCGCCGGACACGGCTGCTGAAACCGTTGCGTGCCCTTCTCGCTCACGAACACCGCCTGGCGCTCGGCGAGCAGTCGGCCGTCCTCGCCCGCCGTAAGTGCAGTCGCCTCGAACAGTGTCCCGTCGCAGCAGAGTCCGCAGGCCAGACAGAGATCGCTCATCGAGAAACCGTCTCGGCGTCAGCGACCCGGGACGGCGCTGGTTCAGGCCCGGGCAAAGCTCACGAGATCAAGCAGGACGGCCCACATGCCCTTCGGGTCCATGTTGCTCCCGGCCGTAAACGTAACGGAAGCCGACTTCGTGCCCGATGGTGCGGTGCACGGCAGCGAATACGGCACCAGTTCGGCCGACGATGCGGTGCCCGACACCACGCGTAGCGACGCACCCTGCTTGTCGAAGAACTCGACAGCGAAACCGAGTTCACCCTCGGCGTAGAACCCGAGCACATAGTTGCCCGACGAGATACCGGTGACCGTTTGGCTCATCACGGCCTCGGGCTTCAGGCACGCGAGATTCGTTGCACCGAGCGGTGGCGTGGAGGCATTCACCAGGTCGTAGGTCACCACGCCCGACTGCATCACCAGATGGAGTATGGCCTCCGAGCCGATGTCGTAATCCGCCAGCGTCTGCCCGTCCTCCAGGGCCTGACCGGCAAAGACCAGTCCCTGCAGCGGGGGCGGCGCGTTCTCCTGGTCCTGGATCTTCTGCTTGACGTTCGCGATGGAGTCGCTGGCTTCAACGTTGAGTGTGATGGTCTTCCCGGTCTGCGTCTTCACGAAAATCTGCATACCCGACATCAGGCCACCGTCCAGTTCGAAATCGTCGTTCCCACCGCATCAAGCTCGAACGACGGGTTGCGCAACAGGTTGCCGCCCTTGCCCTTGCCCTTGCGGCGTTCGTGCCCGGGATCGTTCGGGAGCAACGCGTGGGCTGCCGGCGTACCAGCAACCGTTCCGAGGAGCGCCAGGCCGGCAGCGGCGACACCACCGATTGCTGTTCGCCGGGAAATCTCCATACCCGTTATTAGCTGGTCCGACACGTTGGAACTCCTTGGTCCGGCGAACCAACATGGGGGAATGCGCATCCGCACCCGCGAGGACGTCCTCGCCGAACTCACTGCTCCCGGTCAGCCCTACGAGCTCGAGACCGTCGAACGGGACGGGCGCACCTTCCGGGTGTTCAAGAACGCGCCGTGCTCACTGCGACAGCTGTTCGAGGAGACGGTGAGCGATGCCGAGTTCCTCGTGTACGAGGAGGAACGCCTCACCTTTGCCGAGACGTACCGGCAGGCCTCACGCCTCGCTCATCTACTCGTCAACACCTACGGTGTCGGCAAGGGTGACCGCGTGGCGATCTCGATGCGCAACTACCCCGAGTGGATCATCTCGTTCATGGCGGTCACCAGCGTTGGCGCGATTGCTGTGGCGATGAACGCGCTCTGGCAACCCGACGAAATGGAGTACGGCCTGCGCGACTGCGGGGCCAAGGTGCTCATCGTGGACCAGGAGCGCCTGATGCGGGTCTCGGCCGCACTCTCGGCCGCGGACGTGGACACCCTCGTTACCCGACGTGCGCTCAACCCGCACGTACTCCCCGCCCGCACCGAGGTGTATGCATCGGCGCTGGAGAGGGTTCCGGCAGACACGCCGATGCCCGTTGCGAACATCGACCCGGACGACCCAGCGATCATCTTCTACACATCGGGCTCGACGGGCTACCCGAAAGGTGTCGTCTCGTCGCACCGTGCGGTACTCAGCGCGCTGTTCTCTTGGGAACTTGATGGCACCGCCATCGGCCTGGAGCGCAGTTTTACCCTCGCGCCGCCCGCTGCGCAAGCAGCGACACTGCTCGGAATCCCGCTGTTCCACGTCACCGCATCGCATGCCGTATTCCTCTCGTCGTACCGGGCGCAGCGCAAGATCGTTTGTATGTACAAGTGGGATCCCGAGAAGGCTGCCGAGCTCATCGAGGTGGAGAAGATCAGTGCATTCACGGGACCGCCTGCGGTAACACACGATCTCGTCAACGAGGCACGACGCACCAATCGGGACCTCTCGTCGCTGCGAGTAGTGGGTGGTGGCGGAGCCGCTCGTGCTCCCGAGCAGGTGCGACAGATCGACGCAACACTCGAGTCTGCAACGCCGAACACGGGCTGGGGAATGACCGAGACCAACGCCATCGGCGTGTTCATCGTGGGCGACGAATACCTGGAGCGCCCCGCTAGCTCGGGCCGCTGCTCTGCCGTGCTCGAATTGCGCATCATCGACGAGGCCGGCAGCGAGGTGCCGGCCGGCGAACGCGGCGAACTGCTCATCCGCGGAACGTCGATGTTCGATGGTTACTGGAACCGGCCTGAGGTGAACGACGAGGTGTTCCTGCCCGGTGGCTGGTTCCGCACCGGCGACGTGGCCTATCTGGATGATGCCGGGTACTTGTTCATCGTGGACCGCATCAAGGACCTCATCATTCGCGGCGGCGAGAACATCGGTTGCGGCCACGTGGAGGCGGCCCTGCTGATGCACCCCTTGGTGCGCGAGGCCGCCGTGTACTCAGTTCCCGACGAGCGACTTGGCGAGGAGGTTGGCGCAACCGTGTACGCGGAACCCGGCCTCGACGTGGACGACCTTCGCGCGTTCCTCCAGGGTCACCTCGCGAAGTTCGAGGTACCCCGCTACGTCCTAGCCGTCACCGAGCCACTCCCGCGCACGGCGTCGGGCAAGATCCTCAAGCGCGAACTGCGCGAGGAAGCAATCAGCAAACTGCTTTAGTCACTAAGCGAGCCGGCGGAGTCGCTCCACCCGCTCGTCATCCCCCACCGGGGCTTAGCCAACGGCTCAGGCTCATAGGGCAATGCCTCGGCGAGTTCGAGCACCTGAACGAGTATCCGTCCCTGTTCTGCGGGATCAAGCCGCGGCACAAAGCGCACCTCCAGGCCGAGCGCGTCCAGAATTCGCGATACCGCCTGAAGACCGGGATCCCGGTGTCCGCGCTCGTAAGCACTCAGTACAGACGCTGGGATGCCGGCGGCCGTGGCCACCTCGGCCTGCT
Organism: Ferrithrix thermotolerans DSM 19514; assembly: GCA_945889085.1. Classification (GTDB taxonomy): domain Bacteria; phylum Actinomycetota; class Acidimicrobiia; order Acidimicrobiales; family Ilumatobacteraceae; genus WLJO01. The sequence goes on from CAMDBM010000018.1 coordinate 28,405, forward strand.
TTCGACCCGCCCGGATCCGCAGTTCCCGGAGTGTTGCACCGCTGATCACGGGTTCATCTTGGCGAATTCGCTAAGAATCGGCCAGCGGTTCAGACGAGCATCGTGCCGCCGTCGCACGAGATGACCTCGCCAACGGTGAAGGCGCCCGCACGGGAACTGAGGAAGATGGCGAGGCCAGCGATGTCCTCCGGGGTGCCGACACGGCCACGGGGGTTGCCCCGGCCGACGGCGTCCCAGTTCGTGTTCTCGACGTCACCGCCGCCGCCAACACCGGTGCTCAGCATCCAGGTGGGAAACGGTCCAGGTGCGATGGCATTCACGATCACGTTGCGCGGGCCGAGGTGCGCCGCAAGCAACTTGGTGAGCGAGTGGAGTGCCGCCTTCGACGGTCCGTAGGAGAACGTGCTGAACACCGCGTTGCGCAGTCCGTCGATGGAGCCAATGTTGATGACGCGGGCGGGATCGTCGTTCGTGGCGCGCTTCTCGAGCAGCGGCAGCAACTTCTGCGTGAGGAAGAACGGACCCTTCACGTTGGTGTCCATCACCTTGTCCCAGCCCACCTCGGGGAACTCGTCGAGGGGCGCACCCCAGGAAACACCGGCGTTGTTGACGAGGATGTCGAGGTGTTCCTCACGTTCGCGCATCGCAGCAGTGAGCGACTCGACGCCGGGAAGGTCCGACAGGTTGGCGGGCAGGGAGATGCACTCGCCGCCGTACACCTCGCTGAGACGCTGAGCAGTCGCGTTGCACTGGTCGGCCTTGCGGGAACTCACGTACACCTTCGCCCCGTTGGCGAGGTAGCCGGCGGCAATCATCTCGCCGATACCGCGCGAACCGCCGGTAACGAGGGCAACTTTGCCCTTCACCGAAAAGAGTGAGTTGATGTCCATGGCACACCTCGTGATGTCTGAGTACTGGATCGAAGAACCGGGCAGACGCATCAACGCCGCACGTCAAGGCTAGGGGGTTACCCGGTGCGCAGGTCCTTGGTGTTCATGGCCATGATCCGAACCGCTACGTGGCGCGGCAGCAGTCTGCTCATAAGCACCGAGGCGAACTTGTTGGTGCGGCCCGGCACCACTCTGGGGCCCTTGCCAAGTGCAGCAAGTGTCTCGCTCACCACGGCATCGGGAGACAACGTGCCGGGTGCCCGTTTGGTTTTCACCTTGGCGAGATTCGGGTCGGCGATCGCGCCGGCCGCCGAGCCGATCACGTGTACACCGTGCCTGCCGAACTCCTGCCAGAGCCCCTCGGCCAGCACGAGGTCGAATGCCTTGGTGGCCGCATAGGTGGTGAGCATTGGCGTTCCCTGCAGGCCGGCCATCGACGCCATCACCACCATGCCGCCACGGCCGCGCGCAGCCATCGGCGGGAGGAAGCGGCGCGCGAGCTGCAGCGTGCCACGACAGTTCACCGCAATCGCCTGGTCGAGATCTGCAGGTGCGATCTCGGAGAACTGACCGATCGGCACGAACGCCGCGTTCGCCACGATGAACCCGACCTCGCGCTCACCCACCGCATCGGCGATCTGATCAATCGCGTCGGGTGCACCCATGTCCAGTGCCAGCACGGCAGTCTCGACTCCATGCGCTTCGCGCAGTTCACCAGCGGTTTGCTGCAGCGCTGCTTCCTTGCGTGCCACCAGCATGAGGTTCAGCCCGCGACGGGCAAGTTCGGTTGCGAACGCCCGCCCGAGGCCTTCCGATGCTCCCGCCACAACAGCCCACGGGCCGTACCGTTTGCGGAAGTCCGGGTCTGATCGGCTCACGACTGGTCAGACGCCACCGGCTGCTCGTCGGTTGCCAGTACCGACTCGACTGCAGCAACGGGAACCGTGAACGGATGGGCAGAGCCACCGACACGCCAGACAACGAGGATCGGGAAGATCAGCCACGAGAGGTTGGCGCCGATCACGAGCGGCAGGTGATCCGTTCGGTACTTCCCGAACGCCTCCTCGTTGAGGATGATGCAGACGATCGTGAACATCATCGTCGCCCACACGATTGCCGGCAGTCGGATCCAGTCCCGGCCCCGGATGAACGCATAGATCGCGATTGCGTAGAACGGCCCGAATACGTAGACGTCGAAGAACATGGTGACCATCCAGAACGGCGGGCGGGCCATGAGCAGCGGGTCGTAGCTCCTCCCGTACCAGTGGATCAGCCTCACGACGGGTTCGGGAGGCCACACCGGGTACTTGAAGTTCGAGGTGTCCTTGATGAGGATGCACTCGAGGTCGATCATGTTCGACACGAAGACGAAGTTGAACGTGAAGAACCCGATCAGCGCCATGTCGAGCCTGCGCCTGCGGAGCGGCACGCTCTCGCGCCCGGTCCTATCGAGTTCGGGCGGTTTCCACGTCATCAGTCCCACGGACTGGAAACTGTAGTGGTTTCGTCGTTGTCCTAAGGTAAGAAGCGGCCACCCACCGATCGCCTCAGGAGCGCGCGACACCATGACCAGCAATCACATCGACCTCACCGGCCACATCGCACTGGTCACTGGCGCGTCGTCGGGCCTCGGACTGCGCTTCGCACAGGTGCTCGCCGAGGCCGGCGCCACGGTTGCCTGCGCGAGTCGCCGTATCGAGCGTGTCGAGGCTGTCGCCAAGGACATCAACGCACGCGGTGGCAAGGCGATCGCGATTCCGCTCGACGTTCGCAACGATGCTGCGCTGACCGCCGCATTCGACCGCATCGAGGCTGAGGTGGGAACGGTGGACATCCTCGTGAACAACGCTGGCATCCCCGACGCGCAGTTCGCCACCAAGATGTCGACCGAACTTGTGGACGCCGTGCTCGGTACCAACCTGCGTGCACCGTGGCTGATCTCGTGCGAGTTCGCGCGGCGCCTCATCAAGCTCAAGCAGCCGGGCCGCATCGTCAACATTTCCTCGATGGCCGGGTTCGTAACCAACGGGGGCGGCGCGTCGCTGTACGCCGTTACCAAGACCGCAGTGAACCGCATGACCGAAGCGCTCGCGAGTGAGTGGGCCCCGTTCAACATCAACGTGAACTGCATCGCGCCTGGGGCGTTCGCCTCCGAAATGATGGACGGAATGCTCGAGCGCATGGGCGACATCACCCGTGGCTTCCCCCGCAAGCGGCTCGGCCAGCCCACCCAGATGGACTCCACCCTGCTCTACCTCGTGGCACCGCAGTCCGAATTCGTCACCGGCACCGTGGTGAAGGTGGACGACGGCCAGAGCTCGCGCTGAGCCGGCCCACCACGCCGGGGGGTTACATCCCGTAACGCTTGGCCGGGAAGTCGCCGGAGCCGATCTGGTGGGTCACGAGGTGTGAGCCGTTCCAGTGGTGTGCGGTGATCGCCGGGGGCTCGTAGTTCCAGGCGCCGTGTGCACCGGGGCGCAGGTCGAACGCCACTGCGTGGGCAACGCTCGGCGCGGTGGCCACAATGGTTCCCGCCCACCGTCGTGAGATGTTGCGATGAAGGTGACCACACGTCACGCGCTCCACCTGGGGGTTCACTGACACGATGCGTTCCATCGCTGCCTGTGCATCGGCGGAAAGTCCCTGCTCATCCATGTGACCGATCCCGGTGGTGAACGGAGGGTGGTGCATGGCGATGATCGTCGGTCTCTGTGGTTTCTGTTGCAACGTGCGCTCGAGCCACTCCAGTTGATTCGCCGAGAGATCACCACCCGCTTCATGGTCCACGAGCGTGTCGAGGCCGACGAGCCGGAGCGCACCAATGTCGGCCACGAAGTCGCACGAGGGCCCCTTGCCCAGTTCTCCATGATCGGGGAACACCTCGCGCATGGCCGCACGGTTGTCGTGGTTCCCCGGCATGAGGTACAGCGGCATCCCAGCAGTCACGATCGGCGCGAGCAACACCTTGAGGTGGTCGTACTGGTTCACCCTGCCCTCGTTGACAAGATCACCCGTGATGAGCACAGCGTCCGGCCTCACCGTGAGCTGGCGAACGGTCTCCACAGCAGCACGGAGGAACGACGACGTGTCGATCTCGTTGTGGCACAGCCGCGCGTTGGCGACGATATGGGTGTCGGTGAGCTGGACGATCAGTGTTGACAGGTTCCTTGATGCTTGGGGCGCCATGAACCCAGTCTGGCCCAATCGGGTTCAGCTGTCGCGGAGACCCGCGGCGATCAGCTTCGGTCGGAGCACCTTGTCGAACTGATCGAGGCCAGCGAGGTAGTCCACCCACGAGATGCTGATGCCGTCGAGGCCCGCATCGGAGAACTGCTTCATACCCGCAACCACCTGATCGGCGGTGCCGACCAGCGGGATGGCGCCGTAGCCGGCGATGAGGTTGGAGGCCATGGACTCCCAGCCGTCGCCGAGCGCGCTCTCGGAATTGGGTACGAGCGTGTCGAGCAGGTTGCGCACGCCTTCCCAGTCGCCCTTCTCCTTCACGTACTTGTCGCGGTACGCAACGGCCTCCTCCTCGGTGTCACGGCACACGATGTACCCCTGACCGAACACGAGGATGTCCCGCCCGTAGGTCTCGCGAGCGAGCTTCTTCACGCCCGCGGCGATCTGGCCTGCGGTCTCGATGTTCGGTGCCACCACGAAGTTCACGTCGCAGTGCTTGGCTGCGAAGTGCTGGCCGCGCTCGCTGTTCCCGGCGGACATGAGCACGGGGTGCGGATTCTGGACGGGCTTGGGCTCGGAGTACGCGTTGGGCACGTCGAAGTACGGGCCCGCGTAGTCGAAGAACCCCTCCTTGGTCCAGAGGTCCTTGCAGACATTCACCCAGTCCTCGGCGTACTCGTAACGCTCGTCGTGACCGCGCTGGGGCACGCCGAACATGTTGATCTCTTTGTCGTTCCAGCCCGCAACCATGTTGAGACAAAAACGACCGCCGGAGATGTGGTCGATCGTTGCCACTTCCTTCGCGGCACGTACGGGGTGCACGGTGGGCACGTGGAACGTGGCAAATATGCCGATGTTCTTCGTGACGGCGGCAAGACCGGCGGCCCAGGTGAACGGGTCGAAGTTGCGATGGTTGAAGTTGACGTTGCCACCCATCCCGTGCCAGCGCGCAACAGGGATGATGGCCTCAATACCGCAGGCCTCGGCGGCCTGGGCAACCGCAACAGACTCGCTCCACTCGGCCTTCAGGGACTCGGGCATGTCCGTCATGGCACAGCCATTGCTGACGTTGACGCCAAACACGCCGAGCTTGAGGCGGTTGGGTGACGAGATCAGCGGGTTGGTGCTGCGGGACTTGCGGGAAGACATGGGATTCTCCTAATGAATTAGTGACCGTGACCGGACGGTTTGGAAATCCGGTTGATTTCGAGCGCACGCATCCTGAATGCAGTGCGCTCGCGATAGCGCTCGAGCAGCTTTGAGAGGCCCACCGCAGCGATGAGCGCGAGACCGAAGAACAGCGAGTCGAGGATGCGCCGGATCCCCTGGTTCTCGATCGAGCGCTGCAGACCCGCAACGAGACTGGCAAGCACGAAGATCGAGGCGACCGTGCCCCCCACGTTGAAGCGTCCGAGGAACTGGGTGGAACCGAGGAAGCAAGCAGCGAATGCGGGCAGGAGGTATGGACCACCGGCTGTCGCGTTGCCGGCGGTCTGTGCGGCCGACACGATGCCTGCGAAACCCGCGACCACCGAGCAGATGAGCAGCGACAGGACGACGTAGCGCTTCGTCTGCACACCGGCAAGGCGCGCCGCATCGGGGCCGTCTCCCGTTGCGTGCATGTAGCGGCCGGCCGGAGTGTGCTCGAGCACGTACCAGAGCACGAGCGCAATGACGACCAGGTAACCCACCTTGGCCTGAATGCCCCAGAACATCTGGCTCTTCGCGACGTCCTTGAAGGCGTTCGGCACCTGCACCTGCACGCCGCCCGAGGTGTACTCGGCAATTGCGGTGATCACCGCGCCGGACGCAAGCGTTGCGATGAACGAGTTGATCCGGATACCGACCACGAGCAGTGCATTCGCCGCGCCGCACACAAGGGCGACCACGAGGGTGAGCGCCATGGCGGGCCACATGTTCCAGTGATATTCGGTCTGCAGCCACGAAACCATGACCGAACTGAGGCTGATGACGCCAGCGATCGAGAGGTCGAACGTGTTGGTGAGCAGCGGTGCCACCAGGCCCACCGCAACGATGGCCTTGGTGGACATGTCGATGTTGAGCACCGACTTGTGGGTGGTCCAGTTGATCCACAGTTCGGGGATCCAGATCCAGAAGACGGCGAACCCGACCACGTAGAGATAGACGATGCTGATGTTCCCCGGGGAGAACTTTGAACGAGCGATCTTCAACTGAGGATCTCCTGCACAATGCGGTCGGATGTCAGTGATCCCCCGGACAGTTCGGTGGCAACCTTGCCGCCGCGCAGCACGAGCACGCGATCACAGACATGGGCGAGTTCTTCGGCGTCGGATGAGCACATGATGATGGCGGTGCCACCCTCAGCCGACTTGGCGAGCAGTTCGTAGATGGACGCCTTGGCACCGACGTCCACTCCTTGGGTCGGCTCGTCAAGCACGAGCACCGAGGGGGAGGTGCGCAGCCACCGGGCAAGCACAGCCTTCTGCTGGTTGCCGCCAGAGAGCGTGATGATCCTTCGCTCGGGGTCTGCGGGGCGGATGTCCACCTCTGCTACCCAGCGCACGGCCTCGCTTCGCTCGGCGTCCCGGCGCAGCCATAAGCGGCCGAAGGGCCCGAGGCGCGGGAGCACGACGTTCTCCCGGACCGTGTGCTCGGGTATACACCCGAGACCCTTGCGGTCTGCGGGCACCAGTGCCATCCCGGCGATGATCGCCTCCCGGGGTGCCCTGACAACTCGGCCGCCAACGCGGACCTCGCCGCGCACGGGGCGCTTGGCCCCGAAAAGCAGCGCCGCCACTTCGTCACGGCCGGAGCCGACGAGGCCGGCGATACCGACCACCTCGCCGCGTCGCACCGTGAGGTCGAGATCGATGAGGTTCTCCCCGGCGAGGTTCTCGGTCTGTACGGCAACTTCGGACATCGGCTCGGGCGGTGCGGTGTAGAGGTCGTCGATGGCGCGGCCGACGATGAGTTCGATGAGCCTCGTCTGGTCCAGTTCACGAAGCGGCTGCGAGCCCACCACGACCCCGTCACGCAGCACGGTGACGTGGTCTGCGAGGTCGAACACCTCGTCGAGTCGGTGCGATACGAAGATGACGCCGCCACCGCGCTGAGCGATTCGGCGCACGGCGGCGAACAGGCGGTCCACCTCGGGCTTGGGCAGCGAGGCGGTCGGCTCGTCGAGCACGAGTACCCCCCACTCGCCGTCAACCCAGTCCTGCAGTGCACGGACGAGGGCGATGATGGCCTGATCGGCGGGGGCGAGTGCCTGTACGAGCGTTCGCGGGTCGGCCCGCACGTCGAATTCGGCAAGGAGAGCACGAACGCGCGCCGCTTCCTTAGCCCAGTTGATGCGGCCGAGCGCACCGGTGTGGTAGCCACGACCGAGCGCGAGGTTCTCCATGATGCTGAGCGACCGCACGAGACCGAGGTCCTGATGCATGACATGCAGGTGAGCGCGTTCATGAGGATCGAGGGATGCGATGTCGACGGTCTCGCCGTGGAGACGCACCATCGAGCCTGGATCGGGTTGGTGGTACCCGGCGAGGATCTTGATGAGGGTGGATTTTCCCGAACCGTTCTGGCCCACGAGTGCGTGGATCTGCCCGGGCAGGATTTGCATCGACACGTTGTTCAGCGCAACTTGGCCGGGGAAGCTTTTACTCAACGACTCGATGTCGATGAGCGGCTGTTGGCGCGCGGGCTGGTCGGTCATGGCAGGTGCATTGTTGCCCAAATGCTCGTCGGCTGCCGCTAACGACCGGACGAACCGGACGTCAGCGGCAGCCGAGTCACATCACTGGACGTGGGGTGACGTCAGGAGACGCCCCACAGAGCCTTGAACGCGGCCTCGAAGCCGTCGATGCCGGGCCAGGCGACTGCCGGGTCCGTGATGGCACCCTTGGTGAGGATCCGCAACGGCACGCCGGAGATGGCGACGTTTGCGTGGTCGGCGAACGTCGTCAGCGGACGGGCGGCGAAGACGCCGGTGTCCTGACCGTTGAGCGCACGCAGGCCTGCGTCAACCGCACGCCAACCGAGGAACGAGGTGGGCAGCGCCATGTCGGCTTCCTGCTGTCCGGCCGCGATCATCGCGTAGTTGAGCGGGGTGCCCGCCTGGGAGATGATCGGCACACCTGCGCCGATTCCGGCACCGGCGAGAGCGTCGGGGAGACCGATGATCATGTCGCCGAAGCCAGTGACGATGAAGTTGACCGACGGGTCGGCCTGCAGGTCAGCGATGAGCGTGGAGATGTGCTTGCCAGCGATGAGATCGGGCACGGTCACCTCTTCGTACTTCACCTTGCAGTCGGGGCACACGAGGGCGATTTCGTCCTTGAAGCCCTGCATCTCGATGCCGAGCACCGGGAACTGCGGGATGGTGATGAAGAGCACGTTGCCCTTGCCCTCGGTCTTGGCCGTGACGTAGTCGGCGAACAGCACACCGTTGAACCAGTAGTCATCACCGGTCACGAGGTTGGCGGCGAAGCCTTCCGTCTTGTACGGCTCGGGGATCGACCAGCCGACGACGGGGATCTTGAGGTCGTTGAGCTGCTTGAGCTCATCGGCGAACCACTCGCGCGGGTTGCCCGAGGTCATCACCATGGTCGGCTTGGCCTGAATGGCCTGCTGGAACGCAGCCTGCACGGTGTCGGCGGTGTCCTGATGCGCGATTGCAACGTACTCGCCGCCGATGGCCGTGGTTGCGGCCTTGATGCCCTCGCCAATGGAGGCGCACACCGGCACCGAACACTGCACGTAGACGACCTTGGCGCCCTTCGGAATGGACTTGATGGCTTCGGTCAGACCCAGATCGGTCTGGGACTTGCTGAACTCGGCGATGCGGGCCTTGGCCAGCTCGACACCGGTCAGTTCTGCAACAGTGGTGTCCGGTGCAACGGTGGTCTCCGGTGCGACAGTGGTCTCGATGGTCTCGGCGGACTCCTTGTTACCGCAGGCCGCCGCGACCAGAGCAAGTGCTCCGACCGTCAGGACCGCGACAAGCCGCGCTCTACTCGTGGATCGCATGTATTTCCCCCTGGTTTGTTCACGATTGGAAAGGAATCGAAGTTCCTATGGTAGTTACTTAACTGACTACTCCCCTCCCATTCTGACACGACAGGGCTTCCCATGGCAGAAAACGGCATTATTGACCTCCACGGGCACATCTTCCTCGAGGGGTCGATGGGGGCAGCAGGCTGGTGCGGGCCCTCGATCGGCACCAATCCCGATGGGAGCCCCTTCTTCCAGGTGGGCAACTACCGACTCGACGGGGTGGGGTACCGGGGATCCATCATCGGGGACGTCGAGGTTCGCCTCGCCGCTATGGATGAGCAGGGCATTTCCGTCCAGGCGCTCTCCCCGAACCCCCTCACGTACCTCCATTTCATCGACGCCCATCTGGCGATCGACTTCTGCCAGGTCCACAACGACGAACTCGCCGCCCAGGTGCGGGCCCACCCGGACCGCTTCGTCGGGCTCGGGGCCCTACCCATGCAAGACGTTGGGGCGGCCTGCCAGGAGTTGCGCCGCTGCGTCAACGAACTCGGGCTGTTGGGGGGCTACATCGGCACCGACATCGGGCGGTTCCTCGACGACCCGACGATGGACGAGCTGTACTCCACCTGCGTCGAGCTCGACGTCCCGCTCTTCATGCACCCCACCCAGTCCGGCATCGACGGACCGCTGCGGGACCCACGGGTGAGGCGCTTCGACCTCGACCTCGTGCTCGAGTACTCCTTCGAAGAGGTACTTGCCGTTTCCACCCTCGTGTTCGGCGGGGTCACGACGCGCTTCCCCACGCTCGACATCTGCATCTCCCACGGCGGAGGATTCACGCCGATGGGTATGAGCAAGCTGCGCAAGATCGCCGAGCGGCGCAAGGCAGCACCGGCGTGGATCAGCGAGCCCGGTGCGTTCGACCAGGCAGTGTCCCGGCTGTGGTTCGACTGCCACGTAGCGGGGGCCCGCGAGTTTGAGTTCGCCCTCGCCCAGCTCGGTACGGAGCACCTCGTGTTCGGCACGAACTTCGGCGGGTGGGACAAGGGCACCGGGCCCGACGTGACAGACCTGCGGGGCACCCTGAACGCGAACGCCATCCGGCTCACGCGGATGGATCGCCGTGCACCGCACATCGCCTCGAGGTTCGTGTGAGCACGGGCGCGGGCACCGGTCGGGCAACCGCCCGGACGAAGGTGCTCGTCACCGGCGCCGGAAGCGGCATCGGTGAGGGGATCGCCACGGTGCTCGCCGAGCGCGGCTGGCAGGTGGCCGTGAATGACATTGATGGTGACGCCGCAGCGCGCGTTGCAAACCGCCTCGGTGGCGTCAGCGTACCGGGCGACGTGGGGGCGGACCCGGCCGGCATCGTGAACCGAGCGGCCACGCTCCTCGGCGGCCTCGATGCACTCGTGAACAACGCCGGGATCCACCGGCGCGCGCCGCTCGCCTCGGTAACACCCGAGCAGCTCGACGATGTGTACCGGGTGAACCTCCGGGCTGTCGTGCTCGCGTCCCAGGCAGCACTCGCTCACTTTGCCGTGCACGGCTCCGGCAGCATCGTGAACCTGTCCTCGATCGCAGCCGTTACCCCGCAGATGGACGTCGGTATGTACACGGCCGCAAAAGCAGGTGTGAGCGCGTTCACCCAGCAGGCGAGTGTGGAGTGGGGACCGCTCGGCGTGCGAGTGAACGCCGTCGCCCCCGGCATGACCCGCACGGCGATGGCCGAGGCGGTGTACGCGGACCCGATGCTGCACGAGCGACGCCGCGGCATGGTGCCTGTCGGCCGTATCGGCACACCGCGCGACATTGGCACGGCGGTGGCCTTCCTGCTGTCGGCCGACGCGTCGTACGTCAGCGGCCAGACGCTCGTGGTGGACGGCGGGTTCACCCAGACGCTCATCGGTCTGCTGCCGCACCCGGGCGCCCCCTCGTCGTAGCCGGGCCACGCGTACCCGGCACCAGTTCACTACTCTCACGTTCGTGACAGACGCCAAGACGCTCATCGAGCAGCTCGTCCTGCAACTGCAGGGGGTGGGATTCTCCGCCTACGAGGCCAAGGCGTACACCGCGCTGGTCGAGGCGGGAAGGCCGTTGAACGGGTACGAGGTGGCGAAGCGGTCCGGTGTGCCGCGCAGCACGGTGTACGAGGTGCTCGGCAAGTTGGCTGCACGCCGCGCTGCCTACGAGGTTGCCGACGAGAGCGACTCCGTGTCATACGTCCCGCTGTCGCCAGCCATGCTGACGAGCCGGTTCCGCTCGAACATGGACCACGTGGTCAACTCACTCGAGTCCGGCTTCGACCTGCTGTCCACCCCGGCGCAGGCCCGCCTCACGCACGCGATCAGTGGGAGGTCTGACCTCTTGGACCGCTGCCAGGACGTGATCCGCGCCGCCCGAACAGACATCTTCGTCTCCGTCTGGCCCGAGGAGCTCGACGTGCTCCGAACAGACCTGCGTCGGGCCGCGGACCAGGGCGTCGACGTATCCGTACTCTGCTTCGGCGACCCGGGTGAGCCGATCGGCTACTCCTACCAGCATGAGTTCTCGAGCCCCGACCAGGTGCTCGACAACGTGGGATGCAGGCTCATGGTCGTGGCCGGCGACCGGGAACAGGCAGTGATCGGGGGCCTCGACGGGTCCGACACCTGGGGCACGTATACCGACGACGCTGCTGTCGTAGCGGTCTCGGTGGAGTATGTGCGCCACGACATCGCCATGCAGTTGCTCATGCGTCGCACGAGCGGCGACGAGTCCATCCAGGAGTACTGGCGCACGGCCAAGGAACTCATGCGGCTGCGGTCGGACCATGGCGAACCGGCCGAACGCCTCCGCCAGATGGCTAAGGCCCGGGGTCGGCGTTAGTCTCCTCACGACGTACCGGGACGCCGAAGCAAGCCGGTGAACCGGCAAGGAAGGCTCAGGAACCGTCATGGATGTACCCGTCGTGGAACTGACCGGCTGGCGCGACGTGAACGAGGCGCTGCGCCGCAAGGAAGCCCGCCAAGCCCTCTATGACGAGGGCGCTGTTGTCATGGGCGACTGCCTGCTCACGCTGCACGGTGACCCGCACCGCGATCGCCGACGGCTCGAGAACCGGTTGTTCCGCCGTGAGGTCTTTGACGTGTGGGAGAACCAACTCCTCGCGCAAACCCTCACCGACACCCTTGCGCCGTTCCGCGCAGCCGGGCGCGGCGACCTCATCGTGATCGGCTACCGCCTCGCGATGAGCCTCACCGCCCATGTCGCGGGGATCGACCACAACAGCGCGGACCCGGACGCAACCGAACGGCTCTACGGGATCGTCAAGAAGTTCAGCGAGGGCGCCACGCTCGTCCACTCCACGCGCAACAAGGACGAGGTGCGCGCCGAGGTGCTCGCTGTCATGGACGAGTTCGACGAGTCCGTGCTGCAGCCAGCCATCGCACGTCGGGTTTCGCTGATCGGCGAGGTTGCCGCCGGTACCCGGCCCGAGAGCGAACTCCCCCAGGACGTACTCACCACCCTGCTGCGGAACCAGGACCGTCTCGACCTCCCGCACGAGGTCATCCGGCGCGAGATTGCCTTCTACCTGCAGGCAGGCGCCCACTCCACGGCGAACTCGCTCACACACACCCTCGACCAGGTGTGGGCGTGGGGGGCAGATCACCCCGAGGACCTCCAACAAGCCCGCACCGACAAGGCGTTCCTGCAGCGTTGCATGCACGAGGCGCTCCGGCTCGAGCCCGCGAGCCCGGTTGCGTGGCGCGAGGCAGTGTCGGACTTCGAGGTGGCAGGACGGACCATCACCACCGGGACGCGCCTCGTGCTCGACCTCAAGGCCGCGAACCGTGACGCCTCGGTGTGGGGGCCCACCGGTAACCGATTCGACCCGCACCGTCAGGTTCCCGACGGCGCCGCCCCGTGGGGGCTCAGCTTCGGGGCCGGCACGCATGCGTGCATCGGTCAGGAACTGGACGGAGGCCTCGTGGACGGCGACATGAGCGGGGGCACCACACAGCGCCTCTACGGCACGGTTGCGGTCATGGCCCACGCCGTGCTCGAGGCGGGCGGGCGCCGGGATCCCGCAGCGCCACCGGTGCTCGACCCGGCGAGCGTCCGCAAGCACTACAGCTCGTACCCCATCCTGTTCGGAGCACTCTGATGTCCAAGTCCATTCTCGTCACCGGCGCCGCAGGCGGGCTCGGCGCAGCGATTGCCGCAGCGGCAGCCGCGGACGGCTACCGCGTTGCGCTCCTCGACGTCGACCAATCCGTTACCAAGACCGCTGCGTCGATCCCCGGGGCCACCGGCTTCGTGTGCTCCACCACCGGTGTTGATGGGGTCAACGCCGTGCTCGACGCGTTCGGCACGCCCGATGCGGTCGTGAACAACGCCGGCATCGTGCGCTTCGGGCCGTTGCTCGACCAGACACTCGATCAGTGGCGTGCCGTGGTGGAGGTGAACCTGACGGGAACGTTCACCGTGGCACAGGCGGTTGCCAAGCGACTGGTGGCCGAGGGCCGTCGCGGTTCGATGGTGAACATCACCTCGATGAACGGTGTGATGCCCGGCCCGAACGCTGGCGCGTACGGCTCCACGAAGAGCGCAGTGGCGCTGCTCACGAAGCAGATGGCGGTGGAGTGGGGGCAGCATGGCATCCGCGTGAACGCCATCGCTCCGGGCCTCATCGATGCCGGCATGTCTGGCCCCATCTACGCAGACCCGCAGATCCGTGCACTGCGCGAGTCCCGGGTGCCGCTCGGGCGCCTCGGCACATCAGATGACATCTCACGCGCCGTGCTCTGGTTGCTCTCGGATGCGTCGGAATACATCACCGGCGAGGAGATCCTCGTCGACGGAGGTGTCACCATCTCGGTGATCGCCGGCCTTCCCCGGCCGCAGTCCGTTGACGCGGTCGGCGTCAAGCCGGGCATGACGCCCACCACGAACGACACGAGAGGCAATCGCTGATGCGACCCGTCGAAGGAATGTCCATCCTCATCACCGGTGGGGGCTCGGGCCTCGGGGCCGGTGCGGCCGAGCACTTCTGCAAGCTCGGCGCCAAGGTCACCATCTCTGGTCGTCGCCGCGACAAGATCGAGGCCGAGGCTGCTGCCATCGGGCCCAACTGTCTCGGAGTTTCCGGCGACGTAACGGTGGATGCCGACCGTCGCCACATGATCGACGCTGCTGTAGCGCACGGCGGAGGCAAGCTCGACGCGCTCCTCAGCAACGCGGGAAACATGTACCGCGGTGCCATCGACGAGCTCGACGAGAAGCAGTTGCTCGACATCTTCAACACCAACGTGGTGGCCGGCATGATGCTGACGGGCCTCGCGAAGCCGCACCTGCAGAAGACCCAGGGCTGTGTGGTGTTTGTCGGCTCTGTGCATACCCAGCGCGCCTTCCCGGGTGCCTCCCCGTATGCCGCCACCAAGGGCGCTCTCGAGACCCTCACGCGGGTGCTCGCCGCGGAACTCGGGCCCGTTGGTATCCGGGTCGGCTGCATCCGGCCAGGTGCCGTCTTCACCGAGATCAACCAGCGCGCCGGGCTCGGTGACGCCGACGCCGCGTACGAACGTCTCGTCGGGCTCGGCCCGGCGCACGCGCTCGGCCGGATCGGCACGGTGCAGGAGATTGCTGAGGCGTACGAATACCTTGTGCGCGCCGAGTGGACCACCGGCAACGTCCTCACGGTGGACGGCGGGCTCGGGCTCGGCGTCACCAACGCATAGCCGGGCCGGGTAACCATGGGATCTGCCGGTCGGGCGCTCCTACCCGATAGACCAGTTCAAGAATCCAGTTCGAGAGACCACAGGGAGTACCGAGGATGAGCGAGATCCTGATCACCGGGGGCAGCCTGATCGACGGCACGGGCGCAGCGCCCCGCGCAGCAGACGTGCTGCTGCGCGATGACTCCATCGTGGCCGTGGGTGCTCCCGGCACGGTTGTGGCGGCGGCGGATGCGCTGCGTATCAACGCCACCGGCAAGACCGTCATGCCGGGGCTCATCGACGCGCACCTACACAGCACGTTCGACGACGTGCAGTCGAACGACGAACTGTTCTTCCACCGCGAGGCGGCCATGTCTGCCCTTACCACATCGCAAAATCTGCAGAAGATCCTGCGCGCGGGTGTCACCTCGTTCATGGACCCCGACACCGCTTGGGGCATCGGGCCGTCGGTGCGAGACGCCATCGACTGTGGTGTCATTGACGGTCCCCGCATGAAGACGGGCTACCAGGCGCTGCTCACCGCAGTGGGTGGCACGGCAGGGCGGCTCATTCCCGACGAGGGACGCACCGGGTACGCACAGGTGGTCAACAACACCGACGAGATCGTGATGTGGACACGGCGCCACATCAAGTACGGGGCTGACTGGATCAAGATCCACGCCACTGGCAGCGTGCCCACGCGCAAGGGCGAGTTGCTCGTGTGGACCGAGGACGAGATGAAGGCATCGTGCGACACCGCGCACGACCTCGGTATCCCGGTTACGGCGCACTGTCGCAGCGACGAGTCCACCGCCGCTGCCGTGCGTGCCGGCGTGGACCTCATCCTCCATGCGTCGTACATCACCGAGGACACTGTGCAGTTATTGGTGGACAGCGGCACACCGGTGTGCCCCACCTTCACCTTCCTCGCAAATCTCGCCGACTACGGCCCGAAGGTGGGCGCCGGCATCGGCCAAGAGGACCTGTTTCGCGGCGAGATCCGCGCCACCGCGAAGATGATGCGTGCGGCGTACGACGCTGGCGTGCCGATCCTCTGCGGATCCGAGAGCGGCTTCGCACTCACGCCGTACGGGCACTGGCACGGCCGTGAGATGGAGGTGTTCGTGAACGAGCTCGGTCTCACACCGCTCGAGGCGATCACCTGCGGCACCAAGAACGGCGCGCTCGCCATGCGCATGGACGACGTCGGGGTCATCGACGTCGGCTACCGGGCCGACGTGCTGGTGGTGGATGGCGACCCGTCCAAGGACATCCGTCTGCTCAACGACAAGTCGAGGTTTGCCCACATCATCTCCAAGGGCAAGCCGGTCGACACCACTCGCCCCTGGCCGAGCCACACCAAGATCCCCGGCTCGAAAGTGGCCAACTGGTCCAGCGAGCCCCTCACCTTCGAGCGGGCGATGACCCCCGACTGATCAACCCCGGGTCAGCGGGGTGCGCCCACGTCCCCGAGCGGACCCGCTGCAGCGAGCCGAGCCCGCCACTCACCGAGGTCCACGTAGTCACGGAACTCGCTGATCAACCCGGACGCCGGATCCACCTCGAGCACACCGTTGCAGCGCACTGCGTACTCCACGCCGTCGATCCAGAAGCGGTCCACCCGCTCGAGCCATGCCCGATGCTCGGTGAATGAGGCGCTCACCACGTCCCACTGCACCCGTTCCGAGCGCAACAGGATCGGCCCGAGCCGCTCGGCGATCGCCAAGCGTCCCCTCCACGGCTCGTGCGGCACGTTCTGCCACGAACCCTCCTCGGTGAAGCACGCAACGAGGGCAGGCACCTCACGACGCTCAACGGCACCCAGCAAGCGCCCCCAGATGCGTTCGCTCGTGGCCACATCCGCACGCTAGTGCTACCTTGCGTCGTTACTGGGCTGACGACGCTGCTGCCGTCTCGGGAGCAGCCGTTCAGCCCAAGCGGATCACGCTCAAACAGAAAGAGAATCATCGTGGGAATCGAACTCCGTGGGTTGGCAGGCAAGAAGGTACTCATCACCGGTGGTGCCAAGGGTCAGGGTTTCAACCATGCCAAGGCCTTCGCCGAGGCCGGCTGTGACGTTGCGATCATCGACATCTGCAAGCCGATCGACCAGATCTATGGGCTGTCCACGCCGGAAATGATGGCCTCTGCCGTCAAGGCCGTTGAGGACCGGGGCCAGCGCGGTATCGGCCTGCCCTGCGACATTCGCAACGAGGACGAGGTGCAGGCCGCCGTCGGCAAGGCGCTCGATGCGTTCGACGGCGTCATCAACATTCTCGTGAACAATGCGGGCATCGCCGCACTCGACTTCATCCACCAGATGCGATCCGAAACCCTTCACGCCGTCATTGACACCTGCCTGAAGGGAACGATGTTCGTCACCAAGTACGCGGTGGACAACATGATCGGCCGTCGCGAGGGCAAGATCATCAACATCTCGTCGGCCGTCACCGGCTCGGGCCACGCCATGCTGTCGCACTACGTCGCGGCGAAGCATGCCGTGAACGGCCTCACCACGTCGTGGGCCACAGAACTCGCCGAGTTCAACATCAACGTCAACGCCATCTGCCCGGCAACCATCCGGCCCGGCGAGGGTCAAGGATCGGGCATGGTCTCAGGCCTCTCCGGGGAGATGGGCATGGACCCCGAGGACGCCTTTGAGACCTTCTCGGGAGGCAACATGGCTGGCGAGAAGTGGCGTTGCGAGATGCAGCACATCACCGATGCCGTGCTGTTCCTCGCGTCAACGAACGCCGACATGATCACCGGGACGATCCTGCCGGTCGACTGCGGTCAGATGTCCAAGTAGCGGCTCAGCCGAGCACGCGCAACAACACCTCGGGCAGTTCGCTGGGGCGTGACACCTGGGCGAAGCGGCCGCCGCCGGCCCTCGCCAGCGCCGCTGCCTGGGGCGCGTCCCCGGGCGGCGCGATCACGTGAAGAGTCTCGTACTCGCGTGCGAGCCTCAAAGGATCAGCACCTGCTGTCGCCATGCCGTCGGAGAGCAGGATCCCTACCTTGCGGCGCGACCTTGAGCGGCTCAGTTGCTGATGGCCTGCGTTGAGGGCACGCGCCAGATCGGTGGTGCCGTAGCCGTGCAGCGACAGTAGGTCGTCAATCACCGAGTCCGTCGAGCGCTCCGAGTCCTGAGACTTCACCACCACACAGTCACCGGCAAAGGCGATGATGCTGTAGTCGCCGGGGGCACGACAGGCGACGATCGCGGCGGCAAGCGCTGCCGTGACGAGGCGCTCGCCCCCCATCGAACCACTCCGGTCGATGAGCAGGGTGATCGCATGTTCCTCTCGCACCCAGTGCCGGCCGCGCAGTGCATCGGTGTCCACACGTTGCCCGAGGCTGCGCGCCTCCGCGATCGCCGGCAGGCTCGCATCAAGGTCGATTTCGTCACCATCGCGCAGAACACCACCCGCAAGGTGGCCGACACC
The DNA here is from genome assembly GCA_945889085.1 of Ferrithrix thermotolerans DSM 19514. Classification (GTDB taxonomy): domain Bacteria; phylum Actinomycetota; class Acidimicrobiia; order Acidimicrobiales; family Ilumatobacteraceae; genus WLJO01. The sequence continues at coordinate 46,603 of CAMDBM010000018.1, forward strand.
GCGCCGCTTCTGTCCGCCACCCTGGCCGAGGTGCACGATGACGCGACCGGCGAGGCGCTTTGCCAAACGGCGAAGGGCCTCATCGGAGGTGTTCGCTGCAGTTGCGAGTCGGGCGAGACCCTGGTCGAGGTCGTCTCGTAAGGCCGCAGCGGCTGCCTCATCGTCGAGCACACCGCGTTCGGGGGACAGGTCCCGAAACGTTGGATCGACACGCTCCACGAACGACCGGTCGCTGCCCCGGCTCTTGGACTTGTCGAGTTCCCGGCGGGCCGAAGGACCCTCTTTCACCAATCCCGATCCTGTGCCCGGCGTTCCCTCTACCGGGCCGGGTCTTTTCCCGGGGTGTGCGTTACCTGTCCGGTGCTTGCACCGGCAAAGAAGCGTCGCCACAGCTCGCTGACCACATCGTCGGCGTTTCGTCCTGATCCCTCGAAGAGTCGGATACGACCGGACAGCGCCGCGAGCGCGGCGTCACGCGTCACGTCTGCGTCGTTGCGGGAAATCGCAGCACCCCCGCCGTCCACCCGCTGCATCGCCAACTGTCGGCAGAGCACCTCGAGATCGATCGCCGCGCGCACCGATGCCCCCTGGCGGATGTCCGGGTGTGAGCGCGTGGCCCGCACCATCTCGACAGTTTTGGTGAGGCGTGCTGTGTCGCTCTCCTCCATTGAGGAGGCCGCATCGACACCGCTGCCACCAAGCTCCACGAACACCGACACCACGGCACGCTCGGCGATCGCCACTTCCTCGACCGCCGACTGGTACCCCATCGTCACGCGGCACGTGCGGTCGTACACCGCTCCGGAGATGCGGGCAGTTCCCACTGCGTCGAACGGGTTCATCGCTGCGATGACGGTGAAGCCGGGTACGGCCACCACGCGGCCGAGCCGTGACACGTTCGCCTCGCGTTCGCTCATCGCCGTGATGAGCACGTTGAGGGTCTCCTCCGGCACCCGGTTGATCTCCTCCACGTACAGCAACCCACCGGACCGCATCGCCGAAAGCAGTGGGCCGTCGACAAACGCATCGGCCGTGTATCCGCTGTTGAGCACCTGCGCCGGGTCGAATGCACCGAGCAGTCGTGCCGGCGTGAGTTCTGCGTTTCCCTCCACGAGGAATAGCGGCCGGGCGAGTTCCTCGGCAACAGCACGCAGCAGCGTGGACTTCCCCGTGCCGGGTGGGCCCTCGAGCAGGATGTTGCGGCGGGTCGCGAGCGCAGCGAGCACCACATCGGCCTCGCGAGTGCGCCCGATCACGGCTCCGCCGAGCACACTCGGCACGGACGAGGAATCTGTCTGATGGTTACTCAACGGTGTGCTCACTTCGCGTGCGGGCCGGGTACGTCATAGGGGCGGGGGAGCATCGACATCAACGCTTTGGAGATGCCGCCATCCACGTAGACGGTTTGGCCGTTCACGTACGACGCCTTGTCGGATGCAAAGAAGGCCACCACCTCCGCGATGTCCTCGGGCGTGCCGAGACGGCGCAGCGGCACTGCGGCTGCGCGCACCTCACGTACCCGCGGGTCGTCGTACACGTTGCCGGTGCCCTCGGTAGGCACAAGGCCCGGGCCGACCGCGTTGCAGCGGATGCCGCGCGGACCCCACTCAAGCGCCGTCACCTCGGTGAGCGCAACCACACCCGCCTTCGACGACGAGTACGCACCCACCGATGGGTTCCCCCGGTAGGCGGCGATACTCACGATGTTCACGATGCTGCCCGTGCCGGCGGCGAGCATCGACTTGCCGAACGCCTTCGTGCAGTGGAAGGTGCCGAGCACGTTCACGTCGAGCACGGCTCGGAAGTCTTCCGACGACACGTCCTCCAGCGCACCGAAGCGCCAGTGCCCCGCGTTGTTCACCAGGATCTCGACGGGGCCGTCGGCAGCGATCTGCTCAGCCACGCGGATCACCGCTGCCTCGTCGGTGATGTTGCACACCGTCACACCCGGCCCAGGATTCTGGTCGAGCCGATGCACCACGTGTCCGTCTTCCTCAAGCCGTCTGGCAATGGCGGCACCGATACCGCGCCCGCCCCCGGTCACCACTGCGATTCCCATGGTTCCCGATCGTAGGTGTCGCACTCCCGACACCGCCCATCCCCCCATCGTTCTCGGCCCCCAAACTGGCACGTCTTGAGCAGTTTCGGAACCGAGAACACGAGAGAAGGGCCTGTCTTCTGACCAGCGCTAGCGGTTGAACCGGTACTGCTGCACGTAGCCGATGTTGTTGGACGAGCGGCCGGATGCACCAATCGTGATAACTGAGCCTGATGAGTTCCCCGAGACGGAGCTGCCAACCTGGTTGCCAGCGAGGGAACCTGTAATTGTCGAGCCAACCTGCTGCCACGCCCCACCGGAATTGCGAAAGACGCGGACTGCCCCTGCCTCGGCGTTGTAGGTCGGGTCTCCGACCACAATCTGGTTCCCCGATGCGTTGGAATTCACTGAAAACCCACCGACGTTGTTTAGGGTTGACCCCACCTGTTGCCAAGACCCCTTGGAGTAGCGGTAGACGAGCACGCTGGAGGCGAGCTCTGCACCGACAGTGACCGTCGTCCCTGAGGCGCTGGACGACACCGAGTAGCCAAACCACTGATTTGCACTCGCTCCAGTGAGCGTGGCGCCCAGTTGTCGCCACGCACCCCGCGAGAACTTGTACACCGACACCGCACCGGCCCAGCTCCCTGACTTAATTGCTCCGACTGTCACAACGGTTCCCGCCGCGTTCAATGCAACCGAGTAGCCGAACAGGTCGCCAACGGAGGCTCCGGACAGCGTGGCGCCGAGCTGCACCCATACACCACGCTTCAACTTGTACAGCTTGACGTTTCCGGCGTCGATGTTTGCCTCGTAAGAAGCGATAGCGACGATGTTTCCCGAAGCATTGAGGGCTACCGAATTGCCGAACTCGTCACCGGGAGCTCCACCAGTCAAGGTTGAACCGAGTTGCACCCATACACCACGCTTCAATTTGTACAGCTTGACGTTTCCGATAGCACTCGCCGTACGTGACCCAACTGCGAGAACGTTCCCGGCCGCATTCAGCGACACCTTTCTCCCAAAATCATCGTTTGCGGCTGCGCCGACGAGCGTCTGACCGAGTTCATCCCACGTCCCGTCGATCAACCGACGAACCGATACCGAACCGGTACGGCTATTCGTTCGAGGTGCACCGGCCGCCACGACATTGCCGGATCGGCTTGACGACACTGCAGCACCAAATTGGTCACCAATTGCGGCACCGGAGATCGTCGGGCCGCGCTGGTGCCATCCCGTTGCAGCAGAGGCCGGCGCGGCCAGCAGAGGAGTCGATGCGAACACTATTGCGACAGCAGCGGCAACCAACCGCCTTGCTCGACCTTGTTTACGCACGGTGATATCCCTTCACACGTGTCGAATTGTGTGAAGCATTCGCCCCACCGACGCCGAGATAGTAACCAATCCCCACCCGGCACGCGGCGGCTTCCCGTGCGATCCCGCGAACGTTAATCGGCGCTGTGCTATTCGGCTTTATTGAACTGCTGGGTGGCGATGGCGAGGGCCACGAGACCCATAACGGCCACCACCAGCACCTGCAGCCCGACCGGCACGTGCCAGCCCCACCAGGTGATGGGCGGGGTGATCTTGTTGCGGAGTTCGGCCGACATGTTCAGGTGATCGAACACGATGTGTCGCATGGGGTTCACGACATACGTGAGCGGATTGAGTCGGGTAACTACTCGCAACCACGTCGGGAGGCCGCCGAGCGGGAACAAGGCGCCGGACAGAAACAGCAGCGGCAGGGTGATCATCTGCATGAGACCCATCACCGACTGAATCTGTTTCACCCGCACCGCCATCACCATGCCGACAGCGGTCATGGTGAACGACAGCAACAGCATCTCGCCGAGCAGCACCACGATCAGCACCGGGTTGTAGGGGATGCCCACCGCTCCAGCCATCGCCAGCACAATGCAACCCTGGATCGTTGCGGTGGTGGCACCACCGAGCGCCTTGCCGGTCACCAGCGCACCGCGCCGAACAGGCGCCACCAGCATTTCCCGCAGGAAACCGAACTCGCGGTCCCACACGATGCTGACGCTTGAGAACATCGCCGTGAACATCGTGCTCATCGCAAGAACACCGGGGAAGATGATCTTGCGGTAACTGAGACCTTCCATGCCCCCCTTGGTGAGCGACGACAAACCGGCACCCAGGACGAACAGGTAGAGCACCGGCTGCACGAGCGAGGTGACGATACGCATACGGTCCTGGCCGAACCGGATGAGTTCTCGCTGCCACACCACCTTCACACCGCGCAGGTCGTGGGAGCGGCTGTCGTCGACGACAGCGACGGGAACAACACTCATCGTGTGTTCACCTTCTCCGCCCGGCAGCAAGCAACGGGCTGGAGCGGAGCTTGTCGGTAGCGGACTGCTCGGCGTCTCGGATCGTGCGCCCGGTGTACGCCATGAAGACATCGTCGAGCGACGGGCGGGCAACGCTGACCGAGCGGATACCGAGGTCGATGTTGTTGAACAGGCTGGGGACGAACTCCTCGCCGTCTGTCACCGAGAACTGCACATGGCCGTCGTGCACCTCTGCATCGAGATCGAAACGCTCCTTGAGTAGCGCTATGGCTGCAGCATCATTGCGCGTCGCGATCTGTATCCGGTCCTTGCCGACACTGGCCTTGAGGGCAGCGGGCGTGTCCAGCACGACGATCCTGCCCTGGTCCATGATCGCGATTCGGTCGCAGTGCTCGGCTTCGTCCATGTAATGCGTGGTGAGGAAGATGGTGATGTCCTCGCGCTGCTTGAGCTCCTCGATGTAGCCCCAGATGGACGAGCGCGTCTGCGGGTCGAGGCCGACCGTTGGCTCGTCGAGGAACAGCACCCGGGGCGAGTGCAGGAGCCCACGGGCAATTTCGAGACGTCGCTTCATTCCACCCGAAAACGTGTCGACCCGGGCGTCCTTGCGCTCCCAGAGGCCGACCATCTCCATGACCTGTTGCATCCGGTCGGCCACGATGGACTTGGGCACGCCGTACAGCTCGGCGTGGAACTTCAGGTTCTGGGCAGCTGACAGGTACCCGTCCAGCGTCGGGTCCTGGAACACGAGGCCGATGTTCTGGCGCACCGAACCGCGCTGGCTCACCACGTCGAACCCGGCAACCAGGGCGTGCCCGTCGGTCGGCTCGAGCAGGGTGCAGAGCATCTTGATGGTGGTGGACTTGCCGGCTCCGTTCGGGCCGAGGAATCCAAAGGTCTCCCCCGGGTACACGTCCAGATCGATGCCATCCACCGCGCGGAAGTCCCCGTACTGCTTCACGAGTCCACGAGCGGATACCGCCGACGCAGGATCGGGGAGCAGCGAGGTAGTCACCGACAGTCACCGTACCCGTTGTGCCGCCCGGTGCCCGATGCGTGCGAGCATGGGGGAATGGAAGATCGCCCGAACCCATGGCAGCAACTGTCCCGGGGCATTGACCTCCCCTTCGACCCCGCCTTGCAGATCCCTCGACTCGTCGAGGTGGAACTTGCGGTCATCGAGCCCCAGCCCATCGCCGATGCGTGCGAGGCGGCACGTCAAGCAGTTCTGTCGTCGCTCGCCGGAAGCGTGACGCCCGGCATGACCGTGGCCGTTGGGGGCGGCAGTCGGGGCCTCACCGACCGGGTGGGCCTGATGCGCGGCACGATTCTCGGCCTGCGTGAACTCGGCGCCAAACCGTTCGTGGTGCCTGCAATGGGTAGCCACGGCGGTGCAACGGCCGATGGTCAGCGATACATGCTCGAATCCCTCGGCATGACCGAGGAGGCAATGGGCGCGGAGATCCGCTCCACGATGGAGACCGTGGAGGTGGCTCGCACCCCGGGTGGCATGCCGCTATACCTCGACCGGCATGCGGCGGGCGCGGACCGCATCCTTCCGGTCAACCGGGTGAAGCCCCACACCTGCTTCCGCGGGCCGATCGAGAGCGGCTGCACGAAGATGGCGGTGGTTGGCTTCGGCAAGCAACCCGGCGCCGCCCAGATCCACTCGTGCGGACCGATCGAAATGCGCGACCGCATCCTCGACGGCATCGCGGCACTGCGCGCCACCGGTCGACTGCTCGGCGGGCTCGCCTCCATCGAGTCCGCCGCCGGGGCCATCGTGCGGGTGGAGGGGCTCACGGCCCACGATGTGGGCGGCGAGAAGGAACGACAGATCACCGAGTTCGCAAAATCGCTCATCCCGCCGCTGCCGTTCCGTGAGATCGACGTGCTCGTGGTGGACAAGGCCGGTAAGGACATCTCCGGCACGGGAATGGACCCCAACGTGACAGGTCGCTTCTGGGTGCACGGTCTCGCCGAGAGCGGTGGCCCGACAATCACCACCATCGTCCTGCTCGACATCACCCCGGTGAGCGGGGGCAACCTGCTCGGTATCGGTCTTGCCGACTTCATCCCCGCCTCGCTCGCGAACCAGATCGACTGGGAAAAGACCTACATCAACTGCTTCACCGCCGGACCGTCGGGTGTGCGCCGCAGTCGCCTGCCGATGGTGCTGCCCGACGGAGAGGCGTGCCTGAAGGCGGCGCTCTCCATGTGTGGCCGCGGTATCGACCAGCCCAAGCGCGTTGTGCGCATCGAGTCCACCCTGCACCTCACACGTTGTTGGGTGAGCGAGGCACTGCTGGACGAACTCCCTGCAGGCTCCCGCCGCGTTGGATAGCGGTCAGGCTGCCGCCCTCTCTGCCGCACGTACCGCACGTGATTCGGACGCGCCCCTAGACCTTGTCGTCGACGCATTCGTCAAGGCCTGGCTCATCGGACCGAGCCGTATCGACGTGCTGTTCGAACTGGCGCGACTCCTCTCCGACCGACGTCACGACCTTGGGGCCTACAAGGTGGTCTGCCGCGCTGCGGCCGTGCCGCAAGCCGATGCCGCGCGGCACGGCGTGCCGGCGGATGTGTATTGGTGGCGGATCGCTGATCTCCGCTCGATGATCGCCTTCCGACTCGGGTTCCACGACGAATCCGTCGCACTCTGCGACGAACTCCTCACCTCACCGCACCTCCCCCACGACCAACGCGACCGCATCCTGTCCAACCGCCGGTTCTCCCTCGAACAGGTCCGCGAACAACGACGCCCCCACCGCCCCCACCTCATCGAACAAATCACCCAACGCGTCCACAACCCGAACCCCGAACCCCGCATCACCCTCACCATCACCACCTGCAAACGCC